>NZ_MSLS01000001.1 GCF_001940785.1 Bacillus sp. MRMR6
ATTATCTTTTGGAACAATGAGATCATAAATTCCTATATATGGGCTAAGATTGAATGAATCTTGAAAGGAAATCATTTCGGTACCACCTTTAAAGTCTTGTTACCTTAATTATAAAATAAAAAGCAGTTGAAGGGTTGATAAAATCAACCTTCAACTGCCTCAAAACAAAGGACTTTTTCAGTGCCCTCAGCGTAGCGACGAGGAGGCTCCCCGGCACGCCCGCGGAAAGCGAAGCACCTGGAGGGGAAATCAACAGGCCTTGGTGCATAGGCAATTAAATCAAAAACAATCAATTTTTTAAATCAAACAAAATGAAAAATTGCCGAGAAAACTACCCTTTCTCGACAATCTGTCGGTCGTACTCGACCGATTTTTTTGTTGTATGATCAATGCTGTTAGTCAATTTTGCATATTTCTGTTGGGCATTCTTCACAATCAATTTCCATCTTTAAATACTCTAGGTCATGGATGGTAATGGAACCTTTATCAATTGAAATAATACCGTTTTTTCGCAAATCACTTAATAATCGATTGACTACCTCACGTGAAGTTCCACAGAAATTCGCCAGCTCTTGGTTTGTTAAGGGTAATTCAATCAGGACTCCCTGATTGGTTTTAATTCCATAACTGTTTGTAATTCTAATAAGAGTGGAATATAAAGCGCCTTTTTTTCCATGAAGTACCAAGTCGCGGAATTTTGTTTGGGTTTTTCGATATTGCTGACTCATCCATTTTATAAATTCTAAAGAGATCGCAAGGTTTTGCGCCAGTTTTTCCTCTAAGACATCTCTCATTATTACAGCAACTTCTCCACTTTCAACCAAACGAGCACTTAATAAGTAACGAGGATTAGGAGAAAATAAATCTAATTCCCCAATAAAGTCACCTTTTGAACACATTCTTAAGGTAAGCTCGCGTCCATCAGGAATAATTTTACTGATTTGAATGATTCCGCTTTGGACGATAAATAGTTCTTCTGCTGCCGAACCTTCTTGAAATAGAAAGGTCCCTTTTTCGACCTTCTTAATATGGTGAACAGTTTCAAATAGTTGTGTTAATTTTGCAGGTATTTCCTTAACTGACTGCATGCTAATAACCACCTTTAAAGGGGCGAAATCAATCGCAGATTTGATTTAATAAATGACAGTCAAAGGTTTCATTTACTAGATATTACTATAATTATATTGTTTACAAAGATTATAAATCAATATTTGTGTAATAAGTTCATACAATCGTCAAAAAATAAATACAGTAGGATTGGAAAAATTGTTGAATTTATTTACCAACAAAAAGTTTGCAGGAAATTCCTATCATGTAGTTAGTTGTTAAGGAAATAATACTACTGTACTTTGAAAAGGAGGAAAAGATATGGGGCAAAATAAACAGTTTAAAGCAGGGCAAAAGGCACCAAATAACGGTGTTTATGTAGAAATAGGTGAGACAGGTTCCAATGTCATGCACCCTAAGAGGATAAGGTTAAAAGCTGGAGATCCTTTTCCGGAAAATTCAAACCATAACCGTATTTGGAGCTACAAACACAAAGACCAAGAATAGGAAAAGTCATCCATTTGGATGGCTTTTTATTTGGCTAACAATGTTCAAAATTATACTTTCCTTATGCATAAAAAAACTAAGGCATTCACCTTAAGGACATGGCGAATGCCTTAGTTTTTCTAAACATTTTTTACATAATGATTCAGTTCGTTTATAATAATAAATAATAGGTCAAAAAAGGTCAAATGGAGTGATGTAGATGGATTTAAATCGAATGACAGAGCATCTGCAACAGGGCATACTAGATGCCCAGTCTTTGGCGATAAAACATAATCATCAAGAGGTAGATGAATCACATTTGTTTGTTACACTGCTTCAACAATCGGATAGCCTAATAGGGGCCATCTTTGAAAGGTCAGGGTTACCTGCCAATCAGGTTGAAAAGGTCTTATCAGATGTATTAGCTAAAAAGCCCCAGGTTACTGGGAGTGGTGCTGAGCATGGAAAATTATATATTACTTTAAAGCTTCAGCAGCTCTTTGTTCGTGCGGAAGAGTTTGCGGCTAAATTTTCGGATGATTATCTATCTGTAGAGCATATGTTATTAGCTGCTTCATTCGCAGCAGATTCGGAAATAAGCAAAGTTTTAAAAAATAGTGGAATAACGGCTGAACAGCTATTGAAGGCAATTAAAGATATAAGGGGGAATCAAAGAGTGACGACACAGAATCCTGAAGCTGTTTACGATGCCCTAAATAAATACGGAAGGGATTTAGTGAAAGACGCAAAGTCAGATAAATTAGATCCTGTCATTGGCAGAGATGCAGAAATACGGCACGTAATTAGAATTTTATCGAGGAAGACTAAAAATAATCCAGTATTAATTGGGGAACCAGGCGTAGGTAAAACGGCAATTGTTGAGGGTCTTGCACAACGAATAGTAAGAAGAGATGTACCTGAGGGATTAAAAGATAAGACCATTTTCTCACTGGATATGAGTGCTTTAATAGCTGGTGCCAAATTCAGGGGAGAGTTTGAGGAAAGGTTAAAAGCCGTTTTAAATGAGGTGAAAAAAAGCGAGGGTCAAATTTTATTATTTATAGATGAATTACACACCATTGTGGGAGCTGGCAAGACTGAGGGAGCAATGGATGCAGGTAATATGTTAAAACCTATGCTAGCACGGGGAGAGCTGCATTGTATTGGTGCCACAACGCTGGATGAGCACAGGAAATATATCGAAAAGGATCCAGCACTTGAACGGAGATTTCAACAAGTACTTGTCCAAGAGCCTAATGTTGAGGATACAGTTTCGATATTACGTGGCTTAAAAGAAAGGTTTGAAGTGCATCATGGTGTAAAAATACATGATCATGCTCTTGTAGCGGCTGCGACTTTATCTGACCGATATATAACCGATCGGTTTTTACCAGATAAGGCAATCGATTTAATTGATGAAGCATGTGCCCTTATCCGAACTGAAATTGATTCAATGCCTACTGAACTAGACGAGGTATCGAGGAGAGTAATGCAGCTTGAAATTGAAGAGGCTGCTTTAAGAAAAGAGCAGGATGATCCAAGTAAACAGCGGCTTGATTCGCTGCTTAAAGAACTGGCGGAGCTCAAAAGTCAAGCTAATAAAATGAAAGCCCAGTGGTTAAATGAAAAGCAGGATATCCAAAGATTGCAGGAAAAAAGAGAACTAATTGAAAGACTGAAAAGGGAACTACAGCAAGCAGAGGATAAGTATGATTTAAATCGTGCTGCAGAGCTCCGCCACGGTCAAATCCCGATAGCTGAAAAAGAGTTAAAGGAGCTGGAATTAACAGCAGCAAACAGCGTACGCCTTTTACGAGAAGAGGTTACGGGAGATGAAATTTCTAATATTATCTCAAGGTGGACAGGGATTCCGCTGTCAAAACTTGTAGAGGGTGAGCGAGAAAAGCTGTTAAGATTAGAATTGTTGCTGCATGAACGGGTTATTGGTCAAAACGAGGCGGTTCAACTGGTTGCAGATGCTGTTTTGCGAGCAAGGGCGGGTATTAAAGACCCAAATAGACCTATAGGTTCATTCCTCTTTTTAGGACCTACTGGTGTAGGAAAAACAGAACTAGCCAAGGCCTTAGCAGAATCGTTATTCGATAGCGAGGAGCATATTATCCGTATCGATATGTCTGAATATATGGAAAAGCATGCTGTTTCAAGGTTGATTGGCGCACCGCCGGGTTATGTTGGCTATGAGGAAGGAGGACAACTAACAGAGGCTGTTCGAAGGAGACCGTATTCAGTCATTCTAATGGATGAAATTGAAAAAGCCCATCCGGAAGTATTCAATATTTTATTGCAAGCATTAGATGATGGAAGGATTACTGATTCTCAGGGTAGAGTGGTTGATTTCAAAAACACAGTAATTATTATGACTTCTAACATTGGCTCTCAGTATTTACTCGAACGAAGTGACAATGCAAATGAAATTTCGGAATCGACTAGAGAAAGAGTTTTAAGTCAACTAAAATCCCATTTTCGTCCGGAATTCTTAAACAGAGTGGATGAAACCATCCTTTTTAAACCGTTATCGCTGGCAGAAATTAAAAATATTGTAGTTAAAATGATGAGTGATTTACAGAAAAGAATTGAAGAACAACATATAAATTTAGAAATTAGTAATACAGCAAAAGAGTTTATCGCAGTTAACGGTTTTGATCCCATTTATGGAGCAAGACCATTAAAAAGGTTTATTCAAAGAAATCTCGAAACAAAACTTGCAAGGGAAATTATTGCAGGTAAAGTACATGAGCATTCAACAGTTCATGTAACAACTGAAAATGATGAATTAACATTAACAATATCTAATTAAGCTATAACAAAAAAAGGTCATCCTTGGAAAAGGATGACCTTTTTAAATAAATTTAATGTTTTTCAGCCGGTTCATTAGGAATTACAGCAGAAGCGATAATAATTAAAACGGTTACACCAATCGAAACAATCGCACCTGACATAAAATTAAATACTCCACCTTCTGTCATTGAACTCACAACATATGAAAGCATCTGCACTAAAAGGAACGTCCAGAAAAAAGTCCAAAAATATCTCATCGTATTCACCTCTAACCCTATTTTACATCTCTTATCATATTACCATACGCTATCAAATTTAAAAACAGAAAATTAGACATTTATTGCTCTTTGTATAGAAAACTTCTTAAAGCAAAAATAGTGAACCATGAACTAGGCTAAATCCCTTTCAACTTATGTGAACTCACATACAATAGTTTGAGGAAATATGTAAAAGGAGATTTAGCGATGGAAAACCGTAATTTTCAGATGGATTCCCAATGGAATATCATTCATTACCCAGAAAAACCAACCGGGTTTGGAATCTTAATTATTGGAGATGAACGACATTTTGTGGATGAAAATAAGTGCTTTTGGTCACAAAATGAAGGGAAGCTGGCCATTATCAACCAATTTAAAGATGCAGGGTATATAACTTTTTCCTCGAACTTATATGGGAGAAATTGGGGTAGTGAAAATGCTGTAGAATTGGCACAAAGGTTATATCAGAGAGTAATCAGAAGTGAAATCTTAAATAATAAAATCCATATATTAGCTGAAGGGATGGGGGCGCTTGTAGCGGTAAAACTTCTTGAAAAAATGAATGGCCAGCTAAGGTCAGTCGTCTTAGTAAACCCGGTGCTATCCTTAAAGAAGCATATCGAACAAGAAAAGGAACATAAATTCTTTTATAAGAAGCTGATTAGAGAACTTACGTCAGCATATAAAATGGATCAGGAAAAGCTTGAAAACCAGCTTGTTCAGGCTGACAATAATATTAAGCTTGATTCTGAGATTCCAATAAAAATTATCCATGTTTTATCCGGGGGTAAATCATACAAACAATCTAAACAGCTACAGCAATTATTGGGCACCACAAATCTAAGCCCAACCTTTATTGTCTCGGAAAAAAAGCCTCAACTGGGATATATGATTAATCAATTTTTTAAGAATAATGAACACGACCTTTAAGTAAGAGCCTTCCCTTAAAACTAATAATTCTTCCTAATACCGCATAGGATGCACTATAGGACGATAGGGGAGGTTTATTCATTAATGGACAAGGTTGTCATCATAAATGTTTTTGGTTTTGTTAGCTTTCATGTCTGTAAAACAATGCTAAACAAAGGTATAGAAGTAAGAGGGATTAAAATAGAAAATGGAGAAAATAAAAGTGATTATACAGAAGATATGAAATTGGAGATAGGGCGTAATGCGAATTTTAAGGAGTGTTCCTTAGAAGCTTGGGTGAATAATCCCCCAGAGTACGGAGCAATTACATTAATGTCTTTATACGATCTTTATATGACTAACAACGAAAGAATAATCCAAGAGAATTCAGTAATGGAACCAATTATGAAACATCTTAAAAAGAGTAAAGATATGTCTGGAATGCTTGCATTACTCATTCCAAGCCAATTACTTTCAACCGAACTTTCTTCACCAGTGGAAGTTGAGATGCGAAATTTCCTAAATATCTTAAAGGGACTGAATTCGAACATACAATATATATATTTGCCAACTGTTTATGGCCCATGGCAGCCTTCAACCTTTGTTTTTCAACATTCAATCATATCAAAATTGAATAGGAATACAGATTTTGGTGGAATTAGAGAAGAAACCAGAGATGCTCTGTTTGTTAATGATACAGTAGACTCAATTATGGAGATATTGGAAAGTAAAAAGCAGGGGAGCTACCTACTTGAAAGCGGTAAAGAAAACCAATGGACCTTGTGTGCAGAGTTCTTAAAGATCGAAGGTCGTTTTCTAAACGTCCAAAAAAGTCAAGATTTCACGAAATCACATACCAGAATAATAGTAAAGCAAGAAACTCTGTATTCTGATGCACTCTTAGAACAAGTAAATCATACAAATCGCATATATCGTGTATAATATTGGATATGCTAAAAAGACAATACTACCAGCTAGGCAAATTTATTTCTTAAAGGAGTTACATATGAATCAAGATAAGTCGTTGCAATTCTTACAAATAGCTATGAAATATTTACCTGAAGCTAAAGAGCAGTTTGAAAAATCAGGAATGGAATTATCAATGGAAGCAATAGAGCCATTTATGAATCTTTTTACGAAGGTTATGCAAGAAGCTTATGAACTTGGATTTGAAGACGCTAAAAAGGCAACTACTCAAAGCTAAAGGAATGAATGAAACAAAAGAAATGAGCTGCCAAGGTTACAGCTCATTTCTTTTTCCAAAATTGTTCTATAAAAGGGTATATTTTTTTAAATACGGGCTTTAAATTTTGGGCAGATTCCATAAGTATGTCTATATTTTCTAGTAAAGTCCCATAATCTATAGATGACTGATTGTGTGTTGGTGTTTGTTGTTGGGAGCGGTGCTCTCTTTTTTCTCCAAACATGAACCGCGCAAAACGATCTTCAGGAAGAACCTCGTTATTTTGCAGGCCTTCATCCATAAAGCTATCCTCGTTATTTTGCAGGTCTTCATTTATAAAACTATCCTCGTTATTTTGCAGGTCTTCTTGCTTGTCTTCATCCATAAAGCTATCCTCCTAAATATCCTTTTCTTTGTATAAGGTATGTAAATCATGTCAATTTGGTTTGGGATATGGCTGTATTTAATAGTTGCTAAAATTAGCAGTTATTTGATAATATTAGTACCAAGTCATAATAATTGATAATAAAAAAGGAATATATAAGGAGATGGCTCCATGCAAGCTGGTATTATTGGAATTGGCAGGTACCTACCAGAAAAAATCGTGACTAACGCAGATTTAGAGAAAATAATGGATACTTCAGATGAATGGATAAGAACCAGAACAGGTATTGAGGAAAGACGGATAGCGGATGAAAATACTAGTACTTCCGATATGGGATTTGCTGCAGCTAAAAAGGCAATAGAGGATGCTGGTGTTTCAGCAGATGAAATTGATTTAATTCTGGTAGCCACAGTAACACCTGATCAGCCATTTCCATCAGTGGCTTGTATGCTTCAAGAACGCCTTGGGGCAAAAAAGGCTGCTGCAATGGATGTTAGCGCCGCATGTGCGGGCTTTATGTATGGGATTATTACGGGTAAGCAATTTATTGAAACCAATGCTTATAAGCATGTACTAATAGTAGGAGTGGAAAAACTCTCGAAAATTACCAACTGGGAGGACAGAAATACCGCTGTTTTATTTGGTGATGGTGCAGGCGCAGTCGTCTTAGGTCCAGTTTCTGAAAATAGAGGTATACTCTCCTTTGAACTAGGAGCAGACGGTACTGGAGCAAAACATCTCTATCAGGAAGAATTTATTATTATGAACGGCCGCGAGGTATTTAAATTTGCAGTGAGACAAATGGGTGAAAGTTGTATCAATGTGCTAGAAAAGGCGGGGTTAACGAAAGAAGATGTTGATTTCCTCATTCCACATCAAGCTAATATTCGGATTATGGAAGCATCAAGGCAAAGGCTGGAATTGCCTGAAGAAAAAATGTCGAAAACCGTCCACAAATATGGCAATACATCTGCTGCCTCGATACCAATTTCAATTGTAGAAGAATTAGAGGCCGGAAAAATTAAGGATGATGATGTTATTGTAATGGTAGGATTTGGTGGAGGCTTAACCTGGGGTGCAATCGCGATGAGATGGGGAAAATAATTAATAAGAGACCCACCATAGATTATTGATAAGTTATCTGGTAAAGAATAAAGGAGATGTCTCATATGGAAAAGCGCAGGGTTGTGGTGACTGGCCTCGGGGCAGTAACACCGCTTGGGAATGATGTTGAAACGACTTGGAGATCCATTCTTGAGGGTAAGTCGGGAGTTGGACCTTTAACAAGAGTAAATGCAGATGAGTACCCAGCGAAGGTTGCTGCACAGATAAACGATTTTGATCCTGAAGTGTTCATAGAAAAAAAAGAAGCTAGGAAGATGGATCGTTTTACTCAATATGCCGTTGCGGGTGCATTAATGGCAGTAAAGGATGCTGAATTAACGATAAACGAAGAGAACGCAGAGCGCATTGGTGTTTGGATTGGCTCTGGTATTGGTGGCATGGAGACATTTGAACAACAGTATGAGATTTTTCAAAAAAGAGGCTACCGACGAGTGAGTCCTTTCTTTGTTCCAATGTTGATTCCAGATATGGCGACCGGGCAAGTTTCTATAACGCTAGGGGCTAAGGGCTTCAATTCTTGTACAGTAACGGCTTGTGCAACCGGAACCAATTCAATTGGTGATGCGTTCAAAGTGATCCAGCGCGGAGATGCTGATGCCATGATAACAGGTGGAGCAGAAGCGCCAATAACAAAAATGTCTGTTGCAGGTTTCTGTGCAAATACTGCTCTTTCCTCTAATCCAGACCCAGCAACAGCCAGTAGACCATTCGATAAAAATCGCGATGGCTTTGTCATGGGAGAAGGTGCAGGTATTGTGGTTCTTGAAGAATTAGAACATGCTTTAGCACGTGGTGCTAAGATTTATGCAGAAATAGTTGGTTATGGTGCTACGGGCGATGCCTACCACATAACAGCTCCTGCTCCTGCAGGTGAAGGCGGAGCCCGAGCAATGAAAATGGCTATACAAGATGGAAGTTTAACTCCTGAAGAAATTGATTATATTAATGCGCATGGAACAAGTACTGAGTATAACGATAAATTTGAAACATTAGCTGTAAAAGAAGTCTTTGGAGATTATGCTTACAAACTGGCGATAAGTTCGACTAAATCGATGACAGGCCACCTTCTTGGAGCGGCTGGCGGTGTAGAAGCAATCTTTACCGTATTGGCAATCAGAGATAGCATTCTTCCTCCAACCATCAATTATGAAACACCAGACCCTGAATGTGATTTAGATTATGTACCGAATAAAGCCCGTTCCAAAGAAATCAAAGCGGCCTTGAGTAATTCATTAGGATTTGGCGGTCATAATGCAACCATCGTATTTAGAAAATATCAGAATTAAAAAAACTGACCAGGTTTCCTGGTCAGTTTTTTTATGGCTGTATATATATGAACATCTCCTTCCTTCCTTCATAAAATATGGAAAAGAATATGGAGTGAGAGTATGAGTGTAATTCGGACAGATAGGTGGCTAGAGGAGGATATCGACCATCCAGTAAAAATTTGTGAGAAACTTGAGCCAAATTTTAAAGGGCATGATGCTGTTGGCATTTATCGAATTTTAACAAAGTTTGGCATGTATAAACCAACAAAGGGAACAAGAGGAGTTTATGAGGGTTTGAAGGAAAAGGATACATGGGAGTGTGTAGAGAAAATATATCAAAATTATAAAAAAAAATGGGATGGTCCTAATATTCCAATTTATATTTTCCCGACTTACCAGTCAAGTGGTTTATTTTCACGAGGTGAAAGATTAAAAGGAGGGGTATCATTTCCTGATAAGTTGTTTCTTTTCCTATCAGACAAGGTGGCACCTCAAGATGTTGAGTCGCTGTTTGTTCATGAATATCATCATGTTTGCAGATTAAATATGCAGAATAAAAGTTTTGAAGACTATACTTTGCTCGATTCAATCATAATAGAAGGCCTGGCTGAATATGCTGTATTGGTAAACTGTGGAAGGCAGTATCTCGCAAATTGGTGCACGATGTACAGTGAATCTGACATTCAGTACTTCATGGAGAAATATTTGAAAGACAATTTAGGAAAGAAGAAAATGGAAAGAGAACATGATGAACTTCTGTATGGCGGCGGGGGTATCCCCAACATGCTTGGATATTCAGCAGGTTATAAGATTGTTGAGAGATACTATCAAACAAATAGTTATTCCACAAAACTATCTTTTACTACTCCTTCAAAAAAATATATTGTAGAACTTATTGAATTTTCAAGGGAAAACCCTGATTAGTAAGGGTTTTTCTTTATATTTTGAAAACGAAATATTCTAAGTTTTTAAAAAAGTATTGCAAATGTAATAATCCTGTAATAAAATTCTATTTAAATATAAGGAATTTACAGAATAATTTAAAAAGTAAGAAGGTGTACAATGAGCACAAAAAAGTCATTACTCAAAGAGGCACCATTGCTCGAGGTGAGAAACTTAGAAACCGCGTTTGATATAGATGGTAACGATTATAATGCAGTTGATAAAGTTTCCTTTAAAGTTAAACCACGCCAAATTGTTGGTGTTGTCGGTGAATCAGGTTGTGGTAAATCTGTTATGAGCCTATCAATTATGCAATTGTTACCTAAAGGAATAGGGAAAATAAAATCAGGTGAAATCATTTTCGATGGAATTAATCTCGAAAAAATGTCTGAAAATCAGATTAATAGTATTCGTGGTAAAGATATTTCTATGATTTTCCAAGAGCCGATGACATCATTAAACCCAGTATTTTCTATTGGCTATCAACTACAAGAAGTTCTTTTTAATCACACAAAAATTTCAAAGAGTGAAGCCCGCTTAAAGAGTGTAGCTTTATTAAAAAGTGTAGGTATTTCTAGGCCGGAGAAAATTGTCGATGAGTATCCACACCAATTATCGGGCGGCATGAGGCAAAGGGTTATGATCGCTATGGCAATTGCAAATCAGCCGAAGCTGCTAATCGCTGACGAGCCAACAACTGCACTGGATGTTACGGTCCAAGCCCAAATACTAGAGTTGTTAAAGGAAATACAAGAAGTAAATGATATGTCTGTTATTCTCATTACTCACGACCTTGGTGTTGTAGCTGAAATGTGTGATGAAGTAATCGTAATGTATGCTGGTAGAATAGTAGAACGGACAGATGTTGATACGCTCTTTTATAATCCAAAGCATCCGTATACAACTCTTCTATTAGGTGCCATTCCAAAAATGGATGAAGAAGAGGAAAGACTAAGCACCATACAAGGAATCGTACCATCTCTTACAAATATGCCAACGGTGGGCTGTCGTTTTGCTCACCGCTGTCCTAGCTCAATGCCAGAATGTCTAACTGAAACCCCTTTGCTAAGAGAAGTAGAACAGGGGCATGAGGTAGCCTGTTTACTTTTTGAGACTAGTAGACAGAGAGAAGGAGTGAGGAAATGAGCACGAAAACATTACATAAGAATACGCCGCCAACCTCACAGGTGGAAAATCTACTAGAAATAAAGAATTTAAAAACCTATTATCCCGTTAAGGGTGGATTCTTTAGACGGACGATTGGAAATGTGAAAGCGGTTGATAATATATCCTTTGAAATAAAAAAAGGGGAAACTCTTGGACTTGTTGGAGAGTCTGGCTGCGGTAAATCAACTGCTGGCAGAACTATTCTGCGACTATTAAAACCTACTGAAGGAAAAATCATCTTTGATGGTAAAGATATCACGAAAGTGACAGGAAAATCACTCCGCGAGATTCGGAGAGACTTGCAAATGGTATTCCAGGATCCTTATGCCTCCCTTAATCCAATGCAAATGGTAGGTGATATCATTGCTGAACCTATCTATAACTTTGAGAAAAAGAGTAAAGCTGAATTAAAGATAGAAGTTATGGATTTGCTAGGAAAAGTAGGACTTCCAGAGGATGTCTATTATAAATATGCACATGAATTCTCAGGTGGTCAACGTCAGAGGATTGGTATTGCAAGAGCCCTTGCGTTAAGACCAAAGTTAATCATAGCTGATGAACCAGTTTCTGCACTAGATGTATCGGTTCAATCTCAAGTGTTGAATCTTTTAAAAGATTTACAAGGCGAATTTGATTTAACATTCCTTTTCATCGCTCACGACTTAAGTGTTGTTAAACACATGAGTGACCGAATCGGTGTAATGTATTTAGGAAACATGGTAGAGGTTGCGGATAAAGATAGTATGTATGCCGAACCTCTCCACCCATATACACAGGCGTTAATTTCTGCGATTCCTTCTCCAGACCCAAGAAAAAAGAAGGAGCGGATCATCTTAAAAGGTGATGTGCCTAGTCCAATGAATCCGCCAATTGGATGCCCGTTTCATCCGCGGTGCCCAGTGGCGATGGACGAATGTTCGAAGTCAAAGCCGGTTTTAAAGGAGGTGAAGCCCTCTCACAGAGTCGCTTGCCACCTTTATTAAAAAAAAAAAATTCTCATAGGGGGGAAAACAAATGAAGAAGAGAAGTATGCTCTGGCTAGCTGCACTAATGTTAGTACTATCTGCATTTTTAGCTGCATGTAGCGGTGGAGAAAAAGCAGGTACAGAAAAGGAAGAAGAAGGTAACAAAGGAGAAGAACAAGCAACAAATGAACCACAGGATGGCGGGACTCTAATATATTCACTAGACTCAGCTCCTGAAGGTAAATTCAACATCAATTTCTACGGAACTGCAACTGATGCTGAAGTAATCGATTTCTTTGACGAAAACCTAATTGATTTTGACGAAAAATTACAGCCGCAACCGTATATCGCTTCTTGGAAGACAGAAGACAACAAAGTCTATGACTTCACAATCAAGCAAGGTGTTAAATGGCACAATGGTGAAGAATTAACAGTACAAGACTGGGAATTCGCTTTAAAGGTACTTGCTGATAAGGACTATGAAGGTCCGCGATATGCAAACGTACAAAACATAGAGGGTGTACCAGCTTATAAAGAAGGTACAAATGATACAATTTCTGGTATTAAAGTTGTAGATGATTACAACATCCAAATCACTTTTGACAAAGCTCGTGTAAACAACTTAGAAAACCTTTGGACATACGCTATGTCACGTAAGGAATTCGAAGGTGTCGCGGTTAAAGATATGATGTCTTCTGAGCAAGTTCGTACTAAGCCAGTTGGTTTAGGACCATTTAAAGTATCTAAAGTTGTTGCAGGTGAGTCTGTAGAAATGGAGCGCTTTGATGATTACTTTGGTGGTAAGCCGCATCTTGATAAAGTAATCTTAAAAGTGATTGATCCTACTTTAACAGTTGGAGAACTTAAAAACGGTACACTTGATATGACTTCTTTCCACCCAAGTATTATCAATGAAGTTTCTGCACTTGATAACGTAGAAGCTATTCAATACCCTGGCGTAAGCTACTACTATGTAGCATTTAAGTTAGGTAACTGGGATGGAAGCAAAAACGTAATGGATGAACCAAAATATCAGGACAAAAAGCTTCGTGAAGCAATGTTCTATGCAATTAATCGTGAAGAATGGGTTAAAGCGTTCTTCTATGGTGTAGGTAAGCCAGTAAACCGTCCAGTTCCAACAAATCACTGGATTGCTGCTCCAGATAGTGACCTAGAAGCTTATGAGTATAACCCAGAAAAAGCGAAAGAAATCTTAGATGAAGCTGGTTACAAAGATACTGACGGAGATGGTTTCCGTGAAGATCCAAATGGAAAAGAATTCGTTGTAAACTTTGCTCACTATGCTACATCAAACCCAACATTTGAAGCACGTGCTAAAGCAATGACTCAATATTGGGAAGAAGTTGGATTAAGATCAACTCTTACTATGACTGATGCAAACCTTTACTATGATATGCTTGAAAAGTCTGATAAGTCAATGGAAGTATTCTTCGGTGGCTGGTCAACTGGTTCTGATCCAGATCCATCACCACTTTGGAGATCTGACGCACTTTGGAACTACCCTCGCTGGGTAAGTGAAAAGAGTGACGAATTACTTGATCAAGCGATTGATATGAGTGTAGTTGGAACAGATGCTGATAAGCGTAAAAACCTTTACATTGATTGGCAGAAGCATTTCATGGATGAGCTTCCGATCCTACCAATTGCTGAGCTAGAAGAAACAATGGCAATTAACAAGCGCGTACAAGGTGTTAAGTATGATGTTTCTGGAGCAAACCGTCCAAATGAATGGTGGATTAAGAAATAATCAAAGCAGACTAACAGGCATTAGGCTATGTTAAATGCATAACTAATTTTAACTTAATCTTGTGAATCAAATGGGATGAGGCTTTTCAGAGAGGGCAATCTCTGCTAGGTCTCTCCCATTTGAACGCAAGATGAGAAAAACACCTAGTTTAACATAGTTTATAGATAAGGAGAATGCACATGTTGAAGTATGCATTTCGAAGAATATTGGCCATGGTTCCAATGTTATTCCTTATCTCCATTGTAGTGTTTTCCTTAGCAAAGTTAATGCCAGGGGATGGTATCAGTGGAGAAATCGATCCAAGAAATACAAGTCCCGAATATATTGCTGAAATGCGTGAAAAATTGGGATATAATGACCCATTACCGCAACAGTATTTTCGTTGGATCACTGGCTTCGTTGAAGGGGATTTTGGAAAGTCAACTCGCTTTAAAATTCCGGTAGCAGATGTAATTATGGAAAAAATTCCAAATACACTTTTGTTAGGTTTTACCTCTATAACAATTACTTATATTCTCGCATTTCTAATGGGCACATTTGCTGGCCGAAAGCCATATACACTTGGTGATAATTTAATAGCTGGTTTTAACTATATCGGTTTGGCTATTCCATCATTCATTGCAGGGGTTTTTGCCATATATTTCTTTTCGTTTACCTTAGGCTGGTTCCCATCAAATGGTTCAGTCGATATACAGATTGAAGATGGAACACTTCAATGGTACTTAAGTAGAATGCACCATGTTATATTACCAGCAATTGTATTAGGTCTTTTAAGTACAGCAAGTTATACACAGTTTTTACGTAACGATATTATCGAGAACAGTAGAAAAGACTTTGTCCGGACTGCAAGAGCAAAAGGTACTCGGGAGAAAAAAATCTACAATGTACACATTTTACGAAATTCCATTATTCCGCTTATTACCTTTTTAGGATTTGATATTGTAGCAATCATCAGCGGTGCAATTATTACTGAAACAATCTTTACTTATCCAGGAATTGGACAACTATTCCTACAATCCGTAAGTACAAGGGATTATCCTGTTTTAATGACGTTAACAATGATGTTTTCATTCATAACACTGATAGGTAATTTAATTGCTGATTTATTATACGGTGTTGTAGATCCGAGAATTAGGTTGGATTAAGGGGGGAAATACGATGGAAGTTGTAACTCAGAAGAATACAAATTTAAAGGCAACGCCCCCGAAAAAAAGTCTATCGCCTTGGGCAATAGCTCGTAAGAAGTTCTTGAAAAATAAGCTAGGAATGATAAGTCTTACCTTCTTAACAATTGTAGGGATCATATCACTACTAGCTCCATATATAACTACCGCAGATATTACAAGAATTAACATTAGTGAAATGGGATTAAAGCCATCAGCTGACCATTGGCTGGGAACTGATAAAAGTGGTCGGGATGTGTTCACAAGACTCCTTTATGGTGGCAGAATATCGCTTTTGGTTGGATTGTCCTGTACATTCTTTGTAATCGTACTTGGAACAATTGTCGGTTCAATTGCAGGGTATTTTGGGGGAACAGTCGACAATATATTAATGAGATTTACTGACTTTGTATTAAACTTTCCTTTTCTAGTATTTGTTATCGTAATCAATGCGATTCTTTTTGGAATTGTTTCAGGTGTATGGGTACTAATTGGCGTAATCAGCTTGCTCAGCTGGGGGGGAATCGCCCGGATTGTTCGAAGTAAAATTCTCGCAGAGAAGGAAAATGAATATATAATTGCTGCGGTATCAATTGGCTGCTCACCAGCTAAAGTAATCGTAAAGCACCTATTACCAAATGTACTTTCAACCATTATTGTTCAGGCTACCATAACATTTGCTTCCATGATAGTTGTAGAAGCAGCATTAAGTTATTTAGGGTTCGGTGTACCACAAGAAATACCTAGTTGGGGGAACATGTTGAATTCAGCAAATGAGCCAGATGTCCTTCAATTTAAACTATGGATCTGGGTACCGCCAGCTTTAATCATTACCATGACCATCTTATCAATAAACTTCATCGGTGAAGGGTTAAAAGATGCCTTCAACCCAAAATCGAGAAGATAAAAAGTCTACCTAAAAAATGGTAGACTTTTTATTTTTTTTAGGTTTAAATATGATAAAACTGCCATTGATAATAGAATGTGGAGCAAAATATAGTTTAAGGAATAAATTAACTTTCGTCTGCCCATACTGATTGACAAACAGTTTCTTGAAGTGAGGGGTTGTACAATGTTGTATCTTCATGATGTATGGGTAAATTGGTTTGAAGGTGAAGAAAACGGATATAATGTATGTCACTTTCATGAATGGCGAAAAGATGACGGTGTCGAATTATTAGACCAAGTCCCTTTGTTAAAGGTTGAAACAGTCCTCTTCAATTATATTGAAAATGATTTATCGGAATTACCTCAACAACTTCTAGATGAAATTTTTCAAAAAGCGTATTTAAGAAAGAACCATGAGCGTGTTCAGCTAGAGTATTGTTTTGTAGTTACTGACGGAGTCGGAATTTTGGCAGTTGATACCATTGGATATTCGATACCAATCCGAAAAAGCAGACTTATTCCAAGACAAGAACAACTTGTATACGAAATGATTACTGGACATGACGAAAAGAAATTTCATTTCCAGCAAAACTCTGATTTAAAGGATTTTCATATTTTATCACCTGAGCCCATCTTAATGTCAGGTTTAACTCGGAAGGAAAGACAGCTCAAGCAGTTGCTCTTCATGGCTCTAGACCAATTGCATTCCTCAAGTAATGAGGCAGAAGTTCGTTATTGGTTTACAGAATGGTGTCCTGAAAGGTATTCTGACATACAAGAGTTGAACTTTGAAAATGCGTGGCAGCAGCTATTCGAGGAAACGAAATATGGATGGTCAAAAAGACATGAAAACTTTTGTGAAAATCTTATAAAGGGACAGCCGTTTTTTGAGAAACTATGGGAAATAGAACATGGTTCTAAGGTGAACTAAAAAAGCCTGAGTTTAGGAGTATAAAAAACTCCTACTCAGGTTTTTTTCTTGTCCAGCTCAAGGTGCCTTCCGCTTTCTTATTATCTCCGTTTACGACCTAAACCCATGGCATTTTCCATCTTTTTAAGTGTTTTACTTGCTACAAGATTTGCCTTTTCAGCACCTTCATCTAGGATTCGATCAAGCTCGGTTGATTCCATTAAATGATAATATCTTTCCTGAATTGGTTTGAATACATTGACAACAACCTCAGCTAGATCACCTTTAAATGCACCGTAACCTTTACCATTATACATTTCTTCAAGTTCGGATATAGTTTTATTTCCTAAGATGGAATAGATTGAAAGTAGATTTGAAATACCAGGTTTATTTACCTTATCAAACTTTACAATTCCCTCAGAATCTGTGACTGCACTCTTAACTTTTTTCTCAATTTGTTTAGGGTCATCAAGTGGAGTAATAAACGACTTTTTATTTGGATCAGATTTACTCATTTTTTTTGTTGGTTCTTGCAGTGACATAATTCGAGCACCCACTTCTGGAATGCGTACCCCAGGGATGGTTAAAATATCACCATATTTATTGTTGAATCTTTCAGCTAAGTCCCGTGTTAACTCCATGTGTTGTTTTTGATCCTCGCCAACTGGAACAAGGTCGGTATTATAAAGTAAAATATCTGCTGCCATTAGTGGCGGATAGGTCAGTAAACTGGCGGAGACCGCTTCCTTTCCACTTGATTTATCTTTAAATTGAGTCATTCTTTCTAGTTCTCCAATATAGGCAATACACTGCATCATCCATCCAGCTTGAGCATGTGCCGGAACCTCAGATTGGATGAACAAGGTTGCTTTTTCAGGGTTGAGCCCAACGGCTATGTATAGTGCAGCGAGGCTTCTAATGTTTTTTCTCAGTTCTAAACGATCCTGTGGAACCGTAATTGCATGTTGATCAACGATGCAAAAATAGCAGTTATATTCATTTTGCAATTCTACAAATTGTTTTAGGGCACCTATATAATTTCCAAGTGTTATGGTTCCACTAGGTTGAATACCCGAAAAGATTGTTTTCATTCTCTGTTTCCTCCTAAAATAAATGTAAATATAAAAAAACCACTCATCCCTATTACTAGGGACGAATGGTTCGCGGTACCACCCTACATTACTCCAAAGAGTCACTCAGTTCCAAATTACTGCGGCCAATATATTTGGATTCCCTTTAACGCAGGGATACGTCTATTCCTACTATTACAAAGAAGTTCAGATAGAAGCTCAAAAGTCCATTCGGTATTTTTCCGTGTTTGTTTTCACCAGCCACAAACTCTCTATAACGGTTTAAAATACTTACTATTCTTTATCATCACTAAAGTTAATATCTAATTAGTTTCATTATAAATGAAATGCATATTCTTAATCAAGTTTGCAAAATATAAAAAACAGTTAGAGCAATCAGCATAAGGAACCCCATCCAAAATCCATAAAAGAAAAGTGGTTTTTGGTCGATGTTAATAAGCTCAGACAATCCAGGAACATCATTGAATTTTCGTTCATCTTTCCCGCGGGTAAAAGCCAAGTTAAACGATTTTGAAATGACATCAAAAAATCCAGTATAAACAGTGTAAATTAGTAAACCAGATAGGAGGAAGGCTGATGCAAAATAAAAAGATATATTGATATAGCTAATTAAAGAAATTTTCTGATAAATCATATATGATAAAAGTAAAATTAAAAGCTGAAATACTGCCAGAATTAGGAGTCTTTTCTTTAAGCGCAAACTCATCTAAACACCTCTGAAATGTTGATATTATAGGACTCTAATAGGTGATTATACATGAAAATATAGGACAAGTCTAAATTATATCATAAAATTTGTATGTGATACTTAATGATAGTTGCCAACTTCTAAAATAATTTTTAAAAATAATGTACATTTTATCAAAAGTATGTATAATAGGGAATGTAGTAATTTTTCAGAATAATAGAAAAGGGAGGTCTACTAGTGAAGAAAACAAAACTTTCACTACTATTAGCTTTATCATTAGTTCTAAGCATGTTCTTAGCAGCATGTTCAGGTGGAAATGATAAAGGCAAAGATACTGACAATGGCGGAGATACAGACAAGCCAGCAGTTGAACAAGTACTTAATGTCTTAGAATCTGCTGAAATTCCGGGTATGGATAGCGTTATGGCTGAAGACGTACTAGGATTTACAATGATTGGAGCAGTAAACGAAGGGTTATATCGTTTAGATCCAGATCAAAATGTAATTCCTGGTGTAGCTGACGGTATGCCTGAATACAACGAAGACAACACAGTATTAACGATTAAATTAAAGCAGGATACGGAGTGGTCAAATGGTGACCCAGTAACTGCACATGATTTTGTATATGCATGGCAACGTGCAATCGATCCTGAAACTGCATCACCATACGGTCCATATTTCATGATGGGCAAGATTGCTAATGCATCTGAAATTTATGCTGGTGAAGCAGAAGTTTCAACTTTGGGAATCAAAGCGTTAGATGATCATACTTTGGAAATTACTCTAGTAAGAGCACTTCCATATATCGATTCATTTATTACATTCCCATTATTCTATCCGCAAAACCAAAAGTTTGTTGAGGCACAAGGCGCTGATTATGCGAAAAATGCTGAACACTTACTTTACAATGGTCCATTTAAGATGACAAAGTGGGATGGTCCACAAGCTACTGAATGGGTATTAGAGAAGAATGAAACATATTGGAATGCAAAAGATGTTAGTCTAGCAAAAATTAACTTTAACGTATCAAAAGATCCACAAGCTTCAGCTAATGCATTCTCAGCTGGTGAAGCGGATATCACACCAAAGCTTGCACAAGCTGCAATCCTTTCACAGTATGAAGGGTCTGAAGATTTACTACGTTATCAAGAACCATCTGTTTTCTGGATAAAAATGAACGAAACTAACGCTGCATTAAAAAATGCAAAAATCCGTAAAGCAATTGCAATTGCAATTGATAAAGAAGCACTTGTTGAAGATGTATTAGCGAATGGATCTATTCCTGCTAACTTCATCGTTCCAAAAGGATTTACTTTCTTAGATGGAAAAGATTTCCGTGATACTGCTGGTACCTACTTAGCAACAAACAAAGAAGAAGCTAAAAAGCTTTGGGAAGAAGGTCTAGCAGAAATTGGCCAAACAGAAGTTAAGTTCACTTATGTTGGTCAAGACACTGAAACTTCAAAGACTACTGATGCTTTCATTAAGAATCAGTTAGAAACTACATTAACTGGTTTAACACTTGAAGTTCAAGCTGTTCCTTTCGGAATCAAGATTGAGCGTGAAAATAAACTTGACTATGATTTATTATTCGGTGGTTGGGGACCAGACTATGCTGACCCAATGACATTTATGGATCTATGGGTAACTGGCGGCGAACAAAACAACATGGAATATGGTAACCCTGAATTTGATGCACTTATCAAAGCAGCTAACGAAGAACTATCTGCTAAGCCAGAAGAGCGTTGGCAAGCACTTATCGATGCAGAAGAAATTCTGTTAGAACAAGATGCTGCACTTGCTCCAATGTATCAACGTTCAGTTAACCTATTAATGAATCCTAAGGTTGACGGTTTCGTTCACCATGCATTTGGTCCAGACTATAGCTACCAGTGGATTAAAATTACTGAGTAACTATAAATAATCAAATAGAAAGAGAGTATATTAAAAGATATACTCTCTTTTTACCTGTAATAGAATTGTCGAAAAATGTCGATAATTTCATCAATTAGGAGGTGTAGGCATGGCGAAATATATCCTGCAACGGGTTATCTACATGGTTATTACGTTGTTTATTGTCGTTTCAGCAACTTTTTTCCTCATGAAACTAATTCCCGGTAGTCCCTTTAAATCGGCTGAAAAACTCTCAGCAGCGCAGCTTGTAATCATGCAAGAAAAGTATGGTTTAAATGACCCTGTTCCTGTTCAATATGTTACATACATGATGAACATGGTTAAAGGTGATCTTGGCGTCTCCTTCCAATTCAACAATACCCCAGTTTCAGAATTGATATCACACCGGATTGAAGCTTCCGCAATACTAGGGGCGCAATCTCTGATTGTCGGTACTCTAATTGGTATATTTTTAGGAGTAATCGCTGCACTTAGGCAAAATACGTGGATTGATTATGGATCAACCTTTATTGCAGTTGTAGGTAAATCGGTTCCTTCGTTTGTTTTTGCTGGTTTACTTCAATATTACGTAGCTGTGAAATTAGGCTGGTTTCCAGTAATGTTCTTTAGAGGTCCCGAATATACAGTATTGCCAACTATAGCATTATCGATGTTCTCCATTTCCATTTGTGCCCGATTTATGCGGACTGAAATGATTGAAGTACTTGGATCTGATTATATTACCTTGGCTAGAGCAAAAGGTGCTAGTTTCTGGCAGATTAGTGTAAAGCATGCTCTTCGTAATGCATTAATTCCAGTAGTAACTGTAATGGGGCCATTAGCTGTTAGTTTAATGACAGGTTCTCTTGTAATCGAAAAGATTTTTGCTATTCCAGGATTAGGTGAGCAGTTTGTTAAATCAATTATGGTTAGCGATTATCCAGTTATTATGGGGACATCAGTTCTATTTGCATTTTTATTTGTAGGAATTATACTAGTTGTCGACATTCTATATGGAATTATCGACCCACGTATTCGTTTATCGGGAGGGAAAAACTAAATGCTTAACAAAGATACAAATATAAGTAAAGATATGTTTTCACCCGCCCAGGTAGATTTAGCTAGAAGTGAAAAAATTTCTAAACCGAGTCTTAATTTTTGGCAGGATTCTTGGCTTCGAGTAAGGAAGAATAAAGGTGCAGTTGTCAGTTTAGTCATCATTGTTCTCCTTGTAATTATGTCTATTATCGGTCCTTTGCTGTCACCTTACAAATATGACACGCAAAACACCAAGCATAATAACTTGCCGCCTAAAATTGAAGCGTTAGAAAATATCAGCTGGCTTCCTTTTGACGGTTCATTGAAAAGGAAGGACGGTACAGAGTACTATCCTTATGAGCTTCGCAAAATTGATAATTATTACTGGTTTGGAACTGATAATCTTGGCAGGGATATTTTTGCCCGTATTTGGAAGGGTGCTCAAGTGTCCTTGCTTATTGCTTTTCTAGCTGCAGCAATTGATATGGTAATTGGGGTATCCTACGGTGCCATTTCCGGTTATTTAGGCGGTAGAGTTGATAGTTTCATGCAGAGATTCATTGAGATTATTGTTGGAATTCCAAACTTAATTGTTGTAGTTTTAATGATTCTTGTATTAAAACCAGGTATTATTCCAATTATTATCGCTCTAACTATAACAGGCTGGACTAGTATGGCTCGTGTTGTTCGTGCACAAGTTTTGAAGTTTAAAAATCAGGAGTTTGTATTAGCGGCAAAAACTCTAGGTGCTTCAGACTCTTCTATTATTTTCAAACATATGATTCCAAATATGTTTGGGGTAATTATCATTAATACGATGTTTTCAATACCAAATGCGATCTTCTTTGAAGCCTTCTTAAGTTTTATTGGTCTAGGTCTTCAAGAACCGCATGCGTCTCTTGGTACATTAATCAATGAAGGATTTACTTCTATGATAGCTTTTCCTTATCAAATGATTATTCCAGCTATTGTGATTTCCGTGACAATGGTAGCATTTAACTTAATTGCAGATGGTCTGCGTGATGCGCTAGATCCTAAAATGCGTGATTAGAAGGCAGGTGAATTGAAGTGGAAAAGATTTTAGAGGTGAAAGATTTAAATATTTCATTTCACACCTTTGGTGGTGAAGTTAAGGCTATTAGGGGTGTAAGCTTTGATTTATTAAAGGGAGAAACGTTAGCGATTGTAGGAGAATCAGGGTCCGGAAAATCTGTAACAACTAAATCAATCATGCGTTTGCTTCCTGAAAATAATTCAGAAATTAAAAATGGACAAATTCTTTTTGACGGAAAAGATTTAACAAAGCTAAATGACAGACAAATGCAAAAAATTCGTGGAAAAGACATTTCAATGATTTTTCAAGATCCGATGACTTCATTAAATCCGACAATGAAAATTGGAAAGCAAATAATGGAGCCGCTTTTAAAGCATCAGAATATGACGAAGGCTGCTGCGAAAGAAAGAGCGGTTGAGTTATTGAAACTCGTAGGCATACCTAAACCCGAAATACGCGTTGAACAATATCCGCATCAATTCTCAGGCGGTATGAGACAAAGGGTTGTTATTGCGATTGCACTTGCTTGCAATCCGAAAGTATTAATTGCCGATGAGCCGACAACTGCTCTTGATGTTACAATCCAAGCTCAAATCCTGGAATTGATGAAGGATTTACAAAAGAAAATAGACACATCGATTATCTTTATTACACATGATCTTGGTGTCGTAGCAAATGTAGCCGATCGTGTAGCGGTAATGTATGGTGGAAAGATTGTTGAAATCGGAACTGCTGATGAAATTTTCTATAACCCAAAGCATCCATATACATGGGGTTTAATTAGCTCTATGCCTGATATGGAGACTGAGGATGAAGAATTATTCTCTATTCCGGGTACACCGCCTGACTTATTAGATCCACCAAAAGGAGATGCTTTTGCTCCGAGAAATCCATATGTGATGAAAATTGATTTGGAGCAAGAGCCTCCATTTTTTAAAGTCTCTGATACCCATTATGCTGCTACATGGCTCCTGCATCCGGACGCACCGAAAGTTGAACCGCCTGAGGCCGTGAAGAGACGACAACACCAATTCCCTGGTTATAAGGAGGGGAAATAAATGGCACAAAGAGAGAAACTGCTCGAGATTAAAAACTTAAAGCAATACTTTAATGTTGGTAAGAAAAACGAAGTTAAAGCAGTAGATAATGTTTCTTTTGATATTTACAAGGGTGAAGTAATGGGGCTAGTTGGTGAGTCTGGATGTGGTAAATCGACAACTGGACGAACAATTATACGCCTATACGATGCAACTGACGGTGAAGTCATTTATGATGGTGTAAATGTTCACGGTAAGAAATCAAAAAAAGAATTAAAAGACTTTAACCGTAAAATGCAAATGATCTTTCAAGATCCATACGCATCCTTGAATCCAAGATTAAAGATAGCTGATGTAATTGCTGAGGGAATTGATATCCATGGACTTGCGAAAAATAATCAAGATCGCATGGAACAGGTTTATGAGCTTCTAGAGACCGTTGGTTTAAATAAAGAACACGCAAACCGCTATCCACATGAATTTAGCGGCGGGCAGCGTCAGCGTATTGGAATTGCGCGTGCACTTGCTGTGCAGCCTGAATTTATTATTGCAGATGAGCCTATTTCTGCACTTGATGTTTCTATTCAAGCCCAGGTGGTAAATTTGATGAAGAAACTTCAAAAGGATAAGGGTTTAACCTATTTATTTATTGCCCATGATCTCTCAATGGTAAAATACATTAGTGATCGAATTGGCGTTATGTATTTTGGGAGAATGGTTGAGTTAGCTCCAGCGGATGAATTATATAAAAATCCACTTCACCCATATACTCAATCATTATTATCAGCAATTCCTGCCCCTGATCCAATTAGTGAGCGTACTCGTAAACGAAAGACTTATGATCCTGCAAACCATAATTACGAAGGTAATGAGTCTATCGAATTTAGAGAAGTTGCACCAGGGCATTTTGTTCTCTGTTCTGAGAAAGAATTTGTTCAATATCAGGCGCAATATAAGTATTAAAAAAAACGATCTCGTTTTGAGATCGTTTTTATTTGCCCTTTTTACCGCCGACATTTTTCCAGCCTGTTTGAAACTTTGCACTTTGATCTACGAATTCTGAGCGGTTTTTACCTCCGAGTACCTTTTCTCCAAATCCATTTGTCAAAACACCCATCAGCGCAGTAATACCAATAATAAGTAAGGCAACGATGGTTAAATCTGCTATGTAACCAACCATGAAAATACCCCCGATATTTTATTACATAATGAATTTAATTATTTAAATTTCCTACCTCTACTATTATTCTAAAAGAAGTCTGAGCATAAAGAAAGGGATAAATGTGAAAATAAAGAAATATCATTCTCAATAATAATGTATGCGTTTTCATTAAGGTTGAACTAAATGAGAATGGGGTATATAATATTCGTAATTAATTAGTATTTCCAAAAAAGATTATATAATTTTAAAAAATCACTTCCAAAAAAGTGAAATCATTTTCGAATAGTATACTATCATTTCTAAATTATATTTAAAAATTAAGTCCAATAATCCTATGATTTTGAAACTTTTTTGGTATTTATTCGTCTAATATAAAGAAATATTTTTTATATATACAAAACATTTGACATTTAATAATTTTTTAAAAAATCGTACCTTTTTTTCAGTTAGTGGTGTATAATTAATGATATAAATTACTTATTTGTAATTATTTTAATTAATTTAATGCGATCACGAGGATTCACGATATATTACTTAAATACTTATAATGGACGTAAAAAAAAAGAGGAGTGTGGAGACAATGGTTACATTATACACTTCACCAAGTTGTACATCATGCAGAAAAGCTAAATCATGGCTAGAAGAACATGAGATTCCATATACAGAGCGTAATATTTTCTCTGAACCTCTGAGCATCGAGGAAATAAAAGAAATTCTTCGCATGACTGAGGATGGTACAGATGAAATTATATCTACGCGCTCTAAAACATTTCAAAAGTTAGATGTTAATCTTGATACAATGCCTCTTCAAGATTTGTTTGAATTAATTAAAGCGAATCCTGGTTTGTTACGACGTCCTATTATTATTGATGAAAAGCGCTTACAAGTAGGTTACAATGAGGATGAAATTCGGCGCTTCCTTCCAAGACGAGTTCGGACATTCCAATTGCGTGAAGCACAACGGATGGTAAACTAATTGTATTAGGCCCTTATTACTGAGGGTCTTTTTTCTATCTTGTTATATTTGAGATTTTATCATCATTTTGTTACAATTAAATGAATATCTATTAAATAGGCTAATAATGATTTTTATTATAATTGTTATTTTAATTCCCATATTAATTTGTTTTTCATAAAATGTAAGTACAAGGATTTTTCCCCTTTTTAGCTTCCAGAGGGTCGATTACAATAATAATTCGTTACAGGCTTTATCTGCCGGGGGTATTTAGTCCCTTCAATATGAATAGGGAAGGGAGAGTTGAAGATGGAGATCGAACGTATTAATGAAAATACTGTAAAGTTTTATATTTCATATGGTGATATTGAAGAACGAGGCTTCGACCGTGAAGAAATTTGGTACAACCGAGAACGAAGTGAAGAGCTTTTTTGGGAAATGATGGATGAAGTTCATCAGGAAGAAGAGTTTGTAGTCGAAGGTCCGCTTTGGATTCAAGTCCAGGCGCTAGAAAAAGGCCTTGAAATTCTAGTAACCAAGGCACAAGTTTCAAAGGATGGCCAGAAGTTTGAACTCCCAATTCCAAATGAAAAACTAAAAGATCTGCCAGTGGATGATAATATTGAAGATATTTTAGACCAACATTTTCATTCGAGACATAAAGATGTTGAAGAAATACTACTCGAAGAAGAAGAAACATTAGAATTCTTAATTGCATTCAAAGATTTTGAGGATCTCATCATGCTTGCAAACCGTGGAGGACTTGATAATCTAAATACAATGCTGTATTTCTATGAGGGTAAGTATTATTTATTTACAGAGTTTCCTGAGGATCAGTTTGAAGAGGATGAAGTGGATGATATATTAAGTATTCTTCTCGAGTATGGATATGAAACACAGTTAACTATCCATCGGATTCAGGAATATGGTAAGGAAATAATAATGAATGATGTTTTCACTGAAATAAGAAAGCACTTTAAATGAAAAAATGCCGATTTCTATTATTGAAATCGGTATTTTTTACATTATTTATTGGTAAAAATAGTGGCGGGTGATTAAACTGAAAAATATGGTTAGAGTTATCTTTTTTTTCTCAGGTCTATCGGTTATCTTGTTTTATTTCAGGGATTTTATTAGTGGTGGAGTTTTTGGGTTTTTGAGCCTTATCATTACGCTGTCAGTTGTTTTTATTGGATTTGTCATATTCCTCGAAAATAGGCATCCAACCCAAACTCTTACATGGTTAATTGTATTAGGCAGTTTTCCTCTAGTTGGATTTATTTTTTATTTGCTATTTGGACGCAATTACCGAAAAGAGAAAATGTATCGAAAAAAGTATTTCCTCGACAAGCAGGCCTTCCTCTCGATTGAAGGTGAAGATGACCCGCGAAGTGAGGAGAAGCTCAAATTAATGGGGGAACATCAAGCTAGATTGTTTGCTTTGGCACAAAAGTTAGGGAATAGTCCAATATCCTTCGACACCGCAACGGAAGTTTTAACAAACGGTACTGAAACCTTTGAAAACATTATCCAACAGCTGAAAAAAGCACGTCATCATATACATATGGAGTATTATATTGTCCGTCATGATCAAATTGGTCAGGAAATTAAAGAGGTATTAATTGAAAAGGCTAGTCAAGGTGTAATGGTGCGGTTTCTTTATGATGCTGTAGGGTCTTGGCAATTATCAAAGAAGTTTATTATTGAATTGAAAATGGGCGGTGTAGAGGTAGTACCCTTTGGACCTGTTAAATTGCCGTTTCTAAACAATAAATTTAATTTTAGAAACCATCGTAAAATCATTGTGATTGATGGAACTGTTGGCTTTGTTGGTGGTCTTAATATTGGAGATGAGTATCTAGGAAGAAATAAAAATATTGGCTTTTGGCGAGATACCCATTTAATGCTTAGAGGGGAAGCCGTTAGGTCATTGCAGCTAATCTTTTTGCAAGATTGGTATTACATGACAAATTATAGTTTCTTAACTGCAGAATACTTGTCACCTCAGATAGATGATCAATCCCATGGAGGGGTACATCTAATTGCTGGCGGTCCTGATAATGAATGGAGTGTAATAAAAAACATTTTTTTTTCCATGATTACTTCGGCAAAGGAATCTGTCTGGATTGCATCACCGTACTTCATACCTGATGAGGATATTTTTTCAGCACTCAAGGTGGCGTCATTAAGTGGTATTGATGTAAGATTATTAGTTCCAAACCGACCGGATAAAAGGATTGTTTTCCATGCTTCAAGGTCATATTTTCCAGAGCTGCTCGAAGCAGGGGTAAAAGTGTACGAGTATGAAAAAGGGTTCATGCATAGCAAAATTGTAATTGTCGATCACGAGCTTGCTTCGATAGGTACATCTAACATGGATATGAGAAGTTTTCATTTGAATTTTGAAGTTAATGCATTCTTATATAGGACCAATAGTACACAGAAGTTGGTTACAGAATATTTAAAAGATTTGAAGGATTCAAAGCAGCTAGAATTAAGTACTTTTAGTAAGCGGCATATAGGATTACGACTCCTAGAGTCTACATCAAGATTGCTTTCACCGTTACTATAATTTTTTAGTCATAAAAAACTCACGTGGATGAGTTTTTTATTTTTTCTAAAAGGATTTATATATATTCGACTCGAATTAATGCAGGTAGGAGGTGAAGGAATTTGTTGACAGCGAATACAAGAACAGGTAAAAGAATTTCACTAGGATATCAATACAATAAGGAGACGCTGTTAGTTCTTAGAAAGAGAGAGGAATTTATCTGTCCAGTATGTGGTGAGGAGGTAACATTAAAATTAGGTGAACACCGTATATACCACTTTGCTCATCAGAGAAAGGGAAACTGCAGGGAGGTTTATGAAAGGGAAACTGAATATCATATGAATGGTAAACTTCAGCTTTATCAGTGGCTTATTGGACAAGGGATCCGGGCAATTTTAGAATATTATGATTCGGATATCCAACAACGTCCTGATATTATGTTCGAGTATAACGGGAACAAATATGCCTTAGAATATCAGTGCAGTCCAATCCCTGAAGATCAGTTCATTAACAGAACAAAAAATTATTATCACTATGGCTATATCCCGCTTTGGATTGCCGGTAATAAACTAATTAAATCAAAAAGAAAAAACATCTATACACTTTCATGTTTCACATCCTTCTTTTT
Source organism: Bacillus sp. MRMR6 (assembly GCF_001940785.1). GTDB lineage: Bacteria > Bacillota > Bacilli > Bacillales > Cytobacillaceae > Neobacillus. Next base: position 29,360 of record NZ_MSLS01000001.1, read on the forward strand.
ACAAAAAAACATGGACCATCAGTTTTTTATACCCTCCTATTGCCCCGAACACAGGCTGCTGCACTTTACAGGTCCACTTCTAACACTTTCACCTAATAATGCGTATGCGGACAATCTTACTAGTTCTATTGATGAAGTACCTATAAAGGCCTTGTTTGAGCCCAATCTTACTACTAAAATGAGTGCAGGGCACTGGAATAGGGAAATGGAGAAAATAAATTTTAATTGTTTTCTTCACCCAACTCCACAACAAAAACAATTTCTTCAGGAAATTTACCGAAATAATTTGAATTTATTTTTGCTTCCACCTGAGATTGGCTTGCCGGTGAGTCACTCATCGTTACTCTCTACCCCCTCAACCATTTGGCAAACATATCTTTTTTTGGATGTTCTTTTGACAAAAACACCTGGTGAATACATCCCTCTCTTTGAGTTTGAAAAAAGCTTTGTCAGGAGAGTTCGAAAAAAAGATATTATCATTCGAAAGATACCCCAGTTCGAGCAAATCAATCCATTTATAGTTGTTAAAGAGTATATACTACAGTTAGAAAGTTTGGGAATTATCTCAAGACATGGCGATACAGCTATTCAGCTAACTACTAATTTAATGATTCCGCGATCAAATCAGGAAAAGGAGGAATTAAAGCGTAATTTTCTACAAAAAAATCGTACATTCCTGCTGAAGTGATAAATGAAAACAGACAATAGGGCATAATATAAAGTGTTATATGTTCTATTCATTTTAAAAGGATTTGATTGCTTAAGAGCGAATAGTAAAGATGAGTAATATTTTCAGTGAATTAATAATTGATTGGAGGAAAAGTAATGGCAAGTGATACTGCGGTAAAAAAGCTGCCGGCAAGAAGTGAAATTCCTGTAGAAGATACATGGCGTTTAGAAGATATATTTACTAGTGATCAGGAATGGGAAAGTGAATTTCAGGAAGTTAAGAATCAAATTTCAGGAATAAAAGAGTATGAAGGAAAACTTGGCGATAGCGCAGAAATATTATTTCAAGCATTGCAATTTCAAGATAAACTGCTTGAAAGAATTGGTAAGTTATATACATATGCCCACATGCGCTATGATCAAGACACAACAAATTCTTTCTATCAAGGTTTAGATGACCGGATGAAGAACCTCTACTCACAGGCTGCTAGTCAGTTAGCATTTATAGTACCAGAGATTCTTGCTATTGATGAAAACCAAGTGTTAGGGTTTTTAAATGAGAAAGCAGAGCTAAAACTTTATGAGCATGCCTTAGAAGAGATCAATCTTCAACGTCCACATGTTCTATCGGCTGAACAGGAAGCTTTGCTTGCGGAAGCCGGAGAGGTAATGAATGCATCTAGTAACACCTTTGGGATGTTAAATAATGCAGACATAAAATTCCCTTCAATTAAGGACGAAAACAGTGAGGAGGTAGAAATCACCCATGGCCGCTATATCCGTTTTTTAGAAAGTTCTGATCAGCGTGTACGTCACGATGCTTTTAAAGCTGTCTATGAGACGTATGGAAATTTCCGCAATACCTTTGCGAGCACGATTAGTGGTAATGTAAAAAAAGATAACTTTAATGCTCGGATCAGAAAATATAATTCAGCAAGACATGCTGCTCTGGCTGCGAATAACATTCCTGAAAGTGTTTATGATAATCTGGTAAATACGGTAAACGAAAATCTACATTTACTACACCGCTATGTAAAGCTTCGTAAAAAAGTGTTAGGAGTATCTGAGCTCCATATGTACGATTTGTATACACCATTGGTAAAAGACGTGAAGATGGAAATTCCCTATAAAGAAGCCGAGAAACTAGTTATTGATGGATTGGCTCCATTGGGTGAAGAGTATGCGGGTATCCTAAAAGAAGGTTTTGAGAATCGGTGGGTGGATGTCCACGAAAATAAAGGTAAACGCAGCGGAGCATATTCTAGCGGCTCATATGGAACGAACCCATATATCTTGATGAACTGGCAGGATAACGTAAATAATTTATTTACACTAGCTCATGAATTTGGCCACTCAGTGCATAGCTACTATACACGTAAATCACAGCCATACCCATACGGTAACTATTCTATATTTGTTGCAGAAGTAGCTTCTACCTGTAATGAAGCTTTATTAAATGATTACTTGTTAAAAACAATTGATGATGAACAAAAACGAATCTATCTTTTAAATCACTATCTGGAAGGCTTTAGAGGAACTGTGTTCCGCCAGACCATGTTCGCGGAGTATGAACATTTAATCCACCAGAAGGCTCAAAATAATGAAGCCTTAACAGCAGAGTCCTTAACCACCGAATATTATGCCTTGAATAAGAAGTACTTTGGGGAAGAAGACATCATAATTGATGAAGAAATTGGATTAGAATGGGCAAGGATTCCACACTTCTATTACAATTATTATGTATATCAATATGCGACAGGATTCAGTGCAGCAACCGCGCTAAGTAAACAGATCTTAGAGGAAGGCGAGCCGGCAGTAAAACGCTATATCGAATTCCTAAGCGCCGGAAGTTCTGATTATCCTATCGAAGTCCTTAAAAAGGCAGGAGTTGATATGACAAGTGCTGATCCAATTAGGGATGCTTGTAAGGTCTTTGAGGAAAAACTTAATGAATTAGAACAATTATTGTCATAAAAAGAGAGGAAGTGTCACCATGACACTTCCTCATTTTGTTATTAGAAGCCTTTAAATCTTTTTCGATCATTCATATGAAATATTAGCATGAAAATAGATACAAATAATAGCGGAGTACTCAAAAGTAGCGGGAAAACTTTTAATAGTGCAAGCAAATGCAGGATAAAAGATATCAAGAAAAATACGACTAGAAGTAAAAGAGGAGCTTTCAACAAGTCTATCACCACCATTAATTATTATTATTATTTTATTAATCAGAACCTGATATTATGATTTTTTGACAATAATGTGAAATAATACACAATCACATTGTCAATGAGTTCATCCACATGGTATATTTTATACGTGAAGTTGATCACTACAAACATATACCCCTTTGTTTGACCGTGAAAAATTTCTCCCATCCCCTTTGTTCGTATAAATAGAGAAAGGCCTTACAGCTTGCTGTAAGGCCTTTTCACGTATTGTACTACTTTTCGCCAAGATACCTCCAAAATGTTCCGTATTTGGCGGGAAGCTGCTCTACTTTTTGTAATAAAAGTAGTTTTTTCATTTCTTTTTCTACTTGAGAAATGGATAAATTATATACAACCGCTATTTCTTTCGAAGCTACTAGTTTAAAGAATTCCATAAAAGATTCAATTGAAGGCGGCTGAGATTTAGAAGGAGGATCAATTAGCATTTCTTCAAGTATTTGCTCGTAAACTTCATAAGGATAGGTTCCAGTTATTTTTATACCCTCATCCTCAGTGTTTTCGTTAAAAAATACTAAAGTTGGAATTTCGTTTACATCCATTTCTGATGTGATCTTTAAGTCACATTGAAAAGCTTTTGCTGCACTATCGGAATGGATATCAGAGATAAATTCTTGAACATCTAATCCCACATTCTCAGCACAGTCCTGTAATACAACAAGATTTGAGATGTTTTGTTTCTCTAAGAATAAAAGCTCTTGAAGCTTCCTTAAAAAACGAAGCCCCGCTCTTCTCCCCTGTAACTCGGCAGCCTTAATAGCAATAGAGACTATATATGGAGAATCGATAGGGTTTTCCAGCCATAAGGTCCCATCACAGGACATCCCAGACCTGCTAGCAGTCTTTTCCCAGAGCTCAGCAATATTATCATAATTTTTTTTCTTACTCATATTTAAATTGGTGATTCGACCGCTAAGTACATGCTTAATAGAGAAGTACTTTCCATATTCTATCTGCAATTTCTTGAAAATTGGTTCAAGAGCCCAGCACTCAGGACATAAAGGATCGATGAATGTGTATATTTCAATTGGCTTTTTATCACTGTTGTAGCATTTATTTTTTGGTCCTTGTTGATCGAGATTGCTCACGAATTTTCTCCTAGGATGTCATCGGTATCCGGTGTGTTAATCATATGCTGAGCAGTTAAGTGAAGACGTGAATAAAAATGATCCCTTACTGGCCCTTCTAAACCCGTTATGTCCATTGCCAGAGTCATGCAGGAAAGCCATGCCTTTGCACGTGTCGGTGTAACAGGAAATGGTAAATGGCGTGCGCGCATCATTGGGTGACCATGTTCTTCAGTATAAACGGGCGGACCTCCTAAGTATTGAGTTAGAAATTGCTTTTGTTTACGTGCAATCTCAGAAAATTCATTTGGGAAAATTGGAGCAAGATCAGGATGTTGTGCAACCAGCCCATAAAAGGTATCCACTAGGCGGTGTAATGTGTCTTCCCCAATGGCCTCATATGGTGTAGGCATCTTCTCCATCATGTTGACAACCCCTTTAAATTGTATTGTTTTATATATTTTATCAATGCCTTTTTGATATCTCAAATAAATAGCTTTAAGAGTACGAGTCGTTACCATTATTTAAGTTAGTATTTTTACTTATTACTTGCATATTTTTGCTGATAAAAACGGTGTATTTTATTGTCAGTCTTACGGTTAGGAATGTTCTTTCTCGTTAGTAACTCTAAAAAGTAATTATATCCATCTTCGTAGTTTTCAACTTCATACTCAACTTCATAATCTTCCTTACCTAAGTAATAGCTATGGTCAAAGACAAGAAGACCATTTCTATATGGAATTTCAACCCTTTTGGTAGTCAAGGAACCAAAATGTTCAATATGGGAATAAGTTATCCCTAATTTCGTTATTTTACTATGAACAATTCCAATCGGAAGTTTATTTGATTCGATTGCACTGATAAATTCTCCTTCTTTTAGTGCCTGAGTTGTTTCTAAGATTCCGAGCTGTTGCGGCTGTTTAAGTGTTAGTTCATAGCCCTTTGCCTTTTTTCTGATTCTAAGTGCAGCAGATGCATTCTTTAAATCAAAATAAGGTGTATCAAAGTAATAGTTAACCTGTGTAAAAATTTGATCACCACTAATATTAAATTCCTTTAAAAACATTTCATATTCACTTTTAGTGAGTATGTTTTTAAATTCAATTTCAATCTGTTCTGACATCTTATTTCTTCCTTTCTTCAAATCCAGAATTCAGACTAACCTGTTCTTAAAACTGAATCTTGGGAGAAATGATAGATTATGCTAAAATAAGGGAGTGAAAGCTGGAGGTAGAGATATGAAAAGAAAAATAAATATTACTATGGCAAGTTTAACAGAGGGTGTACTATTGTTACAAACAAATGAGTCATTTAGTGGCCTGCTCCCTTTAGAACAAATACTGGTTGATTCGGAGCAATTTTCGTTTATCTACTTAATGGAGGACAAGATTGATTATACATATATCGTAATACCAGAAAATATCTGGCCCTCTTTAAGAGAGGCAATAGAAGTAAAGTCTTCTGTAATACTTTTCTTTAAAGAGGAACGGCAGGAGTTAAAAAATTTCCTTGGAGAATTAGAAGATATTTTGAATAATATCCGTGGAAACAGTAACTATGGTGAGGAAATGTTAGCAAAAGTGGAGAAGATATTTTAGATACAATTGTGTACAGGGGGGGAATAATGAAACATTGGGACCAGTTTTTAGCCCCATACAAACAAGCGGTTGGAGAGCTAAAAGTAAAACTTAAAGGGATGAGGGGACAATTTGAACTTAATTCGACCCATTCACCTATTGAATTTGTAACAGGCAGGGTCAAACCCATTGCGAGTATCCTTGATAAGGCCAATCAAAAAGGAATACCATTAGACAAATTGGAGGAGGAACTGCAAGATATTGCTGGTATCCGAATTATGTGTCAATTTGTAGATGATATTCCACATGTGGTTCATTTACTGAGAAGTCGAAATGACTTAAAAGTTGTGGAAGAAAGGGACTATATATCTCATAAAAAGACCAGTGGCTATCGTTCACATCATGTTGTCGTCCGCTATCCAGTCCAAACTATTCATGGTGAGAAAAAGATTCTTACTGAAATACAAATTAGGACCTTGGCTATGAATTTCTGGGCTACAATTGAGCATTCTCTGAATTATAAATACAAAGGGGATTTTCCTGACGATATACAAATGAGATTAAAACGAGCCGCAGAAGCAGCTTTTAGACTTGATGAGGAGATGTCTTTAATACGAGGGGAGATACAAGAAGCCCAAGCTTTTTTCACGAGGAATAAGGAGTTTAAACAAGAGGAGAATAGCTAGGAGTTCATTAGAAGGAGAAACTGTTATGAAATTTGCGATTACATCTAAAGGTGATCAAAAATCAAATATTCTGATGCATAAGATGAGGACGTACCTACTCGATTTTGATTTGGTATATGATGAAGACCAACCAGATATTGTTGTTTCGATTGGCGGAGATGGTACGCTCCTTTATGCCTTTCATCGCTATAGCAGCCGGCTCAATAAAACTGCATTTGTTGGTATCCATACTGGACATTTGGGATTTTATGCTGATTGGACGCCAGAAGAAATTGAGAAACTTGTCATTGCTATTGCCAAAACTCCCTATCAGGTCGTTGAATATCCTCTGCTAGAGGTAATCATCCGGTATCAGCATGCAGGTAAGGAATCAAGATATTTGGCTTTAAACGAATCTACTGTAAAAAGCGTAGAAGGAACTCTCGTGATGGATGTGGAAATTCGCGGCCAGCATTTCGAAAGATTTCGTGGTGATGGACTTTGTGTGTCAACACCTTCTGGGAGTACCGCTTATAATAAAGCTTTAGGTGGAGCAATTATTCATCCATCCATCTCTGCGCTTCAGGTTGCAGAAATGGCTTCCATTAATAATCGAGTGTTTCGGACAGTGGGCTCACCACTCATCCTGCCCTCACACCATACGTGTATGCTGAAGCCAGTGAATAGAGTAGATTTTCAAGTCACCATTGATCACCTTACGTTACTCCATAAAGACGTAAAGTCTATCCAATTTAGAGTCCCTGAAGAAAAAATCCGATTCGCGCGTTTTCGTCCATTTCCATTCTGGAAACGAGTACATGATTCATTTATTTCTGATTCTGACTAATTAATTGAGAGCGGAGGCTATGCTATGACTTCTCAGTTTCACCTTCAATGGATAGTCAGTGAGATAGATAGTGGGATGCTAATTAAGGACTTTCTTAAGGAAGCGGGGGTATCTAAGACTGCATTAACAGATATTAAGTTTAACGGTGGATCTATCCGTGTGAATAATCAAGATGTAACAGTAAGGTATCGTTTAATAGAAGGGGAAAAGCTAACCGTAATTTTTCCCATGGAACATCCTAGTGAGGGGTTACGGGGAGAAGATATCTCCATTGAAATTATTTATGAGGATGAACATGTCCTTGTTGTCAATAAGCCTGCTGGGATTAACACCATTCCTTCACGAGAACATCCTTCTGGAAGTCTGGCCAATGCACTCGTTGGCTATTACGACAAAATTAACCTTAAAGCTACCACCCATATTGTAACCAGGTTGGACCGAGACACATCTGGAATAGTCCTAATAGCTAAACATCGCCATATTCATCACCTTCTCAGTAAGCAACAGCAAAATGGTTTTGTTAGGCGAACATATGAAGCGTTTGCTGGTGGGAACCTTGAGGAGGATACTGGAATAATTGATGAGCCTATCGGCAGGAAAACCGATAGTATAATTGAGAGGGAAGTCCGCAGTGATGGACAATACGCTTGCACTTATTATTCTATAATTGAGCGAAATATTGCATTCACCCATTTAAGATTACGTTTAGAAACAGGAAGGACTCATCAAATTCGTGTCCATATGTCCTATTTAGGTCATCCGTTATTAGGTGATGATTTATATGGAGGAAGTACAGCACTTATTAAGAGGCAGGCGCTGCATTGTAAAGAGATTAACTTTATCCATCCCATCAATGGCCAGGAAATGGGTTTTTGTGTACCACTTCCTGAAGATATGATTGAACTAGTAAAGGCTGAACCATTATCATAGGTTCAGCCTTTACTTATTATAAATTCTAATGATTTCCTGGGAAATTTGTCGATTTATAGAACGAAATACGATAGTTTAAGCAAAATCTTTAAATTTTTCCGCAACATATGGCATAGTAGAGTCTACAGAGACTAGTTCCATCTCAGGATAGCGTAGTGCTGTGAGCTTTCCTCCAAAAACAGCACCAGTGTCAATATTATATGTATTATTTATTATTCTAGGCTCTTTTACAGGTGTATGACCATAGACAATAAGTGAATCTCCTTTGTATTCCTTGGCCCAATCTCTTCGAACAGGAGATCCATCAGGGTGTTTTTCTCCTGTAATATCTCCATAAAGGACAAAGGTTTTTACCTTTGAATTGCTTTTTCCGATAAACTCCTGCTTAATTCCAGCATGTGCAATAACAAGCTTATTTTTATCTAATACTAAATGCAATGGAGATTTTTCATACAGTTCGATAAATTTTTTACGAATGGTTTGCTGATCTTTTTTGTATAATGATTTATACTCGGCAACAGTTGTCTCAAGGCCATGAGTTTCTTGTACGTTGTTTCCGAGAAAATAGCGATACAATTTATTGCAATGATTTCCCGGTGTATAAACAGCCCTTTTCTGCTCAATGACAAGCCTCCAAACAATATCTGCAACCTTTAGTGAGGCAGGGCCACGGTCAGTTAAATCACCAACAAAGCCCAAAATCCTATTTTCAGGATGAATTGGGATCCCGTTTTCCCAGTGATAGCCGCATTCTTTTGTGAGTGCTTCAAATTCGGATAAACAGCCATGTATATCTCCGATGATGTCAATTTTCATTGGACGGTACCCCCTTATGCATTTAGTCTCTGTATATTATTTAATTTTTATTATCAAAAAGTCTTAGTTCTAGGAGGACGATATGGAAAATCATGCGTCAGTTATCTCTTTATTAATTGTAGTAACGGTGGCCTTCGTAACACCATTAATACTCCATCGGTTAAAATTAAACTATATTCCGGTCGTGGTTGCGGAGATTATTATGGGGCTAGTTATTGGGAAGAGTGGTTTTAACATTGTTCATGAGGACATGTGGCTTTCAACCCTATCCACCCTTGGTTTTATATTCTTAATGTTTTTAAGCGGTCTTGAAATTGATTTCACTGCATTTTCTGGCAGAAAAAAACAGAGGACTCTTCCAAATGGGAAACTAGAGCCGAATACATTTTTAGCTGCTTCCTTAGTTTTTGCCGGAATCTTTATTTTTTCACTAGGATTATCATACTTATTTGTATTTGCTGGCTTTATTGATAATGCATTTTTAATGACGCTGATAATATCTACAATCTCTCTCGGTGTTGTTGTTCCAACATTAAAAGAAGCACACTTAATGAAAACGAATATAGGGCAAATCATTTTGCTTGTAGCTGTTATTGCTGACTTGGTTACCATGATCTTGTTAGCGGTTTTTGTTTCTGTGTATGAATCAGACTCAGGAAATACATGGTTATTATTAATTTTATTTGCAGCAGGCATTGGTCTTTATTTTATCGGAAAACGGTTTAAGAGCCGACCTTTGCTCGAAACTATGTCCAAGGGAACGATCCAAATCGGAACCAGAGCTGTTTTTACGCTAATTATCGTATTAGTGGGGTTGTCGGAATCGGTAGGAGCTGAAAATATTCTCGGTGCGTTTCTTGCGGGTGTTCTTGTTTCCTTATTATCACCTAATCAAGAACTCGTCCATAAGCTGGATTCCTTTGGATATGGATTTTTGATTCCAATATTCTTTGTGATGGTAGGGGTTGAACTTAATGTCTGGTCTTTATTTGCAGACAAAAAGCTGTTGCTATTAATACCGCTTTTGTTAATAGGACTTCTCCTATCAAAGTTGATTCCTGTTTATTTGCTTAAGTTTTGGTACAATACAAAAACAGTTATAGCATCTGGCTTTTTACTGACATCGACCTTATCATTGGTTATTGCCGCTGCAACCATTGGAGAGCGTTTGGGTGTAATTACGGCTGAAATGAGCGGAACCCTGATTTTAGTTGCGGTCATTACTTCCATCTTTACTCCGATTGCCTTTAAGAAATGGTTTCCAAAGGAGGCTGTAAGTGAACGGAAACTTAGAGTTTCCTTCCTAGGAGCAAACCAAATCACACTCCCAGTTTCTAGGGAGCTTAAATCTGGACTTTATGAACCAGTGCTGTATCATACCAAAATGGAAAAATCGGATAAACAAATTTCTAACTCTTTATTTGATATTGTCGAGATTCGTGATTACTCAATGGATTCATTGTCAAACACAGAGGCACTACAATCTGATATAGTGGTGATCTCAACAGGGGACCAGGAATTAAATGCTACCCTCTCAGTTGCTTTCAAAGAAAAAGGAGTTAATCGAGTTATTACGCGTATAGAAAGCCCTGAGCTAGAAGAAAGCTTACGAGAACATAACGTCGAAGTATTCTCTACCTTTAATTCAGCAAAAGCATTACTTCGAGCATTAATTGAGTCTCCGAGTGTGATTAACATCTTAACAAATCAAGAAACCGCCTTGTTTGAGATAAAGATGCAAAATGAACAATTTGATGGAATGACCTTAAGAAGATTTCCTTTTACGGGGGATGTCATTTTTGTACGGATCTTCCGTGGTAAGGATTCGCTCGTTCCACACGGGGACACTGAACTATTAGTCAATGACCGATTAATCGTGACGGGATCAAAGGAGTATGTTGATGAGCTAAAAAGGGAGCTTGAATTTTGCGAAACCTGTTAAAGAAATACACCTCCGACATTACATACTTTTCTTTTATAAAGGAATAGTGTAAAATTAGTACCAAGTACTAATAGTTGTAATAATGGGAGGACTAACATAATATGAATCTTTCTTTGAACGGAAAAACATTTGTCGTAATGGGTGTAGCAAATAAACGCAGTATTGCATGGGGGATAGCTCGTTCATTACACAATGCTGGAGCACGCTTAATTTTTACCTATGCTGGTGAAAGACTTGAAAGCAGTGTGCGTGAATTGGCTGAGTCTCTTGAGTCTGAAGGGACCCTTGTGTTACCTTGTGATGTCACAAAAGACGAAGCGGTTGAGCAGTGCTTTACAGAAATTAAACAGGCAGTAGGAATCATCCACGGGGTTGCTCATTGTATTGCATTTGCAAACAAAGAAGAGTTAAAAGGCGAATATATGAATACAACAAGAGATGGATTTTTATTGGCACATAATATCAGTTCCTATTCATTAACTGCTGTAGCAAAAGAAGCAAGAGGACTAATGACTGAAGGCGGAAGCATTGTTACACTAACATACCTTGGGGGAGAGCGTGCCCTTCCAAATTACAATGTTATGGGGGTTGCCAAAGCTTCACTCGATGCAAGTGTTCGTTATTTAGCTGCTGACTTAGGGCAAGAAGGAATCAGAGTTAACTCCATTTCTGCTGGCCCAATCCGTACTTTATCAGCAAAAGGCGTTGGCGATTTCAATGCCATTACAAAGGTTGTTGAAGAAAGAGCACCTTTAAGAAGGGCAACAACAACTGAAGAAGTTGGCGACACTGCATTATTCCTTTTCAGTGAATTATCACGTGGAATCACTGGTGAAAATATCCATGTAGACTCTGGTTATCACATCTTATAATGAAAAGACCTGCTAGAAGTAGCAGGTCTTTTTTGTTGGATTTTATGAACGACTATGGGCAATTTGCATACATATAAACTGTAATGCAATGATTGGAGGTTACTGTATGAAGAGGAAAAAAAAGCGTGGACCCCTGCTTTATATTACCAAGCCTTTTTCGGGTGTACCAAAAAATAATATGCAGGAAGTATACACAAATCGGTACGTGCAACAAGAAATGCCCTTAGAAGTACCAAGGGAGGAGAGCGTTAAGAAAAAGAATATTTTTAAAGTTTCATTAGCTAAGTCTGATGACTTACTGGAGAAAGACATCATTGAGGAACTCCCAGAGCAGGCTTCACAGACTAAAGAAGAAGAAAACCGTTCGTTTAAAAGAGTGAAAAGCTTTAAGGAAATGGATATTGGGGAACGATTAGAATATCTAAGAAATTTTCCAAAAGCATTTCCCCCTGTGCCATGCGTTTTTAGAACAGATGAAAAACCCTATCAAGGATATTTAGTCGATTATAACGAACAAGAAGTTACCATTAAACTACCCAATCAATCCACAGAGATTATTGCAAGGAACGCTATAACGGAAGTTGCCATGATTGGAATTAAAAGATAAATAAAAAAGCCAGCCGGTGATCGACTGGCTCATTTCCTTTGCTTTAGTCACATATTCCAAGGTTTACATCAGCAATACATTGTATTGCACAGAAGCAGCTTAGATCTACTGTGATACAGTCATTGCTTGCACGGAAACGATCAACTTGACAAACTCTTTCTAGGTTAATGCAGCAAGGGTTTCCACCTGAAACAAGATTCACTGGAACAAAGTTGTTACCCTCTCTGCGTCCTGGAACTAATACACGAAGTGTTGCGCAGCAGTTATCAAATACCTCTTCTACACGGAAGTATATTGAAACGCATGCATTGCCTTCCCCACTAAAGAACGCATGAAACGGTGAACCGTCCTTCGTCTTTAGTACAAAAACTCGCGTATCAACGCGATCTCTAGTTGGTGATACTAATGAACCAAGTGGTTCCATAAAACAGCTGGGACAATCTAAACACTCTTCATCTACAGCATTATCTTGGATATCAGCTATTGCACGAACTACTTGGCATACACAGTTATCACTAGTGCCGAGTACATCACTCTTTTTACCACAACCCATTAAATACTCCTCCTTAATTTTATCTGTAATAGATATCTTACATTACTAACATATTTCAGAAGGCCCTTTTGGGTTACGGACAATCGCCTTATTTAAGAAAATTAGGCAGATTTAACGGAAGGACAAATGTTGGATGGACATTACTCTTTTTGAATTGATTATTCTTTCATTAGCGAGTTTTCGCTTAACAAGGCTTTTCGTTTTTGATAAAATCACTGAATTTATACGTACTCCTTTTTTTGATGAAGTGGAAGAGACAAATGAAGATGGAACAATCGAAGTGTATTATGTACCTAAGTCAACTCCAATCAAAAAGTTTTTTGGTGAACTGCTGAGCTGTTATTGGTGTACTGGGATATGGACTTCAGCATTCCTGATTGTAGGCTTTATTTTCCTGCCAAGTTATTTTGAATGGATACTGCTTTTTTTGGCGGTGGCCGGCCTTGCTGCCTTAATCGAAACTTTCATACAGTTCTGGATTAATAATTAAAAAAAATAAGTCTTATGTTGAGACAAGATTAATTCCACGAACATACTCTATAAGTAGTTTAACATCTAGAGTGGGAGTGGTAAGACATGATGAATACGAATAAAAACAAGAAACAAACCAAAACACAACCTGAGGTGAAAACTAAAAAATCGTCTAAGAAAAAGGGCTGTGGCTGCGGTAAGAAAACCAAAAAATAAGAGTGTCTGAACTGCTGGAGAACCAGCAGTTTTTTTTGTGGAGATTTCTTTATTAATAATCATTGACATAAAATCCGTGAAAGACGAAAAAACTACCAAGTAGTGATAATACTTTTAAAATCTAACAAGGGAAGGGTAGATAATGGATTACATCAATCGATTTCTTTTACTAGTATGTGTATTCCTTTTAGCTTCGTGTAATCAAGGTCAACCAATTAAGGATAGTCAATTAGCACTGATAAGAACGACTAATCCTGATCCTGAAGTGACACAGATGAATAATGGTCATGACCAGGTTAAGAAAATAGAAAAGGATGTCAGTGATATTGAAGAGCTTTATGACGTTGCTGTCCTGCAGGGAAAGAAGGAGGCATTGGTTGTCTATAAAGTAAGACATATGCAGCGTTTTAGAATGAAACAGATTGAAAAAGAACTTAACGCAATGCTCGAAGAAAAATATCCAAAGGAAAACTTTACAGTATCTAGTGACTATAAGATATTTTTAGAAGCGGTGCGGCTTGATGAGAAGATTGATGCAAGGGAAATCTCAGATAAGCAGGCTGAAAAGCGGTTAAATGAAATTATCAAAAAAACCAAAGATATGAAATAAGAATGGAGGTTCATGATGGCAAGTAAGCAAAAAGGTATGACTCAACAGCAGCAGAAGTATCAGCAGCTGCAGCAAAAACATGAGCTAAAGCGGCCAGTGATAAAAAATTGCATCAGGGCCTTCTGGGTGGGTGGTTTAATTTGTGTAGTTGGCCAAGCCATCAGTTATTTTTATATTTATTTCTTTAATTTTACTGAGCAAAATGTAGGGAATCCAACGGTTGCGACAATGGTCTTTTTATCAATGTTACTTACAGGCTTTGGTATTTACGATCATCTTGGTCAATTTGCTGGAGCGGGAAGTGCAGTGCCTGTTACCGGTTTTGGAAACGCAGTTATCTCTGCAGCTATTGAACATCGGACAGAAGGGTTTGTATTAGGTGTAGGAGGTAATATGTTTAAACTTGCAGGGTCGGTCATCCTTTTTGGAGTGTTTTCAGCATTTGTTGTCGCTTTAATCAAGACTTTATTGGTAATGTGGGGGGTTTTGTAATTGTTAAAAGGGCAGCAATCCTGGGTGTTTTCTAACAGACCAATGATCTCTGCAACTGGTGTTTCCGGAGGTCCCTTTGAAGCTAATGGAAAGTTAGCAGCCGATTTTGATATTTTACATGACGATTTATGGATGGGACAGGAAAGTTATGAACAGGCACATCGAATTTTGATTGAAGAGGCTGTTGATACAGCATTGCAAAAGGCAGAAATTGAAAAGGATCAGGTACAGTTTTTATTTGCTGGTGATTTAATCAATCAAATCACACCAACCAGTTTTGCGGCTAGGACGAAACAAATTCCCTACTTTGGTCTTTTCGGTGCTTGCTCTACCTCAATGGAGGGACTAGCACTGGCTTCATTTGTAGTTAATTATCAAGGAGCTAGCCATGTCTTAACCGGTGCATCAAGTCATAATTCAGCAGTTGAAAAACAATTCCGTTATCCAACTGAATATGGAGGTCAAAAGCCGCCAACTGCACAATGGACAGTTACTGGTGCAGGAGTCGCTCTAGTTACGTCAAATGACCCAACAAAGCAGCAACCGGTGACCATTTCAGCTACAATCGGAAAAGTGATTGATATGGGATTATCTGATCCGTTTAATATGGGCGGTGCAATGGCACCTGCAGCAGCTGACACAATCACCGCCCATTTTCGAGATTTACAGCTAGACCCTTCCTACTATGACTTAATCATCACGGGGGACCTTGGCAGAATTGGACATGAAACCGCTTTTGAGTTAATAAATAAAAGTGGACTCAAACTGGAAAGGAACCAATTTCAAGATTGCGGGTTATTAATTTATAACG
The DNA here is from genome assembly GCF_001940785.1 of Bacillus sp. MRMR6. Classification (GTDB taxonomy): domain Bacteria; phylum Bacillota; class Bacilli; order Bacillales; family Cytobacillaceae; genus Neobacillus. Next base: position 44,733 of record NZ_MSLS01000001.1, read on the forward strand.
AAGACCAGCCAGTTCAATCGGGAGCAAGTGGAGCAGGTTGTTCTGCGTCTGTTTTATACGGGCATATCCTCAATCAAATGAAAAAAGGTATGTATACGAGGGTGCTAGTCGTAGCAACCGGTGCTTTGTTATCACCACTAAGCTTTCAGCAAAAAGAGACAATTCCATGTATTGCTCATGCTGTGGCAATTGAAATGAATCAATGAGGAGGCAATTCTGTTGTTACCAATGTTTTTCTGGGCTTTTGTTGTGGGTGGTTTATTCTGTGTATTTGGTCAACTATTGCTTGATGTTGGCAAGCTAACACCAGGACATACCTTAAGTTTATTAGTTGTTATAGGAGCCGTCTTAGATGGTTTTGGTCTATACGAACCGCTTATAGATTTTGCAGGTGCTGGGGCAACAATCCCGATTACTAGCTTTGGGAACTCTTTAGTTCATGGTGCTTTGCAGGATGCAGAGAAGCATGGGCTCATCGGAGTACTGACAGGGATGTTCCAAGTAACCAGCTCAGGTATCTCTGCAGCCATTGTTTTTGGTTTTATTGGTGCGTTAATCTTTAAACCTAAGGGATAAAGTGAAACTCCATCAATGGGGGTTTTACTGCCCGTTAATGCGGGAAAAAGTGAAAATATTGAGTAAAATAATACTATGAATGTGCCTATACACTTCAATTAGTCATCTCATATGTTATTAGTAAGACTAACAAAGTGAGGTGACTCTCTATGTTCTGTGGTGGATTTGGTGGTTACGGTGGTGCCGGTTACGGCGGCGCTGGCTTCGCTGGCGGCTACGGTGGCGGTTCAACATTTGTGTTAATCGTCGTATTATTCATCTTGTTAATTATTGTAGGTGCAAGCTTTTATTAATCAAAATTAGCTTGCATAAAAGGGTAGGGTTGGCCGAAATATTGGCCAGCCCTTTCTTATACATATATCGGAAGAAGCTTGTTTTTCTTTTCACGTTTTCTGCGTTTCTTCATACAATAAAGTAGTTTACGAAGGAGCGTGAAATTGAATATGGATAACGGGTTTTTTAAAAACGTTGAAAAGAAAACTGGCGTCAATATGAAGGATATTTTAGATTTAGCGAATTCCTTACAAAATGCCAACTTTAAAGATGAAAAAACCGTGCGAAATGTCATCCGCCGAGTTTCGCAAATTGCTAACAAACCAGTTAATAAAGAGACTGAAGATAAAATCGTCAAATCAATTGTTAATGATGGGAAGCAGTTGGACTTCAATACAATCTCTAAAATGATTAACAAAAAATAAGCAAAAGACCTCTTTCAACTATTTTGAGAGAGGTCTTTTGCTTCTTATTAGCGGCTTTAAAAATCGTGAAGGGTTACTTTTTTTACCTCTTCGAGTTTGTTGAACAGAGATGAATAATTGTTGCTTCGCTCTTGTCATAGCAACATAAAATAGCCTTCTTTCTTCCTCTAATTCAGTAGGATCACCATTGCGGTAACGATCTAGAGCATAGTCATGTGGAAGGCTTCCATCAACAGCACCAAGAATATAAACTGATTCATACTCCAATCCTTTGGAACGATGTATGGTGCTAAGGGTGATTGTCTCTTTAAAATGTTTGCTTAAATTCTTTATTTCTTTGTTCATTGCAGCCATATGGTCAGCATGTGCAAGCAGACTTTGAATGGTATCAAAGTTTTTTGCCGCCACCTTTAGATCCTTTAGGTCATCAGAACCCTTTTCGAGCTGATTGGACTCGGTGCCTTTTTTCTTAAGAAATTCCAAGAATCCAATTTCTTTCTCAATCGATTCAATTGCATTAAGTGGAGTCTTGAATTTTAACGACCGAATCACCTGAACGGCCTTCTTTAATTTCTTTTCTTGAAACTGATGTTTCGTTTTTAAATGTGAAAGTGCTTCGAGAATCGTGCAGTCTTGAAGGATACTCTCCGCTTTTATATCCTTCATTACGGTTTGCTTTAAAAATAAGTAAGGTAAGATTTCGGTTATAGCTTGGAGATTCTCTTCATCAAATCCTAATTTAAGAAATGAAAGAACACTTTTAACAATCCTTCTATCGTAAAAGGCCTCTGTGTCTAGATCAATTTTAAATGGAAGGTTTGAGCCTGCTAATCGTTCAAATATCGCACGAGACCCGACATTTGTTCGATATAGGATGGCGAAGTCAGAGGGATTTTCGCCCTTTGCTATTTTTTCTTGTATGTCTGTCACAATCATTGTAGCCTCCTCCTCCTCATCATAAGGAAAGAAAAGCATTGGAGGTGTACTGCCTGTAAACTGTGCCTTCATCTTTTTTTGTCTTCTTATCTTATTAATGGCAATCATTTCATTTGCCGTAGAAACAATTTCATGGGAAGAACGATAGTTTTGGTCTAGCGTTACCAATTTAGCTGAAGGAAAATCCTTTTCAAATTCGAGCAAATAACTTGGGTCGCTGCCTCTAAAGGAATAGATGGCCTGATCGTCATCACCAACAGCACAAACATTTTTATATTTAGCTGAAAGTAGTTTAATTAATTCGTACTGTACCTTATTAACATCCTGAAATTCATCAATTAGGAAATATTTAAACCGATTTTGATATTGTGCTAGAAGGGAGGAATTTGTGCTTAATAGCTGAAAACACCCAACTAGCATATCGTCGAAGTCGAACAGTTTTTCTTTTGTCTTGAACTCCTCGTATCTTTTATAAAGAAAAACAACCTTTTCTTCCCACTCAGATTCTGGTCTAACTTGATCTGGCTGTAAGAGTGAGTTTTTCCAAAAGCCAATTTGTTGAAGTGCTAAATCATAAGCAAATTCCTTCTCAGATAATTCTATTTCTTTACCTGCGTCCTTTAATATCTTATCACGCTGCCATTCTTTTTTAAGCAAGCGTTCTAAAGACCAGTTATTGCCTTCATGAAACATAAGGATCCGATAGAATATGCTATGAAAGGTACCAGTAACTACTTTATTGATTAAATCTCTATTCATATGTGGATAGGTTAGCAGACGGTTCTTCATTTCTCCAGCAGCTTTTGAAGTGAAGGTAACAAGCATAATTGTGTTTGGTTCAATGCTCTTTGAATTAAGCATATAGGCTGTTCTTGCAGTTAAAACCCTCGTTTTGCCACTGCCGGCACCAGCCAGGACAAGAAAGGAACCTTCTGTTTCAATGACAGCTTTGGCTTGATTAACATCTAATATCACACCGTTGTTTGCTAGTTGTTCTAGATAACTAGTTGGGGCAACATGGTTACTATTATCTGTTTTTTTAAAGGGAACGCTGCACGGGAGTGATTTAGCAACACGAAATAATTTCCTACCTTCCGATGTATCAAGAATGGTTCTTCCTTTTGGGATGCGAAATCCGTTCTGCTCTGTATAAGAAGATTCGTTGGAAACTATGACATCGATAGAACATTCAGTTTCTGGTGAATGAACATGATAAAATCGTGGTTCTTCCTGTATTCCTAAATATAAGCGAACGCTTCTTTTGCATACCGGGCAAGACAAGTGATTGTCTTTTCCTGCTAAATATATTTTTTGGAATTGATCTCGAGCTAAAATGTCTAAAGAAATTGTTTTTTCTAGGTACATAGCTATTTTCATTTTGTTATCCTCTTTCAAAAAATAAGACAAACTCTATGATAACAAAACGGAGCTGTTTCTAAAAGGGGGGGGAATAAAAAACACCTGCCTTGGATAACGGCAAGTGTTGTACAACAATTTAAATTTCCTTTATCATCGTCTTATGTGGTATCCCGGCATCTAGAAATTCTTCAGATACCACTCTATACTCTAGACCTTCGTAAAAAGGAATGGCATGCGTTTGTGCATTAAGCTTTAGTTTGTGTATACCCTTATCATTTGCATGGTCCTGAATGGCATTCATAATTGCCTTCCCAGCTCCCGTATTTCTTACGGTACTTAGCACACAAATCCGTTCAACCTTCCCATACCCGTCAACAACACGAAAACGGCCAGCGCCAATGGGAGCGCCATCATGGTAGTAGACAAAATGAGTGGACTCATCCTCGAACTGATCAATTTCCTCCTCAGCAGGGACGTTTTGCTCATCGATAAAAACCGTTCTTCTTACAGAGAACGCATCCTCTAATTCTTTTTCATTTTCTACAACTTTAACTGTCACTATTGGTTATTCCTTTCCAAGGCGAAATGTTTCATAAACAGTCCAAGATCCATTATCTAACTGGTATAGAAGGTGGTAGCGATCGACTGTTTCCTCGTGGTTTAGTCTTGTCATACGTAAAGAGCCATATACATCTGAGTGCTCATCATTTGACAGTTTCTGCCCAATGGTGATATGCGGGACGAAAGCGTATTCTAAGTTTTGTTCTTTGAATTCTTGGTTAATTTCATTGTGTAGTGTACTTAGCTCATCTGTCGGCTCAACCTTAAAATAGATTACATTATTAACGGGCTGGAATGAACTTATTTTGGTAGTTCTTAAAGTAAAAGCATTTGTGCTGCGGGCAATTTGCCTTAGTTTTTCAGCATATAGGACGGCATCTTCTTCAGATGCTTCAAAGGCAGTCTTTAATGTTAAATGCGGTGTAATGAGGGCATAATTCGGGTCGTATCGTTTACGGTATGAATTCGCTAAATCTTGCAGTTTTTTAGATGGAAAAATGACAACCCCAAATTTCATAGTTTTTTTCCTCCGTTTACCTAGATTTTTCTATACAATTTGAGTGATTCAAGTTTAAGAAAGTCTTCTGATTATTATATCAAATTTTCAAAAAATAAGAAACGAGTCAAAGAGAGTTAAAACATTATCTTCAGGGCTCGTCTTAAATCAAGCTGCCAGTACGTCCATGTATGGTTCCCAGCAAATTCTTCATAAAAATAGGTAAATTGCTTTTCAGTAAACATCTTTGAGAGCTCTCGATTAGGTGTTAAAAAGTCGCTCACCAATCCATTTGTTGTTTGGACTTCTGTTTCTCTGGTGCCAATAATATGATAAATCTCTAGAAGTGATGGATTTGTATAGGCTTCCACCATATCTAACACGTTATGGTCTACATAAGGTGATTGCAGCAGAACTTTCCCAAAGGTGTATGGGTAATATAAAGCAGTTAAAAGTGAGACAGTAGCACCTAGTGAGTCGCCTATAAGTGCTCTGGTAGAACCCATTTGATAGGTTGGAAATTCATGATCTAGGTACGGTACTAATTCATGAGCTAGGAAACGGATATATTTTTCGTTCCGCTCTCCTTCAGGATGATATTTCCTACGGCGGTCTTGGACATCCTTATAGGGAATACCAACTATGATTAAATTTTCAATTTTTCGTTTACTAAGGTACTCATCCGCTAGACGTCCAATTTTACCAAGTTGAAAATAATCCCTGCCGTCCTGGGCAATTAGCAATGAGTATTTATATAATGGTGAAAAGTTTGCTGGCAAGTAGATGAGTAATTCTATTTGTTCAGCTAACTCTGAGCTATTGAACATCACTTCTTTTATTGTTCCTCTTGGAAAGTCCATGTGAAAAATCCCCCAATGTTTCATAGATACAAATGCATTTTATCATAATTGTGGAGGAAAAGCTTTTGGGGGAGGGCAGGGGCTTTTTAAAGATGTGGTTAATGAAGATATCGGTTCTTTTTATGTGAAGATGGCAATATGGACAAAATATTTTCACGTCTGAACGTTCGTATTTGTTTTCGAAGCAGACAATAGGCGAGAATATTCGTCATTTATTTCCTTAATTAGCAGCTTCCGTTGAGAAATCTCCTTACTTTCTGATAAGTAGATCATCTCTAAAGGCAAATTTTCTTCAATTGATCGAAACAAAAGCCCATCCATTTTGGTTCACCATCCTTTTTGTTTATAGTATTATTATATTCGAACATTTGTTCTTTATTCAATTATTTCACGAATGGATGTTCTTGTTAGATTATGGATGTTTAATTTTTATTGAAAACAGTATTGACATTTTTAGCTTTTTTACTATAATTAGATTTGTAGCTTAATAAGAGATCTGTTAGCTCAGCTGGGAGAGCGCAACCTTGACAGGGTTGAGGTCGGGGGTTCGAACCCCTCACAGGTCATAACAAATCCTAACATTAATAATGTTAGGATTTTTTTTACGCTTAAATGCACCTTCTACGACTTGGGACCTAGTGAAAAATCAAGCTCAAGCGCAATTTTGAGAATGAAGGAAAACAGGTAAAATGAAATCATGATAACGAGGGAGGAAAATAATATGAAAAAAATTGGTTTACTTCTAGCAGGTGGTATTGCTGCCGTGATTCTATTGTCTTCAATCATTCCGATGGTGGGGCTGGCGATAAGTTTATTAATTCTTTATTACATTTATAAGCAGTTTTTAAAAACAAACACAACTGGAGGAAAAATTGCATTAGTAATTCTCGGTTTTTTTGTCTTAATGGCTTCCATTTCAAATGCACCAGCCATTATTGGTGTCGTTGCAGCATACGTTCTTTATCTTGTGTATAAAAATTGGAATAGCAAAAAACAGGGAATCGCAAAAAAAGAATCAGATCCATTTGTTAATTTTGAAAAACAATGGATGGAACTTAACAAATAACAGAAAAAACACCAATTTTCTAAAGTTGGTGTTTTTTCTGTTGTTAATGACAGTGCTATAATAAATCTGACTTTATTTATTGAGGAGGAAAAAACTTTGAAGTACATTAGCATAGCAAACACTGAGTTAAAAGCTTCGAATCTGATTATGGGAAATATGCGCCTGCCGCAGCTTTCAATACAAGAAGCTGAGAAGTTAATCCGTACAGCGATGGACGAGGGAATTAACTTTTTTGACCATGCAGATATTTATGGAAAAGGAAAAAGTGAGGAAATTTTCTCAGAAGCCATTTCAATGACGCCAACCATCCGCGACAATATGATTTTGCAAAGCAAATGTGGAATTCGCACACCTGAAGGTTATTTTGATTTTTCAAAAGAGCATATCCTTAGCTCAGTGGAGGGAATCTTAAAGCGGCTGAAAACGGAGTACCTTGATATTCTTTTACTCCATCGCCCAGATCCGTTAATGGACCCAGCAGAAGTGGCAGAGGCATTTGATGAGCTTTATAACAGCGGGAAAGTAAAGTATTTTGGTGTCTCGAATCATAATCCAATGCAAATAGAACTGCTGCAAAAGTACATACCCTATAAATTAGTAGTAAACCAGATGCAGTTAAGTGTGGCGCACACGCCGTTAATTGATTCAGGTATTACATTAAACATGAAGGTTGATCAAGCGATTAACCGTGACAGCAGTACTTTGGAATATTGCCGTCTTCATGATATTACCATACAGGCTTGGTCACCATATCAGCATGGCTTTTTTGAGGGAACATTTCTAGGTGATACCAAAAAATTTCCTGAACTAAATCAGGTGATTGATGAGATATCTTTAAAATATAATGTAACAAACACGGCCATTGCGACAGCTTGGATTACCAGGCATCCAGCCAATATTCAAGTAGTGTTAGGAACTACCAACAGTGAGCGTCTGAAGGATGCGTGTAAAGGTAGCGATATCAAACTAACAAGAGAAGAATGGTACAAAATCTACAAAGCGGCAGGGAACATGGTACCTTAAATGAAACTGGTCGAGGAGATTTTCCTCCTCGACCATTCTTTAATCTACAATAGCAATGACTGGCGGTTTTGTTAGGTATGGCATGAGATTTTTAACATCTCCCTGCACTTCCATGCCTTCTGGTGAAGATAAGGCAAGATTCAATGTTTCCGGACTTTCAAAATGGAGTTCTGCTATGAGAAATAAACTTTCACTAGTGTTTAGTGCTTGTGATACTCGGTGAACCTCTGCACCAGTTAGATGGGGTAATTTTTGTACCAATGGGATATGTACATTGTGATAATACTCTTCAAATCCCGCTTGATTACTCGGTTGATTATACATAACGATTAGTTTTGCCACTAGTATTCCTCCTTAAAAGATAATTCTACAAATCTTGTACCCCTAAGATTAGTATAAGTTCCTTACTAGTAAAATAGTATGAGAAGTATTCGACAATAAACTGGTCAATCAAAGAGTTTCATAATTGAAGTTGTCGATCGATTTGATAGAAAAGGAGATGTTTCAATTGGAAGAAATCTTTGTTACAAATTAGAAGAGTATAAACATATTGATTTATTCTACTTGTTTGCCTATTGGATTTTCATCCGAAAATTACTGCCCAAGCATAATTTCGGTTTTGTTGATTGAATATTCTGTTATTCTATTCTATAATAATGTCAACTCAAAAAGCTGAGTCGAATCAGTATAGTATAGAAGGAGTCGAGCAGAGCATGGAAAAAGTGAGCGTAGAGAGCAAGGGTTATTTTGGTGAGTTTGGTGGAAGCTACATACCGGAAGAACTACAACTAGTAATGAATGAATTAGAAGCCCAATTCATACGTTACAAAGATGACCCTGAGTTTATTGAAGAATTCAAATATTACCTTAAGGAATACGTAGGACGTGAAAATCCTTTAACATTAGCTGAGAATTTAACAAAGAAAATCGGCGGTGCCAAAATTTATTTGAAACGAGAAGATTTAAATCATACAGGGGCACATAAAATTAATAATGCGATCGGCCAGATTCTGTTAGCAAAAAGAATGGGAGCTAAAAGAATCATTGCCGAGACAGGTGCTGGACAGCATGGTGTGGCTACAGCTACTGCCTGTGCGATGTTTGGGATGGAATGTATTATTTATATGGGTAAGCTAGATACAGAACGCCAAGCATTAAATGTATTTAGGATGGAGCTCTTAGGTGCAAAAGTCGTTCCAGTTGAGAAGGGGCAGGGCCGTTTAAAGGATGCAGTGGATGAAGCATTAGGAGACTTAGTTCAAAACTATCAAAATACCTTTTATTTATTAGGTTCAGCCGTTGGGCCGCACCCATATCCAACAATGGTCAAGCACTTTCAGGCGATTATCAGTGAGGAGTCCAAACGCCAAGTGCTTGAAAAAGAGGGCAGACTCCCTTCAGCTGTTATTGCATGTGCAGGTGGCGGAAGTAATGCTATTGGGGCGTTTGCCCATTATATTGATGAACCGAGTGTACAATTAATTGGAGTGGAACCAAAAGAAGCACCTACTCTTACAGAGGGAATACCGGCTGTCATTCATGGTTTCAAATGTTTAACTTTATTAGACGAGAACGGTGAACCAAAGCCAACGTACTCGATTGCAGCAGGATTGGATTATCCAGGAGTTGGACCGGAACACAGCCATTTAAAGACAATCGGAAGAGCGGATTATGTGACTGTTACAGGTGAAGAAGCATTAAATGCATTTCAGCTATTAAGTAAAACGGAGGGAATAATCCCTGCCTTGGAAAGTTCACACGCTGTAGCGTATGCAGTCAAACTGGCGAAAGAATTACCTCAAGATGAAATCATTATTGTCAATCTATCCGGACGTGGAGATAAAGATGTTGAACAAGTATTTAAAATGCTAAAACAATAAATGTGTGATGGACGAGTCGAAAACGACCCGTCTTTTTTTATTCTGACTTTTATTTGAACATGCTTGAAAATATCGGAAAAAAATGAGAAGGTGGAGAAAATATAAAAATCCTTCATATAGGAGAAATCAGGAAATGATAAAAAGAAGAATTCGTCATATCCAGCGCTATCGAGATATTGTCTATGCTTTTAGCCGCTATGGGTTTGGATTTTTAATGAAAGAATTGGGATTACTAGACCTTCCTAAAAAGGATCTCGCCGACGGTAATCACTCACTTCATAGTAGATCAACTGGTGAACGGATTCGAATGTTTTTAGAAGATCTAGGGCCTACGTTTATTAAAATAGGACAAATTGCCAGTACTCGTCCAGATGTAATTCCTGCAGAAGTTATACAAGAATTAGAAAAACTTCAAGATCGTGTACCACTTTTTTCTTTCAAAGAGGTAAAAAACATCATAGAAGAAGAATTTGCAGAATCGATGGAGCACTCCTTTGCTGAATTCTCAGAAGTGCCACTTGCTGCCGCATCGATTGGACAAGTCCATTATGCCGTTCTTAGATCGGGTGAACGAGTAGCCGTTAAAATCCAACGTCCTAATATCAGAAAATTAATTGAAACTGACTTAGAAATTCTTCAAGATTTAGCTAGATTAGCTGAATCTCGGCTTGATTGGGGGAGAGATATCATATCCGTGATGTTGTCGAAGAATTAGCGAGGTCTCTCCGAGAGGAACTCGACTATGAAACGGAAGCTCGTAACTCGGAAAAGATCGCTAATCAGTTTAAAAATGATCCCAAAATTCTCATTCCAAAGGTTTACTGGGAATTTACTACACCTAAAGTGTTAACGACAGAGTATTTTGAGGGAATTAAATTGAATGAAATAGATAAGCTGACGGAACAAGGATACGATAGTAAAATCATTGCTGAGAGGGTTGTCAATTCTATTTTTCAACAAATCCTGCTAGCTGGGTTTTTCCATGGTGACCCTCACCCGGGTAATATATTAGCTTTACCAGAAGAAACCATCGTATTTATGGACTTTGGAATGGTTGGGCGTTTAACTCCAGAAATGAGAAATCACATTGCTTCCTTTGTGATTGCGTTAATGCGTCAAAATACAATTGAGGTGGTTAAATCGATTTCTAACATGGGTTTGGTGCCTGAGGATGTTGATCTTTCAAAGCTAAGAGCAGATGTTGATCTGCTTAGGGAGAAGTATTTAAATATTCCTTTTAGTCAAATGAGCGTTGGGACAGCAGTTAATGAGCTTTTTTCAGTTGCTTATCGGCACAATATCCAAATGCCAACAGACTTAACGATATTGGGGAAGACGTTATTGACGCTTGAGGGCACAGTAGAAAAGCTTAATCAAGAGATTAGTATTATAGCAGTTGCGGAACCATTCGGAAGACAATTATTATTAGAACGCTTCAATCCCAAGAATATGATGGGGAAGGCGTTGAACAACTTTACTGAATATGGAAATATTCTGAATGAATTTCCAAGAACGATGAAAGAGTTCACTTCTGTTATGAAAAAAGGGAAGATGCAAATTGAAATTTCTGCACCGGAACTTGATTCGTTTACAAGAAAGCTAAATCAAATCAGCAATAGGTTATCCTTTAGTATTGTTTTACTATCGTTTAGTATTATCATGGTAGGTATCATTGTAGGTGCTTCACTATCAGGTCAGCCATCTATTTTACTTTCTAGTATTCCTGCTGTAGAGATTAGCTTCGGGATTGCTACTATTATGTTTGTCTGGCTGATCTTTTCAATCTTTAAATCAGGGAGATTCTAAAGCAGGTTAATGACCATATTTTTAAAAAGAAGATTGGAAGTGAAATGTATATTGTTAAGTCATGATCTTAGTGGAAAAAGAATTATTATAACAGGGGCAAATAGCGGCATAGGATTAGAAGCCGCAAAGCTGCTAGCAGGGCGAGGAGCAGAAATAATTTTGGCAGTGCGAAATGTAGAAAAAGGAAGAGGGGCCAAACAAACCATCCTTAAGGATCATGAATCAGCTAGTATGGAGGTGATGCTTCTTGATCTTTCAGATTTAGAAAGCGTTAGGGATTTTTCTACTCAATTTAGTCATCGTTATGACACTTTGGATATATTAATCAATAATGCCGGTGTAATGGTACCGCCTCATCAATATACAAAGGATGGTTTTGAGTTACAGTTCGGAAGTAACCATTTAGGGCATTTTGCCTTAACAGGATTGCTACTGCCCTTACTTAAAAGAACCCCTACCTCTCGGGTAGTTTCCCTTAGCAGTATTGCACATAGGGGAGCATCCATCCTTTTCGATAACCTCGATGGTTCTAATGGCTATAAGCCAATGGCGTTTTATCGGCAAAGTAAGCTGGCAACATTATTATTTGCCAAGGAACTGGATAACAGGTTAAAGGAACATGGATTAAATGTTATAAGTTTAGCCTGCCACCCTGGTATATCAGCGACAAACTTATTTAAACTAGGAGGAAAGGATGCACCTAATTTCCTTAAGAAGTTATCGACTCTATTTTTTCAGACAGCTGAGAGGGGTGCCTTGCCCACTGTCTATGCGGCAACGAATGAGAGTTTAACAGGCGGGGAATATATTGGACCTGATGGAAGTGGTAATAGGAAGGGATATCCTGCCATTGAGACTCCGGCTGCAGGTGTCTATGATAGGGAGACTATGAAAAAACTTTGGGAAGTCTCAGAAGCTTTAACCAAGGTGAAGTACGATTTTCATGAGTTTTCTAAACTATAATTCATATAGTATAAGTATAAAATGCCTGTACGTGCTGACAGGCATTTTTTTTATGTTTTATTGTTTTTTTAAAAACTCTAGAACTTTAGTATTAACAAAATCATTGGCCTCGGTTACGTAGATGTGTCCAGCACCTGATATACTAACAAATTCTGCTCCAGGAATTCTTTCAGCCAAAGTTACCCCATTATCATAAGGAACTAGCCTGTCTTCATCACCGTGTATGACTAGAGTTGATACTTTAATTTGATTGATCTCATTATACGTATCATGTGCTAAACATGCTTGAAGCTGCAGCATATATGCATATGGCAAAATAGGCGTCTCGATTCTCGCCTGAATGTCCTCGGCAACAATCGCTCTGTTATTTTCTAGAAATGCATGGCTGTACAATATTGGTGCCGTTGCCCATGCCATTTCTTCTGGAGTAGCAGTTGAAGAGGCACGTGAAAGCATTAGCATCGAAACTTCAGCATCTGGTTGAACATGATTCTGTCCGCCTGAAGTTGTACAGCCTAAAATAAGAGACTTAACACGTTCTGGATACTTTAAAGTTAATCTTTGGGCAATCATACCTCCCATTGAAATACCATACACATGGGCAGACTCAACCCCTGCCGCATCTAAGACCGCACGAGCATCCTCTGCCATAAGACCAATGGAATAGGGAGTATTTGGTTTCCCGCTCTGACCAACACCGCGATTATCAAAAACAATCACTTTATATTGCTCACTTAAAGCAGGGATAGTTCGAAACCAAGATTTAGAGGTAAGCGATAGCCCCATGATTAATAGTAAAGGTTCACCTTCTCCATAGACTTCGTAATACAAATCAATACCATTTGCATTGGTTTTGGGCAAACGAAACATCTCCTTTTTAGTATATATTGTAAATTATATGAAAAGTTGTACCTATAAAGAACATAGAATTCTAAGCCTCAATCCTATGACCTAATCATCCTCTAGAAGTCTTATAGGAAAATATTAATTATTCTTGTTATAGTCAAAAGACATTCATTATACAGGTGAAAATTCGGAAAAACGACACAAAGAAGTTTCGACATATTTCTGTTTTTTTGATTTTTACAGAAAGTAAGAATGTAAAGAACTATCCTTATCTACACGTTCAGTTGCTGTTTTTCAAAAAAAAGTAAATACAAACGGTTAATATGGGATATTTTGTCGAAAATGGAAGGTTTACAAATTAAATTTTTATTATAATAATCAGAATTATATTAATATTTTTTTCGAGTTGGTTGATGAAGATTGCCAAACTTTTGTAAATCTACTAATTTTAAAACTTAAGTTTGAAAGAAGAACAGGAGCCATGCTGCTTGATGGCTACGGCCTTTCTGAGTCAGCACCAACAGTCAAAGCGTTTGTCAAACTGAAAGAAGGATATAGCATTACTGAAGAGGAAATAATGCGATATAGTGCCGAACGCCTAGTAGCTTACAAGGCTCCAAAGGAAGTGGATATCCTTGCTGAACTTCCCAAATCCTCAGTTGGAAAACTACTAAGACGAGTCTTAAGAGACCAAGAGAGAACAAAAGTAATAATCTAAACAATAGGAGGAGCACGAATGAATACGAAGGATTTATTTAGTTTACAAGGCAAAACAGCTATTGTCACTGGTGGCGGGAGGGGGTTAGGAGAACAAATTGCAGTTGCATACGCGGAGGCCGGAGCAAATGTAGTGGTTTGCTCAAGAAATCTTGAGGCTTGTCAGCAAATAAGTACCTCTTTAGCTGAAAAGGGAGTAAGGTCACTGGCGATTAAATGTGATGTATCTAATCCTAATGATATTCAAAATGTTGTCTATATTACCCTTAAAGAATTTGGCCGCATTGACATATTAGTTAATAACAGCGGAGTTAGCTGGGGTGCTCCGGCGTTAGAAATGCCCATTGATAAATGGGATAAAGTGATGGATATTAATCTTAAGGCAGTGTTCTTATTTTCTCAGGCAGTTGGCAAAATTATGGTAGAGCAACGTGCTGGGAAAATTATTAATATTGCTTCGATTGCAGGAATTGGTGGCCAGGATCCTAAGGTTATGGACGCAATTGGGTATTCTACAAGCAAGGGAGCCGTTATTGCTTTTACAAAGGATCTGGCTGTGAAACTAGCACCTTATAATGTTCATGTGAATGCCATTGCACCAGGGTTCTTTCCAACAAAAATGGCAAGCCCAATATTGAAATATTCAGGTGAGAAGATCCTTGCAGGAACCCCTGCTGGTCGTTTTGGATCCGATGATGATATGAAGGGCCCTGCACTTTTCTTAGCTTCAAATGCTTCTGACTATGTCTTTGGGCATATTTTAGTGGTAGACGGCGGAACTAGTGCCAGCGTTCAATAGGTGTTCATGTTAAAAGTGACAAAATAACGTTATTAATCAATTCTGAATTGACTAATAACGTAAAATTATTTATCCTTAAATCAACATACCAACCGGTTAGATAAGAGGTTTAGTGCATGAAGACTAGCAGCTTTGACTCAAGTACCTTCTACAAAAATTTAGAAAATGACATTAATAGAAGTATTCATGCCAGTACCAATTGTCTAACGTTTACCAAAGCTTTTGGTGCTGAACTGGAACACCATTTAAACCGTGTGTTGATTTATAGAGAAATCATAAAAAAACATCTCGATATCCTTAATGCTCCAAGCAAAGAAGAGATTTCTGTTATCGCTATTAGATTAGTAGATTGTGGTGAGAAAGTAGATAACTTAGAAGAAACAATCTATGGGCTAAACCAAGCCCAAAAAAAGAACATACTTCAGTTAAGTAAAATCAAATTAGATATGGGAGATTTATTAGCTGAGTTAAACAAAGAAGCAAGCTACCTTCATCAACAAAAGATTCAATCACTCGAAATAGAACTAGCTAAATTGAAACATTTATTTAATAAATAAGCTCTGTTAAAAGGATTGGTGATGGAGCGGAGGGCATTCGACTCCAGCGGGATGACGGGGCCGAGGAGGCTCCCCGGCACGCCCGCGGAAAGCGAATGCCCGGAGTTGAAACATCAATCCATATGAACAAAGCCAATAAATAAGAAACTAAAGGAGCCAATCATATGACCGAAAAAAATATTGAACAAAACAATCAAGAACCACGTAACAGCCAAAACGAATCCCTCTCAAGTTTTGAGCTAATCTGGAAGGCTGGATTTGATGAATTAGATGCTTGGGTAAAGCGCTTAAATGACCGTGATGAAGTGTTTTTAAATGCAACCAGGCACTATGTTGAGACCGTTAAAAGAAATCAAGATAATGTAATAGCGATTACTGAGCAATTTAGTAAGGAACTAAGAGATTGGGAGAAGGGCGCTAGGGAAGAATTATTAATGTCAACGACTACTCTGCAACATTTTTTTCCTATTAAATCTTATGAAGAAATTAATGGGGTAGTTGATGATATTCAAAAGAAAACAATGGCTCTGTTAGCAACCCCAATTCGTACATTAACAAACGGGCAAGGATTGGATAAATATCTAGATATGGTAGAACAATACGTTGCATTTAGGAAAAACGGAAGAGCCAAATATGTCGATAGCGTAAAGAAAACGAGCAGTGTACTCTATGAAAACCAAAAGATATTTGTGAATTTATTTGCTACCCAGGTGAAATCAGCCATGTTCCCATTTCAAAAGTATATGAAAAATCCTTCAGAACCCACAAAATCATAATGGAGTGAGTGAAATGTCAGATAATAAAAATTACGATCCATACGAATCTCTGCATAAGTTTAGTTTATTATGGGAGAAACAGTTGAATGATCTTTTCTTTCTTTGGACAAATAACAATGAATTTCTCAAGATGTCTAATATTGGTACGCAAGTTCATTCCCGCAATCTAGAAAGATTTAAAAAGAACCAAGAGGCATTTGCCAGTCTTTTAAATATACCGACCAAAACGGATGTAGAAAACGTTGCTGCTTTGACTATTCAAGCAGAAGAAAAAATGGATGCGCTAGAGGAACAAATTTGGCAGCTGCAGGATTCTATGAAAACTCAGAGTAAAGAAATTGAAAGTGTTGTTGAGGTTTCAAAGGAAATAATTAAATTAACTAAGCAGCTTAAAACAGAGTTGGTGAAAACAAAAAAGGAACTTGCAGATACCAATGATTTGCATTTAGAGCTGCAAGAAATGAAATATGAATTAGCCAAATTAAATAGTTTTAAAGAAGAGTTTGATATCCTTAAGAAATTTATAGAAAAAGATCAGGAAGTGGAATTATTGGCTGCAGCAGGATCAAGTACATCTAAATAATAAGGATAGGGGGGTTAGCGGTGGCAGGAGAGGCACCATTTAAAGATACCATTCCAACGTTTGATTATGAGAAAGAAAAGGCAAGATGGACGCATGTGCTAAAAGTACTCAATGATCCTGAACCTAAGGTAGGTATTACACCTAGAAATGAAGTTTGGAAAAAGAATAAATCTGTTTTATGGCATTATCCAGCTAAACAAAGAAAATACGAAATTCCATTATTCTTCGTGTATTCACTTTTCAATAAACCATATATTTTAGATATTGCACCAAAATCGAGTGTGATTGAGAATCTAACAAATATGGGATATGAAGTGTATTTACTTGACTGGGGTTCCCCGGGTTATGAAGATCGAAAAATAGGAGTAGACACTTATATCGATAAATATTTAAAAACCGCTGTAAGAAGGGCCATCCGTCACTCTGGTGCTGAAGAAATTACTTTAGTTGGATATTGCTTAGGAGGTACAATTGCCTCCATGTATGCAGCGGTTGCCGAAGAGCCAATTAAGAATTTGGTAGTTGCTACAGTACCAATTGATTTTGAACCTTTCGTCGGTCCTGATAAATGGGCTGAGGGTATAAGAAAAGGTTTTATAAATATTGACCGTTTTGTCGATGTTTATGGAGTGATTCCGCCAGAGTATGTAACAGCGATGTTCCGATCTATTGGAGCGCCTATCTATTTTACTAATTATACAATGCTATTAAGCAGAGCGTATGACCAGCGATACGTAGAGAAGTGGCGCCGAATGGACAAATGGACTCTCGATCAAGTTCCTTTTGCTGGTGAAGCATATCGACAATTAAGTAATGATCTCTTTAAAGACAATAAACTAATTAAAGGCGAGCTAGTAATTGGAAATAAACAAGTAGATTTAAAAAACATAAAAGCTAATCTGTTTGTAGTTTCAGGTGCTAGAGATAACTTGATTTTGGAAGATCAAAGTAAACCCATTATGGAACTGGTTTCAAGTGAAGACAAAACATACATCTCGGTTGAAGGAGGACATGTTAGTCTTGCATTAACGGGCATTTTTGCGGGTATAGTCGACCAGTGGGCATCGAGCCGTTCTAACCCCATCTAATGGTTATATATGACAGTACAATAACATATTAATAGTATGGGAAATAAGTTAGAGGGAAGGACTCCCTTCCCTCTAACTTGCCATTTTGTGCTTATTTAAGAAGTTACGAAGAACGTTATTAAAGGCATCCTTTGCTTCGAGTTTAGCAATATGTCCTGTATTTCTGAAAATAACAAACTCCGAATGTTTGATTTGCTTATGCATCAACAACTGGATCCATGCCGGTGTTAAAGAGTCATACTGCCCGCCAATGATTAAAGTTGGGGCTTTAATCTGTGGGAGTAAACATAGATTATTTACCTTTAGGCATGCTTCCATTGATTTAAAGTAATATTCTCTATTTGGCTTATAGAACTGAAAAAATTTATCGAAATTTTCTTTGGACCAAGAGTATAGACATACCTTTGCTGCCGTTTCGCGCATTTCCTCTTGTGTTTTTATGTCTGCCTTTGCTTGGCGATATTTTAAAAACCATTTTCCCAGCCTTTTGGGTGCATAGTGATAGGTACTTACTAACATTAAAGTCCGGCACATATCAGGTGCTTGACGATAAATTTCCTGTGCCACCATTCCACCCATTGATAAACCACATATGTGTGCGCTTTCAATTTTTAGTTCTTTCAATAAATGAATCACATCAAGGGCAAAGTGTTTAATTGAAATCTCACCTGGTGACAGATAGTCTCCATGGCCCCTTAAATCTGGGATAATTAAGTCGTATTGATTAGCAAATTCAAATTGATTAGACCAGCCTTCCTTCACTTCTCCAAGTCCATGAATAAAAACTAGCGGTTCACCTGCACCAAGACGTAAATAAGGAATTCCAGAGACAGTGAATACTTTTTCCAAGTTTCATCCCTCCATGGTTTTATAACCTTTGTTTCCAATATTTGTATGGTATATACCTACGTAATGTGCTGAGTATTACCATTATATAAATAAGTTGACAAATTATTACATGTAGGTGTAAATTACATATATAGACAAGCAGAGAACTACTACATAAATATTTATCCGAATACTGAGGAGGAGTGTAAATAATGACGAAGGAAACATTAGAAACTAGTACAACGAATCAATTTGTAGACACATTATGGAATCAATTTGAGATGACATTAAATCGTGCTGAGAATTTACGTGAAAGGCAAGAGGATGTTTATCTTCAAACAGTTAGACAAACTATAGCTTTCAACAGGAATGTCAGAGATACATTTATAAATCTTTATCAAACAACGAAACAGAGAAACACTACTATTGTGAAGGGCGTTTCTGAAGACCTAAAAAGTAGAGTTGAAGAATCACAGACTGTTAGTCCAGTTATTAAAGAACAAATTCGTGAAGCATCCAATCGGATTGAACAAATGACAGAAGCTCCTATCAGAATAACGGTAAATTACTTAGACCGTATCGATCAGAGTATTGAGGCAGTAAATGAAAATCTGATCCGTGCTGCAAGGGAACGTCGTAATACTTGGAAAAATGTAACCACTGGATATGTACAAGCTGCCAGAGATAATCAAAAAAATGCACTTGCACGGTATGAGGAAAGCGTAAGAGTTTTAGGTAAAAGAGGTTTATAGGTGAAAATCCTAATAATAAACAAGAGACAATCCAGGGCAGATTGTCTCTTGTTTATTTATTTAATCATCACTGTTATCGTATTTATCATCATCGTTAACATCATCAAAATCAATTCTCGTTACTTCACCAGTTTGAGCATCAATTCTAACTTCCACCTCGCCGTTTTTCGACTCAATTTCAAATGTATATTCAAGTCTGCCATGCTCCATTTCTTTTTCGACTTCAGTGATTGTACCGCTTACGGTGTTTGTTGCGATCTTTGAAGCTTCTTCAAGTGACAAAACGGTTAAGTCAACAGCATCGTCTGTATTAAGGCGATCATCATTATCATCCGATTCAACCTTATAAAAGGTCTTACCGTGCTCATTCTCCAGCTCTACTTTTTGTCCCTCTGTTAAAGAAAAAGTTTGTAATGGATCAGTGCTAGATGCTCCTTTGTTACCGTTGAAATCATCCTGTGATGAATAATTCTTTGCAGCACCTACTGCCGCTGCACCACCCAATACTAGTGCAATAGATATAGCACCTACGACGAACTTATTTTTCATTTTACTTTCCTCCGTTTCGATAACGATTCATTTCACATCTTCAGTATATCCAGTGAAAATGAGAAGAAAGGAATAGAAACATTAGAAATTCATGAGAAATTCATGTTTTGTATAAGATTATATTTGCATCCTGCTTAAAATCCTGCTTAATCATCGTCATCATGGTCATCCCATGTTACCGACATAACTTCACCTGTAATGGCATGTACCTGTACGACAGCTTCTTGGTCATTAGGAGTTTCGACTTCTACAAGATAGTAGGTTTGCCCATCCTTCGTTTCTAACACAATAGAATCAACCTCACCTTGAACTTGGTTCAAGGCAATTTGTATGGCTTCTTCATTGGATAGTGATTTTGGCTGCTGTTCGCTATCCGGGGGGGGAATCTCTTCTTCTGGTTGCTCATTATTGGTTTGTTTAGGGTCTTTTTCAGTCGAGAGTTGTTTTGCTGCGATGGATAATACCTTTCCACTTTTTATATCCATATTAATGTGATAAAGGTTATTCTGTTTTTTTAATTCGATCAGATAGTGCGAATCCTTCATTTCGAAATTTGTGACTTCGCCCTGAAACCTTTCTTGAACAAGCAGTATTGCTTTCTGTTCAGTTATCATCTTGGAGGGAGAGGTTGATTCAGTAAATTGCTTCCAGCCGACTATTACGACAATGGCAGCCAAAGCACAAATGACAATCCAAAACCAAGGGAATTTTTTCACTTTTACAACCCACCTTTATATTTACTATTTTCTAATACGAAGATTAGAAATAGATGAGAATCAGCTTTATTTTCTAATTTTTAATATAAAGAGTGGCAGTGGTTCCAGTACCTTCTTGACTCACTAATTGCAGACTGATTCCCATAGCAGCGGAAATCTCCTTTGCGATTGACAAACCGAGACCAGTTCCTCCCAGCTTTCTGCTCCTCGCCTTATCTACCCGATAGAAGCGGTCAAACACCTTTGGTAATTCTTCTTCGCGAATTCCTATTCCACTGTCAATGATTTTTATAAAAGTGCTATCACTCGTCAATCCGGTTGAAATCGTTATGGAACTATGACTATATTTCCTTGCGTTATCTAAGAAAATAAATAACAGCTGCTTCAGTTTTTTTTCGTCGGTTGTAATAATCATTGGTTTTGTGAGATCTTGCACCAATTCAATCCGGCGATTAAAGGCAGTTTCAAAGGTAGAGACGATTTGAATTAACCATTCAGGAAGATTTAATTTGCTTATTTCAATATTCCACTGTTCATGATTTTGAGCCAGTAATAAAAGCTGTTCGGTCAATTCCTGCATCCTGATTGCCTCTGAATGAATCGCATCAATAGACTCGGCGAAGAGTTCAGGTTCCTTTAAGCCTCTTCTTTTTAATAAACTAGAGTAGCTTTCAATTATTGTCAAAGGGGTTTTTAGCTCGTGGGAAGCATTGGAAACAAACTGCTGTTGTTTCTCAAAGTTAACTTCTATTAACTCCATCATATGGTTAAACGTATCACCCATTTGATAAAGCTCGTCCATTGACTTGCCGTCTAGTTCTAAACGTTTAAATTGGCCGCTTTGTCTTATATCCGTCATAGTCTTAATCATGGTTGAGACTGGTTTTGTAATCAGATTACTAAGTACCTTACTTGAGATTAATACAGGAATAAGAGTAATGAGCGTGACCATTATTAATACCCATCGGAGAGTAGTTAATATATCTCGTGCTGGTTCTAGGCTTTTTATTATCTGGAGATTGGCGACTTTACCATCTTGCATAATAATGGGAGCTGAAATAAAAGTATATAATTTTTGATTATAAGAAATAGTTTGGCTTAAGTCCTTTACATAAAAGAGGATTTTCTTGTTAATTAGTTGCTGCTCATCAGAACTAGTGACAGTAGAAAGGCTTGTGTTATCCTCCGTAACGATTTGAATCATGCCGTTAAGGGGTACATAAGCTCTTAGAAGTACGGCATCCGGTACTGAACCTATTGTTTTTCCAATATTATTCGAGATTTGGGCCATTTCATTCTTTGCAGTATTTAACTCGCTATCGAGTATTAATTTATTAAATGAATAATAAATAGACAGATTCATCACAATTAATAAGATTGCAAACAAAAAAGCTGTATATAGGTTAATTTTGTTCTTCAGTTTCATTGTGTGTCCTTCAATACATATCCAACACCTCGGACAGTATGGATTAAAGCTGGTAAATGAGGCAGGTTAATCTTCTTCCTTACGTACCTAATATAAACATCAACCACATTGGTATCACCGAAGAAGTCATAACCCCATACGGCTTCTAAAATTTGTTCCCTGCTTAGGACCTGTCCTTTGTTTATCATCAGATAGACGAGTAAATCATATTCTCTTGGGGTTAATTCAATTGTCTTTTCAGACCTTTTAACTTCCCTAGATTTTAGATTAATTGATAAATCAGAGAACAGCAAAAAATCAGGTTCATTAGACCAATTGGCGTTCTGCTTTAATCTTAATGCAACACGGATTCTCGCCAAAAGCTCCTCAATTTGGAATGGTTTCGTTATATAATCATTAGCACCGAGGTCAAGACCCGAAACTTTATCTTCGACGGAGCTTTTAGCGGTTAAAAGAATGATTGGAGTTTGAAGGTCACTTGCTCGAATACGTCGAAGAATCTCTATCCCGCTAAATCCAGGCAGCATAACGTCCAATAATATTAAATCCCAGTCTCTTGTTCGATACGCTTCAAGAGCTTTTACACCATCTAGAACTTTAGTTACCGAATAACCTTCAAATTCCAGTTCCAGTTCTAATACTCTTGCAATCTTTTCTTCATCTTCCACGATCAAAATCGATCCTTTTTCCATGAAGAACCTCCTATCAAATTGTCATACAAATAACTATATCCTTTTTCCACAACCCGGTTGCATAATCCTCCTTTTAGGAACAGTTAGATTTTATACATAAATTTAAGAGACAATGAACGAATTAGTTAATCTAGTCGTTAAATGAGAGATGAATGTATTTAAAGGGGGAGCAATATGCCTAATATTATTGAATTAGACCAAGTGAGTAAGCATTTTAGCAACCGTGAAATATTAAAAGATGTATCCTTTGAAATAAAAGAGGGAAGTATTAATGGTTTACTTGGACCAAATGGAGCGGGAAAAACAACTATCATTCGTTTACTAAATGGGGTAATCGATGCGACGAGCGGAAACATGAAGGTGTTAGGTTTTGATCCTAATAAGGAAGGCAATGAAATAAGGAAGAAATCAGGGATTGTTACGGAAAGTGCCAGCCTATACCATGATATGACTGCGTGGGATAATCTTGCATTCTTTGCAAAATTATATTATGCCTATGATTCTAACCGAATAACTTATTTACTTGAGCAGTTTGACATGCTTGAACACAAAGATAAGCAAGTAGGCAGCTTCTCGACCGGGATGAAGAAAAGAATTTCTTTGGCAAAGGCTTTGCTGCATAAGCCAAGTTTGTTATTTCTGGATGAACCGACAAACGGCTTGGATCCAGAAGGGATTAATGATGTCATGCATTATCTGAAAAAGGTAAACCAAGAGGAAAGGGTAACAATCCTTATTTGTTCCCATGTGCTTCATCAGTTGGAGACCGTGTGTGATTCCTACTTGTTTTTAAATAATGGAAGAATTATTGAAAAGGGAGGTAAAGGAGAGTTAGAGGATAAGTATTTATCTGAGATAAAATTATTAATCGAGACAGGTCTCAAACCTGTCGAGGAAAATCGTTTTAAGGGATATACATATGTGCGAAGGGCGTCCGACCGATTAGAGTTTACTCTGAAATCTAAAGAAGAGATTACACCGTTATTGAAAACGATTCTTAATGAAACATGGGTACATAACTGTGAAATTATCA
This sequence comes from Bacillus sp. MRMR6, assembly GCF_001940785.1. Classification (GTDB taxonomy): domain Bacteria; phylum Bacillota; class Bacilli; order Bacillales; family Cytobacillaceae; genus Neobacillus. Next base: position 68,319 of record NZ_MSLS01000001.1, read on the forward strand.
ATAGAAGTCTTGAGGCCCTTTATTTTAAAATAAGAGGAGGGAACAATGGTGAATAAGGCTACCATTTTAACCATTGCAAGGAAGGATATGAAGGCAACTTTTTCGTCAAAAAAGATATGGGTCCCAATGATGATTGTTGCGATCATTTTATGTGTGATTGTACCATCAGGCTTTGCATATTTTGGTTTGCATTTTGATTTAATTGGAAAATCAGGTGAAGATATTGAGAAACCAATCAATGCATTTATTGAAAAGTTTCCTGTTGATGAAATGAAAAATACTCTTGCCGCATTGCCGACAATGGGCTATAAATTTACTTATTTCTTCTTGAACTTTATGATGATTCCCTTTTTTCTAATGGTTGCTATTATTAATTCAATGGTCACCTCTTCAAATAGTTTTGTGGGTGAAAAAGAGAGGAACACCTTAGAAACGTTGTTATTTGCACCAATATCAATTAGGGATTTGTTTATAGGCAAAGTCCTTGCTTCACTTGTCCCAACCCTAGCAATATCTTTTATTGCTTTTCTTATTAATCTTATTATTGTTAATATCATCACTTATCCATACTTTGGTGAGATATTATTTATAAATTCTACATGGTTAACCTTGATGTTCTGGGTAATCCCAACCTTAGTTCTTTTTAATATCATTTTAAATGTTTTAATTTCCGCTAAGGTTAAATCGTTCCAAGAAGCACAACAATTCGGGGGAATCTTGGTCCTGCCTATTGTAGGTATTGTCATTAGCCAAGCGAGTGGACTATTCTTTCTTAGCCCGATCATATTATTTATAATTGGCCTAGTACTATTAATCGCAAATGTTTTCTTGTTAAAATTAGTTGCGAAATTTAATCAGAGAAACACACTCTTTCAAAGCCAAATCCACTAAACTTTAAAGGTGTCATGCTCAGCATGACACCTTATTTTTAGGAGAAGTGGTTTCTCCTAGCGAAACCGGTAGCCTGCACCCCAAATGGTTTCGATGTATTCCGGGTTCGATGGGTCTTGCTCGATCTTTTCTCTTATTTTACGTATATGGACCGTAACGGTTGAAATATCACCAGCACTGTCATAGCCCCATATTCGCTCGAATAAATGGTCTTTACTGAAAACTTGGTCTGGATTCATTGCTAAAAAGGTTAGTACATCAAATTCTTTTGTAGTAAAGGTTACCTCATGATTGTTTACAAAAACTCGTCTTGATGAGCGGTCGATATAAAGACCACGAGTGTATATTTCTTGAACTTCTGAATGCTGTTTTACCGATAAGCGTTCATATCTCGAAAGATGTGCCTTAACTCTTGCAACCATCTCATTTGGGCTGAAGGGCTTGACGAGGTAATCGTCTGCACCCAAGCCTAAGCCTCTAATCTTATCAATTTCCTCTTTTTTGGCGGTAACCATAATAATCGGAATTTCAATGCTGTTTCTGACTTTTCTACAAATTTCAAATCCATCAATATTCGGTAGCATGACATCAAGTAAAATTAGGTCGTAGTCACCAGTTAATGCTTTCTGAAGCCCAATATCTCCTGTTAACACAATATCTGTATGAAAACCATTGATTTCTAAATAATCTTGCTCTAACTCTGCGATGCTTTTTTCATCTTCAATTATAAGAATCTTTTTCATACTGTTTTCACCTCGCCTGCGGTATTGTGCGGTAATGAGATGGTTATTTTTGTGCCAATTTTAGGTTTACTTTCAACTTTTATTGTACCTTTGTGCTCATCGACAATCATTCTCGCGATAGAGAGACCGAGACCGCTGCCGCCGGTTAATTTATTTCTTGACTTTTCTGCACGATAAAATTGATTGAAAATGAGAGGAATGTCTTCTTCTAGTATACCAGGACCATTATCGGCAATGACAATTTGAATATGATCTAGTGTGTTAAAGAGTGAAAAGGTTACTTCTTTCTTCTCCTTATCCATATACTTCAAGCTATTATCAATAATGTTTCCGAGAACGCGTTTAAATTTATCTCTATCAATGGATACTTCATAGTTGCCATGTTGTTTAAAAGCAAAGTTAAGAGATGCTTCTACAGAATGATTTTCAAGTAAAAAGCTTAGTTCCTCGAAGTAGTCTGCTAAATAATCCTTCATATTTACTTTTTCAAAATCAAATGGAACCTTTCCTAAATCAAGCTTTGAAAATAGAAATAATTCATCAATTAAATGATCAAGGTCAACTGCTTTCGTATAGATGGTTTTCAAATAAAGGTCTCTTTTTTCAGGAGTATCGGCTATACCATCTCTAATTCCCTCAACATATCCTTTTATAGAGGTTATTGGTGTTTTTAAATCATGTGAGATGTGGGCAATTAACTCTTTACGATTTTCTTCGTATTGTTTTTGGACCATATGAGACGCTTTAAGTTGTAAGCGCATTTCCTCAAAGGCCTTAGTTAATTGTCCAAATTCATCATTTCGAGTCAGGCTGATGGAATGTTCTAGGTTCCCGCTTTCAATATACTTTGCCGCTTTTTTTAAGCGGTTGATGGGCCCGATAATACTTTTTGAAACAAAATAGGTTAATAACCCATTCGTGACGATTAAAATGAGGAGGCATAGGCTAAAGAGAATGGGGAAAAAGGTTTTAACAAATTGGTTCCATGGACTGGCATCCCGCATTAAAAAAAGGGAGATTTCACTACCATCGGAAAGGAAAAAATCATGTTGCTTGATTGCATAGGTATTTTCGCCAACCTCCTCTAAACTTCGAAAGCTTTTCTCCGTACCAAACATTGGGAGCTCCTGAGTATTTACCTTCTTAAGGTCAGCGGTTGAATAATAGATGTTATCATCGATACGAATTAATAAGCCGAGTTCTAAGTCGTTTAATCTTTCATCCAAGGATTTTAGGTAATCCATGCTCAACAAATCATCCGGCTGTACTACAGATTTTTCTTTCAACTCTAGAAACAACAATGTATCCTGCTGCTTGGATTTGTGATAGTTATGACTTTCTGGGAGAAAACTAGCCATTTCTCTAAAATCACCCAGGAATACTATTGTTAATAAGAGCGAGGCAAAGAAAAATAAGATAATCGGTATGGTAATCATCGCAATATTGGATAATACCAGCCGGAGTTTGATTGACATAGTAAATACACCCTTTTAGTTATGCTTCTTTTCTATTAAACATATAATATCCCGTCGCCAAAAACAATGTGAAGGCTGAGCACAAATACGTGACAGTTTGAAGCATCCATCGAATAGACACATCCTGGGTCCAATGCATGTACCAGCCGAGATAACTGGCAGGCAGGATATAATAGGAAGCTGGCAGTACATAGGGCAAAAGCTGCATGACTAGAAATAGAACAATCATACCAGAAATAGCGAGTACACTTGAATTTACTAAAAGAGCCACCATGACAGCGAAGGCAGCAAGGACCATTAATGGAAACCATGATATAGCATACGCTGTGAAACTACCTAGTAATGCAGAAAAATCAAAACTTTTGTCAAATAATATACTGCTAATCACCGTGAAGAACCAGAGTACCAAGAGGTGCAGGAGGGTGAAAATTCCAATGGCGGCCGCTTTGGAAAAGAAGCTTTCGATACGGAGTATCGGTCGCACTTGAAATAAAGTTCCTTTTTCTCCTTCACCGGTAAAAAGGTCAGTTGCAGCTATAAAGATGAATAAAGGAAGTAAAAAAGTATTAAATAAATCCAAAAGCAGATAATTGATATTTTCAGCAGGAAACGTTATCCAGTTAGTCAGGAAGAGTTTATTAACTAGAATCTTTGTTAAAATAGGAAAGAGAACCGATGCGGCAAGAAAAAGCTTTGTCACCCTTTTTGCCAATAGCTTTTGTATTTCATTCATACTATTTGCAAGGATCATGTTCATAAGCTTTTCTCCCTTATTTTTTGGATGTAAATTTCTTCTAAAGTTTGGCTGCTCGGTTCATAAACAGATGCTTTCCCATTAATAAGAAAACAGAAACGATTGCAAATCTTCTCTAGTTCAGAAATATGGTGACTGGAAATAACAAAGGTTACACCGGACATGGTAGCAATCTCTTGAATGATCTTTCTCAGCATAAGCAGGCCATCAATATCAAGGCCATTCGTCGGTTCATCTAAAATGATCAACCTAGGTTCAGAAATGAGGGCACTAGCGATACCAAACCGCTGCTTCATACCCATTGAAAAAGATGAAATTTTCTCATTTTTAAAGCTGCTTAATCCTGTCTGCTCTAAAACTTCTTCAATTCTTGAGTTTGAAACGACAGAATAAAATCGTGATATCATTTTTAGATTCTGATAAGGAGTCATATTTTCATATGCGACAGCAGGACCTATCAAAGCTCCGACGGACCTAATTGCATCCTTATATTGGCGTTGTAAATGAAAACCAAATATTTCGACTTCGCCGTTATCAGGTAAAACAAGTCCAGTCATGCATTTTAATAAAGTAGTTTTACCAGCCCCATTCGGTCCAAGGACCCCAACGATCTCCCCTTGTTTAATGGATAAATTAATATCCATAATTCCTCTACCATTTGAATACCGCTTATTCAATCCGGATATAACCACTGCATTTTCCAAAATAGTCACCCTCTATAAAATTTACTTCCCGCTTTTTCCATGCTCAAAATGAATAACCTTTTCAGCTGGAATGTCGATTGGACTTACGGAAGTTTGGTTATAATCAGTTACGCTCATATCAATGGTTAAGACAAGTTCATGGATTTTACCTTGTTGGTTTTTTCCAGTTACGACCGCTTTGATTACTTGTTTTTCAATATAGTTTTCTTTATTAACCTGCGCTGTAAGTTTTACTTGCTTAACTGAAATATCATGATCAAGTTCAGGCATTGTTGCTTGTAGGTGGAAGTCTGTACTATCCTTTTCTTTGTTATCTTCGATCATCACAGCATGCTTAATCATCAAGGTGCTTAGAGCATTCGCAGTTAGTGGTATTTCCTTGCCTGTTAAATCGAGTTCAATGGAATGGTTCCCATTTTGTGTTGCTTCAACAGTAATTTTTTGTTGAAGATTTTTTGTCATAACATCAATTAAGTTTTCTAGGTCATCTTTTAGCTCGGCAGTATTTTTATGATGAGGAGTTTTGGAGATTTCCATTTTATAGATGCTGTCAACACCATCCTTCATCACAAACCAATTACCTTCCTGCTTATACATGTTCATCGTACTTGTTTCGGATTCATTAGCTAAGGTAGTTGTTAGGGCATTCACTTGGTTTACTGAATCAGATTTAAAGATGGAATCTGCTGAAAAGATATCCGTTTGATTGTCCGTAATCGAAAGCTTAACCTCCATAGTTGCACTATTTGCAGTGTGTGTTTGTTTCAAAGCCGATTTATAAAGCTCATAACCAGATGTATTTGCTGATATCGAATAAACACTGCCTAACATTAGCATACCGCTTACCCCGATAACAGTTAAGATTTTCTTATTCATCACATGTTCCTCCATTCACTATTATGATACAACCCCAGTCTAATCCCAAGATATAAATCCCATCTAAAGTAAATATTAAATTTTTCTTAAATATTTACCTTGTTAAAATCACACTTTACAACCACAAGCCAAAATATTTTTTAAAAAAATAAAATAAAATGTTTGAATTTTTAGAAAACTCACAGTATAATAAGAAAAAGCTCAAGGAGTTGATTTCCATGGAAAAGAGATTATTAAATTCACCACAACAAGCTGATACAAACAACGATTCTGTCATTGCTGAAATGTTATTAAACAACGCCCTGCTTGAATTTCAAAAGGAACTAATCCGTAAGGAAATCGACCAATCATTAGCAGATAGAAATAAAAAAGCCTTTCTCCAGTTAACAGAGGAGTTAAAGAAAATATCATAAGTATATACTCAGAGGTTATTTACAAAAATGGAAGCCCCATTCTCATGAATAGGGCTTCTTTTGTTTTTATGACTTGTAAATATTTTTTTCTAAGCATTTTCGTCAATTAGAATCTTCTAGTTTTTGTTCCTTCTTGTTTTTATTTAGCAAGTAAAATGAGATTGGTTGATCCGACCCAGTCATTAAGTTATATACATACGATGAGGTTAATTTGTACCCATCATCAATTTTTTCTGCCAAGTAATTTGTTCTCTCAAATAGAATGGATCGAATATGGTTTATTTGGCGTGAAATCTTTTCCGTTAGTGCTTCTTGTTTGTCTAACCTGCTGATTACTCCGTTTTGGAACTCCTCTTGTCCTGAAATTTTTTCAGACATCTGTTTCTGTAGCAAATACTGGTCACTTATTTGCATGTGTATTTGATTGTTAGCCGTTTCGTGTTTTTCCATCCTTTCATCTAATGTTGCCAGCCATTGAATAACAAGACTTTCAAACTCAGAATTCTTCTGAGTATGTGTTTTCAGCTCATTAAGCTTTTCACTGACATCATCCCATTGAATTGCTTGTACATTTTCATACTCAATAGTTCTTTGCTTTAGTTCCTCTAAAGTTTTACTAAGTGAAACATTTGCTTGTTGTTGTTCGTCTACTATTTCTGTAAGATAGTTCTTTATAATAACTGCTTGATTCGGTTCATTAAGTTGCTTTCGGGCCTTAAATACACCTGGATGCTGGTTATTGTTGATGTATAATCCCATTTGGACTCTTCACTCCTATCCTTCAAGAATGTAATATTTTATGCGACTTTTACAATAGATGGGAAAAAATTTATAAAAAAACAGGAAAAATGTGTTTCTTTGAGGAATTAAATTTAGTACATTAGATTATATGAATATTTCTGGTAATGAAATTTGTGTTTCTAGCATAAGTCTTTAGTCGTAGATAAAAATAAACCTCTAGCAAGTTTTTTCAATATGGTCATTTAGTTATAATGAACAGAGAGATGGAAATTGCTAAAAGTCTAGTTATTTAGACTGCAATAATATAATGCAGGGATAAGATATAAAATTAATCCCTTCCTGTAGAAAAGATGTAGGGGGAGTAAATAATGAGGAAGGTTTACGTACTTCTTACTGATACTGGAACCGTTCTAACAAAAATCATAAAATTATATACGAAGAAGCAGCATAACCACGCTTCAATTGCTCTTGATGACGAATTATGGGATGTATACAGTTTTGGGCGTAAAAGACCTAGTAATCCTTTTTTGGCCGGTTTTGTTCGTGAAAATATCCGCGGAGGTATATTTAGGAAAGCAGATTGTGCAATATACTGCTGTACGATTTCTGAAGAACAGTATGAAACTGTTTGTCGGAAAATTCGTGAAATTGAAGCGAATAAGAGTGATTACAGGTATAATCTCCTAGGGCTTTTTGCTGTTATGTTCAATATGGAGTTTGACCGAAAAAATGCGTTCTTTTGTTCCCATTTTGTGGCAGCGCTTCTTGAAGAATGCGGTGTGGAAATCAATAAAAGGAAGCCGTTGTCACTTGTAACCCCCGATGATATAAAGAAATCTACATCCCTAGAATTGGTCTACGAAGGAAAACTGTCTTCATACTTTTTAGAACCGAACCCAGAGCATATCAAAGATATGTCACATCCTAAATATTACCGAGAGTTTAATACAGAAGTTATATAACTTGAGCATGAGGGACGTGTATTTTTTATACACGTCTTTTTAATATAGCAATAAGTAATAAGGTTAGGCAGTCATATGTGTAGAACATTCTTCTATAAGTTAGATTTTGAACATATAAATGGTAAAAGACCTTCAAATCATGAAGGTCTTTTACATCGAGAAGAAAGAGGGATTCACATATGCCGAGTGAGTTACAACAAGTAGAGTTAGCGATCCCCATTGATGTGGTTTGGGATTTTATAAGGGATGCAGATAATTGGGCACCGCTTGTACCGGGATATATCCAGCACGAGCAGCTAAATTCCCAATTGATTACTTGGGAGTTCAAAAGTGATCTAGGGATAATGAAGAAAAAAGTTAGTTTATTAATTAAAATTACAGAGTGGAACGAGCCAACTAGAGTGGATTTCAACCTAATAAGAGCTTCGAATGAAAAGTACCTGGGTAAGGGGTATGTTGAAGCAAAGGCCCTTAACAAGGAAAAAACATTTGTTAGAGCGTTTCTTGATATCAATGCAAAAGGGCCGATAGGGTCTTTAGCAAATTCACTTTTCAAAACTGCTATTCCTAAATCGACTGGAGAAGTTGCTGCCGCCATTTCTTCTAAGCTACAAGAATTTAAAAGAAAATAATAACCAAAGCCGCTGACTCTTATCAATTGTTTAGCGGCTTTTTATTTTTCTTTACTTTGCTAAATTATAAAAAAGTTGGTTAATCTATGACAAATTCCTTCATTTTATGTTATATTTATATATAAAATTTATTGAATTAACTGAAAAAGGGGAAGGTGAGAGCATGAAAACAGAGCTTAGAATAAATGACAGCGGTCTTCCACTGCGGCGTGATGTTAAGCTACTTGGTCAAATACTTGGCGAGATCCTGGTTAATCATGGTGGAACTGAGTTATTAGACAAAGTTGAAAAAATAAGAATGATGTGTAAGTCTCTTCGGACACAGTTTGATGAAGAAATTTATGCGGAGTTGAAAAACGAGATTAGCAGTTTGAACTCACCAATGAGAAAGCAGGTTATTCGAGCATTTTCAATGTATTTCCACTTAATCAATGTAGCAGAGCAAAATCACCGAATTCGCAGACGGAGACAATACCACCTAGAAGATGATACCATTGTTCAACCCGATTCAATTGAGAGTGCGATACTTTCATTGAAAGAACACGATATTAATGAAGAAACTATTCAAAATGTCTTAAATTCGCTTTCATTAGAGCTAGTGATAACAGCGCATCCTACTGAAGCAACAAAGCGTTCTATTCTTGAAATCCAACAGCGGATTGCTGGAATACTAAAAAATCTAGATCATCCACTGTTAACGACAAGAGAGCGCAGGAATTTAGAAAATAGCTTATTCAATGAAATTACAATCCTATGGCAGACAGATGAATTGCGACAAACTAAGCCAACCGTTCTAGATGAGGTTAGAAATGGCCTGTTTTACTTTGATCAAACACTATTTGAGGTTTTACCTGAGATTCATCGTGAGGTAGAATACTGTCTTGAAAAAAATTACTCTAATATCAATTGGTCCGTGCCAAATTTCCTTCGTTTTGGTTCATGGATAGGTGGAGACCGCGATGGAAACCCGAATGTAACGCCGGACGTAACTTGGGACACATTACATTTGCAGCGGAAGCTCGTATTAAAAAAATACCAGTCGGTTTTAGTAGAGCTAATGAAACGCTATAGTCATTCATCTACTAGGGTAGAATTTAGTGACGAACTAGTTCAATCACTAGAATTAGAAGAGGACAAGTTCTTAACAGCGGAGAAAAAATGGCCGGTACAAAATGAAGTATACCGTCGCAAATTTGCGGTAATCCTTGAGCGCGTCAAACAGGTTGAAAAATCCGAGGCAGGTTATAAATCCGCAGAAGAATTATTAGAAGATTTGTACGTAGTTAAAAGAAGTGTAAAAAAACATCACCCGGCTGAACATGAGCTAAAAACTATCCAAAAGCTAATAAGACAAGTTCAATTGTTTGGATTCCATTTGGCTACACTAGATATTCGGAATCACAGCGGAGAACATGAGGCAGCGATTACTGAAATCCTACGCAAAGTTCGCATCTCTGAAAATTATGCCGAACTTTCTGAAGAAGAAAAAATTAGTATTCTGCAGAATATTTTACTGGATCCAAGACCCCTGCTGTTATTGAATGAAGATTACTCAAAAGAAACACAACAAATGATTCAAACTTTCCATATGATTAGGAATGCACACAAAGAATTTGGAAAACGATCCATTTCAGTCTATCTTGTTAGTATGACAAAATCTCCAAGTGATTTACTTGAAGTCCTAGTATTAGCAAAGGAAGCTGGAATCTATCGTTTGCATGCTGATGGTACAGTAGAAAGTCATTTGAATGTTGCTCCTTTACTGGAAACAATTGATGATTTAACGGCAGGACCTAAAATAATGGAAACTTTATTTAAGATGCCAGTCTATATCAACCATCTGAATAAAATGAACAATCAACAGGAGATTATGCTTGGATATTCTGATGGAAGTAAAGATGGCGGGACATTAACGGCTAACTGGAAATTGTATAAGGCACAGCTCGAAATCCATGAGATGGCCAAAAGGTATCAAATTAGCTTAAAGTTCTTCCATGGTCGTGGCGGTTCACTTGGACGTGGAGGCGGTCCTTTAAATAAGAGCCTGCTCTCGCAGCCTGCTGAAACAATTGGTGATGGAGTGAAAATCACTGAGCAGGGAGAGGTATTGAGTTCTCGTTACCTTCTAGAAGATATCGCTTATCGCAGTTTAGAACAGGCTACATCAACCTTACTTCAGGCTGCTGCACATGTTTCGAAAGAGTCTGAGGAAGGACATTTACGTGATCAAGTTTGGGAAACTGTTATAGAAGAAATCTCTGCAGTTTCATTAACCAAATATCAATCTCTCGTTTTTGGAGATTCAGATTTCTTAACTTATTTTAATGAAGCTACACCTTTAAGAGAATTAGGAGACTTAAATATCGGCTCAAGACCAATGAGTCGTAAAAATCGCGGCAGGTTTGAAGATCTTAGGGCAATCCCTTGGGTATTCGCTTGGACGCAAAGCAGGCAGTTGCTGCCAGCGTGGTATGCTGCAGGTACTGGCCTAGAAAGCTTTGCTTCAAAAAGCGAAGATAATTTACAGCTGCTGCAGCAAATGTATAATAAATGGCCATTTTTCCAATCGACCATTAATAACCTACAAATGGCTTTAATGAAAGCAGATATTACAACAGCAAAAGAATATCTATTACTTGTTGAAGATCAAGAAATCGCAGAAAGAATCTTTACAAACATTCTTGATGAGTACAACAAGACAAAAGCGATTTTGCTTAAAATTACACAGGATCAAGAATTGCTTGACCATACTCCAAACATCAAAGACTCAGTATATCGGAGAAACCCCTATGTTGATCCTTTGAATTTCTTACAGGTTGAGCTGATTAAACAACTTCGGAGCCAGGAAGAGCCTGATGAGGAGTTATTAACCGAGGTATTACTAACCATTAGCGGAATTTCTGCTGGTTTAAGGAATACAGGTTGACAAAAGAAAATAGTAAAAAGCCACAAACTCTATACAAATGAGTTTGTGGCTTTTTGCTATTTACAAGGTTTTAAATATCAATTTTGAAATTTCTGTGAATATTTTAAAAGTGAATGAGTATTCATTCGTTTTCTCGCAAAAATCGACAAAATACGCATTGTCTAACATGATATATTTTAGCCAGATTCACATCATCAGGATCTCTAGCATGTTCATCACATTTTTAGAATTAAAGTGTTTGGAGGGAATTGAAGTGGCTGTAGAAGAAAGAATGATTCAGGAAAAGAAAGACATTGCCTCAGCGATTGATGTTTTAGCAAAGAATGCCGCTGTCGCACTTGCAAAATTCCGTTGTTATAACCAAGAGATGGTGGATGAAATCGTTAAGCAGATGGCCCACACTGCCCTTAGTCATCATAAAGACCTGGCAAAGCTTGCTGTGGAGGAAACAAGGAGAGGTGTGTATGAGGATAAGGTTTTTAAAAATATGTTCGCTACAGAGTTTATCTACAATAACATAAGAGATTTAAAAACAGTTGGTGTCATTAGTGAAAACGAGCATGAAGGAATGGTAGAGATGGCTGAGCCAGTGGGTGTTATTGCTGGTGTAATTCCAATTACTAATCCAACATCGACTGTTATTTTCAAGTCACTCATTTCACTTAAGACCAGAAATCCAATTATCTTTGCATTTCCTAAATATGCTCAGAAGTGCTGTACGGCAGCCGCAACCCTGCTTAAAGAAGCAGCCATAAAAGCGGGAGCACCAGTTAACTGTATTCAATGGATTGAAATTCCATCCCATGAAGCTTTTCAGACATTGATGAAGCATCCAAAAATTTCCCTCATCCTTGCCACAGGGGGGCCAAACCTTGTAAAAGCCGCTTACAGTTCAGGTAAACCAGCACTTGGCGTAGGGGCTGGCAATGTACCTTGTTATATCGAAAAGACCGCTGATATTAAGAGAGCCGTCAACGATCTAATATTATCTAAAACATTCGATAATGGTATGATTTGTGCTTCAGAGCAAGCTTTAATTATTGATAAAGAGATTTATAAAGAAGTTAAGAACGAATTGCTCGAGAATAGTTGCTATTTCCTAAATAATGAAGAAAAACAAATGATTGAACGTACAGTTATAGATGAAAAGAGTGCTTCTCTTAACCCATTGATTGTTGGTCTTCCAGCCTTTGTAATTGCGAAAATGGCTGGTGTTAATGTCCCAGTAAACACGAAAATTCTCATCGCTGAATTAAATGGTGTTGGACCAAAGTTCCCGCTTTCCTGTGAAAAACTCAGTCCCATCCTTGCCTGTTATAAGGTAGATAGCTTTGCTGAAGGTTTGCTTATCGCTGAAGAGACTCTCGAATATGGCGGTTTAGGGCACTCTGCGGCTATTCATACGGCCGACCAAAATGTAATCGACACCTTTGCCCTTCGTTTGAAGGTAGGACGAATTATGGTTAATACCCCATCAACACATGGAGCGATTGGTGATATATATAACACATCATTACCGTCTCTAACCATTGGATGTGGAACATATGGAGGGAACTCAGTGTCACAAAATGTTGGAGCAGCTAATTTAATTAATATTAAGAAGGTAGCTAAAAGAAGAAACATGACCCAATGGTTTAAGGTCCCATCGCAGGTATTTTTTGAGAGAAACTCTATTCAGGTTTTAGCTTCGATACCAAATATCTCAAAAGTAATGATTGTAACAAGTCAAAGTCAACTTAAAAATGGATCTGTCGACCGTGTGCTCTATCAACTAAAAAAACATCCAGGCAATATCCGATATGAGATTTTATCTGATATTGAACCTGAACCAAATATTGATACTGTCATGAATGGTGCAGACAGAATGAGAAAGTTTCAGCCTGATTGTTTAATTGCGCTAGGGGGAGGATCGGTTATGGATGCAGCAAAGGCGATGTGGCTATTCTATGAACATCCCGATGCAGATTTCAATAGTCTAAAGCTTAAATTCTTTGATCCTATTAAGAGGGTAGTAAGATTTCCATCTCTAAGAGGCAAAGCTATTTTTGTCGCAATTCCGACAACATCAGGTACTGGATCAGAAGTAACATCCTTTTCTGTTATTTCTGATAATCAAGCAAATATTAAATATCCACTGGCTGATCTTCAGCTTACCCCAGATATTGCAATAGTCGATCCAGATTTGGTTATGACCGTTCCGAAACTGGTGACTGCAGATACGGGCATAGATGTTTTGACACATGCAATAGAAGCCTATGTCTCTGTGCTTGCAAATGATTTTACAGATGGATTGGCATTAAAAGCAATACAATTAGTATTTAATTATTTACCAAAAGCGTATCGAGATGGCAGTGATGAGCTTGCCCGAGAAAAAATGCATAATGCTTCATCAATAGCAGGTATGGCATTTGGAAATGCATTTTTAGGAATTAATCATAGTCTAGCACATGCACTTGGTGCAGAATTTAATATTGCTCATGGCAGGGCAAATGCAATCATGCTGCCTCATGTGATACGTTACAATGCAGCTAAACCTAATAAATTCATGACTTACCCTAAATACGAGAAGTTTATCGCAGACCAACGATATGCGGAAATTGCCAAAATGCTAGGACTGCCAGCTGCAACTGTAGAGCAGGGAGTTGAAAGCCTGATTCAAGCTGTCATCAAGCTTGCCGGGGAGTTAGATATGCCTTTAAGTATTGAGGCTGTGGGAGTTAGTAAAATAGAATTTGAAAGGAAAATTAATAGCTTAGCAGAGAATGCCTTTGATGACCAAGATACAATTGCCAACCCAAAGCAGCCGCTCATTTCAGAGCTAGTGGAAATATATAAGAGTGCATATGAAGGTGTAGGGGATTTAGGAAGTAAAAAGTAATACCAAGGAATATTCATCTGTACCAATCAACCAATAAAGGGAGTGAATAGGATGGCTGACAAAGAAAAAAAGGAATATGTAGAACAGGATGAGAGACTCAACTCTACTAATGAAGGACAAGGTTCGGAACCTGAAAAACTAGTAATAGAAGAAAATACGGTAGGACAAACAAGTTTAGATATTCTTTGGAATCAGGCATTTCGTGAGCTGGATGAATGGGTAAACCATGCCAATTTCCGCGATGATACTTTTTTGAAAGAAGCAGCTTTTTTTGCAGAGCGTATTAAACGAAACCAAGAGAATATTAGTGTAGTGACGGAGCAATTTACTAAAGAGCTTGCTGAATGGGAAAGAAACGCAAGAGAAGAAATATTGATGTCAACTACCACATTGCAGCACTTTTTACCAAGAGTATCCTATGAAGAAATAAATCAACAAATCGATCAGGTTCAAAATAAAGCGATGTCTATTTTAAGAGCCCCTTGTCAGGTAATCGAAAATAATCAGCTGATGGATCAATATTTAACAATGGTAGAAAAATATATTTCATTGAGAAAAGCTAGTAGGAAACAATATATTAAGACTATCAAACAAGCTGCAGGTCTTATCTATGAGAGCCAGAAAGGTTTTGTTGATTTATTTACCAATCAACTCAAATCCTTGATCCTTCCATTTAATAAGTATATGGAAAAAACGGAAGAGCTTACTAAATAATAAAATAAGGGTGATAAATGATGTCCAGTGAAAAAGGGTACGAACCATTTGAAGCTTTCAAACAAATTAGTAATATGTGGGAAAAACAACTAAACGGTATGTTATATATGATGACAGATAATAAAGAGTTTGTACGACTGGCTAAGACTGGATTAGATAGTCATTCCCGTTATATGGACCTTCTTAGAAAAAATCAAGAGCTGATGGCAGGGTTGATGAATATTCCTACTAAAAAGGATGTTGCCAATGTGGCAAAACTGTCCATTCAAGCAGAAGCGAAAATTGATATTCTAGAAGAACAAATCTGGAATCTGCAAGATAGTTTAGGCACAATCAAAAAAGATAACCTTGGATTATTTCAGGAAATGGTAAACCTAGTAAAACAATTAAGGTTAGACTTTCAGCAAACCGCTCAAGAAGCTTCTGAAATCAAAAAAGTTAGGGAAGAGCTTCAAGAATTGAGGAGAGGTCTAGTTGATGTTAAGATTCTTCAGGTGAACATTCAGGAGGTTCAGAAAGAGCTTGTGGAAATTAAGGATATGAATAATTATTCCGAAACAAAGTTAATTCAACACGATTTACAGGAAGTAAAAATGGGAATGGTCCAATTATCAGACATAAAGAATGAAATTACAGCCTTAAAAGGACTAATGAATAAAGAAGCAACAAAGGGTAAGGGGAAAGAGAAGGATAAGGAATTAGTTGCTGCAAAATATTGAATGAGAGGGGGCGTTAATAATGTGTGCACAAATAATGGGAAAAGGCATAATACCTAGTTTAGATATTGGAAGGGAAATATATAGGTGGAATCAAGTGTATAAAGTGTATACGGAACCAAAACCAGAAATTGAATCCACACCAAGAGAATGTGTCTGGAAAAAAAATAAGACCACTCTATGGTATCACCCTGCTGATGAAAAAAAATACAAAACTCCTATCTTTCTAGTTTATTCACTGCTAAATAAATCATATATTTTGGATGTAGGCAAAGGGAGCAGTGTAGTAGGCGGATTGACGGAGCGTGGCTATGATGTGTATCTACTTGATTGGGGTTCCCCAGGCTTAGAGGATGCTGAAATAACACTAGATCACTATATTCTTGATTATCTAGAAAGCGCTGTAAAACGTGCACTAAGACATTCTAGAGCAAATGAAATATCAATGGTCGGATATTGCCTAGGCGGTACGCTGGCTGCTATCTTTACATCTATTACGGATTTGCCAATTAAAAACTTAGTGATTGCTGCAGTTCCCATTGATTTTAGTATCGGAATTGTCCCGCAAAAGTGGCTGGACAGTCTGCAAAATGGTGAGCTCTCTTTTGATCGCTTTGCAGATGCGTATGGAACGCTGCCTTCAGAGTTTTTATACTTGATGTTCAGGATGCTGTCACCAATCTACGGCAGTCCCATGATAAATTTGGTCACACGTGCACATGATTATGAATATGTTACGAAATGGCGCCGTATGGACAAATGGACAAAAGATACGGCATCATTTTCAGGAGCTGCATTTAAGCAAATGTTTAATAATTTATATAAAGATAATAAACTTTTATACGGTGAATTGATGATTGGCGGCAAAAAAGTAGACTTGAAGAATATAAAATGTTCACTATTTGTATTTTCTACATCAAGGGATGCACTTGTTTTAGAGCAGCAAACCCTACCTGTTTTAGATTTGGTTTCAAGTGAAGACAAGACGTATGAAGTATTTGATGCAGGACATGTTTCACTCGCCTTAACAGGCCAATTTGCTGTTTTTGTTGATAAGTGGATTTCTTCAAGGTCTGATGCCTTAGAATTAGCTTATAGCTAATATGAACTGTAAATAATCAGGAAGGACCCCCATCCTTCCCGATATATTTTTTAAGCAGCAGCCATATACCGGTTTAAGAACTTTCTTAGCAGAAGATTAAACCGGTCAGTTGCTTCTAGTTTTGCTAAGTGGCCCGTGTTCCTCATGATGATAAACTCTGAATTTGGAATACTCTTATGCATACACAATTGCAGCCAAAAAGGCAGCACAGAGTCATATTGACAGCTGATGATTAACGTAGGTATTTTTATCTTTGGAAGTAAAGACACATTATTAACCTCTAAACAAGATTTCAATGATTGTTTAAAAATTTCCCCTTTAGGCTGAAAATATAGATGGAATTGCTCGACTAACTCATCTTTCCAGCTGTATAGAGCCATTTTACCTGCCCTTTCTTCAAATCTTCCTTCGTTGGAAAGTTTTTTAAATTTTGAAGCCATATGTTTAAACGCTACTTTTCCTAAATTCTTTGGGATATAGTGGAACGTGCTAACTAGAATGAGTGATCGGCAGAGGTCTGGTGATTGACGGTAAATTTCTTGTGCAACAGCGCCGCCCATAGATAAGCCAAGAATGTGAGCGCTTTCAATTTGTAACTCCTTTAATAGGCTAATAATATCCTCAGCGAAATGTTGGATTGAAATCCCCTCGGTTTTGGTACACTCACCATGCCCTCTAAGATCCGGAATGATTAACTCATATTGGTCTGCAAATTCAAATTGACTATGCCACCCCTCCTTTACTTCACCTAACCCATGAATAAGAACTAATGGTTCTCCATTGCCAAAATGTAAATAAGGAGTCCCAAATTTACTTACTTTCGATTTTTTCATTGTACACCTACTTATTCGTTTTATAAAATATTTTCCAATATATGGGTATTCTAAACGTGATGTTACATCATATAGTAACATGTATTTGCCAACTTGACAAAATATTACCTATAGGTGTAAAATACATATAGGTGAGGTGATATAAAAATGGTAAATCAAGACAATCAATCTGTCAATCCATCAAAAAATTTTGTATTGCCATTTATTTTATTACTACTTAGCAGAATGTCTCTTCACGGTTATGAGCTAAGTCAGAAATTACAGGCATTCGGTTTTAAATCGATTGATCAGGGGAATCTCTATAGATTGCTAAGACAATTAGAAAAAGACGAACTAGTTACTTCAGAATGGGATACCAATGGAAGTGGTCCTGCTAAAAGACGATACTCTATAACGAAGGCTGGAATTACATACTTAAAAGGCTATGCCAATCAACTTGAATCATATCAATCAATGCTGGATCAATTTTTCAAAATGTATTCTAGTTTCCTTGAGCTCTATATCCCTTCTTTCCAAAAGAAGGATTCCATAGAGAAAGTAAATAATAGTACGAGGAGGAAGGATCATGGCACAGAAGAAGAGTGAAGCAGTTCCGGCTGAAGAAAAAAAGCTTCCTGTATTGGAAGAGCATAAGACTGAAGGTTTATTTATTGATACACTTTGGAATCAGTATGAGCAGTCACTTGAAAGAGCCCGCAAACTGCGTGAAGCACGTGAGGATGCTTATATGAATGCCTTAAAGGAAATTGTTAAGTTCAATAAACAATACAGAAAATCTCTTGCCGGCCTCTATGATCAAACAAGAAAGACTAACAAGGAAGTTATAACAGGGTTGCTTCAGCAATTGAATACACGCAAAGACGAATTAATAAAAGCAGAAGAAAAAATGGAAGCAGAATTGGTTACCGAGCGTGAAGAACTTAAAAACCAATTGAAGGAAGTCACAAAGCAACTAGAAAATCTTGCATTAACTCCTGTTAAATCAATCATTGGAATCATTGACCAGCTAGAGGATAATTTCGAGAAGAGTACAGAATCAAATATTGCTTATGCCCGTGAACGTAGAAATGCGTGGCAGCAGGTAACAAATGAATATGTTAAAATGGCTAGAAATACTCATAGTGAGATTGTTGAACGTGGGAAAAACAGCCTTAAAGTGTTAGTGAAAAACTAAATATTAAGGAAATCTAGTATACATTTAAAAACAGATCAGTTTATGGTCTGTTTTTTTTGTATTCTTGAACAATTTGTTAAATTACGTGCGAATAAGTAATTTGAAACATAATTGTAATCTAATTATTACTTAAATGACAAGATTTGATGATATACTTCTATTTGCAACAATATAAGCTATTATCAGCCAAATTATTTTTTTATAGAATAGAATATTTAAGATTGATAGAGTGAAATATGACTAGATTCTAAAAATAATGTCTAAATTATTTGGTTCGTAGACTAAGACTTCCAATCGCTTAGCTATGAAGGAAAGCAGGGAATAGATTGAAAAAGAAAATCACATTGCTCTTAACAACAATCATGCTTGGTATTGGAAGTACGGTAGCGTTACCAAATGTAAAAGCTGAAGAAAATAACCAACAACTAGATTCTAAAATTAATAGGGCTAACGAGGAAATCTTGCAAGTGAAGGGTGAGCTCGATAAATTAACCATCCAAATAAATAAAGTAAATCAAGCAATAACAGATAACGATAATCTCTTTAAGCAAACAGAAGAAAATATCAAATCATCTCAATTAGAAATACATGAACTTGATAAAGAAATATCTTCAATAAAAGACAAAATTGCAAAAAGACATGAAGTATTAAAGAAACGTGCCCTTTCTATGCAACAAACGGGTGGGAAAATTAGCTACTTAGATGTATTATTTGGTTCTTCAAGTCTTAGTGATTTTATTGATCGGGCAACGGCCGTTGTTTCGATCGTAGAGGCAGACCAAAGTTTGGTAGAACAGCATGAAACGGACATTCAAGAAGTCGAAAAAAAGCAAGTATCGGTTGAAGAAAAACTTTCTGAACTAGAAGAAATGAAAATTGAGTTAGAAGGAATTAAGCTTCTAATTCTTGAACAAAAAATGCAAAATGATCAGTTAAAAACAGAATTAGAAAAAAAGAAACAAGAGAAAACTTCTGAGAAACTAGAATTACAGCAGCAAAAAGAAGCAGGTTTGGCAGCGTTTACTCAAACAGGTAACAATATTGGCACACCAATTATCACTGCACAATCTACTAATTCACAGAGTTTGGTTTCAACTTCTGTTCCTAAATTAACTGGATCAATTAATGATGTTATCTTAGCAGGCTATAAATATATTGGTAATTCAGTTTATGTTTTTGGCGGCGGTAGATCGTCATATGATATTGCCAATGGGAGATTTGACTGTTCTGGTTTTGTACATTGGGCTTTCTCCCAAGCTGGGATAAACGTTGGAGCTAGTACAGATTCTCTTAAAAATAGTGGGACGCGCGTTACTGTAAGTCAGATGCAACCTGGTGATCTTGTCTTCTTTAATACCTATAAAACAGATGGTCATGTTGGAATTTATATTGGCGGAGGGAAATTTATAGGTTCTCAATCATCAACAGGTGTTGCAGTTGCAGATATGACTAGCGGATACTGGAAACAAACGTTTAATGGCAGAGTCAACCGAATTATTTCTAAATAAGGACTTGCGAGGCATATCGCCTCGCTTTTTATATGGGGAAAATTAGATGTTTAGGTGTGAAAAAGGAATTTGCTATAAATGATCGTATTGAGTAAAATGATTAGGTTATTCAATTTCTTGTTGAAGAAGAAAGGTTAGGAGAAGTTAACAGCATGGATTTTATTTTGATTATTAAGGCTTTAATTTTAGGTTTAGTGGAAGGTCTGACAGAATTTGCTCCTGTATCGTCAACTGGTCACATGATTATTGTAGACGATATGTGGCTGCAGTCAGAGGAGTTTTTAGGTAAATATGGTGCTAATACATTTAAGGTGGTCATTCAACTAGGATCCATTCTGGCTGTTGTTGTAACCTTTAAAGACAGATTTATTGATTTATTAGGATTTGGCAAAGTTCGCTCTAAGTTGTCCGCTGGACGAACCAGCCGCTTGAAACTTTCTCAAGTAATTGTTGGTCTAATTCCTGCTGGTGTGTTTGGGGTTCTATTTGAAGATTATATTGATGAATATTTATTTTCAACAGAAACAGTTTTAATTGGTTTAGTCATCGGGGCAATTTTTATGATTATTGCGGACAAGTTTCGACCTAAAAGTCCAAAAATTGAAAGTGTAGATCAAATAACTTATAAACAAGCTCTAACTGTTGGACTAATACAATGTTTTTCTTTATGGCCGGGCTTCTCTCGCTCTGGATCAACGATTTCTGGGGGAGTTTTAATCGGTATGAGTCACCGGGCAGCTGCGGATTTCACTTTTATAATGGCTGTTCCAATAATGGCAGGGGCAAGCTTTTTATCTTTAATAAAAAACCTTGAGTATATGACAATGGATGCACTGCCATTTTTTATCGTGGGATTCATTAGTGCTTTTGTCTTCGCTTTAATTTCAATTCGCTTCTTCTTGAGGCTAATTAACAAAATAAAGCTAGTACCTTTTGCAATTTATCGAATCATCCTGGCCCTTATCATCTACCTTATTTATATTTAACATATTGAAGGCGGTTTACCATTCAAAGGTAAGCTGCCTTTTTATTTTAAGCTATGGATGGACTTGGTGAAATAACTAACCTTCTGTTAGGAACATGCCTACACCAACTTACGTATCAAGAATATTTTATTCTAACAGGTAATTTTGTAGGGGGAAGGTGCTAAATAATTAAAATTACATCGTTACTTATTTGTGAATAGAAAGCTAAAGGGGTGATGAGGAAGATGAACGAAAAACACTGTATTTGTGAAGATATGAGGCAACTGTTAGAAGAACAAAACAAGTTATCGTTTGAAGGCTTTCGATTTATATGCGAGGAGCTAGGTTTTGACACGATCCCAATTATCCTTTCAAATGGCAAGTGCCAGTTTGAAGCTTGGGGCTGGACCAAACGAGGTGACTTTTTTACAACATCTGTCTTTCGGCTAGAATCACTGGACGAGCGGAATTGTTGTGCTAGCTTGTCCCTTCTTGAGCCTGTTGATATTGATGGATTCCCAGTTGATCTTTGTGACGACTTATTTGCACTCAGAAGAACAAATAATTGCATTATTGTGGACTTAACATGCTTTTGCACCTTACAGCCTTTATCACCGAAGCTTGTTGACCGTCTGCTTCCGATTATTGACCCAAAAGGATAATTTCCTTTTGCTAGGGTCACAATAATAGGCTAATTCTTTTTTTTGAAAATGGAAAATTTGGATATATGTCTATCGCACATTTTATAATAATGAATAGGATATATGGAAATCAAAAAAAGGAGGTAATGTAAATGTCAGGTGTAGCAGCTGGTTATGGAGGCGGTTTTGCGCTTCTAGTTGTTTTGTTCATTTTGTTAATTATTATCGGTGCATCTTGGGGTTACGGTTACTAAATTAAAGAGGAGGTAATATCTATGTATGGATATGGAGGATTAGGCTACGGCTGTGGTTACGCAGCGCCTGTAGCTGGTGTTGGTGCTGGTTATGGCGGCGGCTTTGCTTTAATCGTTGTTCTGTTCATTCTATTGATTATTGTTGGTGCTGCTTGCTTTAGATTCTAATATTGGATAGAAAAAGGCCCTCGGTTAATCCTGAGGGCTTTTCATCATGGAATTATTCTTTTGCCATAGTTTAAAGTCATCAAGCTCTCCCGAGATTTTCTTCAGGGTAAAGCCTATAACGGCTACATCATCTAGAATGCCGATCCCAACTAGAAAATCTGGGACAACGTCTAATGGTGAAATGAAATAAATAATGGCACCTAATACAGATAGAATTGTACTGGTGGAGACATTTCGGTATTCTCCTTTTGTATAGGCTCCGGCTAATTCAAGAAACAACTGCAACTTTCCAAAGGCTTCTCCTAAACTTACTTTATTAACCATTGCCTTTTTTAATGCTTTTTTTAACAGTCCCTCTGTCTTATGCGAGGGGGTAAGATACTCTTTTGCACTATTTACATATTTAAGCTCTTCTTTTTGGAAATCTAGGTGTTTAGAGCCCAACTGAACATTCACTTCCTTTGGGAAATTCATATGAATAGCTTACCTCAATATGCTTGATTTATTTTATACTTACATCAATTTTGTGAAGAGCCATTTTACATATTATGAGTGAGTGAGGTTATCTCTCTATTTACCCCAAACAATACTTTCCACATCAGAGCCTTCAAGTGTTTCTAGTTTAAGTAAAGTATCTACAAGAAGGTAGTATTGAGCTTCATTTTCTTTTATGAGCCTTACTGCATTTTCGAGGCCTTTGTCGAATAGCTCTTGCATTTTAGCTTCTTTATCTAGTTTGCTGAAGGTCAACGTGAATCCGGTTTGAAGCATACCTGTATCCACCATCTGCTCGATCATTTGCTTTGCCTGTTGGACATCACCACTTACACCGATACTATGTTCTCCCAGAAATAATCTTTCTGCAACACCGCCAGCTAAAACCATTGACACGCGGTCAAGGAGTTCACTGGAAGTAGATAAGTGAATTTCCTTTTGAATAGGTGCCACATATCCGAGCGCATCCCCACGTGGGATAATGGTTGCTTTGCGAACAGATCCCGGTTTGGTTAAAGAAGCAACAATGGCGTGACCGGCTTCATGTATCGCTACTCTTCGCTTCGTTTCGGGATCCTGTAAAGTCCGTGATGTACTTCCCAGAATGGTACGGTCTAGTGCATAATCTAGATCATCTTTACGTATTACATCCTGTCCATTTCGGACCGCTCGTCTACTGGCTGTTTCAAACAATGATTGTAATTCTGCTCCAGAAAAGCCTGAGGTGCTTTCAGCTAAATTTTCTAATGAATTGTGTATCTCATCTGAAATTGCCTTTCCCTTGACATGGAGGTCAATAATTTCCCGCCTTCCTTTTGTATCGGGAAGAGGAACCTGGAATGAAAAGTCAATTCGACCTGGGCGAAGAAATGCTTCGTCTAACATATCCTTTCTATTGGTTGCTGCAATAAATAGAATACCATCATTCGATTGTCCTCCATCCAGTTGGACTAGAAGTTCGGTTAAGGTTTTTTCTGCCTCTTCGCCGCCATGTGGTTTTCTTTTTCCCGCAAGTGCATCAACTTCATCTATAAAAATAACGGCTGGACCTTGTTTCCTTGCTGTTTGGAATAAGGAACGAACACGACTTGCACCTACCCCAATGAATAATTCATTAAAGGCCGAACCGCTTGCTGAGAAGAAGGCTGTATTCAATTCATGGGCAATTGCTTGAGCTAATAAGGTTTTTCCTGTTCCAGGCGGTCCGTATAATAATATCCCTTTTGGTGGTTTAATTCCAAGCTTTAATGCTCTTTCGGGTTCTTTAAGAATCGACAGTGTTTGCAGGATTTCTTCTTTCATTTCTTCTCCAAGTCCGCCGACATCCTTTAGACGTATGGATGGACGAGGCCGAGCTTTTGATACACCGCTCTTCATTGTGCCAGTGGCCCCAAATCCACCTTTCTTTTTTTGCAAGATCAATCCTGCGGCAATAAGAGAAAGGAGAATACCAACTGCAATCCATTTGCCGTAGCGGCTACTAGGTGAATAGGAATACTGTATATTATATTTTTCAACAAGCTTACCAATCATTAGACTATTCGGGGGAACGTGGGAGAGGTAAACTTGACCATCTGCTATAAGTTGAAGACGGCCATTAGCGTGTTCAGTCAGGTATACAGCTTGACCATTTTGATTTTGAATGATTTTTTCAATTGATTTAAAAGGGGTCTCAGTTTTGGTAGGTGCAGTAGATATTCCCCAAATGACTGCAGAAATAATGATAATAAATGCTGTTAGAAACAATGTGATTTTTAAAATAGTATTTTTACTGCGATTCAAGGGGAGTCATCTCCTTTTTTATAAGGTCTTATTCTATTATAAAAGGAAATTATGAAAATGGGTGTGGGAATGAGTGGAAGAAATTTTCCAGATTAAATAAAATAATTGCAAAGTTAACGTTAGAGAGATAAGATTGAAATTATGGGCAAAAATTAATGATTTTCAAAGAGAGGAATTAAAAATGGGTAACGATTTTAAACAAGAAGTATTATCGCGTCGAACGTTTGCAATTATTTCCCACCCGGATGCCGGAAAAACTACGCTTACCGAGAAATTATTATTATTCGGCGGTGCAATACGTGATGCAGGAACGGTAAAAGCAAAAAAAACAGGGAAATTTGCAACCAGTGACTGGATGGAAATTGAGAAACAACGTGGAATTTCTGTAACGTCCAGTGTTATGCAATTTGATTATGATGATTTCCGTGTCAATATATTAGATACACCAGGGCACCAAGACTTTAGTGAGGATACGTACCGAACGCTGATGGCTGTCGACAGTGCTGTCATGATCATTGATTCTGCAAAAGGGATTGAAGAACAAACCCTTAAGCTATTTAAAGTGTGCCGGATGCGTGGAATTCCTATTTTCACCTTTATCAATAAGCTTGATCGCCAAGGAAAAGCACCGCTTGAGTTGCTCGCAGAATTAGAAGAGGTACTTGGAATCGAGTCTTATCCAATGAACTGGCCGATTGGAATGGGTAAAGAGTTCCTTGGGATATACGATCGTTATTATAAACGTGTTGAACAATTCCGGGTAAGCGAGGAAAATCGCTTCATTCCTTTGAATGAAGAAGGAGAAATTGAGGGAGACCATCCATTAAAGGCTTCCGGTCTTTATGACCAGACACTAGAGGAGATTATGCTGCTTAATGAGGCTGGAAATGAATTCACCAAAGAAAAAGTAGCTGAAGGTAAAATAACTCCTGTATTCTTTGGAAGTGCTTTAACCACATTTGGTGTTCAAACTTTTCTTGAAACCTATTTACAATTTGCACCTCCTCCAAAGGCCAGAAATTCTTCCAATGGCGAAATTAATCCTCTTGGGGAAAGTTTCTCAGGATTTGTTTTTAAAATTCAGGCAAATATGAATCCTGCCCACCGTGACCGTATTGCTTTTATACGTATTTGTTCAGGGAAATTTGAACGAGGGATGACCGTCAACATCCCTAGGCTTGGCAAACAATTGAAATTGGCGCAATCTACCTCTTTCATGGCAGAAGAGCGCAGCACAGTCGACGAGGCAGTCAGTGGGGATATCATTGGTTTATATGATACAGGTACTTACCAAATTGGTGATACCATTACAACTGGTAAGGATCAATTCCAGTTTGAGAAATTGCCGCAATTTACTCCAGAACTTTTTGTAAGGGTATCTGCTAAGAATGTTATGAAGCAAAAATCCTTTTATAAAGGGATTCAGCAGCTTGTTCAAGAAGGTGCTATCCAACTTTATAAAACTGTAAAAACAGATGAATATTTGTTAGGAGCAGTTGGACAATTACAGTTTGAGGTATTCGAGCATAGAATGAAGAATGAATATAATGCTGAAGTATTAATGGAACGTATGGGTTCAAAGATTGGACGATGGATTGAAGGCGATAGCGTGGACGAGAATTTATCAAGCTCTAGAAGTCTGCTTGTAAAAGACCGTTTTGACCATTATGTCTTTTTGTTTGAAAACGACTTTGCCCTTCGGTGGTTCCAGGAGAAAAACCCACAAGTCAAGTTATATAACCCGATGGACCAGCATGAGTAAAAAGAGATGGCGAATATTTCGCCATCTCTTTTGTTTTACAGAAAATTCAGATTATAGCTTGATGAAATTTTATGAAACCCCTTACAATTAGTACGATTCTTGTTGGAGGAGGGAAATGATGGAAAAGGGTTATTTTTTTACAGGGTTTCCTGGATTTATTTGTAATCAACTCATTCGTGAGGTTTTAAAAAGGAATCAATTAAAGGGTGTTATCTATGTCCTAGTATCTCTAACACTTGGGAAATGGTTTTTATCAATTAAACCTATACGAAGGTATCTCGGGGTTGAAAAAGAGGCATTGGATTATTTTACTTGGATGGGTAAGTTTGATAATACACTAGCAGCCAATGATTTAAAGGGCTCAGGAATTCGCTGTCCAGATTTTAAGGAAGGAATTCGGCCGATGACCGCATTTTATTTAAAACAGAAGGATAATCCAAATTATCAAATTAGAATATTATAATGAAAAAAATTAAATCTTGTTAGTTTTTTTGGCAAAATACTGGTAAAAATAAGTTGAGTAACCCTCATCAGTATAAAAAAAGCCACTAGAAGCGGGATTGAAAGATGAAAAAATTAGGTAAATTAGAAGCAGTTTTATGGAGTGTTGCTTTTCCTGGGTTTAGTCAGCTGTTAATACACCAGTATATTAAAGGGCTTTTGTTTGTAATTTTAGAGTTTATTATTAATGTTAACAGTCGATTTAATTCAGCAATTATGTACAGTTTCTTAGGGGAGATTGAAAAGGCGGAAAGAGTGATTGATTACCAATGGCTTATGTTTTATCCCTGTGTCTATATGTTTGCCATGTGGGATGCTTACAGATCAGCAATGCCAGCAGAGGAGAAACATTCCTATTTACCGTTTGTTTTTGGTGCATATTTTGTAACTGTTGGTTTAATGGTTTCACCTAAGGTAAATATTTTGCATATTCACCCTGGGCCAGTTTTTTTGCCTATGATTTTCCTAATACCCGGTTTACTCGCAGGTTTTATTATCCAGTTGTTCATTAAGACCTTAATGAAAGATAGTAAACGGAAGAAAGCTTCAAATTAATTCAATTAATTTGAAGCCTTTTTGCTTTTTAAAAAAAGTTCAATATGCCCCCAAAAAGGGTATTGGTTATTACGAAATTCTTTAATGAAAAAGTTGGAATAGACCTCTCATACTTCCACAGGAAGTGATATCCATTAATGGTGCTTTTTCTTTAGCATGCTATTACCCCCAAAAAGTCCAAGGTAACATTCGTATGTTATAATTGGGTCAATAGAGAGGTGAAGCAATGCTAGGTTTATTGTTTATGACTAAAAGTAAAAAACGAACTCTAGAAGAGTCAGTGATTCTAATACAGCAGGGAAACAGGTCACTACTAAATGAAACTATTGATGCCTATAAACCCTTTATTGCGAAAACTGTTTCATCAGTATGTAAAAGATATATTTACGAAACAGATGATGAATTTAGCATCGGCCTTATAGCGTTTAATGAAGCGATTGAAAAATACTCTCCTGAAAAGGGGAAATCACTGCTAAGCTTTTCAGAAGTATTAATCAAAAGAAGAGTTATTGATTATATAAGGAAGCAATCAAAAAACAATCATATTAGCATGGATTTAACCTTTTCCTCCCTTCAAGAAAATACAGTCGGTATAGGTATTATTAATGATCTTTCATTAGAGGAATTCAAGAAGAAATCCGATGAAGAACTTCGACGAGAAGAAATTATCCATTTTCAACTATTATTAACTTCCTTCGACTTAAGTTTTAGTGACCTTGTAAAAAATTCTCCCAAGCATGCGGATGCGAGGGAAAATGCCATATTAGTAGCTAGAAAACTAGTGGAAGATACAGAATTAAAAAATAAATTGCTTGAAAAAAAACGTTTGCCAATAAAAGAGTTAGAAAAAATGGTAGATATAAGTAGAAAAACAATTGAACGGAATAGGAAATATATTATTGCTATTGCCTTAATCCTATCTAGTGATTATGTGTATATGAAAGAATATCTTAAGGGGGTGCTCGAAATATGAAAAAGGGAATTATAATGGATATGAATAATTCTTATTTAACGTTATTAACCTCTGAAGGAGAGTTCTTACGTGCACATAAGCATGGTAACAGCTACCAAATCGGTGAAGAGATTGACTTTTTTCCTATTAATGCTCATCAGGGTGGGAAAGTTCCCTATTCACTAAGAAGTGTTATATTTAAAAGGTCAGTTTGGGTGTCGATGATTGCTCTTTTTATTTGTATGAGTGCCATCATACCAATTTATCAAAGCAATAAAGCCTATGCCTACATGTCAATAGATGCGAATTCCAGTATTGAACTTGGGTTAAACAAGCGAATGCAGGTTGTTGAAATCAACGGTTTTAATCAAGATACAAATAAGTTCATCTCTCAACTTTCTGACTGGGAAAAAACCGATGTCTCAGATTTGGCTCTTCTAATTGTTAGTAAGCTTAAAGAAAAGGGCTTAGCAAACAACGGACCAATTGTAATATCTACTGTTGAGACTGAAGACCTTAATAGTAAACTCGGGGCAAAACTACAGGCAAATATAGAAGAAATCAAGGCTAATACTGAATCTGTTGAAGTCAAAACGTATATAGCAACAGAAGAGGATGTTCAGGCGGCACGAGACTTAGGCATACCTATTGGTCAGTACTATAAAGATAAGAACAAGTCTTTACAAGATGGGGAAACAAATGAATTACCCAAGCAATTAGAAATCGAGAATCCTTCAAATAAAGTGACAACCCCTTCTGTTTCATTACCAGGTAAAGAGTCAGCACCAGGTCAATTAAAGAAGGAAACAGAGGATAGTCAGCCTAATAATAAAAACTCTAATAATGTAGAAAAGAATAGCCAGCAAAACAGCAGAGAAGAGAGTAAGCTTGCCCCTGGACAACAGAAAAAGACAGATGAAAATATTTCTGGAACATTAAGGCAAAATAATGGACAGAAAAACAAACAATCAAATGAAAAAAACAATTCAACTAATAAACAATCTCAGCAACAAAATAAAAATAAATAAAGTCCGATCATAAAGATCGGACTTTTTCCATGTTATGAAGTTATTGTTCAGAAGACTGGCCTGACATTTGTGCTTGAGCTTGCTTTACTAGTCGTTTAGTAATTTCTCCGCCCACTGAGCCATTAGCACGAGAAACTGTATCTGAGCCAAGTGTAACACCGAATTCCTGGGCAATTTCATATTTTACCTGGTCCAGATATTGCTCGATACCAGGAACCAATAACTTATTACTGCTGTTTGCCATCATTTTCAACTCCTTGTAATCGTTACAGAGATTTACTCTCTGTATCATTATTGTTTATAAATAAGATGAATTTCATAAGTGGTAATCTTTTTCGTTTTTGGATGACATAGTAATTTTTTTAATTAATCTGTTCCTTTACTTACATCCTTTGTTGGGTGCATAAATGGGTATGCCTGGGGCTTTCTTTTACTTTCAAGCAGTTCTCGGTTCTCTGCTGTATTCCAGCCGATATCATTTGTAGGGTGAACCCATTCGTCACCTGCCATTATTGCAGGGTCCGTTTCATCAGACCATTTTTCTAAAGGAGAATTTGGGGAGGAGTACAAGCTGTCTCCGATGACTACACCATGCTCATTGATAAAGGGTTCCTGCATTTTAATTCCAGTCCCTTCGAAGCTGGGGGCATTAATTTGATGAGGCATCGTTTCATCCATACTTACCTTCGGTGTAGCCTGTGCTTTTTTCTTATCCTTCATTAGAAACTCACTCCTCTTTTTACCTTATTCTTTTACAATAAAGCTTTTTTATTTTATGAAAAATAAGGAAGTGATGTATTCTTTGCTTTTGTTTAACACTATATATGTAACACATATTGATGGGAGGAATAAACGATGGCAAAACGTAAAGCGGAATTTAATGCTGTTGAAAAATATTCAAAAACGCCCCATAAGAATGTTCAGGAAAGTGAATTTTCAGCTGAATTCACACATGGAGAAGATGAATTAAAAGGAGCAAACCGTAATTCAAAGTTGGGGAGAAAAGGAAGACAGTAATGGAAGACAAAAAGAAAAAAGAGATTCCACGTGTAGAATTCAGCATAGAATTTGGGGATGTAAACGGGGTAAAGCTCTATGAGGTCCTTCAGGCGAAAGGCGATAAGAAAAAATCATCTAAAGAAAAATAGCCGGCTAATTAGCCGGCTATTTATTTAGGGAAAATGGGAAAATCTGTGTCGCTTCATTAGCAGGGTTAAAATATGCTAATATATTTGTGGATTGGACCTTAACTTCGCCAGTATTTAGATAAACATTTAGATCAAATGAAACTTCTTCAAGCATTGTGTGTTTGAAAAGATCTTTCTCATCTAATTTTAAGGGTGTGTAGGCTGCTCCTAAAATTTGAGGTTGTTCAGCTATTAGTTTGTAAACCTGCATACGGTCTTTCTTTTCATAACTTGCATTCCACCAAGGCTTTCTTGGTTTATATTTATGTTCCTTCAGATAGTCATATTTCATTAATCCAGCTATTATGTCCAAATGCTCAGTCGCCCGTTTCTCAAGGAACGAGTATAGCCTGCGGTATAAATCTTCAAGCTGATGCCCGATTCTAGACCATCCCTGCTCATCCCAGTATGAACCAAACTCCTGAAAGAAATCAAAAGGTGTCGGAAATACATTTGTTACTAGGTACTCAACTGTATGATCCATTCTATGATCATTCCAATATTTTTCCAATACATCTTCAACTTGTTTAATCCGGACAATATCATCAAAGGAGAGAACGTTATTTCCTAATATTTCATATGGTGAATGATCCATATATACATACTGATGGTCTGCTGCACGTAGGCGTAGACCTGTCCCCCGCAGCATTTTTAAAAATCCTAACTGAAGTTCCTCAGGACGCAGCTCAAAAACATCATTAAATGTCTTTTTAAATGAGTTGTAATCCTCTTCAGGTAATCCTGCAATTAAATCAAGATGCTGGTCGATTTTGTTACCATCCTTCACCATCGTAACGGTGCGAGTTAGCTTAGCAAAGTTTTGTTTACGCATTACAAGTTCGTTTGTAAAATCATTTGTTGATTGAACTCCTATTTCAAATCGAAACAGACCCTTTGGTGCCTCATTATTCAAGAATTCAATAACCTCTGGCCTCATAATGTCCGCAGTTATTTCAAATTGAAAGACAGTCCCTGGAAGATGTTCATCGATTAAAAATTGAAACATTTCCATTGCATAGCTTCTGCTTATGTTGAAAGTCCGATCAACAAATTTAATGGTTTTAGCACCGTTAGCCATTAAATAACGAATATCGTCTTTTATTTTTTCACGGTCAAAATAGCGGACACCCACTTCAATGGATGAGAGGCAGAATTGACAGCTAAAGGGGCAGCCACGGCTAGTTTCGATATAAGTAACCCGCTTGCCTAATCCACTCAGATCCTCTGTAAATCGATATGGAGAAGCCAATTCTTTTAGATCAAGCTTGTTCATTTGGGCTGTAACCTTTATCTGTCCATTGTCTCGATAAGCAATGCCAGGAACACTTTGAAAGCTTGTCTCCCCTTCTTCAATTACAGACAGCAGCTGCTTGAAGGTTTGTTCACCTTCGCCGATAACAATGATATCGACATTTTGAACCTTTTCCATCCACTCGGTGGTATCATAGGTTACTTCGGGTCCCCCTAAAACAATTAAGATAGAAGGATCAATCTTTTTTATCATATTAACAACTTTTATGGTCTCTTCAATATTCCAAATATAGCAGCTAAAGCCAATAACAGTCGGTTTTTGCTGATACAAGTCAGTCACAATATTCATGATCGGGTCCTTAATCGTGTATTCCCTCAATTGGACATTAAATTCTGGAGCCGCATATGCCCTTAAATAGCGGATAGCAAGATTGGTATGGATATATTTCGCATTTAAAGTACTACAAATTACTTTCATAAGAAATCTCCTTTGAAAAAATAAAAACAATATTATATTATATCCCAATTTCCATTAATTCGATAGCATTAATGGAACCAGTAAATATAAACCTGTAATCCTGTTATATTACAGGATGTAATCTGTATTATATCAAAAAGTGGAAACTAAAGGCTCTAAATGAACCTTTTTTATACTAATTCAAATGTGTTATAAAAATTTTTCTTGGATGTTTGATTTTTGTCACAGCGTAATATGTAGAATTACCCTACAATAATTCTTAAAGTTGTAACAATTTGATTATGGGAATGAAAGTGGGGGAGGAAACAAATGTCAATTTTACCAATGAAAAATGATCTTGGTTTTTTTGAAATACGCCTGGAATCTATTGGAGGTCTTGGAGCAAATCTCGCAGGGAAGATGCTGGCTGAGGCCGGTGTGTTAGGGCTAGGTTTAAACGGATCGAATTTCTCATCCTATGGCTCTGAAAAAAAGGGGTCACCCGTTAAAAGTTTTATCCGCTTCTGTGATCCTGAAGTAGAAATTAGGGATCATAGTCCAATTGAACAACCGCATATTATTGCCGTTTTTCATGAGGCGTTATATAAAATGGTAAATGTTGTTAGTGGTTTGCATGCAGATGGGATCGTATTAGTTAATACAGTGAGAGAATTTGATGATGTAAAGAAGGACTTGCTTCTTGAATATGGAACCTTGGCAATTGTTGACGCTTTAACGATAGCAGTTGAGGAGAAGACGAAAGTAAACACTGCTATGCTGGGTGCTATGTTCCGAATCTGTGATTTCTTAGATCCCGATGCAATGAGAAATATTATTCGGAAAACGTTTGAGAAAAAATATCCGCATCTTGTAGAACCAAATATCCGAACATTTGACCGAGGCTACAATGAAGTTCAATTTAAAACCTATGAAGTCCCTGGCGATGCAGCAGGCAAAGGCTTTATTCGTCCTTTACCTCTCTTGGGTTATAAGACTCAAGAAATTGGCGGCGTAATCACCACACAAGCCAATAGTATTTTAAAAGACCTTAGCGGGTCACGACAAGGATTCCTGCCACAGTTCAATAAAGAAAAATGCATTAACTGTGCTGCTTGTGATAACGCCTGTCCTGATTATTGCTTTGTTTGGGAAGCGGGAGAAGATAAAAAGGGCAGAAAGCAAATGTTCCTTAACGGTATTGATTACCAGTATTGTAAAGGATGTTTAAAATGCGTCGAAGCTTGCCCTACCGAGGCCCTAGGCGAGCTTAGAGAGATGATTGGTTATGCAGATGCTAACCGTGTGAAGCAAAACTTTCCCTATTTAGAAGGAGGTAGTTTCTAATGGCAACCTTAGAAGAAAAATTAACAGGTCAAAACATTGCAGAGCAGCTATCCACCTTTGAATCTGGCAATGAAATGGCAGCGATGGCAGCTGCACAAATCAATTATCATATCATGGGGTATTTTCCGATTACTCCTTCAACGGAAGTAGCTCAGTATTTAGACCAAATGAAGGCTCGCGGAGAGCATGATATTCATTTAATACCAGCCGACGGCGAGCACGGTTCTGCGGTTATTTGCTACGGGGCAGCAGCAACAGGTGCAAGAGTCTTTAATGCTACAAGTGCAAACGGTTTATTGTACATGATTGAACAACTTCCTGTTCAAGCGGGTACACGTTTTCCAATGGTTATGAACCTTGTGACTCGTTCTGTCAGTGGACCGCTTGATATTAGAGGAGATCACTCGGATCTTTATTATGCACTAAATACAGGCTGGGTTATTCTTACAGCAAGAACACCTCAAGCTGTTTACGATATGAATATTTTGGCACTCAAAATTGCTGAACATTCTAAGGTGCGTCTTCCCGTTATTGTTGCCTACGACGGATTTTTCACCTCGCATCAAAAGCGTCGTGTAGAATTTTTTAAGAACCGGAAAGTGGTGCAAGAGTTCGTAGGGGAATGTCCAACAGATTACCATTTTGCCAGAGATCCAAAGAAACCGGTAACAATCGGTGCACATATGAATGGGGATGACCTGATCAATAATCATTATCAGCAATCGGAAGCCATTTATGCGGCAGGGGGAGTTTTTAGAGAAGTGGCCATCGAATATGCTCGAATCTCGGGTCGAGAATATCCTGTATTGGACCTGTATAAAATGGAAGATGCCGAAGTAGCACTATTCTTATTAAATTCGGCTGCAGAATCTGCAAAGGATGTTGTCGATCAGCTACGGGCAAAGGGTGTTAAGGCTGGTGTAATTAGTCCTAATATCATCCGTCCATTCCCAGCTAAGGAAATTCGTGCGGCACTTAAAAATGTAAAAGCATTATTGGTAGGTGAACGTGCAGATTCTTACGGTGCAAACGGCCCTAACTTAACACATGAAGTCAAATCTGCCCTTCAAGAGGACCGTCATAATCAGACAATCGTACTAAGTCGTGTCTTCGGACTTGGAGGAAAGGACTTTTATGCAGATGATGCTTCAAACTTCTTCGAAATGACGGTTGCTGCTTTGGAAAAAGGCTATGCTGAAAAAACTTTTGATTATTACGGTCATGTACCGGGTAATCCAGAAAACATCTTGAAACCGGTTATTACACCTCAGCATGGGGATGTTTATAAGACTGGTTTGATTGATATCAAGCTGGATGAAGAAACGAATAAGTTAATAGTAAAAATTCCGCCGCTTCGTGCGCTTACCACTAAGCCGAAGCGAATTGCATCCGGACATGGAGCATGTCCGGGATGTGGAATTTTTACTGGTTTGGAACTTTTCTTTAAAGGGATTGAAGGGGATATCGTTACATTATTCCAGACTGGCTGTGCGTATGTAACGACTACTTCTTATCCACATAGCTCACATAAACAAACGATGATTCATAACCTGTTTCAAAATGGTGCCGCGACTCTTTCAGGAACTCTTGAAGCGTTCTTAGAACTAAAAAGACGGGGCGAAATAGAAGTCTCCGATGAGGCAACATTTGTTATGATAACGGGTGATGGCGGTATGGATATAGGAATGGGGTCAGCCATTGGTACTGCTCTTCGTGGCCACAAGCTAATAATGCTTGAGTATGATAACGAGGGTTATATGAATACTGGATCACAGATGTCTTACTCTACTCCTTTAGGTCATATGACCAGTACTTCTGGTGTTGGAAAAACACAAAAGGGCAAGACGTTCCACCATAAGGATACGGCACAAATTATGGCGGCAACCAATATTCCTTATGTTTTTACTGGTGCAGAAGCGTTCCCTCAGGATTTAATCAAGAAAGGTGCTAAGGCACAGTGGTATGCTCAAAATGTAGGAACGGTTTACGGCAAAATCCTTATTACTTGTCCGCTAAACTGGAAGTCTGAAGATCGGTATGGTTCAACGATTTTAGCTGCTGCTGTTAACTCATGTTTCTTCCCGCTTTATGAAATAGAGCAGGGTGTAACGACCATAACATACGATCCAGAAGCAAAGAATAAACGTATTCCTCTGTCTGATTGGTTAAATTATATGGGTAAAACGAAACACCTGCTGAGGGAAGAAAACTTGCATTTATTAGATGAATTTTGTGAAGAAGTCGAGAAAAGATGGCAGCGACTAAAAGCAAAGCACGAAAGTCCATTTTTATAAAAAGTTGAGGCAAAGTGGTTAGTACCACTTTGCCTTAACTTTTTATTTGACATTAACTGTATAATTTGATATACATCTAATTAGATATATATCAAATTAAAGGGGCGGAAAAAGGTGCAATTAGACAGGTTAGTCACTTTCTATAAAACGATGGGGGATCCAACGAGGGTTCGAATTGTTACACTGTTGGCGAAAGGACCACTTCATGGTCAGGCTATTGCGGGGAAGCTCGGTCTAACCCCACCGACTATAACTCATCATTTAAAGAAATTGCGTGAGGCTTCTGTTGTCTATGAAAGGCGGGACAAAAATATGATTTATTTCTATCTGAATGAATCGATGATTAAGCAGCAGGCGCTGGTTCTAACACAGTTACTGGATAAAAAAGAGGAGGAACTGGAGAATATGGTTAAGGTAAGCTTAGAAAGGCAGAAGGTTATTGACAATTTTTTTACCAAAGAAGGAAAACTGAAGAATATCCCTGCACAGCGGAAAAAGAAGTTAATGGTGTTTGAGCATATAATTCAGGGGATGAAGGTTGGAAAGAAATATCAGGAGAAGGAAATCAATGAGTATATTAAACAGTTCCATGATGATTATGCAACGATAAGGAGAGAGTTTATTATTAATCATTATATGTTTCGTGAGAATGGGATATATGAGTTAAATCCTCACGAAATGTGGGCGAAAATCGAATGACAAAAGCAATCCAAATGGATTGCTTTTGTCAATGGAAAGTGTAGAATTTCTAGCATTTATTGAAGTGCTTTTTTGACTGTATCGACCAATATTTCTAATCTGTTAATTCCTTTTCTTTGTTTGATTAAGGTTTTACCTAGTTTAAGGGAATTTTGTTTTGCGTTGATTCGGGTTTGGTCGTCTACGATTTTGTCTAAATCGGCCACATGGGACAGCCCGATTGTTCGGCGGATTAATTCACATCCTGCAAAGCCTACAGCATCCTCGAAATATTTGGACTTTAAGTGGTCGAGAAACAGCCTAGATTTGGATAAATCATCTTTGTTTGCAATTTCCCATAAGACGGTAAACTGTTCGTCAAATACATTCCAAACCGTTTGTATATGATGGATAAAAATTTCTTTCTTTTCAGAAGAAGCAATTACCTGGAAGAGCAGATTTGCAAATACCTGACCGATATCAAATCCGGCTGGACCATAAAAAGCAAATTCAGGATCAATCACTTTGGTTTCCGTGCTGCTTGCAAATATGCTGCCTGTATGCAAATCTCCATGGAGAAGAACTTCAGCTTCGGTTAAGAAGCTTTTCTTCAAAACAGAGATTTGATATTTTAATTCACCATCATTCCAAATCGATTGGACTTCACTTCGTAAACTTTCCTCAAAATCATTTGTTTCAGCATCATAATAGGGATCGGTAAAAATAAGGTCCTCCGTTATATTGCAAAGTTCAGGATTAATAAATTTTGCTGCCTGTTCTTTTTTTAATTGAGGACCTAGTGCATAGTCTGATGTGAAAAATAATGTTTTAGCTAGATATTCACCGATATGCTTAGATAATAAAGGGTAGGTCTCGCCATTTATAAATCCGCTTCTTGCAATGGCTAAATGAGAAAGGTCCTCCATAACCGTAACAGCCAACACATCATCTGTGTAATATACCTCTGGGACGTAATCTGGGACTATATGACCAAAGACTTTTAATGCATCTGCTTCAATTTTAGCTCTTTTTAACGTAAGGGGCCAGCTTTCGCCAACAACTTTAGCATATGGAAGTGCTTGCTTTATAATGATTCCCTTATTAGTAGCTTCATCAACGATATGAAAGACTAGATTAAGATTTCCGTCACCGATTTCTTTGCAGTTTAATTTGGTGTTGTTACAAAAAAGTTTTAAACTTAGGGCAAGTTCAACGGCTGAGTTTTCAGTTAATGGATGGTAAGTAGTTGCATTTAATAGACTCATGATAATCCTCCTTAATTTGCGAGGCTTTAGTGTATGATGACACTAAAAAGCCTCTTTCTTTTCTGAAAGAGGCTAGAAGACAAATAGTCTGTCGCACCTCTTATCTCTCAGAAAGGGTCTCCTTCTGTTGGAATTAGCACCGTGCCAAGAAGAGGTATCCCTAGTGCTTCATGCACCCCATTTTTCAATGGCATCTTGGTCGGTTGCTGGGCTTCAAAGGGCCAAATCCCTCAGCCAGCTCGTGATAAGAGTAATCATTATATTTTTTTAATTTCGAAAAGTATCATAACAAGCGGGAAAGATGCTGTCAATATTTTTTGAAAATTATATTTACAGCAACTATTTATAGAATTCTGGTTTTCGATCTGTGAAAATAGGAATTTGCTTACGCACTTGTGTAACTAAATCTAAATCAATCACACCAGTTAGAATCTCCTCATTCTCTCCAGCCTCGGAAATGACTTCACCCCAAGGGTCAATAATCATGGAATGACCTGCAAACTGATTGTTCGGGTCTTTCCCAGAGCGATTACAAGCAATTACATAACATTGATTTTCGATGGCTCTGGCAATAAGCAATGCCCGCCAGTGTGACAGGCGTGCTGCAGGCCATTCGGCAACAACAAATAATGCTTTTGCCCCCTCTGCGGTATGAGTACGGACCCATTCTGGAAAGCGTATATCATAACAAATCATTCCTGCAAACGGAAGATTATCAATTTCGAATAATCCTTTTTCAGTGCCCGCTTCTAAATAGAGGTGTTCATCCATTAGTTTAAAGAGATGCAGTTTGCTATATTGATGAATGAGTTCTCCCTTTTTGTTTATGATAAGCAATGTATTTTTTACACCATTTTCTGTTTGATTTGCAACTGAACCCCCAACAAGGTGGACTCCATACTTTTGAGCTAATTTCTTTAAGAAATGAATCGTTTTACTAGCTTCATGGTCAGCGATGACATCAAGGCGTGTCAGATCATATCCAGTTGTCCATAATTCAGGAAGAACAATCACGTCTGGCTGCTCATGGATTGAAGCTTGAATAAGTTTTTCTGCGGTTTTATAGTTCCTGTCAGGTTTACCAAAGACAATATCCATCTGGAGACAGGCAATTTTTAATTTCAAAATCTTCACCTCATTTGGAATTTCTGAATTTTAACTTTACAAGCTGTTATAAAAGTTATATCATTTGTGACTAGAATTTCAACTAAAATATGAATTAATTAAAGCAGGTGAGAGCGATGAAACAATTTGCACCGTCAGAATTATTAAATAGTCTTCCCAAACAATTTTTTGCTTCACTGGTAAAAAAAGTAGGAATATATATTGAACAAGGATATGATGTTATTAATTTAGGACAAGGCAATCCAGACCAGCCTACACCAGAACATATTGTGGCAAAGCTGCAGGAAGCCGCTGAGAGTCCCCTTAATCATAAATATTCACCTTTCCAAGGACATGCCTATTTGAAAGAGGCAGCTGCAGATTTTTATCTCAAACAGTATGGGGTTAAGATTGATGCTAAGGCGGAAGTAGCAATTTTATTTGGGGGTAAAGCAGGCTTAGTTGAAATTCCCCAATGTCTTCTGAATCCTGGCGATCTGATGCTTGTACCAGATCCGGGATACCCAGACTATTGGTCAGGGGTTGCTCTTGCAAAGGCCGAAATGGCAACGATGCCATTAAAAGAAGAAAATGGTTTCTTACCAGACTATAGTGAACTAGACAAAGAGATCGTCAAAAAGGCTAAACTAATGTTACTAAACTACCCAAACAATCCTACAGGAGCCACGGCAACTAGAGAGTTTTTCGAAGAAACGATTAAACTTGCTGAGGAGAATGATATTTGTGTCGTTCATGATTTTGCCTATGGAGCTATTGGGTTTGATGAGGAAAAACCTCTAAGTTTCTTACAACTGAAAGGTGCTAAAGAGGTAGGGATTGAAATATATACCTTATCAAAGACCTACAACATGGCCGGTTGGCGGGTTGGATTTGCGATCGGTAATCCTAGTGTTATTTCTGCCATTGAATTGCTCCAAGACCATATGTATGTTAGTTTATTTGGAGCTATTCAAGAGGCTGCAGCAGCTGCTTTAACATCATCACAGGATTGCGTAAGAGAGTTAAATGCTCTTTACGAGCGGAGGCGGAATGTGTTAATAGATGGACTGCAATCACTAGGCTGGAAGGTCACAGCTCCAAAGGGTTCCTTTTTTGCATGGCTCAAAGTTCCAGAAGGATATAACTCTGAACAATTTGCTAATATTCTTCTGGAGCAGGCTCACATCATGGTGGCTCCGGGTATTGGTTTCGGTAAGTACGGTGAAGGTTTTGTGAGGGTAGGGTTATTAACCTCTGAGAACAGATTAACAGAAGCAGTTGAAAGAATTAGTAAGTTGGAAATTTTTAAAAAATAAAGTTGACAAAAAATAAATTTCTTGGGATAATCCAAAATAAGTTTAACAACGTACAAATAAGTAAATACTACGAATCGTTTTCTTATCAAGAGCAGGTGGAGGGAAAAGCCCGATGAAGCCCGGCAACCGACTTAACCATTAAGTTAAGCACGGTGCTAAATCTTGCAGCTAATTGCTGAAAGATGAGAAGATGTTAGTTTTTTTGATGCTAACCTCTTCTTTTATTAGGAGAGGTTTTTTAGTTTTGACTTGAGAGGATGAAGATTTGTGACTGAAGTCATTGCAACCTATCTAATTCATGATGAAAAATATCCAGAGAAAAAAGCAGAGGAAATTGCCTTAGGCTTGACAGTTGGTTCCTGGACAAACTTGCCAGAGCTTGAGCAAAGTCAATTGTTAAAACATAAAGGGAGAGTTGTTCAGGTTGAAGGAGTCCCTGCTAAACAAGACGACAAAGCGCTGATTCAAATAGCCTATCCTACAGTTAATTTCTCGACAGATTTACCAGCAATCCTAACAACAGTCTTTGGAAAGCTTTCCTTAGATGGGAAAATAAAATTATTAGACCTACAGTTTGCTGATTCCTTAAAACGCCAATTTCCTGGACCACGCTTTGGTATCGAAGCTCTTAGGAATAAACTTGGCGTTCATGATAGACCATTGTTGATGAGCATTTTTAAAGGCGTTCTCGGTAAGGACCTTATTTTTTTAACAGAGCAATTGAAGCAGCAGGCACTCGGGGGAGTAGACTTTGTAAAAGATGACGAAATACTATTTGAAAATGAATTAACCCCGTTTGAGAGACGAATTATTGATGGTCGAAAGGTATTAGAAGAAGTGTATGAACAAACAGGTCACCGGACTTTATATGCTGTGAATTTATCAGGAAGAACTTCTCAGTTAAAGGATAAAGCCAGGAGAGCAGCAGAATTGGGTGCAGACCTACTATTGTTTAATGTATTTGCCTATGGGCTTGATGTATTGCAAGAGTTACGTGAGGATGATGAAATAGCACTGCCGTTAATGGCTCATCCTGCCGTCAGTGGGGCTTTTACTTCATCTAACCATTATGGAATTTCTCATTCCTTGTTACTAGGAAAGCTTCTTCGCTACGCTGGAGCAGATTTGTCATTATTTCCATCGCCTTATGGAACAGTAGCCTTAGAAAAATTGATTACACTTTCAATTGCTAATGAACTAACAACCGAAGATCTTCTAAATCGTGCTTTCCCTGTTCCCTCAGCAGGAATTCATCCTGGAATGGTGCCATTGTTAATGAGGGATTTTGGAATTGATTCTGTTATTAATGCAGGCGGTGGGATCCACGGCCATCCAGATGGTGCACGTGGTGGAGGTTTAGCGTTCCGACAAGCAATTGATGTTACTTTACAAGGAAAAAGCTTGGCTGAAGGAGCAGAAAACCACCCTGAATTAATGAAGGCGCTCCAATTGTGGGGAAATCCAGAGGTGAGAGCCTAGATGAAAACGCCAATTATCTATTGTGACTTTGACGGGACGATTACGGAAAGAGATAATATAATTGCCATTATGAAAAAATTCAATCCTCCTAATTGGGAGGAAATTAAGGATCAAATTCTCTCTCGTGAAATTTCAATTAATGAGGGTGTTGGCAAATTATTTGCTATGCTCCCAAGTGAAATGAAAGAGGAAATTACCCGGTTTGCAGTTGACAACGCGAGGATTCGTGAAGGATTCGAGGATTTTGTCGACTATCTGCGGAATGAAGGGATCCCGCTATACATTGTAAGCGGAGGAATTGATTTCTTTGTGGTCCCAATAATTGAAAAATTCGGACCATTTGCAGGGGTTTATTGTAATCAAGCCGACTTTTCTGGAGATTATATAAAAATTCTATGGCCGTATCGATGTGATGCTTTATGTAAGAATGATTGTGGCTGTTGTAAGCCAAGCATTATAAGAGAACTATCACAGAATGAAGAGTATGACAATATTGTCGTTGGAGATTCCGTTACAGACCTAGAGGCAGCAAAGCAGGCTGACTTTGTACTGGCAAGAGACATGTTAGAGGAAAAATGTGAAGAGTGGGGATTATCTTACAAAAGCTTTACAACATTTTATGACTGTATAGATGCTATAAAAAATCGGATAGAGGTGAAGAAGCTGTCATGTTAAAAGAGAAATGGCTTGAATTAGCGGATGTAAAGGATGAATTGTCTGGAAGAGATTGGTTTATGGGGACCAGTGGTAATCTGGCCATTAAGGTAAGTGATCATCCACTGCAATTCTTAGTAACGGCAAGTGGCAAGGATAAGAGAAAGCGAACAGACGAGGATTTTCTGCTTGTTGATGAATATGGGCGGGCAGTGGAGGAAACCCATCTAAAACCTTCAGCTGAAACACTTCTGCACGTAGAAATATATCGAAATACCAATGCAGGGTGCAGCCTACATGTTCATACAATTGATAACAATGTGATTTCAGAAATTTATGGTGATCAAGGCGAGGTAACATTTAAAGGGCAAGAATTGATAAAAGCTTTTGATAAATGGGAAGAAGATGCAGTTTTAAAAATTCCTATTATCAAAAACTATGCTCATATCCCTACTCTGGCAAATAAGTTTTCAGAGCATATTTCAAGTGATACAGGAGCTGTGCTTATCCGTAATCATGGGATAACCGTTTGGGGGAAAACGGCTTTTGAGGCTAAGAAGATTCTCGAGGCCTCAGAGTTCTTATTTAAATATCAGTTGCGTTTACTGGAACACAAACCATACCAATTATTTAAAGTAGTATAAAAATACCAAGAGGGAGAGATTACTGTGGCATACATTACATTTCAAAGCAGTGAAGCTAAAATTCAAGATCAAAAAGAAGTAGGAAGTTTCCTAGAGAGCCAGGAAGTAATTTATGAAAATTGGGATATTTCTAAGCTACCTCAGTTATTAGTAGACAAATATCTATTATCTGATAAAGATAAAAATGACATACTTAACACCTTTAGTAAAGAAATTGCAGATATTTCAACAAGACGCGGATATAAAGCCCAAGATGTCATTTCTTTATCTGAAAACACACCAAACCTCGACACACTATTAACGAACTTTAAAAACGAACACCACCATACTGATGACGAGGTCCGTTTTATTGTAAGTGGTCACGGTGTATTTGTGATTCAAGGAAAAGACGCAGAATTTTTTGAAGTCCATTTAGAACCAGGTGATTTAATTTCAGTACCAGAAAATACTAGACACTATTTTACCCTCGAGGAAGATAGAAAAGTAGTCGCAATCCGTATTTTTGTAACTACTGAAGGCTGGGTGCCTATTTACGAAATAGAAGAAGTAAAGCTATAAAAAACTGGTTGGGGATATTTTAATCCCAACCAGTTTTTTATTTCAATCATATAGGAAATTGTCGTAAATGTTAAAAAGTAAAGAAGAAAAATGTCGAAAAACCAAAGAAAATGCTTGTTTTGTCTACTTTTGCGAAAGTATTTACTTTTCAATAAATTCTTGTCATAATTCATCAAGTAATCAAAATTTTTAACGATTTAGTGCAAAAGAG
Source organism: Bacillus sp. MRMR6 (assembly GCF_001940785.1). Classification (GTDB taxonomy): domain Bacteria; phylum Bacillota; class Bacilli; order Bacillales; family Cytobacillaceae; genus Neobacillus. Next base: position 111,906 of record NZ_MSLS01000001.1, read on the forward strand.
TAAGGAGTAGGTGGAGAAAAGTGTACACGAACGAGACTGTCCCTTCTGAGATGCTTGAAGCAATAAAAATGAAAAGGGAACTAATGATAACTTGTGCAAATAAGAAAGGCTTTACGAGTGAAGAAACCATTAAATACAGCCAAGAGCTGGATGTACTGATAAATGAGTATCATAAAGTTTCAAGCCAATCTCCAGAGCCAAAGGAAGAAATTAGATTTGCCTTTAACCAGATGGTGATGATCTGGCCCAAGGTTTTTGTTTAACAGCATAATTAAGAGAGGATTAGAAAAGTTCAATAATGAAAATCATTAAAAGTAAGCCAATAATAAAAGCATATGTTGAAACCCGCTCATTTCCATCACCATGACTTTCTGGAATTAATTCCTTATAAATGATGAATAACATCGCACCAGCTGCAAACGATATCCCATATGGGACAAGCCCTCTTACAAATGATGTTAAATAAAATCCAATTAATGACGAGACAATCTCTATTGCTCCTGTCAAAGTTGCCACAACGAAGGCCTTGAACTTGCTGATTTTTTGATTGATTAAAAATAGTGCAACTAGAAGGCCTTCAGGTGCATTTTGAAACCCAATTGCCAGTGCAATCATATTACCGGTATCACCAGAGCCTGATGCATAACTAACGCCAACTGATAAACCCTCTGGAATATTGTGCAGTGTGATTGCTGCAATGATTAGCATCGCTTTTTCATCAAACTGTATTCCATACTGATTGTGCTCTAAGTCGAGATGTGGAATATTTTTCTCCAATAAAGTAAGTACCATGACCCCAGAGCATATCCCGATTGCAAGTGGAATAAACCCTCCGAGTTTTAATGCCTCAGGAATAAGACCGATCATGGAGGCAGCCATCATAATACCTGCACTAAAAGCTAATAATATGTCCTTCCATCGATGTGTGACTGATTGTTTGATGAAAAGAATGATCAACGCACCAGCTCCAGTTGCTAATGCAGAAAGAACACTGCCTATAAATACTTCATTCATTCAGACCTCATACCTTTCATAATGGAAGAAAACGAACCTATCCCCTGCAAATTTTGACAAACTGTGATAATTGTCATTGTTTATATCTGAATATTTCTTATAGTTAAATTAGTGCATACCTCACGAAATCCAACAAATTACCTTCAACAATTACTTCTAGATTTTACTTCATTATCAAATTTAATCATTAAAAATCCAGAAAACTATCTTTGTTTGGTACTATGCTTGTGTTGCGAGTCATATATCGTAATAAAAAGCATTTTTCATAACCAAATCAGCAAACGCTTTCAATCACGGATAGAAAATATGGGGGAGGGAAAATCCTACATGCACATTGTCGTATGTGTCAAACAAGTACCAGATACAAAAATTATTAAGATTAATCCCAAAACAAACACATTAGACCGTCGCAGCGCACCAGCCATTTTAAATCCATATGATGCTCACGCTGTACAGGAGGCAGTAAGGATTAGAGAAAAGACAGGTGGAACTATATCCGTATTATCGATGGGACCGCCTCAAGCTACTGCTATTATTAAGAAGAGTATTGAAATTGGGGCAGACAGGGGCTATTTGATTTCTGACCGTGCCTTTGCTGGTGCAGATACACTTGCGACTAGTTATGCTTTAGCCAAAGCGCTTGAAAGGATTAGCAAGGAGGAGCCTGTGGATATGGTGATTTGTGGTAAGCATGCCATAGACGGGGACACTGGACAGGTTGGTCCAGGAATTGCAAGAAGGATGGATATACCTCCTGTTACAAATGTAATAGAGGTACCTGAGATCAATTTGGAGGAAAAAACAGTATTAATTAAACGTAAATTATCCAACGGCTATGAATTGATTCAAGCTGAATTACCCTGCTTATTAACAGTCGAAAAGGAAATTAATGACATTGAGTACTCGCCTATGCCAAATATGATTATGGCCGCTAGATATGAACCAGTCATTTGGGCGGTAAGTGACCTAGAAAATGTTGATCGTACTCAACTTGGATTAAAAGGTTCTCCAACTATTGTGGGTAAGATGTTCACTCCTCCACGTCCAGAAGGTGGAAAAAGGATTGAGGGTTCTTCTGATGTGCAAGTAAAACAGCTAATGGACATTTTAATGGAGAAAAAGGATCTATTTGTCTTGCAAGAATCTAAATAATTGAACGTGCCTAAGTTGTGGGGAGGGATATACATGAATTTTGATGATTACCGTGGAGTCTGGATATTCATTGAACAAAACGGGGGTAAGATTGAAGGCGTATCATTAGAACTCCTTGGGGCAGGGAGGAAGCTTGCCGATAAATTACAAGTACCATTAGCAGGTTTTTTACTAGGAAGCGGGGTTAAGTCACTTGCGAATCAAGTAATTGCCTATGGTGCTGATGAAGTTTACTTAGTTGATCATCCAGTGTTAAAGCAATATAGAACTGAGTCGTATATGAAGGGTGTTATGCAAGTTGTCGAAAAGTATAGGCCTGAAATTATCCTTTATGGTGCAACACCAAATGGCAAAGATTTAGCTAGTGCGGTTGCAACAGATTTGGTAACGGGATTAACAGCAGATACAACGATGCTAGATGTCGATTTAGACAGTCGATTACTAGAGGCAAGTCGTCCTGCCTTTGGCGGCAACATTATGGCAACCATCCTTTGTAAAAAGCACCGTCCGCAAATGGCAACTGTTAGACCTAAGGTTATGAAAGCTTTAGAGCCAGAAAAAAGCAGACTGGGAAGAATTATCGTAGAGGAGATCGACCTTAAGGAAGAAGATATGCGGACAAAAGTACTTCAAATTGTGAATGACGTAACAAAAAAAGTTAATCTAGCCGATGCACACGTCATTGTATGCGGTGGAAAAGGAATGGGGGATGTTCAAAACTTCCAAATCCTTTATGAGCTGGCAGACACGATTGGAGCAACTGTGGGAGGTACTCGTGATGTGGTGGAAGCAGGGTGGCTTCCGCATGAGCTTCAAATTGGTCAAACGGGTGAAACGGTAACACCAAAAATATATTTTGCTGTTGCCTTATCAGGAGCTATTCAGCATGTGGTTGGTATGAAGAACTCTGAGTTAATCATCGCCATTAATAAGGATCCAAATGCACCGATATTTGATGTAGCTACTTATGGGATTGTTGGAGATGCAATGGAGGTTATCCCAAAATTAATCGAACAATTTAAGCAGCTGAGAAGCGAAAAGGGCGGTGAATTAAGCTATGTCGGAGAAATTTGATGTTATCGTTGTTGGGGCAGGTCCTGCAGGGACAGCTTGTGCACTTGTTTGTGCACAAAGTGGATTAAACGTACTGCTAATCGAAAGGGGAGAATACCCTGGCAGTAAGAACGTAATGGGTGGTGTTCTATACCGTAAACAGATGGAAGAGCTGATACCAGAGTTTTGGAAAGAAGCTCCTCTAGAGCGTCCAGTCATTGAACAGCGGTTTTGGATGATGGACCAAGAATCGGTTCTTCAATTTGGTTACAAAGGGCTAGAGTGGGCCGTAGAGCCTTATAATAACTTTACTGTATTAAGAGCACAGTTTGATCAATGGTTTGCAAAGAAGGCGGTCGAAGCTGGAGCACTGCTGATTAATGAGACGGTTGTAACAGAATGCCTCGTTGAAAATGGTAAGGTTGTAGGTGTTCGAACGGATCGGCCTAATGGTGAAGTATATGCTGATGTTGTTGTTCTTGCAGACGGTGTTAATTCCCTATTGTCAAAACAATTAGGCTTTCACAAGGAATTTCGTCCTGATGAAGTCGCACTTACCGTTATGGAAGTTATTAATCTGCCAAAAGAAAAAATTAATGACCGTTTTAATTTGGAGGATAATCAAGGCTGTACAATTGAGATTTTTGGAGATTCCACTAAAGGTAACCTCGGTACAGCGTTCCTATATACGAATAAAGATAGTTTAAATATTGGAGTAGGCACCACGCTTTCAAGCATGATTAAGGCCAAGCTGAAGCCATATGAACTACTTGACTATTTAAAGACACATCCTATGGTAAAACCGTTGATATCTGGTGGTGAATCCGCTGAATATCTTGCACATCTTATCCCAGAGGGCGGTTATCGTTCTGTTCCGAAAGTGGCAGGTAATGGGGTAGTAGTTGTAGGGGATGCAGCACAGCTTGTTAATGCCATCCATCGTGAAGGCTCGAACATGGCGATGTCATCAGGAAAGATGGCTGCAGAAGCTGTAATAAAGGCCAAGAACCGCAATGACTTTAGTGAGTCTAGTTTGAATAGTTACCGAGAGGCATTATATGGAAGCTTTATTATGAAAGATTTAGAGAAATATAAGGACGCTGCTCATACGTTTGAGAAATATCCACAGTACTTTAAAGAGTACGTACCAATGATGAATAAAGCCGCAAGCAAATTCTTTACTGTAGACGGGACACCAAAGCGTGATAAGCAAAAGGAAATTATGAAGAGTGTTACAGCTGAAAGAGGAACGTTCAAAGTATTGCAAGATATTTATCGTGCTTGGAAGGCGGTGAAATAATGTCAACTAAGAATATCGAAGAAAAACAGTATCTTCTTCGTTTTAAAGCCGATACAAAGTCACATTTAACCGTAATGGACGATGATATTTGTGCAACAAAATGCCCTGATAAAATTTGTACCATTTTCTGTCCTGCTGAAGTGTACAAATGGGAAGGATTACGGATGCAAGTTGGATATGAGGGTTGCCACGAATGTGGAAGCTGCCGAATCGGCTGTCCGTACCAAAATATTAAATGGGAATACCCAAAAGGCGGACACGGAATCGTATTCCGTCTAGCGTAACAACAAATTAAAAGCAACAAAAAATAAACCAGTTCTCACTGGTTTATTTTTTGTGGAATTTATGTGTAGGTCCTGAATTCACTGTATGTAGGTTTATTCACAAATGGAGGTAAAAAGAAGGTGAAGCAGAGGGATAGGTTTTGTGGTTTAGCTTATTTTTTCTTGTAGGTTTAAGGAGAAGAGTTGATCTAATTTGCTAGATTTGACAATCGAACTGGCTAGATTATTTGCATCTGCCATACATTCCATTCTAGGTGAACAGTAATATGGTTTTTTCCAGTTGAAGTCACCTTCACAATCAGCAGGATAAATACTCACTTTCCAGTTGTAGTAAATCTTTGCCTGTGGAAGTTGTTCGCCTTCAACTGCGATCAGCCAATGAGTCCAATTGCTGTCATTCATCTCTTCTAGCACAAGTTGATCATTTAAACCAATTGGGATTAATGCTTTTTGATAAAAATCATGATAATTTGGAGTTTTCATATATTCTTAGCCCTCCTTTTATTTTATCTATCTATATTATATTAAAGTTTATAACTTTTTTTGAGTTAAAATGTTAAAATTTTTCGAAAACTGAATTCTTTTGTTAATAACAGTAAAAATAGGGGTTTTTTAATTAAATGTGACCCGAGTCACAACATTAAACATTCAAGCCTTATATACTTAACACATAAATAATAATTAAGAGGTGTATGAGATGAGTGGCTGCATGAGTGCTTTTGGTGGTGTGCCTCAAGCTGAACTAAGCAAGGGACTTAAACAATTAAAGGAAGAACATCCAGCTTTATTGGCACAATTAGAGGGACTTTACAATTTAACCCTGCAAATCGAACAAGGTTTTGAAGTCGAAACGAACTTTGCAGATTTAATCATTAAGGTAGCAGAGTTTAAAGCAGAGCTTGAACCACATTCAGAAAGAGAAGAAGGTATACTTTTTCCAATGATGGGTGTCTATCTTGGTACAACATCAGGTCCAATTGCAGTGATGGAATATGAACACGACCAAGCGAAAGGACATATCGGTGAATTTCTTGGAAAATCTGGTGACGGTCTAACTATTGAAAATATGAAAAGCCTGGCAGAATTAGTAAAAAATGCATACTTTATCTTAACTGAGCACTTCTCAAAGGAAGAAAATGTTTTATTTCCAATGGCAGAAAGAATGCTTTCAGATGAAGAAAAAGAAGAACTTTATCGTAAAATAAAAGAAATAAAATAAAGGATGGGCGCTGCCCATCCTTATTATTAGATTTGATTCCACTCTTGTACCTTTTGGTCACTAGGTAGAAGAAAAGCAATTAGACCTAGTAATGGTAATACACCAATCGCAGAAACCATCGTTGTTAACCCAATTAGGTCTGCTAAATACCCAAGTCCAACTGAACCAATAGCTCCCATACCGAATGCAAGCCCAACTGTTAAGCCTGACATCGTTCCAATTTTCCCCGGAACTAATTCTTGAGCATACACCACAGTCACAGAAAAGCTAGTCATTAAGATAAAGCCTGTTAGTGATAAAAAGATAAAGGCAATAACAGGAGGAACAAAAGGGATGAGCAGCGAAAAAGGAATAGTCGCAAGCATAGAAACCGAAATGACGGTTTTCTTGCCAAAACGGTCGGCCAGCGGGCCACCAAAAAAAGTTCCAAATGCACCTGCAACTAAGAAAGCAAATAAGAAAAGCTGTGATTCCTTGATAGAAAATGAATATTCCGTAATAGCAAAGAACGCATAGAAGTTAGTCATACCGGAAATATACCAAGATCTTGCAAAGATAAGCACTAAAATTAACCCCAAAGCCCGTTTTACACCTTTAGAAAGGCCAAATTCTTTGCCATTAACGGTTTTCTTTTTCTCAGTCCTTACCATAACAGCTAATCTTTGATTATACCAATTTGCTATATAAATTAATAATACTACTGCAAGTGCTGCAGCGATTGTAAATAAGGAAGCACCTCTTTGCCCAAGTGGAACGAGAATGAGAGCTGTAATAAGCGGTGCAAGTGCCTGACCCGTGTTCCCGCCAACTTGATAGATGGATTGTGCTAATCCCCGCCGCCTTCCAGCGGCCATATAAGCTACTCTGGACCCTTCAGGATGGAATACAGCTGACCCTAAACCGATAAACAGTACTGAGATGACAATCCAGCTGAAACTTGGTGCATAAGCCAATCCCAGGACTCCCCCAAGTGTAAAGCTGAGGCCGATTGGCAAGGCATAGGGCATTGGTTTTTTATCTGTTATCACTCCCACTATCGGCTGCATAACAGAAGAAACCATATTTAACGAAAAGGCAATAATGCCTAGTTGAGTAAAACTAAGCCCCATTGATTTTTCAAGAATTGGAAACATCGCAGGAACAACAGACTGTATCGCATCATTGAGTAAATGGCAAATCCCAATGATATATAGAATATTGAACATAGTGGACTCAGATGCTTTTGGTGCTTTTACTGGCATGGCAGCCTGTTGAGACATGGGGATCATCACCTTTTAAATAGTTAGTATCAAACTTTTAATATATTTATCTTACAAAAATTCAAACTAAATGAGAAATATTTCTTTCTAATTTCGAAATATTATTTATAAACAGTACTATTAAGGGGCCATTTGACACTATCAGAAAAGTTTTTTATAATAATCTTGAAGTCGAGATATTTTAAAAATCAAAAAGGATGCGTTTTTATGGAAAATGGTTCTATATCTCAATCACTAAAACTGTTCATAGTTCTTTCAAGGGCGTATAAGGCCATAAATGAGCATGTAAATAAAGTAATTCAAGCGAGTGGATTAAATCCTACAGAGTTTGCCGTTTTAGAATTGTTGTATCATAAAGGTGATCAGCCCATGCAGCAAATCGGAGGAAAAATCCTGCTTGCCTCGGGAAGCATTACCTATGTTGTAGATAAGCTAGAACAAAAAGGGATGTTGAAAAGGATAGCCTGTCCAAAAGACAGAAGAGTAACCTACGCACAAATTACTGATGAAGGTAAAAATTTCATTCAAGAGATTTTTCCTGACCATGCCCAAGAAATTCATAAATTAATGTCAAGCCTAACCGATACGGAAAAACAGGAAGCCATTGATTTATTAAAAAAATTAGGCTTGCCTGCGGGTAAATTTTAATACGGCTAATGCCGTATTTTTTTATTTTAAAGGAATATTATGACAGAATGTCGAATTAAATTTAGTTGAGAAAAAAATAGTTAGGGGATGTTTTAATGAGCTTTGAAAATTATACATATGTCCGGCCTAATTTAGCCGAAGTAACTGCTAATTTCGACGTGGTTCTTGATCGGTTCAAACATGCAGCTTCTCTTGAAGAACAAAATATTGCCATGAATGAAATCAATGAGATTAGGAATAGCCTAGGCACCATGTTTAATCTTTGTTATATCCGACACTCAGTTGATACAAATGATGAGTTTTACAAAGCTGAACAGGATTACATGGATGAGATTCAACCGGAAGTGGAGGGATTGGTGACGAAATACTACCAAGCCCTTGTGGAGTCTAAATTCCGCACTGAACTGGAAGCAAAGTGGGGTACTCAGTTATTTGCACTTGCAGAAGGTCAATTAAAGACTTTTATACCAGAAATTGTTCCATTGCTTCAAAAAGAAAATAAGTTATCAACCGAATATACAAAACTCCTTGCATCCGCGAAAATTGATTTTGAAGGTGAAGAAAGGACGCTTGCACAACTAGATCCTTTTACTGAATCAATTGATAGAGATATGAGAAAGCGGGCAAATGAAGCAAAGTTTGGTTTTTTTGCAGCAAATGAAGCAGAACTTGATCGAATCTATGATGAACTCGTGAAAGTAAGAACCGAGATTGCTAAAACACTGGGCTACAAGAACTTTGTTGAACTAGGATATTACCGAATGATGAGAACAGATTACAATGCTGAAATGGTTGCGAACTTTAGAATGCAGGTTAAGGACTATATAGTCCCGCTCGCTACTAAATTAAAGGCTCGCCAGCAGGAGCGTATAGGTGTAAATCGACTAAAATACTATGACGAAGCCTTTAAGTATCAGACTGGCAATGCTAATCCTAAGGGCAGTCCGGAATGGATTATTGAAAATGGACAAGAAATGTATGAAGAGCTTTCGAAAGAAACGGGTGAGTTTTTCAAGTTTATGCAAGAAAACAACTTGATGGACCTTGTTGCTAAAAAAGGTAAGGCTGGCGGAGGATACTGTACATACATTGAGGATTATAAAGCACCATTTATCTTTTCGAATTTCAATGGTACTTCTGGGGATATTGATGTTTTAACACATGAAGCTGGGCATGCTTTTCAGGTATATTCCAGCAGGCATTTTGAAATCCCAGAATACTACTGGCCAACATTCGAGGCAGCAGAAATTCATTCAATGAGTATGGAATTTTTTACATGGCCATGGATGGAGTTATTCTTCAAGGAAGATACAGATAAATATAAGTTCTCTCACTTGAGTGATGCATTATTATTCCTTCCATATGGAGTTTCTGTTGATGAGTTCCAGCATTGGGTATATGAAAACCCTGAGGCTACACCGGAGGAACGTAAGCAGCAATGGCATGCCATCGAACAGAAGTATCTGCCGCATAAGGACTATGATGGGCTGACATATCTAGAAAACGGAGGCTTCTGGCAGCGTCAGGGTCATATTTATAATTCACCTTTCTATTATATTGACTATACGCTTGCTCAAATTTGTGCTTTCCAATTCTGGAAACGCTCAAGAGAGAATCAAGAAGAAGCTTGGGCTGATTATGTAAAGCTTTGTAACCTTGGTGGAAGTATGTCATTTACAAATCTTGTGAAAGAAGCTAATTTAATTTCTCCATTTGAAAATGGTTGTGTTGAATCTGTAGTGGGTGAAATTGAGACGTGGTTAAATTCAGTAGAAGATCAGAAACTATAAAAAGAAGCGAAGCCTACGGGCTTCGCTTCTTTCAATTTTATCTTTCTCTTCTAAAAAACAATCTATAAAAAAAGCTCGTCTTTGTTTGTCCCTAAGGTCATATAGTAGTGATAAGGGGGAGATGATGTGAGGAAGAATTGGGCAGCAGCTTTTCAAATCGCCGCAGTCTATGTTGGTACAGTAGTAGGAGCGGGATTTGCAACAGGGAGAGAAATCGTAGAGTTCTTTTCTCGATTCGGTTTCTTTGGATTTATTAGTATTCTAATGAGCGGTTACCTCCTTATCATGCTAGGATCCAAGTTAATGAGAATCGCCGCTCAGATTAATGCGGTATCATACCAAGAACTCAATGTTCACTTGTTTGGGAAAATTGCAGGCAAGGGAATTAATATAATTATGCTTATTATGTTACTGGGGGTTAGTGCGGTAATGCTCGCGGGAGCTGGTGCCGTTTTTGAGGAGCAGTTAGGGCTATCCAAAAGCTTAGGTGTTTTTTTAACTATATTTTTATCCTTTATTGTCATGCTAGTCGGGACTAAGGGAATATTTGCGGTAAACAGTTTCGTAGTCCCAATCATGATCTGTTTTAGTTTGATGTTGATGACCATATCGATTAGACAAACAGATTTCTTGGATAAATTATTATATATCCCATATGCAGTCGATGGATGGAAAAGTGTGTTAGCCCCATTTTCTTATTCGGCACTAAATTTAGCCTTAGCCCAAGCCGTTCTAGTACCGATAGCAAATGAAATCAAAGATGATTGGACAATTAAATGGGGCGGAATATTGGGTGGTGCTGCATTGACTGTTATTTTATTGTCGAGTCATTTTACGCTGATCATGCTTCCAAATTTGGAAGTATATGAGATTCCGATGGCCATTATCATGAAGCAAATTGCTCCATTTTTTTACTGGATTTTTGTACTGGTTATTTATGGTGAAATTTTCACTTCAGTTATCGGAAATGTTTTTGGTCTTGATAGACAGGTAAAACAGTATATTGCTGTTCCTACTTTCGTATCTATTTCAGTCATTTTTTTAATTTCCTATGTAATTAGTCTGGTTGATTACAGTATGCTGTTATCAAATTTATACCCACTATTTGGATACATCAGCCTGACTTTCTTCGTGTTGCTATGGCTGAAACCTTTTAAAGCTAATAAGTGAACAAAGTAAAATAAGCATCTGTTCGCAAGGGGAACAGATGCTTATTTTAATGGAAATAGGATGAACATGAAGAGATCAAACACAATATGAGAGACAATGATTAATGGCATGCTTTTTTTCCATATATAAAGTGTTCCCCAAATAAGACCTGAAACAAAAGCGGCGAGCACAAGGAAAAATGCTCCAGAGTAAATGTGGACTAACGAATATAACAAGGCGCCTCCTAAAATACTTCCGAAAACCCCGAAATATCTTAGTAATCGCTTCTGTACAAATCCACGCCAAAAGAGTTCCTCACCTGGAGCAGCAATTAAAATTAAAGCAAGGTATTCCCAAAATACAGATGGGCCAAACCAACGATAAAGTCTTTTAACACTTTGATCAATAGGAGGATATACCGTTTCAATTAGCTGGTACCCAAGCCAAAAGAGAAAATATAACAGCACACCAGATATAATACCAATGGAGAGATATTTTATAAAGGATGCTTCGTCATCAACTGCTTCTTGAAACATCGCAAATGTAATTAAAAAAAGCATTGTACCGGAAAAGATATACCAGAAAATGGATCTATCATCAAAAGTGAAATACATCAGGCAATGAGCAATTAATAAACCGACGAGCAATCGTAAGTCTAAGAATAGATTTTTTGACATTTAAAACTCCTTTCATATGATAGAATTTATTTTAGCAGAAAAGATTCTATAAAAGGAAATGATTACAATGGTGACATTGTAAATAAGAATATAAAAAAGTGAAATCATATTAAAGTATAGAAAGGAGGCGTAACAGTAATGAGTAAATCTAAAAGTCAAGAAGAACGGGAATGGACAGTTCGTAAACAAGATCAAAACCCCCATGGTAAAGTAAAATCGTTGAAGCAAATTGCTGATGAGACCAAACAGGGCAGATAATTAAGGATCATTCTGATTACAAATCTTATCTAAAATATTTATAATTTATACTTGATAATAGCAAAATAAAAAGGCAGCCCTTTGGCAGCCTTTTTATTTTTTATGTTAATACACGCTTTCTTTTACAACTTTATAATTTTTATGGTTCACAACTGTTCTTTGATCCAATTCTAAGTCGCGATAATTATCCATGAATGTTAGGTCGACTATTACAGAGTTCTCATTTACTTTTTCCACAACACCTTGTAGACCGCCACGGAATTCAATTATATTTCCTACTTCTGCTTTTTTCAATTTAGTCTCTCTCCTTTACCTGACAATCTATTCTTTATATATTTAAGTAACAGTTTGCACTAATATTTTTGTTTCGTAAAGGGTTTTATGTGACAATTAAGTAAATTTTTAAAAAAATGGTATCGCTTGCAAAAAAGGTGGACATTTTCCAGAAAATGTGTTTTTTTACCGATGATTGACTCTTTGAATAGAGCTTCATTACAATATGAGTAAAGGTGGTGCCTTAGAGTGAATGAGGAATATGTAAATGAGATTCTTGATAAATTAATGAAAGGTGAACTTACAGAATACTATGTGAAGAATGAGGATTTCCTCTCCTTTAGACAAATTATTGTTAATAGGGAAGATTTTAAGCATTTTCGTGGTATTGCCAAGCGTGGCGGAGATGTTTTATATCGATACTTAAGTGAACCTAGAAGCTAATACGAAGTAATGAAAAGAATTGGTCATACCCAGTTCTTTTTTCATAACGGTGGTATTATCTTTTGGAAAAATCTATAAATTTGCTAAAATAGTATAGGTCTTATACTTAGGTTCAAGGGGATGGAATAATGGTTTTAACTGAAAAGATTGACAAGTTAAAGAAAGAGATAAGAAAGGTCATCATAGGGAAAGAGCTTGAAGTTGAACTCATGGCGATTTCTTTATTATTTAATGGACATATTTTGCTGGAGAGTGTACCAGGAACGGGAAAAACAATGTTAGCAAAAAGCTTTGCAAAGTCGATAGGCGGTGAGTTTTCACGTATACAATTTACCCCTGATGTTTTGCCAAGTGATGTTACAGGTATTCAATTCTTTAACCCAAAGACTCAGGAATTTGAATTACGTCCTGGCCCCATTCTAGCCAACATAGTATTAGCGGATGAAATTAATCGTGCCACACCAAGAACTCAATCAAGTTTACTGGAGGTTATGGAAGAAAGGCAAGTAACTATTGATGGTGAAACCGTTAGGTTACCGGAACCATTTATGGTTATTGCTACACAAAATCCGGTAGAGTCTCAGCAAGGGACCTTTCCATTGCCAGTTGCGCAAATGGACCGCTTTTTTCTTAAAATAAAGGTTGGATATCCTGATTTCGAAGATGAGAAGAAGGTCCTTCAACTCCATCGCGGTACAAGAATTCAAAATAATATAAATCAAGTTTTTCCATTATCGGAAATAGAACAGCTAAAAATCGCTGTAAATGAGATCTTTATATCTAACGAAACGGAAGATTACCTGATAACACTTGTTCGAAAAACAAGAGAACATAATTATATAGAATTAGGTGTCAGTCCGAGGGGAACGCTGGCTTTGATGAAAGCTGCACAGGGTAAGGCTTTACTGAATGGAAGGAAATATGTTACACCGGATGATGTTAAAGCAGTTGCTCCTTATGTTCTAGGGCATCGGATATTCTTGTCAATAGAAGGGGCACTAACCAAAACGGCAGAAACGATTATTGCTGAGATTCTTAATTCTATTCCGGTTCCTGTTGAAGTAGGTTTAAATGGATGAACTGGAGCAAGTATTCAGTAGAAGATAGGAAGATTCCAGCTATCACAGTATTTGCTGCGATTCTCATCATTGCAAGTCTTTATATGCAATCAAAGTTGGTACTGTTTGTAGCTATCTTCTTTCTAATCAGTTTCTATATAAATCATATTTATTTATCAAAAGTTGGAGACAGACTGATATTTACTAACAATATAGAAAAAAAGCGGTTCTTTATAAATAATAAAGGTAATTGGACATTAAGCTTTGCTAATCAGGGGGTACCAATCTTAAAGGGAGAATTAACGGTAATCTTTGACGAGAACGTTTCCCCGAATGATTTAAAAATAGAACCCAGCCTTTCCATGTATGAAATCAATGTTCCATTTTCAATTTTTTCAGGTCAAACAAAAAATATCAGTATCCCATACACAGCTATGGCACGTGGTACCGCAAGAATTCGGAAACTTGAGATTAGGATTCCAAGTTTCCTAGGCTTTGGAGAAGTTATGCTAGAAAATAAAGACAGGATTAAGCAAGAAGCCATCATATATCCAATGTCCATACCAGTACATGGGCTTCACGAACGGCTATCAAACCTTCAAGGAGTAAATCCTGTTCCAACTTCTGTCTATGAAGATCGTCTTGGTCCATTAGGAACACGAGATTATACTCCTAGTGATAGCTTTAATCGTATTCATTGGAAAGCAAGTGCACGTAAACATGAATTACAAACAAAAATATATGAACGGATCTCTGAAAAAGGATGGAACATCTCAGTAAATGTTTCCGACGGTTACGCAGTGACCTCTCTGCTCGAACAAATACTTAGCAGCGTGACAGAGATTGCCTATTTTGCATACAGGCAGCAGATTCCTTATTCACTTTGTATCAACATCAGAACTGCCGGCAGTACTCCCTTTTACTATATTTCAAAAGGGGAAGGAAAAGAGCATTTACAAAAAGTATTAGAGACACTGGCTTCAATCAACTTATACCATTCAAGCTTCCCTTATGATAAAATGCTTTCTTTCTACAGCAGGCATTTAGCGGTACAGCCAACACTAATTCATAGTGGAAATAAATCGATTGAAACTGAAGCTCACCTTTTCAATCTGACTGCAAGAGGGGTTGAAATGCTGGAATTATTGATAGAGGGAGAACATGCAGTATTAGTTTCACTAAATATGGCAAAGGGAAGGGGGAAGATATTGTGAGACAATTGCTTTCTGCCACCTACCATTTTAGTTTGGAAATATTATTAGGGTTAATCATATTATATTTATTTTATACAAATAAAGAAGGTATGCCTCCTGTCGCCTTATTACTATTATTATCATTAGGCAGTCTCATATTATTTTCGCTTCTACTGATAAAATATAGTGAGAAGGGGAAATGGCTTTATTTTATAACAGTGGCTCCCTTGCTAATCTTTATGGGCAATCAGCTTGAGGTATCAAAGTATTTGTTAGTCATTATTGCAGTACTAGTATTTTGGCGGGGAATTTTATTGCACAGAGAGGCTGGGGGTTATTTTGCAGGTACAATGCTTCTTATAACGCTGCCTGTTGGAATTATTTGTTTGATTTTTGCATCAGCAAGTAATTATCCTTTCATGAGTCATATTGTTATCATTTTAATTGTACAAGGCTTCTTAGTACTGCTCGGTGAGTTTCTTAAGAAATGGGGTTCCATTAATGAGGACAGAGCAAGTCATGCTGTCTTCTTTGGGAAGCTATTAGGAGCCATTTGTTTGATTGCATTTTCTATCGCTTTCCTTTTGAAACCGCTTCAATTGATTTTTTTTAAGGCATTAAAAACTTTCGCACTTGTCTTTGCTTATATCATGACCCCTCTTTTAAGCGGCTTACAGATTCTTCAAATTACAGGCTGCCAGCGGAAATCTTCAGAAGTTGAAATGTCTGGGCAGGATGAGCAGCTGCCGTTTCAGTATAAGGAAAGATCATATATCCCTATTGAAGATATCATGTTTGTAATTGTCGTTCTTCTAGTGATTGTTTTTCTAGCTTATCTTTTTATTAAAAAGAAGATAAATCTTCTTCCACCTATAAATAAATTTTCTGATGCTATTGAGATCTCAACAGGTAGGCTCGGTGTTAACCGTAAGTCAATCTTATCAAGAAGGATTAAGCCGCCAGGAGATATAATCAGAAGGGAAATATTTGAACTGGAGAGATTCGCCTATAAGTATAACAGCGGAAGGCTACTGTATGAGACCGTAGAAGAATGGCTGCATAGGATTGGATTTACCGATGTGGAGCAAGTCATTAAGATTTATGAAAAGTTGCGCTATGGACATGAATCTTATACGTCTGGGGAAAAAACATCTTTTATGTTGGAAATTAGTCGAATGAAACAGCATATTAAAGATAGAAGTAAGGTAAGTGATAAATAGCGGAAGGGGCGAAACTGGTTGGAAACATTTATTCTCTCGTTAGACCAAGGAACAACGAGTTCTAGGGCCGTTCTATGTAATAAGAAAGGAGAAATTGTCTTTATTGCACAGAAAGAGGTTTCACAATATTTTCCTAATCCTGGTTGGGTGGAGCAAAATGCTAATGAAATCTGGGGATCTATTCTTTCTGTCATTGCCGAGGTGTTATCGGAATCAGGAGTTAAACCTGAGCAGATTGCAGGAATCGGGATCACAAATCAGCGTGAAACAACAGTGGTTTGGGATAAAGAAACGGGCGAGCCAGTTTACAATGCAATAGTCTGGCAATCAAGGCAGACGAACTACATTTGTGAAGAATTAAAGGGCTTGGGCTATAATGAACTTTTTCATCAGAAGACGGGATTACTAATCGATGCCTACTTTTCAGGTACAAAGGTAAAGTGGATTCTAGACCATGTACATGGTGCACGAGAAAAGGCGGAACAAGGTAATCTGTTTTTTGGCACAATTGACACCTGGCTGATTTGGAAGCTGTCAGGAGGACGTGTACATGTGACTGATTACACAAATGCCTCGAGAACGTTGATGTTTAATATCTATAACCTGACATGGGATGACCAGTTACTAGAAATCTTAAAGGTTCCAAAATCGATGCTTCCAACTGTGCGTCCTTCATCTGAAATTTATGCGAAAACAGTTGATTATCACTTTTTTGGAAAAGAAGTGCCGATCTCGGGCGTAGCAGGTGATCAGCAGGCAGCTCTCTTTGGTCAGGGATGCTTCGAAAAAGGAATGGCTAAAAATACTTATGGTACTGGCTGTTTCATGTTAATGAATACAGGCGAGCAGGCGGTTCATTCTAACCATGGTTTATTAACCACTATTGCCTGGGGAGTAGATGGAAAGGTTGAATATGCGCTTGAAGGGAGCATATTTGTAGCAGGCTCTGCGGTTCAATGGCTTAGAGACGGTTTAAGATTAATAAACGATGCTAAAGACAGTGAAGGGTATGCTGAACAGGTCGCTTCCTCTGAAGGTGTATATGTGGTACCTGCTTTTGTTGGATTAGGAACTCCTTATTGGGATAGTGAAGTCCGTGGTGCCGTATTTGGTTTAACAAGAGGAACTACCAAAGAGCATTTCGTTAGAGCAACACTTGAGTCGTTAGCATATCAAACGAAAGATGTGTTATCTGCTATGGAGGCCGATTCCGGAATTCAGTTAATGAAACTTCGTGTAGATGGTGGAGCGGTGAACAATAATTTCTTAATGAAATTCCAAAGTGATATGTTAAATGTCCCTGTTGAAAGGCCTATGAATAATGAAGCAACAGCACTTGGTGCTGCTTACTTAGCAGGACTTGCGGTTGGGTATTGGAAAAGCCAAGAAGAAATAGCTAGTCAATGGGCTATTGGTGATAGATTTGAACCAACTATGGAAGAAGTGAACCGCCAAGTGCTGTACAATGGCTGGAAAAAAGCAGTAAAAGCAGCAATGGCTTTTAAATAGATTGGTTGAAAACGTAAATTTTTTCAGCAATTACCAACTATAACGAAGAAGCAATCAATAATGAGTTGTTTGATTGCTTTTTTCCGACTTTTTTGTGAACTTTGAAGAGAAATTTTACTAAACCTTTTATTAATGCGCTTACATTGGATTTTTTCAGTTGTCTGTAGTGTTTAAAAGTGTTATTCTAGCAAATGTATAATTGAACCAAGTTGATAAATTGACCTCCCCTTTACATACTTGATATCCCTTTTGGGAAAAATATCAATAGTCTAAGTAAGTAATTTGACTAAAAAATGTACAACTTGCTATAGTAAATGGAGCAGTAGTTTATCAATTTTACTAATTAGAAGGAGTTTGATTTTAAATGGCAGAGAAACAATTCAAAGTAGTTGCAGATACAGGAATTCACGCAAGACCGGCTACATTATTAGTGCAAACAGCAAGCAAATTTGATTCTGAAATCAACTTAGAATATAAGGGTAAAAAAGTGAATTTAAAATCTATCATGGGTGTAATGTCATTAGGTATTGGCCAAGGAGCAGATATTGTAATTAGTGCTGAAGGCAGTGACAGTGCAGATGCAATAAGCAGCCTAGAGGATTTGTTGAAAAAAGAAGGATTGGCTGAGTAATGACATTCTTAAACGGGATAGCTGCCTCAAATGGAATTGCAATTGCTAAGGCTTATAAATTAGTTGAGCCAGATTTAACTTTTGAGAACAAAACTGTAGAAGAAACCGAAATGGAAGTAGATCGCTTTCGTACTGCTATTGGAAAGTCAAAAGTTGAGTTAGAAGCAATTCGTGATAAAGCAAACGTAGAACTTGGTGCTGATAAAGCCGCCATTTTTGAAGCTCATCTTCTCGTACTTAGTGATCCAGAGCTAAATGGTCCAATTGAAGATAAGATTAAATCAGAGAAGGTAAATGCTGAGACAGCGCTTAAAGAAACTGCAGATATGTTTGTTATGATGTTTGAGCAAATGGACAACGAATACATGAAAGAGCGTGCAGCAGATATCCGTGATGTAACGAAGCGTGTACTTGCTCATTTATTAGGTGTTCATTTAGTAAATCCTAGTATGATCGCAGAAGAAGTAATTATTATAGCAGAGGATTTAACACCATCTGATACTGCGCAATTAAATCGACAATTCGTATTAGGTTTCACAACAGATATTGGTGGTCGGACTTCACACTCAGCCATAATGGCACGGTCAATGGAAATTCCAGCGGTTGTGGGTACCAAAACTGCGACTAAGGATATTTCAAATGGTGACCTAGTCGTTGTTGATGGATTAAAAGGGGAAGTACATATTAACCCAACTCCGGAGTTAGTAGAAGAATACCGAAAAGTTCACCAAGAATATGAAGTGCAAAAAGCGGAATGGGCAAAATTAGTAAATGAAAAAACGGTATCAACAGATAACCACCATGTCGAACTGGCCGCTAATATCGGTACTCCAAAAGATCTAAAAGGAGTAATTGAAAATGGCGGAGAGGGTGTTGGTCTTTACAGAACTGAATTTCTATATATGGGCCGTGATCAGCTTCCTACTGAGCAGGAACAGTTTGAGGCCTATAAAGCCGTCTTAGAAGGTATGGCTGGAAAGCCAGTTGTAGTTCGTACATTGGATATTGGGGGCGATAAAGAGCTTCCGTACCTTCATTTACCAAAGGAGCTAAACCCATTTTTAGGCTTCCGTGCTATTCGTCTATGCTTAGAGGAACAAGAAATTTTCCGTACACAGCTTCGTGCATTGCTTCGTGCCAGCACTTATGGAAATTTAAAAATTATGTTCCCAATGATAGCAACACTTGATGAATTCCGTGCTGCCAAAGCAATGCTGGAGGAAGAAAAGGAAAAACTTATTCTCGCAGGACAATCTGTTGCGGATCACATCGAACTTGGTATTATGGTTGAAATTCCATCCACTGCCATACTTGCTGATCAGTTTGCTAAAGAGGTCGATTTCTTTAGTATTGGAACGAACGACTTAATTCAATACACAATGGCTGCTGACAGGATGAATGAGCGTGTATCTTACTTATACCAACCATATAGTCCTTCCATTTTACGACTAGTGAAGATGGTTATTGATGCAGCACATGCTGAAGGAAAATGGGCAGGAATGTGCGGCGAAATGGCAGGCGATGAAACTGCTATTCCACTTCTACTTGGACTTGGATTAGATGAATTCTCAATGAGTGCCACTTCCATTCTAAAAGCACGTTCACAGATTAAGAATTTAAGCAAAGCTGACATGGAGTCTCTTGCTGGACAAGTATTAAATATGCAAACAACTGATCAAGTAATTGAAGCAGTTAAGAATGCAACAAAATAATCATCTACGAGGCCGACTGAACCAACAGTCGGTCTATTTCTTTTTTTATTCGTTATTGTAGTCCTACTTAGGTTTATTACTTTAAAAATTCGGCAAAGGTAAAAACATAAAGGAGTGTTAAGGATGCTGCGAAAATTGAAATGGATCAATGTACTTGTTTTCATCATGTTAATTGGAAGCTTAGTAACTGGTTGTGGGTCTCTGTTTTCGAATGAATTAATTGTTAACCGTTATGCTGATGCGTTATTGACCAAGAATAACGAGCTCCAATTTCGTTTCCGTATCAATAGTGAATTGTTAGAACAGAACCAATTATACAAAGTGAAGGTTACCATTTATGATGATCAATTAGCAGCGGCAATTGGAAAACGTGAAATCATTTATGGAGAAGACCAAGTTTTAAATGGTGAGTATTTAGAAGTTAATGGGAATGAGAAATATATATTTATGGATCCAATAGCATTACAAAAGGATTTTCATATATATGAGCTTGAGAGGTTAATCAAAAAAGAACAGGCAGTCTCTATAGAGATTTTTAATGATCAGGAAGTTTTTGGACGAGTATATTTAACGAATTTTTCCTCTGAGCTATAAAAACGGAACTAAATACTTGGTTCCGTTTTTTTTATATGGTTAGATAATAGAATAAATACTTCACGAGAGGATGATCGTTTTGCTTAATCGAGAACATACAGTAGTCGGGTTTATAGGAATAGGTGTTATGGGGAAGAGTATGGCGGAGCATTTATTGGCTGCCGGATATTCGTTAATTGTTTACACGAGAACAGAGCAAAAGGCTAAAGACCTTGTTAAAAAAGGAGCAGTCTGGGCGAGTAGCTCAATGGAAGTCGCTAAAAAGGCAAATGTCATCATGACCATGGTGGGGTACCCGGCTGATGTAGAGGAAATCTATTTTGGTGAGCATGGATTAATCACAAATGGGCAAAAAGGCAGTTACTTGATTGATTTTACCACATCTGCCCCGTCATTAGCCGTGAGGATCTATTCGGCGGCCAAGGAGATGGGAATACATGCGATCGATGCTCCGGTTTCTGGTGGAGATGTGGGAGCAAGGGAAGCCAAGCTATCCATAATGGCCGGGGGTGAAGAGGAGGTCTTCGATGCTGTCCATCCACTATTAGCACTCCTTGGGACTAATATTGTTTATCAAGGCAAAGCTGGTGCAGGCCAGCATACAAAGATGTGTAATCAGATTGCGATAGCATCAAATATGATTGGTGTATGTGAAGCATTGGTTTATGCAGAAAACGCAGGATTAGATCCAGAGACAGTATTAAAAAGTATCACAACTGGTGCTGCAGGAAGCTGGTCTTTAAGTAATTTAGCTCCTAGGATTTTAGATGGGAATTTTGAGCCAGGATTCTACATAAAGCATTTTATTAAAGATATGGCAATCGCTATAGAGGAAGCAAAACAAATGGGGCTGAAGGTTCCTGGTTTAACATTATCTAAATCCTTATATGACAAATTAGCCGAGCTTGGTGAAGAAAATAGCGGCACACAGGCCCTATATAAATATTGGAAGCTGTAAGGAGAAAGCATAAATTCCTCCCGAATTTTAGAAACTATATCTGAAATGAATCTGGGAGGAATGTAAGATGGCGAAGCGTACTAAGAAAAATGATCCACAGCAAAAAAACAAAAAGGGATTTGATTCAGCAGTTCTAAATGAAGAATTTGCCCATGAAACTGGCTCTGCTGTTACAAATAAAATCCATAAGGATAAGGCAAAGAAAGAAAAGGTATCAAAAAATAATGGTAAGTATAAAGGTCAATAAGATAAAAACAATCCCTTCACAAAAAAGTGAAGGGATTGTTTTTTACAATTCCTGAAAATATTGTTCGATGCGATTTAGGCCTTTTTCAAGTGTTTCTAGGGAACAAGCAAAGGATAAACGAAAATACCCTTCTCCAAATTCTGAAAAGGCACTGCCAGGAACTACTGCTACTTTAACTTTATTAACTAAATCAATGGAAAAGTCAAAGCTATTCAAATGAATTCGGTTAGGGATTTTAACGAAAAAGTAAAAAGCCCCATCAGGTTTTACGGTGCTTAATCCTATTTTTGTTAATCGGTCATAAACATATTCTCTTCTGATTGCATACTCTTTTTTCATACTTTCCGCATCATTAATCCCTACTGTTAAAGCTTCCAATGCTGCTTTTTGTGCAATGGAGTTTGCGCATGAGACATTGTATTGATGCACCTTTAAAATATGCTTTGTAATATTTTCTGGCGCAAACAAAAAGCCTATTCTCCATCCTGTCATCGAATGAGATTTGGATAGACCATTGATTACGATTGTTTTTTCTTTTAAAAAACTAGCAATTGATACATGCGGTTGGTCAAACACGAGTTCACTGTAAATTTCATCTGCAAGTATGAAAATATTCCGGTCAGCCAAATAGTCTGCAATGTCTTTAAGCTCAGCTTCATTTAGACTTACACCAGTGGGATTGGACGGATAGGGAAATACAATACATCTCGTCTTCTCAGTTATGTAGGGTTTGATCATATCAAGAGTAAAACGAAAGTCATTTTCTCTTATATCAACGTGAATCGGAACCGCACCGCACATTTCAATGATCGGCTGATAGCCAGGATAAATCGGTCCTGGTAGGATTACTTCTGATCCTTGAGTTAGAATGGTGCGAAAGGTTATATCTATAGCCTCGCTGGCACCTATTGTAACAATGATTTCGGCTTCTGGTTTATAATCAAGCTGGTACTTTTTACTGACAAAATTACAAGCGGCAGTTCTTAGCTCTAGGGTACCTGCATTATGTGTATAGGAAGTAAAGTTGTTTTCAATAGCCCGGATCGCGGCATTTTTGATATGGGTTGGTGTAGGGAAATCAGGCTGTCCAATTGTTAAAGAAATTAAATCCTCTATATGGGAGACCATATTGTAAAATTTTCGTATTCCTGATACTTCTATTCCCTTAACCTCGGAATTAATTAAATGTTCCACCTTGTTCATCCTCCAATGTAACGATTACTACTGATTATAAACAGAATTTCAGAAATATTCTACAATAGTTATAGGAAAAATTAAAAACAGCCTGTATTAAAATCAGGCTGTTTTCTAAGAGTATAGTTCAAATAAGTAAATATTTAGTATCCATAGTCCCAATCAACTTCGTCTTCGTGCCAAAAAACTGGTGAGGCAGGTCCGACTTTAAGTTTATCGATAAACTTGCAGCTGCAATCTTCACAACCGCATTGTTCTTTAAGTTCTTCATAAACGGCAACATCCACATCTTCAATAAAAGTAATATTTTGTTCCTGGAAAAGAATAGCTGTCCCTCTCATGGATAAAGCACCTCTTTTAAAATTTAACTTTCTCTCACTTCATATTTTAAACAGGACGGTATTGTGAGTCTATATAGTTGTGTTAACGTTCACAAAATCATCAAACAGTTGTGAAGAAAAAACAAAAGCGCAAGCGCCTTGATCAGCCACGACAAGCATAAGTCGACCCTGAACTGATAGTGTTCTTTGCCTTATTCAGGAGTGGCTTATGACATCGAGGGGTAGGCTAGGGCTGGAGCAGGATGCAGAGAACGTTGTCCACATCCTGACCATTAATAATTTCCTAGACGGTAAAAAAAGCCGGTATTCGGCTTTTAAGTGTATCTTTCACCTAACTTTTTAAAAATTGGTTTTTGGAAGGGGTGCTGACCTTTTTTGTGATTAGAAGGAGGCGGCTTTACCTCTGAGATACCTGTATAGGCTTGTAACACTGATTTTGCTTGGTTAAGTGAAAGAGAGGTTTTCGGATTTCTGATACCAATATCTAACTTACCTAGATGTGGAAGTTCGGAAAAGTCGGACTTGATTGGAGGTATATGAAATGTATATCGACCGCACTCCACAAGAACATCGGATTGCTGCTGGCTGTTTCGTGGGTTTTTAGAGAAATGGAGGCCGATTTTCTTTGCCTTTCCTTCCTCTATTAACTTTTTTAGCGCTTCATGCTTTAATTTGTATAATAACTTTGGGTTTGGTGCTGCCTTGGCATGGCGGTTTACAATAAAAACGGCTTGTGCGAGGTTTTCGATTGTTGTAGTTCCATTTGCAAGGGGGTGTTGTTTTGAATCGTGTTTCAAATTATGATCTCCTTTCAAATTTTTCAATACCAAAGGGATAAGTAGATGTTTAACTTAATATCATTATTTTCAATAAATTCTATTTCTTCCTAACAAATTCATTGTAAAATAGAAACAAGAGAAAGTAAAAACATTATTGTAAAAAATGAAAACTTTTTAAGTCAAAAGGATGATAGAATGGATCATTCCAAAGAAAATTCAACTAATAAAATTGAAGTTGAGAGTGTAAACAGTAAAATTCAAAAGATCATTTTTGATATAATTTTTCAACATGTCCAAGACATGGTTTTTGTGATGAAGGTTGAAAAGGGACCTGCTTTTCGCTATATTTTTGCAAATGAAATGGGACTAAAAAAAGCGAATCTTCCATTAGAAGCAATAGGCAAGCTGATGGAAGATGTTCTTCCTCCTCCATTCGCCTTACACTTGAAAAAGAAATATGAAAAGCTTTTAAAGAAGAAAGATGTCATCACCTTCGATGATGTTTATTTACATGAAGGAAGAAAAATTTACGGTGAAACAATCCTAACTCCAGTATATAACGAGTGTAAGAAAATTAGTTACGTTGTTGCAGTAACGAGAGATATCACAGAGTGGTTGGTAGAAAAAAATAAAATTGTAGAGAGTGAGCAAAGATATCGATCAATAGTCGATCATAATTTAGATGCAATATTCTCAATCAGTATGGAAGGAAAAATACATGAAGCCAACCCTGCCGCAGCTCTATTGACAGGCTATAGCGAAAAACAAATTGTAAACCGCTCTATTTACGATTTGATCAGTGACCAGGATTTAGAAAAGTTTAAATATCAATTGGAGCAGACTTGTTCTGGTTATGCGCTGGAATCACTTGATTGTAAACTGATACATAGTAAAGGACAATCACTTATTGTCCATCTTAAAACAGTCCCGATTGTCATACATGAAGAAATCAACGGTGTATATGTTATTTGTAAGGACTTATCAGAACAGGCAAAGAATATGGATACGATACGATTTATGGCTTTTCACGACCAATTGACAGGCCTCTTAAATAGAAGAGCCTTACTCGAACATCTAACGGAGCAGATTAACTTCACTACATATAGTTTTAAGGAGTTTGCATTAATCTCAATTGATCTTGATCGGTTTAAACAAATAAATGATTCAA
Source organism: Bacillus sp. MRMR6 (assembly GCF_001940785.1). Taxonomy (GTDB): domain Bacteria; phylum Bacillota; class Bacilli; order Bacillales; family Cytobacillaceae; genus Neobacillus. The sequence continues at coordinate 137,030 of NZ_MSLS01000001.1, forward strand.
TAGGGCATTTGGCTGGTGATGAAATTTTAAAGAGAGTAGCCGAACGTCTTGTACAACTTGAAAATGAAGATAGTTACGTATACCGTCAAGGCGGAGATGAATTTTCGATTTTGCTTTTAAATATTGACCGCAAGCGTACAGTGTTGTTTGTCCAGAGAATCTTTTCAGCATTTGTTCAATCATTCTATTTTAATTCAAACGAGTATTATATTACACCTAGTATTGGAATTAGCATGTACCCGAATGATGGAAAAGATGCTGAGATGCTGATAAAAAATGCAGATGAGGCATTATACAGGGTAAAAGAGAAAGGAAAAGCTCATTATCAATTTTATCGTTCTGAAATGACTTCTAGGTCTAATAATGTCGTTACGCTTGAAACCCAACTGAGGAAGGCGCTTGATAGAAATGAGTTTAAATTACTGTACCAACCACAGGTAAAGCTTAAAGATAAGAAGGTACAAAGTTTTGAAGCATTAATTCGTTGGGAAAGTGAGGAATTCGGAGAAATTTCTCCAAGTGAATTTATACCGTTGGCAGAGGATACAGGATTAATTATCCCAATTGGAAATTGGGTAATTAATAAAGCGTGTGAACAAATTAGTAATTGGAACGCATTTGGTTATGAAAACATCCGTATAGCGGTCAATATATCCGCAAAGCAGTTCCAACAGCATCAACTAGTAGAAATTACTAGGTCAATGATTGAAAAATACAAAATTAAATCATCTTCACTTGAGTTTGAGATTACTGAAGGTGCAATGCATGACACGAAGGAAACTATCCCAATTCTAAAGGAGTTAAAAAAGTTAGGAATCACAATTGCTGTTGACGATTTTGGAACAGGCTATTCTTCACTAAACTATTTGAAACAATTCCCCATCGATGTATTAAAAATCGATCAGTCATTTATACGAGATATTCTAACTGATAATAAAGCGGCAGCTATTACATCAACGATCATTCACTTGGGCCAAAGCCTCGGAATGGAGGTAATCGCTGAAGGGGTTGAAACTGTAAATCAAGTTGAGTTCCTTACCAATGAAAATTGTCATAAAATACAGGGATATTACTACTCCAAACCCATTTCAGCCAGTGAAATTGAGAAAAGATATCTCTGTGAGAAAATCTAAACAATCCTTATCAAGATTTCTAGATAAGGATCGTTTATTCTTTTACGGCAGTTTGGAGAGTAAAAACAGTAATTTCAGGTTTTGCTAAGAACCGAAACGGAAGTCGGGTGGTGCCAATTCCTCTGTTAACATACAAATGTAATGGACTATTCTCGCCAATGGAATAGTACCCTTCAGGATATTTTTTTGCATAGGGAGGAATAACTAGTGCCCCTAAAAATGGGATTTTCACCTGCCCTCCATGACTATGTCCACTTAATTGCCAATGAATCCCGTAATGGGAAGCCTCATCGGCAACATCTGGAGCGTGTGAGAGCAAAATTTTAAAATGATCTTCGGGGACTTTTTTCTGTGCCAATTCAAAGTTTGGCCTGCCTAACATCCGATCATCAATTCCAATTAGCGAGATAGAACTGCCATCTCTTTCTATCTGAATGGACTCGTTTAATAAAACGGTAAAATTCGCTGTTTCCATTATGTTTTTATATATATCAGAACCATAACCACCATGGTCATGATTTCCGAATATACAGAATTTTCCTAAGGGAGCCTCAAGTTGCTGTAACATAAGAACAACCTGATTAATTCCACCAAATTTATTAGGCTCGTCTAGTAAATCGCCAGTAAAAAATATCATATCAGGTCTCAAGTTATTTATCTTCTGCACCAATTTCTTGAATTGAATAATATCATAATGAAAACCTAAATGTGTATCACTAAATTGGACAATTCTTAGTTCTTCAAAGCTCTTGGGAATTTGAGGGTGCTCCATAATAAATGATTTAATCTCAAGTAGAGCCGGTTCAATACGATTAGCATAATAATAGCCTCCTGAACCTAATCCGAGAACGGTCAGAAGGGAACCGAGAAAGCGTCTCAAGAAAGTTCTTCGAGTTAATTTTGGCATACTCATCTACCAACCAATCTCCAATATTTTTCTATATTTTAAGGCTGTACTTCGTATTTTCTTTAAAAAAACTCCATAAAGCAAGTAATACACTAAAACTTTCGAAAAATGTCTTCCTTACTAATTATTCATTCAAACAAGAATTCATACATAAAAGCAGCCAACTTGGCTGCTTTACCCTTATAGGTTATTGATAACTAACGGCACGGCTTTCTAACGCCTTCCAAGAGGCGATAAATCTTTCCTTGTTGACAGCTACTTGCTTTTTACCTGATAGTGGATCATTTAAATAAACATTTGCCTTGTCATATCCAACTAAAACGACTGCATGCAGATCGAGCGGCGTTTTTATGACTTGGCTTCCATGGTTCCATTGTTCCCAACGGTCTGGCAGTCGATAATCACCAGTTGTCCATACAACCACTGGAAATCCTTTTGATACATGATCTAATACTGCATCAAAAGGCTGGTTCGTCAAATTAACGGCTCTTCCGGGGAGTTTTTGATTAATTAGGTCGATCATAGGTTTATCAAAAACTGCATAACCAGCTGTTTTCCCTGTCATATCCCCAACAAAACCTTCTGCTGGATTCCCCCAGCTTATGATATCTCCAGTATTAGACTTTTTTAGTGGGTCTAGGTCCTTACGGACGGCCTGGTATAGCTCCATTTTATTTGTATTTACTCCAGCATAGTTTAACACCATCGCCAGGCTGGTTACTTCACAACCATACCTTAGTTCAGGATTCTGCTTAATGAGTGCCACATCTAGCATCATCGATTCCTTTTTGTTTGCCGGAGCAGTAGTATTTTTTACATTCGCCATTGGCTTAGGCGGTAAATTAGTAACCTCCCCCTCGGGAGTTTTTGGATTAACCTTTTCAGGTGGTGTTGCTGCTTGCTCTTTTTTTAGATTATCTGACTTGGTTGACGGCTTTGTAATTGATGCCGTTTCTGTATTACTGCATCCAAACAGAAGAAGGAACATAAGCATAAAGCAAAGTTTTTTCAAACCTTTTGCCCCCAATCATTTGTATGTTAACGAGCCTAGGCATATTAAAATACTCTGATTTTTTCTGGTTCGGACTTACTACTATCATGCAATTGTTTAATGCACAGTATGATGGTATTCTTTTGGTAATGAACAAGTAAGACACTTCAAGCGTACAGTATAGTACGATATGGTATAATGAGGAAAATCTTTTCTGGAGGGTACACGAATGGATGCATTGGATATCCTGTCGGATCTTGAAAATGTCATTCCTTTTTTTCAGCCAATTTTCAGTGCCGATGAACAGAGAGTTATTGCATATGAGGTATTGGGCAGGTATAAGACTGATGACAACATGATAAGTCTGGGTCCCTTTTTTAAGGACGAGCAGATACCAGAGGAATATAAATTTGAAGTTGATTTATTGTTAGTCAAAAAAGCTCTGGAGAAGGCTTTATGCCTTGATGAAGATGTCGGTATATATCTAAATCGAGATGCCGATTTACTTATGTATGGGGATGGTGAACCGTTCTTACATGAACTGTTGGCTTTCGAAAAAAAGGGTCTTGAATTAAAGAGGATTGTACTAGAAATATCTGAAGGAAGCTATAAGGGAGATATGGATCAGCTTGATCATTTATTGCATTATTACCGGACTTATGGGATAAAGGTTGCGATCACCAGTATTGATAGTGATACTAATTATTTTGAGCGAATTGGACAGCTAAACCCTGATATTATAAAGATTAACCTCCAAGCTCTAAAATCAAATGCTACAGGAACAAACTTCCAGGATGTCCTGTTTTCATTGTCCCTTTTAGCAAGAAAAATTGGTGCTTTTTTGTTGTTTGAAAATATTGAAATGAGTTACCAATTGCAATTTGCTTGGAAACATGGAGGTAGATATTATCAAGGTTACTATTTGCAGCCACCAGCTGCAGAGTTTATTGAAAGGCAGCTTTTAAAGAACCGATTAAAAGAAAAATTTCATGATTTTATTTCCTATGAAAAGAGAAAACTGGAAGCCATATACTCAACTGCCGATTTCTTTCAGAATAAAGTTCAAGATCTTGTTGTAAAGAATAAAAAAGCTAAATACGAAGAGCTATTTACTGCACTTGTAAAAGAAATGAATGATATCGCCTTCAGAATGTATGTTTGCGATGAAGATGGATTCCAAAAGTCTGCTAATATGATTAAAGGGAATAACGGATGGGTAAGTCAAGCAGAATATATCCAAAAAAATTGGAGCTGGCGTCCATACTTTTTAGAGAATATCATAAAAATGAGAAATGAACGGAAAGGAATCTTGTCTGATGTATACAGTGATATCGAAACTGGTGAAACAATCCGCACATTTTCCTTTCCGTTAAATGCAGAAGAGTATTTGTTTATTGATATCCCATTTCAATACCTGTTTGAACATGAGGGACTGTTATAAAATTTTGAATAGAAAAGTTCATCGAGTGGAATTTTAATATAAACTATATTAAGGGAGAAAAAAGCTCATGAACCTTTTTGTAAATGCCCTTTCAATTGTTGTAGTTGGAATTCTTGCGGTTTCGCTTGTCTATACTTTGTCAGTCGTCAAAAGAAAAAAAACAGTTGAAGGAGAAATAGATTCAGCAATTGAGAAACCAATCCAAAAACATATTTATCTTAAGAATCCCATTTTTTTGGCATATGTTATTTTCTTTATCATGGTTCTTTTAATTATTGTTTTTGTTGCGGCTAATTTTCTTTGATGGTCTCAGGGATTGAGGCCTTTTTTTATAATGATAGAAGGCTAAGTTTGCTTGATATTTATTAAAATGTAGATGGGGAAAAAATAAGGATGAAAAAAAGTTTCCCATTTTCTTCATTTTTACTTGGACAAATGGATAGCATTATTTTATTCTTTTAATATTGGCATATTGACTAATCGATACTTTATGGAAATAATCAATAAGGATAGAAATGTGCTAAAAGAGAAACATAAAAGTAGAAATTTTGCTTGTGTTTGAAAGGAGACGGAGCATATGTCACAGCTTCAAGGTATATTAACACGATTAAAAAACCTTCAAGAACAGTCTAGTGGAGGAGAGCCCGCGCAACGTTATTTTGAGGTTAACGGTGAAAGAAAATGTCAGGTAACCTTTCATCCTAAGACGGAGACATTCGAATTAGAAGTGTATAATGAGAAGGAAAAGCCGAAGCGTTATCAATTTGATAATGTTGATATGATTACTATTGAAATCTTTGATCTAATTCAGTAAGGGACCTTTATGGTTCCTTTTTTTAGCTAATAGGAAAGATAAAAATATTTCACGAATTTTTATACTTTCCTATTACGCATAAGGGCAACTACGCCTCTGTCTTCGCCCTACGGGCTCGCCAATCGGCGAGTTTTCTTTAATTTTCCCTATGTAACGTTCCATAAATTATCCCAGTCCTTTTAAATCTGTGATAGAATAAATATGTGGTAAAACAAACATTGAGGAGTTTTCGGCGATGATTAATCTTCACAGCGGGGAATTTTTAGAAATTGATATCCGTAAATTAATGATACCCTCTGAGCGTGTTGCACATGTTCAAATAGGGAATAACTTGGAACATGCCTTATTGGTTTTAACAAAAAGTGGTTACACTGCAATACCAGTCTTGGATCCAAGTTATAAGCTTCATGGTTTAATAAGTACACCCATTATGATGGATTCTATATTGGGACTAGAACGGATTGAGTTTGAGCAGCTTGAAAAAAAACGAGTGGAAGAAGTGATGAATAAATCAGTTCCACGTGTAAAGGTGACAGCCTCTATCAAGGATTGTCTAAAGCTGCTAGTTAATCATCCCTTCCTTTGCGTTGAAACAGAAGACGGTTACTTTGAAGGGATCTTACCTCGAAGTACGCTTTTAAACCATTTAAATAAAGCAGTAAACTGACTATATAAAAAAATGAGGTAGAGGCTCCCAATAGGGGGCTGTCTTATTTTTTGAGGAAAATGGGTGTTGGCTGTGAGTTTCCCGTCAGGAGGTTTAAAAAGGAGAGAAACGAAAAAGCCGCTAGTTTTAGCAGCAATCATGCTGGCTATGTTTATGGGAGCAATTGAAGCAACTATTGTATCCACTGCAATGCCTGCAATTGTAGCAGATTTAGGTGGATTTACACTTTATAGCTGGGTTTTTTCGGCATACCTGTTGATGAATTCGATCACTGTCTTAATTTATGGCAAGTTATCTGACTTATACGGAAGAAAGCCAATTCTCTCCTTTGGAATCATTATTTTTTTAATTGGTTCTATTCTTTGTGGTTTAGCTACCTCGATGGAAATGCTCATTATTTTTCGATTCATTCAGGGGTTTGGTGCTGGTGCGGTTACATCTATCGCTACCACCATTGTTGGAGATATTTATTCTCCTGAGGAAAGAGCAAAAATACAAGGGTACTTATCAAGTGTCTGGGGAATATCTGCTGTTACAGGCCCAGCAATAGGAGGCTTACTAGTCCAGTATGTGAGCTGGAATTATGTCTTTTGGGTCAATATTCCCTTGGGTATATTGTCGCTAGTTGGACTTTGGCTATATTTACATGAAGATGTTAAAAAGAAAAAACATGATATTGATTACATAGGAGCTATTCTTCTGACTATTTCAATTTCCACTTTGATATTTGTGCTAGTTGAAGGTGGCGGAAGATGGTCTTGGGGATCTTGGCAGGTCTTATCTCTCTTCGGTGTATTTGCTCTTACTATAACTGGGTTTGTTTTTCAAGAAGGACGAGCGAAGGAGCCTTTGATGCCATTTGCTATCTGGAAGGAAAAATCTATTTTTGTCGCAAATATCACTTCCTTAACAACCGGAATCATGTTGATTGGTATTTCTAGCTTCTTGCCTGCCTTTGTTCAGGGCGTGATGGAACAGCCGCCTATTATAGCAGGCTTTACGTTAACGGCCATGTCTATAGGATGGCCAATTGCCTCCATACTCTCTGGAAAAATGTTGTTAAAGATTGGATACCGAATAACATCTCTCTTTGGCGGAGCAGCATTGATTATGGGCAGTCTTATTTTTGTAACCATGTCGTCCTCATCAGGGCCCATATACGCGGCAGCCGGTTCCTTTATAATTGGTATTGGGATGGGACTTACCTCTACTGCCTTTATTGTTTCGATTCAAAGCACCGTAGGGTGGGAGCAAAGAGGGATTGCTACAGCAGCTAATATGTTTATGCGTAACCTTGGGAACACAATCGGAGCGGCCTTATTAGGCGGTATCCTAAATAATCGTCTAGCTATTTATTTATCCGAAAATCAACATAAGACCACAGCAACGTTAACCATTGATTCCACGAATCAGCTATTAAAAGAGGGTGAACGTTCAAGACTTCCAGAACCTGTCCGTACAGTCCTCCAGGATGGATTAACGGTCTCGCTCCATTGGGTATATTATGTTGTACTCACCTTTGCACTTGTCAGTATGATATTTATATTGTTTATCCCTAAAAAAGAAAAAAGCACGTCAATTGAATAGAGGGGGATGTACAAATGTCCTCGATATCAGAATATCAGTTATTATCTGTCTTAGCTCAAGAAATGAATATGCGGAAAGCTTCTGAACGGCTATTTGTTTCTCAACCTGCACTGTCACAAAGACTGCAGAATATTGAGAAAGAGTGGGGTACGAAATTATTTATCCGTTCACAAAAGGGACTCTCACTTACTCCTGCTGGGGAGCTGGTGATCCAGTATGTAAATGATGTTATAGCCAGAGAGGAAAAAGTTCGGGAAACAATCGATTCTCTTCAAGCTGGAGTTTCCGGGACGCTTAAAATTGCGGTTGCTTCCATAGTAGGACAAAATTGGCTGCCTCAAGTTTTAAAAAAGTTTATTGACACCTATCCACAGGCGAAAATTTCACTGGTCACCGGATGGAGCAGTGATATCTTAAAAAGTCTATATGATGACCAAGTGCACATTGGGATTATCCGTGGAACACCAGAATGGAAAGGGGTTAAAATAAACCTGTTTAGTGACCCGTTGTTTTTAGTTGATCGAGAAATAACCCGGCCAGAACTTGTGTTAAATACCGACAGGCCCTTTATTCAATTTAAGAGTGACTCAAATTATTATCAAGAAATTCAAGACTGGTGGATGCGTAACTTTAAGACAGCACCAAAGCGGACAATCGTGGTCGATCAAATTGAAACATGCAAACAAATGACCTTTAATGGTTTAGGTTACTCAATTCTGCCTGGAATTACGTTAGACAATACAGAGAGAGAAATTTATAAAATTCCATTGCTGGATGAGAATGGAAAAGCGTTAAAGCGAGACACTTGGCTTCTGGGTTATGAATCATCGTTTCAATTAAAACAAGTCCAGGCATTTGTGGACTTAGTTAAAGAGTATATTGAATTAGAAAATTAAGAGGATTTTTTTCTTGTTTTCATTACTTTTGTTTGCTAAAGTATTTTTAGTACATAGTGGAGGTTGTAAATAATGAAAATGATGGATGCAAATGAGATTATTTCTTTTATTCAAAACAGTAAAAAATCGACACCTGTAAAGGTTTATGTTAAAGGTGACTTAGAAGGTATCGACTTTGGCAGCGATGCAAAGGTATTTATCAATGGAAATACAGGTGTTGTTTTCGGTGAGTGGTCAGAAGTTAGTGCCGTTTTAAAGGCAAATGAAGCGAAAATTGAGGATTATGTTGTTGAGAACGATCGCCGTAATTCAGCTATACCATTATTAAATACGAAAAATATTAATGCTAGAATTGAGCCGGGTGCGATTATTCGTGACCAGGTTGAAATCGGTGATAATGCTGTTATTATGATGGGCGCTAGCATTAATATCGGAGCAGTCATTGGTGAGAAAACAATGATTGATATGAATGTTGTCCTTGGCGGAAGAGCAACTGTAGGAAAAAACTGCCATATTGGTGCAGGTACTGTTTTAGCGGGTGTAATTGAACCGCCTTCAGCAAAACCAGTTATCATTGAAGATGATGTTGTAATTGGGGCGAATGCTGTTGTACTTGAAGGTGTTACCGTTGGTAAGGGTGCTGTAGTAGCTGCAGGGGCAATTGTAATTGATGATGTTGCACCATATACGGTAGTTGCAGGAACACCAGCTCGTAAGATAAAGGATATCGATGAGAAAACGAAATCCAAAACCGAAATAAAGCAGGAACTTCGTCAATTATAAGAAACTATTTAAAGCGTGGGAATTTTCCACGCTTTCTTTTTAAGAAGGAGGCAAAAAAGTGAATCACTTTGTAAAAATTCGTCGTGACTTACATCGAATTCCAGAACTTGGTTTTCAGGAGTTTAAGACTCAAGCCTATTTATTAGCATATCTTGAATCATTGCCTCAAGAGCGCCTCTCAATTAAAAAATGGAAAACAGGATTGTTTGTTAAGGTATTTGGCAGTAATCCTAGTAAAACAATCGGATACCGAACAGACATAGATGGACTGCCTATTGAGGAAGCAACGGGATTAGAATTTGTTTCAACCCATCAACATCGTATGCATGCCTGTGGGCATGATTTACATATGAGTATTGCTCTTGGTGTTCTCACTCATTTTGTCGAAAATCCAATTAACAATCACCTCTTGTTTATTTTTCAGCCTGCAGAAGAAGGACCTGGGGGAGCGGAACCTATGTTAAACACAGATGTTATGGTTGAGTGGAAGCCAGATGAAATTTACGCACTTCATATTGCTCCTGAATACCCCGTCGGTACCATTGCTGTAAAAGAGGGTTTACTTTTTGCTAATACATCAGAACTATTTATTGACCTTAAGGGTAAAGGTGGCCATGCAGCCTATCCTCATCAAACAAACGATATGATTGTGGCAGCATGTACATTAGTTAATCAGCTGCAAACAGTTGTTTCTAGGAATGTAGACCCTCTAGATAGTGCAGTTGTGACAATCGGAAAAATTACAGGGGGGACAGTCCAAAATATAATAGCTGAAACTGCTAGGCTTGAAGGGACAATCAGGACCTTATCTCCCGATTCAATGGATAAAGTTAAAAAGCGGATAAATGCACTTGTTAGTGGAATTAAGGCAGGTTATGAATGTGAAGTCACAGTTGACTATGGTGCTATGTATCATCAAGTTTATAATAACGAGCAGTTAACAAGAGAATTTATGGAATATATCCAAAAAGAAACAGAGTTTAATCTCATAGAGTGTAGAGAAGCAATGACTGGAGAAGACTTTGGTTATATGTTAAAAGAAGTACCAGGTTTCATGTTTTGGCTGGGGGTTGACTCAGAGTTTGGTCTCCACCATGCAAAGTTAAATCCAAATGAAGATTCAATTGGTGTTGCAATAAAAGCTGTAACAAGCTATTTTACCTATAGAGGAAATTAGAGGCGATAAGTCATTTTATTTTGTTCCTCCATCTTATAATGATAAACTTAAATAGCGAAGGATGTTAGAATTCGTCGTTTATTCTGGAAGAAAAAAGGGTAAACTTGATTATTGTGAAAAGGATAGCAAAGAAGATGCTATACATATCTTAAATGACTATTTGGAGGGATTAGAATGCCAGAACGTATGGTAGGTAAACAAGCTCCACGCTTTGAAATGGACGCAGTTATGCCAAACAAAGAATTTAAAAAAGTTAGTCTTGAAGAAATTATGAAAAATGATAAGTGGACAGTATTGTTCTTCTATCCAATGGATTTTACATTTGTTTGTCCAACAGAAATTACAGCATTGTCTGATCGTTATGATGAATTTGAGGACCTTGATGCAGAAGTAATTGGTGTATCAACAGATACTATTCACACACACCTTGCTTGGATTAAAACAGATCGCAAGGACAACGGTCTTGGCGATTTACATTATCCGCTGGCTGCAGATACAAATCACGTGGTATCTCGCGATTACGGAGTTTTAATCGAAGAAGAAGGTATTGCCCTTCGCGGCTTGTTCATCATCAGCCCTGAGGGTGAGTTAATGTACTCTGTCGTTAATCATAACAATATTGGCCGTGATGTTGATGAAACATTGCGTGTGCTACAAGCATTACAAACAGGCGGACTTTGCCCGGCCAACTGGAAGCCAGGACAAGCTACACTTTAATAATAATTAAAAAAGCTAGACCTAACCGGTAAGTGTTAGGTCTTTTTAATAGGAGGAACTGAAATGAAGTTACGTGAGCTGATGCCGGAATTAACGGGTGCTGTTGAATGGTTGAATGGTGAAGTAACTAGAGAAGATTTAGTTGGAGAGAAACCAACACTTATTCATTTCTGGTCAGTAAGCTGTTACTTATGTAAGGAAGCAATGCCGCAGGTGAATCAATTCCGCGATGATTACCAAGATAAACTTAATGTGATTGCCGTTCATATGCCAAGATCAGAAGAGGATCTGAAGCTTGATTCGATTAAAGAGGTTGCAGCAGAACATGGAATTACCCAGCCTATTTTTGTGGATAGTGAGCATAAGTTAGCTGATGTCTTTGAAAACCAATACGTACCTGCCTATTACGTGTTCGACCGTGAAGGTAAGCTTCGTCACTTCCAAGCAGGCGGAAGCGGCATGAAAATGCTCGAAAAAAGAGTAAACCGCGTCCTAGACGAACTAGAAAAAACGGAATAAGCAATTATATCTAAAACTGTTCGTTTTTATAACGAGCAGTTTTTTATTTGGAAATTTTTAATAAAAGGGTAGAAAAATATTTCGAAACCCGATATATTAATTATTATGTGTTAATTCAAAAAATTTATAATAGTAAGGAAAGGGGAAAAATATGGATACATTTAAAAAATTGAAACCTTACTACTGGCCTTTTAGGAAATACTTTGTATACTCAATCATCTTTTTATTATTTCTAACGGTAATTACGGTAGTATATCCGATTATATTACAGCTCACGATTGACGAAGTAGTATTAAAAGGTAACTATCATTGGATTCCATACTTAGCTTTAGGATTCATTTTCATTATGATTTTGAAAGGGGCTGCTACATATATTCATCAATACACAGGCGACTTATTTGGGATAACTTCTGTGTATAAGCTGCGAAACACATTATATGAGAAACTACAATTCCTGTCTTTTAAATACTATGATAATGCAAAAACAGGAGATTTAATGTCTCGTTTAACTGCAGATGTTGAGGGGTTTCGGTTTTTTTTATCCTTTGGCTTTGCGGAGTTAATTCGTTTCCTGCTGCTAATTGTTATTAGCTGCGGAGTTATGTTTTATTATTCCATTCCCTTAACCATCGTTACACTTATTACGCTTCCCTTTTTAGCCGTAGTGGTATACAAATTCGATCGAGCTGTTCACCCTGCCTTTCGAGAGATCCGTGAATCATTTGGGAAATTGAACACAAAAGTACAAGAAAGTATAAGTGGTATTAATACGGTTAAGTCACTTTCAAGAGAAGACTTTGAAATTCAGAAATTCAACCATTCAAATTCTGACTATAAGGATAAATACTTGTCTACGTCATCAATATGGGCAAAGTACTTTCCGCTAATGGAGCTAATAGGGAATATTAGTGTTGTTCTGCTGTTGGGCTATGGTGGTTATCTTGTAATGAATGAGTCGCTTCAACCCGGAGAGTTAGTAGCATTCTACAGTCTTTTGTGGTATATCATATGGCCGATTGTAAACCTTGGCTTTGTCATCAATTTATTCTCACAATCTAAGGCCTCTGGAGAGAGACTGCTTGAGGTTTTAGAAGCAGAAGGAGATATCAATCAGAAGGTTAATTTAATCAATAATGAGCGTTTGGACGGGGAAGTAGAATTTAAACATGTGACACTTCGTTATAAAAACGAACCAAAGGATGCACTATATGATGTTAGCTTTCGTGCCGAAAAAGGAAAAGTCATTGGATTGATTGGTGCAACTGGGTCAGGGAAAACGAGCATTACTCAGCTGATAACTAGATTTTATGAACCTAGCAGTGGCGAGATTCTCATGGATGGGAAATCTATTAACCAATATGCTCTTCACACCTTAAGAGGAAATGTTGGTTTCGTTCTGCAGGAATCATTCTTGTTTTCAACTACGATCAAAGAGAATATCTCGTATGGCCGGCCCGATGCATCATTAGAACGAATTATTGATGCCGCGAAACGGGCCCAGGCTCACGATTTTATAATGGAACTACCTGAGGGCTATGACACCGTTCTAGGAGAAAGAGGGATGGGGTTATCAGGAGGACAAAAACAAAGGATTGCGATAGCTCGAGCTATTTGTGTTGATCCGAGCATTCTAATATTAGATGATGCCACAAGTGCTGTTGATATGGAGACTGAAATGAATATCCAAAAGGCCTTGAATGAAGTAATGAAGGGCCGAACGACATTTATTATTGCCCATCGTATTTCCTCTTTAAAGCATGCTGATGAAATTATTGTTCTGGAAGATGGCACAATAACAGAAAGAGGAAAGCATGAAGAATTAATAGTGAAAAATGGTCCTTATCAACGCATTTTCGAGATTCAATTTAAAGATCAAAAAGCAGTTCTTGCTTCCAAAATAAGTTAAGGGGGGAACACGGTGTGAACCGAAAAAAAGCAACTAGTAATATCTTAAAAAGATTTCACTATTCAACAGACCAAGTCATTGATAAGCCCTTTAACTGGGAACAAATGGTGAGACTTTTTAGCTATCTAAAACCCTACAAAGGAAAGCTGCTGCCACTTTCTATCCTGATGGTCATAGTAACTACTGCAGTGCGGTTAATTATCCCAATATTAATAGGTGTTTATACATTGGATAAAGCGATTGTTAATAAAGATACGGAATTGCTTATTCTTTTGGTCCTGGTTATTGCGGTCCTTTATGGTATCTCATACGGGGCGAATATATTAAGAATCAGGTGGATGAATGCCTTAGGTCAAGGGGTGATATACGATATTAGAAAGCATCTGTTTACACATGTCCAGAATCTTTCACATCGTTTTTTTGACCAGCGCTCAGGGGGCTCTATTTTAGTCCGTATCATGAATGATATTAATTCACTTCAAGAGTTATTTACTAATGGTGTTGTTAATTCATTAATGGATACTTTGCTGCTGATTGGTATTTTTACGGTATTATTCTCTCTGAGTCCATCATTAACCTTAGCAGTTATGATTATTTTGCCAATTATGTTTTTTATTTCAACAAGCTTACGTAAAAAAATTCGCCGTTCTTGGCAAACGGTACGATCAAAGCAATCGAAGCTTAACTCACATTTAAATGAAAGTATTCAAGGAATACGCGTTACCCAGTCATTTACACAGGAAAAAGAAAATATTGAATTCTTTGAAGGTGTAAACCATGAGAATTTTGAAAGTTGGAGAGAAGCCTCACAAAAAAACGCTATGTTTCGACCATTAGTAGAAATAACAAATGCTCTCGGAACCGCCGTCTTAATCTGGTTTGGTGCTCATTTAATTCAGCAGGAATCAATCACTATTGGAGTGTTTGTATCCTTCGCATTTTATTTAGGAATGTTTTGGGAGCCGATATCCCGTTTAGGTCAAGTTTATAATCAGCTGTTGATGGGAATGGCCTCTTCTGAGCGAATCTTTGAATTTCTAGACGAGAAACCTATTGTTTCAGAGAGTAACCGTGCAAAAGAACTTCCTGAAATCGAAGGGAGAATCCAGTTTGAAAATGTTGTATTTTCCTATGATACAAACAGAACGGCCTTAAAAGAGATTAGTTTGGAAATTAAGGCGGGCCAAACGGCAGCCTTGGTTGGGCATACAGGTTCTGGGAAGACAACGATTGCGAACCTGATCAGCCGCTTTTATGACCCAACTTCTGGGCGTGTGCTAATTGATAACCATGATATTCGTGATCTTTCATTAAAATCTTTAAGACAGCAAATTAGTGTGGTATTACAGGATACCTTTATTTTTTCAGGGACGATTATTGAGAATATTCGTTTTGGAAGACCGGATGCAACGGATGATGAGGTTATGGTAGCAGCGAAGGCAGTTGGAGCACATCAGTTTATTAATCAAATGGAAAATGGGTATTTTACAGAAGTAGAAGAGAGAGGAAATATTCTTTCAGTAGGTGAAAGGCAATTGCTATCTTTTGCTAGGGCATTACTAGCTAACCCACGTATCTTAATATTAGATGAAGCTACAGCTAGTATAGACACAGAAACGGAAGTGCAAATTCAGACAGCACTTAAGACCTTATTAAACGGGCGTACGGCTATTATTATTGCTCATCGTCTTTCAACGATTCGTGATGCCGAGCAAATCATCGTGTTAGACCATGGAGAGATCATTGAACGAGGAAATCATTCAGAATTAATGGAAGAAAAAGGCGAATATTATCAATTAGTCAAAGCCCAATTCAATATGCTAAGGACAGGATAAAACAGCCCAAGGCTGTTTTTTCTTTTTTTGTAACCAACAGCTTTTTTTATCGTCATATAGATAAAAGAGAAAAAGGGGTGTCGGATTTGAAAAATAGAATAAGGTGGTATCTATCTGTCCTATTGATCTCCATTGTGCTTTTTCTTGCAGCATGCAGTTCCAATAATGGAAATGATAGCGCAAAAATGAGTGAAATGAATGCTGATAAAGGTGAAGCAATGGATTCTGCACAGTTTGGCTCTCAAGAAAAGTCTGTTGTTGAAGCTGAAACTAGAAATGTAGCGACAACCGGAAATGAAGAGAGTTTAGCAGTTCCAAATCAAATGGTTATTTATCAGGCAGATCTGCACCTAAGGGTGAAAAAATTTGAACAAACTTTACAAAGCCTAGAAGAACAAGTAACTAAATATGATGGTTATATTGCCCAATCAAATGTTGCAAAAAATGGAGAAGAGCAGGTTAGCGGCAGTATTATTATTCGGATTCCGCAAAAACATTTTCAAGCTTTTCTTCATGATGCAGAGGGTTACGCTGCTGAAGTTTTGCAACGTAATATTACGGGAACAGATGTTACGGAAGAATATGTGGACCTAGAAGCTAGATTAAAGTCTAAACGGATAGTCGAAGAGCGGTTAATCTCCTTTATGGAATCTGCTACTAAGACAGAAGATTTGTTGAAAATCTCGG
Organism: Bacillus sp. MRMR6; assembly: GCF_001940785.1. GTDB lineage: Bacteria > Bacillota > Bacilli > Bacillales > Cytobacillaceae > Neobacillus. Next base: position 153,090 of record NZ_MSLS01000001.1, read on the forward strand.
CTGATCTTGCTGCGGTACAAGAAGAAATAGAGCGAGTTCAAGGTAGAATGAAGTTTCTAGAAAATCAAACTTCCTTTTCAACCATTACTATCTCCCTTTACGAGAATAAAGTAATCATTCCTAAAATAGAGGATGATAATTTAAATACATGGGAGAAAACAAAAAAGCAATTTATGGAGAGTACAAACTTTCTATTGGCTGCTTTATCAGGTTTCGTTGTTTTTATTATTGGTAACTTGCCTATTTTGATTATACTTACAATTATTGGTTATTTGACTTACCGATTTCTAAGAAAGCTTACGAAGAGAAATAGTCAGGAATAATTAGTCTATATAAAAATGATTGTGATATGCTAATATAATAAGGGTTAACTGATATTTTCTGGGGGAGTTTTTATGAAGAAAAGTTTTGCAGTAATTGGCCTTGGTCGATTTGGAGGCAGTATATGCCGGACACTCTCTGAAGAAGGGTATGAAGTATTAGCGATTGATAAAAATGAAGAGAGAGTAAACAATTTCGCCATGATCGCGTCGCACGCTGCAGTTGGTGATACGACGGATGAGGCAGTACTAAAGAGCCTTGGAATCCGTAATTTCGATCATGTTATTGTTGCTATTGGTGATGATATTCAATCAAGTATCTTAACGACTCTCATGTTAAAAGAGCTGGGTGTCCCTCATATTACAGTAAAGGCTCAAAATGATTACCATGAAAAGGTCCTTGTTAAGATTGGTGCTGATAAAGTGGTCCATCCTGAAAGGGATATGGGAAGAAGAATCGCTCATAATATGGCCTCTAGCAGTGTATTAGATTATCTGGAATTATCGGATGAGCATAGTATTGTTGAAATTGTGGCAAATACCAAAGTTAGTGGCCATACCATCATTGACTTAGATATTCGTAAGAAATACGGCTTGAACATTGTTGCCATAAAAAGAGGCTTAGATATTATTGTTTCACCGAAGGCAAATGAGGAAATCCGTGTCAATGATGTACTCATTGTGATCGGTACCGATGATGATATTGATCGCTTCGAAAGAAAAGTAATGAGTTAAATAGAAAAGCGGAAGCGCCTATGCCAGGAGCGACAGGCATAAGATGGGCCGGGAGGAAGGTTGCCCTCAACCTTCATGCCGGAATGGCTTATGACCCGAGCTCCTAGGTGCTGAAGCTAGGCAAATAGAAAAGCGGAAGCGCCTAGGCGCTCCGCTTTTTTATACTTCCATAATAATCGGCAGAATCATTGGTCTGCGTTTTGTTTTTTCATAAAGGAAAGGAGCTAATGTGTCTGTAATTTCATTTTTGATCTCTGACCATTGGCTAGTTTTTCGTTCCATTACTTTGTTTAAATGTTTTGTGATTAGGTTTTGCGCATCATTGATTAAATCCCCAGATTCTCTCATATAAACAAAGCCTCTCGAAATTAGGTCAGGGCCAGATGCAATTTTAAATTCCTTCATATTAATACTAACGACTACCACAACTAATCCTTCTTCAGAAAGAATTCTTCGATCACGAAGCACGATATTTCCGATGTCGCCAACACCGCTTCCATCAATATAGACAGACCCGGATGGAATCTTACCTGCAACCTGTGCACTGTTTTCTGAGAGTGCTAATACCTCACCATTATCCATTAAAAAACAGTTTGCTTCCTCAACTCCGCAATCGACAGCAAGCTTTGCGTGCATTTTCTGCATACGGTACTCACCATGGATTGGCATAAAAAACTTGGGTTTAATCAAGCGAAGCATTAGCTTTTGCTCTTCTTGACCTCCATGTCCAGAAGTATGGATGTCACTTAGTTTTCCATGAATGACTTCTGCTCCTGCCCTAAATAACATATTAATCGTACGGCTTACACTGATTGTATTTCCAGGGATCGGGGAAGATGAAAATACAACCGTATCACCAGGAATAATATGAATTTGTCTATGAGTTCCATTAGCAATTCTTGACAAGGCTGCCATAGGTTCCCCTTGGCTTCCGGTACAAAGAATCGTTACCTTATCTGCCGGTAAACGATTTATCTGATTTGCCTCGATAAATGTCTCTTTTGGAGCGCTGATATAGCCTAATTCTTGACCAATGTTAATCGCTGCTTCCATGCTGCGTCCAAATACAGCAACTTTTCTTCCATTTGCTACAGCAGCTTCTACAACTTGTTGAAGTCTATGAATATTAGAAGCGAAGGTCGCAAAAATGATCCGCCCATCAACTTTTCTAAATATATCGTCAATACTTTCGCCAACTCTACGTTCTGACATAGTAAAATCAGGTATTTCGCTGTTAGTACTATCAGATAGCAGACATAACACACCTTCTTTACCGATTTCAGCCATTTTTGTTAAGTTGGCAGGTTCTCCAACAGGTGTGAAATCGAATTTAAAATCACCTGTGTGGACAATTTGTCCAGGCGGAGTTTTTACCACAATTCCATATGAATCAGGAATACTGTGAGTTGTTCGGAAGAAAGTTACCGAAGTCTTGCGGAACTTAATAATATCATCTTCTTTAAACTCAATCAGTTTTGCTGTTCTTAATAATCCGTGCTCTTCTAGTTTATTTTTTATTAAACCTAACGCAAGTTTACCGCCATAAATTGGTATGTTTATTTCACGTAATAAGTAAGGGATTCCACCGATATGATCTTCATGTCCGTGTGTAACAAATAATCCCTTTATTTTCTCTTGGTTTTTTACTAAGTACGTATAATCAGGAATAACATAATCAATACCTAAAAGTTCATCTTCTGGGAACTTTATGCCAGCATCAATTAAAATAATCTCATCCTGAAACTGAACTGCATAAGTGTTTTTGCCGATTTCACCTAGACCGCCTAGGGCAAAAACCGCAGTTTGGTCATTTTTTACAAATTTCATAAATTATCCAATCTCCAATACTTTAAAGTCTTTATTTTGCTTTTCATATTCTAAATAGGCACCAGTTACTTCTTGCACGAATTCAATGTTAAAGTTCCGGTCAGCTATTTTTTTTCGAACTTCCCCTACTGAACTTCCCTCTAAGTATAAGGATTTAGTGTTCTCCCTAATAGGGACTTGGTTGATTGTCTCTTGATAATATACTTTAAATACCATAACAATATCGCTCCTTAATAATCATAACTTTTCTATTATATAAGATAATTACATCTTTTTCATTTAATTTCTATTTTCACCATATGAGGAAACTATTTGTTTGAAAAAATATGTAAGAGATCACTAATATTAAATTTACAATAATGAAGGAGCCCTTCGCAAGTTTTGAAGGGCTCAAAAGTTTGATTTAAGCAATGGATTTTTTTCGTAGTAAATCTTTCCACTGTTTTAAGAGCTTCTTTCTTAGCTTCTTTAACATAGTGGATCATCTCCTTACTTCTTATTTTATACGATCCTTGTCCAATGTAAAGCAAGCCATGAAGTTTTTTTAAAAATAAGGGATTTTTTACTATTATTATATGAGATATTTGCTAAATTTCTCATGGATAATCTTGGAATTAATGTGACAGATAAGAAAATTGACAATAATTATTGAAAGGTTTAGTGTTTAACGATGAGTTAACGGAAAAAGGAGTGAACTTGAAATTGAAGAAAATCGTTTTTTTTGATATAGATGGAACACTATTAGATCACGATAAAAATCTCCCAGCAAGCACGAAAAAAGCAATTCATTTATTAAAAGAAAAGGGAGTGTTCGTTGCCATTGCCACTGGACGAGCTCCCTTTATGTTTACAAGTTTAATTAAGGAATTGGATATTGATTCATTTGTAAGCTTCAATGGGCAATTTGTTGTGTTTGAAAATGAGGTAATCTATAAAAAGCCGCTAGACCAACAAAATTTAGAAACTCTGTCAGAAGATGCAAAAGAAAACAACCATCCTTTAGTATATTTGACAGACAAAACGATGAAAGCAACTATTGCGAATCATCCGTTTGTTGAAACGAGTATCAGCAGCCTGCTCCTGCCGCCTCCGCTCCAAGATGAATCATTCTTGTTTGAACGAGATATCTACCAGACATTGCTTTTCTGTGAGGAACGGGATGAAAAGTATTACCTAGATAAATTTGACCATTTTGACTTTATCAGGTGGCATCAGTATTCTACTGATATTCTACCTAAGGGTGGTTCAAAGGCTGAAGGAATTAAAAAGATGATTTCCCGTTTGGGCTTTGAGCTTAAAGATGTGTTTGCATTTGGAGATGGATTAAATGATTTAGAGATGCTCCAGGCGGTCGGGACAGGTGTCGCAATGGGGAATGGTGTTAAAGAAGCTAAAGAGATTGCCGATTTGATTACAAGTGATGTCTCTGAAGATGGAATATGGAATGGATTGAAGAAATTAGAATTAATCTAAAAAGAACCGGCTTATAGGCCGGTTCTTTTATCGTTCAATCTCAATAGCACCCTCAATTGGTTTAAAAGGGTCCTGTTTATCGATGTAATCGTAAAACATTACCCCGTTCAAATGGTCAATTTCATGCTGGAAGCAGATGGCAGGTAAACCTCTTAGACGAAGCTTTATTTCCTTACCTTCTATAGTAGTGCCTTTAACTGTAACCCGGGCAAAACGAGGGACATACCCGGGAATATTCTCATCTACGGAGAGGCATCCTTCTCCAGATTGCAAATAAGCTTTTTCGACCGAATGACTAATAATTTTGGGGTTAAACAGAGCATAACTATAAAGGTTATCCTTATTATCATGGAGATGAACAGCAATCATCCGTTTTGAAACATTTATTTGTGGTGCTGCTAAGCCAATACCTGGTCGTAACCCATATTCCGCTGCAATTTCAGGGTTTTGGCTATTTATTACATATTCTAAAAGGCTGTTAAGAATTTTTTCATCTTCTTCTGATGGCGGCATGGAGACTTCTGTTGCTACTTTTCTCAGTGTCGGGTGGCCATCGCGAATGATATCATCCATCATTAACATGAATTTAATTCACTCCTGTTTTTCATCTTAAGACATTGCTATTCAATAGTCTAACAGACTAAACCAAAAAAGTTAATGTAATAAAAGAAATTAATTAATATGAATATTACATGAACAAACATGCATGCAATAGAAGATATTGTCAAAAACCTAAACTATCGATATAGTAGAGGTGTTAAAGTAAGGGAGCTGATCGGTTTTGAAATTTGGCTATTCTGGCATCATATTATTTTTAGTTGTCTGCATATTAGTTTTATCAGGATGTGTAAATCAGCAAGGTGCTGTTGAAGAAATGTATGAGGTCCTAGAAAATGTTGTGGATTTGGAAAAAGCATTCGAAGAACAGCAAGAACCACTTGTTTCGCTAGAAAAGCAAGAGAAGGAAATATATAATCAGATAATGGCAATAGGTATGAAAAACCATGCAGAAATCACTAAGCTTTCGGATGAAGCCCTGCCTTTAGTTGAAGAGCGGCGCAAACATCTTCAAACAGAAGTAGATAGTTTACAAACCGCGGAAGAAGAATTCAAAAAAATAGCTACTATAAAAGAGGACATTAGAAATAATGAACAGAAGCAGTTTGCTGATGACTTATACGATTTAATGATGCAGCGCTACAAAGTACATTCAGAATTGGCTGATCAATATTTAGAGGCATTGGCTAAAGATCAGGAATTATATTTGATGTTCAAGGAAGAAGATATTTCTTATGAAAAGCTTGAAGCATTAATAGCGGATTTAAATCAGCTGTATGGGAAGATTTCTGATACAAATGAAAGATTTAATCAATATACAACAGAGTATAATGACAAAAAGATAGCCTTCTATAAAAAAGCTGGATTTAAAATAGAAGAAAATTGAAAAATCGGCACTTAAGCCTTTTTTTTGTATTTTAAAAATATACCGGTATAACAGTGAGCTAAAACTAGTGATACAGCAATCAAAGTTTACCATTAATTTATTATCATCTACGTGTTGTAAATTAATAAGACTTAGTAATTGACGAAGATAAATAGTTGTTGTAAACTCATTATGAAAATATTTATTGTACTATTATTTTTTTTTGAAATTATGGTACAGAAGTAGATAGCTAATGGCAATAGAATAAATGTTTTAGGTTTGTCCATATTTGGAAAGCTAATAAAAACAAGATATGCCAGAAATCTAAGGATTTATCATCCACTTGTTCTAATGACGTAAAACAAGTAAAAGTTAATGTACAACTTAACGGTCTTTTAATGTTTTTTGGGTATTCTAACAAGGTGGAATTACTTTATTACATTCTGTATTGATAAGAAAGGAAGATGTGACGAAAATGGCATCTAAAACTCAGAACGCTAAACTTGATGCGAAGAAAGTACTTGAGACAGTATCAGAACAGTTTCAAACTCTTCAGATATTAAATGAAGAAGGTGAAGTCATAAACGAAGCAGCAATGCCAGAGCTAAGTGATGAACAGCTGCAGGAATTAATGCGCCGTATGGTTTATACACGGATTTTAGACCAACGCTCTATTTCATTAAACCGCCAAGGTCGTTTAGGATTCTATGCTCCAACTGCAGGACAGGAAGCATCACAATTAGCTTCTCAGTTTGCATTAGAAAAAGAAGATTTCATTTTACCTGGCTATCGTGATGTTCCACAGTTAATTTGGCATGGTTTGCCGCTTTATCAAGCCTTCTTGTTCTCGCGCGGACACTTCAAGGGCAACCAAATTCCTGAGGGAGTAAATGTTCTTTCTCCGCAAATTATTATTGGTGCTCAAATTATTCAGGCAGCTGGTGTTGCTCTTGGCATGAAGAAGAGCGGGGCAAAATCTGTTGCAATCACTTATACGGGTGACGGTGGAGCGTCTCAAGGGGATTTTTATGAAGGAATGAACTTTGCAGGTGCATTTAAGGCTCCAGCTATCTTTATCGTCCAAAATAATCGCTTTGCAATCTCTACACCTGTAGAAAAACAATCTGCAGCAAAAACAATTGCTCAAAAGGCTGTTGCTGCGGGTATTCCAGGAATCCAAGTTGATGGAATGGATCCTTTAGCTGTATATGCTGCAACGCGTGATGCACGTGAACGAGCAATTAATGGTGAAGGTCCTACATTAATTGAAACCTTAACCTACCGTTATGGTCCTCATACAATGGCAGGGGATGACCCTACTCGCTATCGTACTGCTGACCTTGATAATGAGTGGGAAAAGAAGGATCCACTAGTTCGTTTCCGTAAATTCCTTGAAAAGAAGAAGTTATGGAGCGAGGAAAAAGAAAATGAAGTAATTGAAAAAGCTAAAGATGATATTAAAGAGGCTATCAAACAAGCAGATGCTGCACCTAAGCAGAAGGTGACTGATCTAATGTCGTTTATGTATGAGGAAATGCCACATAACTTAAAAGAACAATTTGAAATTTATAAAGCAAAGGAGTCGAAGTAAATCATGGCTCAAATGACAATGATTCAAGCAATTACGGATGCATTGCGTACTGAACTGAGAAATGATCCTAAAACCTTATTATTCGGAGAAGACGTTGGTGTTAACGGCGGTGTTTTCCGTGCTACAGAAGGTTTGTTAAAAGAATTTGGTGAAGAGCGTGTTTTCGATACTCCTCTAGCTGAATCTGGTATTGGCGGTCTAGCAATTGGACTTTCTTTAACTGGATATCGTCCAATCCCTGAAATTCAATTCTTTGGGTTTGTATTTGAAGTAATGGACAGCATTGCGGGGCAAATGTCAAGGATGCGTTACCGTTCAGGCGGCCGATATAATATGCCAATTACGGTAAGGTCTCCATTTGGAGGCGGGGTACATACACCTGAACTTCATTCTGACAGCCTAGAAGGGCTTATGGCACAAACTCCAGGATTAAAGGTAGTTGTTCCATCTACGCCGTATGATGCAAAAGGTTTGTTGATTTCAGCAATCCGTGATAATGACCCTGTTATTTTCTTAGAACATCTTAAGTTATATCGTGCTTTCCGCCAGGATGTACCTGAAGAAGAATACACAATTCCACTTGGAAAAGCAGATGTGAAACGTGAAGGAACTGATTTGTCCATTATTACTTATGGTGCAATGGTTCATGAATCATTAAAGGCTGCAGAGGAGCTTGCTAAAGAGGGACATTCAGTGGAAGTTATCGACCTTCGTACGATTGCACCACTAGATATTGAAACAATTATTGCTTCAGTTGAAAAAACTGGACGTGCTATTGTTGTTCAAGAGGCACAAAAACAAGCAGGTATTGCAGCTAACGTGGTTGCGGAAATTAATGATCGTGCAATTTTAAGCCTTGAAGCACCAGTATTACGTGTTGCTGCGGCCGATACCATTTACCCCTTCTCACAAGCAGAGACAGCGTGGCTGCCTAACTATAAAGATATTTTGGAAACAGCGAAAAAAGTATTAAGCTTCTAGAAATATTGAGAAACAGGCTCCCTGTTTCCAGCTATTTCTTAAGATTAGCCAGTATAATTGCAAATTAGGAGGATGAGTCACAGTGTCATTTCAATTTAAAATGCCTGACATCGGTGAAGGAATTCATGAAGGCGAGATTGTCAAATGGTTCATTAAGCCTGGCGATAAAATTCAGGAAGATGACGTTCTTTGCGAAATACAAAATGATAAAGCCGTGGTTGAAATTCCTTCCCCGGTAGAAGGAACGGTTCTCGAAGTATTGATTGGTGAAGGTACGGTTGCAACTGTAGGACAAGTATTGGTGACCTTTGATGCACCAGGTTACGAAAATCTACAATTTAAAGGTGACGACCACGGTGATGAAACACCACAGCCAGAGGTGTCAACACCAGCTCCTGAGACTAAACAAGAGTCTCCTGCTGCAGGTGTAGGTACACCACCACAAGCAAAGGTGGATCCGAACCGACGTATTATTGCTATGCCTAGTGTTCGTAAGTATGCACGGGATAAAGGAGTAGAAATCTCTTTAGTAGCTGGAACCGGTAAAAATGGCCGTATTATGAAGAGTGATATCGATACCTTCCTAGCGGGTGGTACAACAGCGGCACCAACAGAACAAACAACCGCACAAGCAGGAAATGAAGCTGCAGTAGAAGCTGCAAAAACTGAGATACCAAAGGCTGCTGCTATTCCTCAAGGAGAATACCCAGAAACTCGTGAAAAGATGAGTGGTATTCGCAAAGCCATTGCTAAAGCTATGGTAAATTCCAAGCACACAGCTCCACATGTAACTTTAATGGATGAAATAGATGTAACAAAACTTGTTGCACACCGTAAGAAGTTTAAGGAAGTTGCTGCTGCGAAGGGAATTAAACTTACGTTCTTACCTTATATTGTAAAAGCATTAACAAGTGCATTACGTGAATTCCCTGCGTTAAATACATCTCTTGATGATGCAACAAATGAAATTATTCATAAACATTACTATAATATTGGTATCGCTGCTGACACTGAGAAAGGTCTTTTAGTTCCAGTTGTTAAGGATGCTGACCGTAAATCTGTATTTACAATTTCAAATGAAATTAATGAATTAGCTGGTAAAGCACGTGATGGAAAATTAGCTCCAAATGAAATGAAGGGAGCTTCATGTACAATTTCAAATATTGGTTCTGCTGGCGGACAATGGTTTACTCCGGTAATCAATCATCCAGAAGTTGCGATTTTAGGTGTTGGTCGAATTGCAGAAAAACCAATCGTACGTGGCGGTGAGATTGTTGCTGCGCCTGTACTTGCATTATCATTAAGCTTTGACCATCGTATGATTGACGGTGCAACAGCTCAAAATGCAATGAACCACATTAAGCGATTATTGAACGATCCAGAACTATTGTTAATGGAGGCGTAAGAAATGGTAGTTGGAGATTTCCCAATTGAAACAGATACTATTATAGTTGGTGCCGGCCCTGGCGGTTACGTTGCAGCAATTCGGGCAGCGCAGCTTGGTCAAAAGGTTACAATCGTTGAAAGAGAAAATTTAGGCGGTGTCTGCTTAAATGTTGGTTGTATCCCTTCCAAAGCGCTAATTGCTGCTGGTCATCGATACGAAACTGCGAAGCATTCTGATGATATCGGTATAATGGCTGATAATGTAACAGTTGATTTTTCAAAGGTCCAAAAATGGAAGGAAAGTGTCACGAAAAAACTTACCGGTGGAGTAGAAGGTCTGCTAAAGGGTAATAAAGTGACAATAGCACGTGGTGAAGCCTATTTCGTAGATGCAAATACCTTAAGGGTAATTGGTGAAAATTCCGCACAAACATATACTTTTAAGAATGCGATTGTGGCAACGGGCTCTCGTCCAATTGAGCTTCCGGCATTTAAATATACGAATCGGGTGCTCGATTCAACAGGTGCTCTAGCATTAAAAGAGATACCGGAAAGAGTTGTTGTGATTGGCGGAGGTTACATTGGTACAGAGCTTGGCGGCGCATATGCAACCTTTGGAACAAAGGTAACCATTTTAGAAGGTGCTGATGAAATCCTTAATGGTTTCGAGAAGCAAATGTCAACACTTGTAAGTCGTAATCTTAAGAAAAAAGGCGCCGAAATTATTACAAAAGCTTTAGCAAAAGGTGTAGAAGAGACTGAAAATGCTGTAACAGTGACCTATGAAGTAAAAGGTGAAGTCAAAACTGTAGAAGCAGATTATGTATTCGTAATGGTTGGACGCCGACCGAACACAGATGAATTAGGTCTTGAACAAGCTGGTGTGGAAATGACCGATAGAGGTGTTATTACAATTGATAAACAATGCCGCACGAATGTTAGCAACATTTATGCCATTGGTGATATCGTTCCAGGACCACCTCTAGCACATAAAGCGTCATATGAAGGAAAGATTGCTGCAGAAGCTATTGCAGGACATCCATCTGAAATTGACTACCTTGGAATTCCGGCGGTTGTATTCTCAGATCCAGAACTTGCATCTGTAGGTTATACGGAAGCGCAGGCTAAAGAAGAAGGCATTGAACTGGTTACAGCTAAATTCCCATTCGCTGCTAATGGTCGTGCACTCGCACTGAATCAGACAGAGGGGTTTGTTAAGCTAGTAACACGTAAAGAAGATGGAGTATTGATTGGAGGCCAAATTGCTGGTCCTAGTGCGTCAGATATGATTGCTGAATTAGGTCTTGCAATTGAAGCAGGTATGACAGCAGAAGACTTAGCACTTACTATTCATGCCCATCCAACTCTTGGTGAAATTACAATGGAAGCCGCTGAAGTAGCATTAGGCAGCCCAATCCACATTATTAAGTAATGATATATGCAAATAGAGAGTCCTTTCGTTTACCGAAAGGGCTCTCTTATTTTTGAGGCAATATACATATATCTAACGACTATCATTCATATACTGAATTATAAAATAGAGACAAGTGTGAGTGGTGATGATATGAGAATATATTTGACAGTGATCCTCCAATTTATCATTTGGAGTGGTTTTACATTAATTGAATGGCTGTCTAATCATGATCAACTAATTTATAAAGTTATGATGTTTTTTATTTTTTTTTATATTGCATTTATCATTGCTAATAAGTTAGTGCAATCAATCGGTAAATCGTTCTTTATTACAACATCAAGTTTACTCATTTATACTTCTATTCATTATTCACTGCTGTTATTAATTTAAAAAACTCCCTATTTGGGAGTGGTTTTAAAATTATTTTCTTGGATAGAAATACATGATTCTCTCATTGAATAGGTGGAGCTCTGCTTTTAATTTCTTAGCTAAAAACTTKCAAAATTCATTAGCCTTGCCTTTATCTCCAAAAGTTGACTGTTCTGGAAGAGTAATCTGTATGTAAGACTGTTCTTTTTCTTCTCCGTTTTCATGCCGTATTAATTCTTTATCGAAACCAATTAATATGGCATAATATCGATCATCTTTAGAATGTAAATAAAACCAATTTCCTTTTCCTTCCTCTGTCTCTTTTATCTCATATGGAAATGCCGAGTCTTGATAATTCCACCCTAGTTGACTGCCGGTTTTTTCTGTGATGTTTTTATAGTAATAAAAAAATTCCTTTATTTCATCCGTTGTAATTGTTTGTACTGCAGCAGCAGGTACAAGCTTAATGTAGGCGTTTTCAGCCATAACCATTCCCCCTTAAGTCCCTTGTAAGTAATTCTATTCTAGCATTGAAAAAACGACTATGACAACACTAAGTGATAAATGTTGTTGTTAACTTAGGAATAATGAATTATAATAATATTCTAAATATTTAGCGAAAAGGAGGATCTGTATGGAACTGTTTGATAAGTTGTATGATGAGCATGAAAATGTAAAAGTAAGGTTTATTGGTTTTACTACTGAACATACTAGATATGACTTTGGAATTATTTACACCAATATGTTTTTTGGCAAACCTCTTGTAGTCTGTATGCAAACCGGCCGTTCAACTCTCCTCGATCCAAAAGATATTGAAGACATAGAATACCTTCAAAATATTTTCCGGATTCCTGATAAGCAGCAAGCAGCAGGCCTAGCAGAATTTTTCAGCGAGACACTTCCTCAAATACCATTTGTTACCCAATATGAATAATATATGTGGAAGAGGCCTGTTTAGGCCTTTTTTTATATGAAAAAAATTAATTGTGACATACAATTTAGGCTTGAAATATCCAATGTGTTATATTATTATAAATTTAAGGATATCTAAACGCTTTCAAATTGTTACTATTCATAATGAAAAGGGGATTGAACAGATGGGTACAATTGTATGTCAAGCATGTGATTCAACAATTGATCATTTCGAAGATGAAAAAGTAACGGTTCTTTATTCAAGATGTAATTGCTGCGATGGAAATCATTCAGAAGAAGAAGTATAAAACTAACTTACCTATAAAGTAAAAAGGATTCCATCAGTGGAATCCTTTATTTTTTAGCTAATAGGAAAGTATTAGAATAACCAATGCGCTTGACTTAAGGACTTTCTGATGCGAAGTTTTTCTAATGGTTACCTGATTGCTTTATATTCTTTAATCACTCGAATCTGCTTGATTTCATCGTCCTCTGGCCCTTGCACTGGGAGTCCGACCTCTAGGTTCTTCTGAATATAATGCAGGTTCTCTTTCGTAATGATTTCACCTGGAATAAATATAGGAATGCCAGGCGGATAAACCATGATAAATTCCGCAATAATTCTACCCTCTGATTCGACAAAAGGGATTACCTCTGTATCTGCATAAAAAGCATCGCGAGGTGTTAATGCTAGAAGAGGTATGTCTGGAAGTAATACTTCAATTGGCTCTACCTTTTCAGTCCGGTCTTTCATTTCATCGGATAGCTCTTTCAAGGCATTAACCAATTGACCTGCCTCTTCTTCAGTATCCCCGAGAGTAATAATGCAAAGTATATTATAAAGATCCGACATCTCTACTTCTATATTGTGCTTTTCTCTTAACCAATTTTCAACCTTGTACCCAGTCAGCCCTAAATCCTTTACAGATATAATAAGCTTTGTTGGGTCGTAGTCAAACGTTGCTTTTGAGCCAAGTATTTCTTCTCCAATACAATGTAAATTGTCAATTTCATTAATTCGATGTCTAATGGATTGAGCCAAATTGATGGTTTTATCAATTAAATCTTTACCCTTAGTTGCTAATTGTTTTCGAGCAACATCAAGTGATGCTAGTAATAAATAGGATGTGGATGTGGTGGTAAGCATACTTAAAATGGACTGAACATGTTTAGCAGATACTAGCCCCTCTTTCACATTCAAGATGGAACTTTGTGTCATCGACCCTCCTAGTTTATGAACACTTGTGGCAGCCATATCAGCGCCTGCCTGCATTGCTGAAAGTGGAAGGTCATCATGGAAATGGATATGGACCCCGTGTGCCTCGTCAACTAGGACTGGGACTTTATGTGAGTGTGCAATTTCTACAATCTTCTTTAAATCAGCAGAAACACCGAAATAAGTGGGATTGATAACTAGAACAGCTTTTGCATCTGGATGCTGATGTAATGCTTTTTCAACTGATTCAGTTGTAATACCATGGGATATCCCTAATTCCTTATCAATTTCAGGATGAATAAACACTGGAATGGCTCCAGAAAAAACAATGGCAGACATAACGGATTTATGAACATTTCTTGGGACGATAATTTTATCGTCAGGTCCGCAGACTGCCATGATCATCGCAATAATAGCACCACTGGTTCCTTGCACGGAGAAGAAAGTACGGTCTGCCCCAAAGGCTTCAGCAGCTAGATCCTGAGCCTCCTTTATCATTCCTTTTGGTTGATGGAGATCATCTAATGGACCAATATTAATTAAGTCAATTGACAGAGCATTATCACCAATGAAATTACGAAATTCAGGATCAATTCCTGCCCCCTTCTTATGACCAGGGATATGAAATTGAACTGGATTATTTTTTGCATGTTTTAATAAACCGCTAAATAACGGTGTTTGATTTTGAGACAATTTATACACACACCTCTTTAATGAAAAAATACTTCTATATACATAAAACAAATGAATTATAGCACTAAAGCTTTGGCTTGCAAAGATTTATTTATCGCAGGTCCTACCTTTTTTTTGCTACACCTTAGTTTCCCAAAAAAACAGGAATATTACCCTTACAAATCCGTGAAAAATGGGGAACATAGATGTATGATACATCTATGAACTATGAAGAAGGTGAAGAAATGGAGTATCAATACCCAATTGATTATCATTGGTCGACCGATGAAATTGTTGATGTCATTAAATTTTATGAAACAATCGAAACGGCATATGAAAAAGGAATTGATCGAGAACGATTAATGTTGGTCTATCGTCGATTTAAAGAAATCGTGCCAAGTAAAGCAGAAGAGAAAACACTATGCAGTGAATTTGAGGAAATCAGTGGTTATTCTGCTTATCGTGTGCTAAAAAAAGCAAAAGATGCTTTAGCGGAAGAAAAAATAATGATGAAGTAACTAAAAAGCCCCGAACTCTGTTCGGGGTTTTTTCCTATTTTATATTTAAGGCGGTTTTATAAAGAGGTGCGACTTTAGAAAATACTTCATCTATTTGCTTTATTAGTCGATCAGCACCAAGTTGGATTACATCATCACGATTAATTTCATACCCGCAGAGGATTTCCGCTTTCTTGACGTTTTCCAATCTTTCAAAGTAAGCAAGCAGCTGATCCTTTGTAAGCTGCCCATGAATAGAGGACTCTGCTTTTGTATGATCCAATGACCAGACATAGTCTTCAGGGATATCACGGTACACTCTATTTAAACTTTTAATAAGTCTACTCGCAATCTCTTGCTTTTGAGGTGCTTCGTAGATAACGGCAAACCAAATGAATAGATGAGTATCCCAAAGCCCAATTTGGAAATGTGGAAGCATTTTATAACCTCTTGGATTATTTGCGAAGGCCACCCAGGTGTCTTTTGGAGGATTGATGGTCCGCCGTGCATGTTTGGCAACATGAACAAACATTTCGTCTCCCGTTAAGGACGTTAGAGTGGAAGCAAAATATTGTCCCAGCATTTCTAATTTTGGCCGAACAGTTTCTTTAAGGGCTTCCATTCTAGCCTCTAATCCATCTATTTGAAAAACATCAAAGTCTTCATTTGTAAAGCCATTAAACGTCATTTTCACTACCTCCACAGAATGGTCTTGTCAATAATTGTAGCATAATATCATATTCTGTTAAAATTCATTGCTCATCTAGGTTAACACACAAATTTGTTGCAACCTTGCATGGTGGCTCATATTATATCAGTAAAAATAGTCAGAAAAGTAAGTGAAATAAAAATTTAGAAAGGAGGATTAACATGAAACAATTAATGAACACATCCTTAAAAAAAGTGGGAGAAAAAGAGAGAACGGCTGTTTTAAGATTAGAAATGGATTATGAACTTGCCACATTATTTGAGGCAATTGAAGAGAAAAATGAGAAGAAGACAAAAGAATGTAAGCAAAAATTAGAAAAGATTCGTCAAGAGTTAATGCGTTTAAAGGCTCTTTGATCCTTAATATATATCAAAGGGGTATCAAAGTTGGGAAGAAAAATAATGTTTAATCTTAAAATCTAAAACGAACTCTTATCAGAATTTATGGAGTTCGTTTATTATTTTGCCTTCAGCTCTACACATATTATAATGGATTTAGAATAACTAAATGAAATGGAGGGAGTTTGATGGACTGGGATTACATAGATCTACTTGCAAAACAATGGACAATTGAAGCGGGCGAAAGAATCCGATCTTCCTTTCATAAGACAATAAATATCGAAACAAAATCAAATCGTAACGATTTAGTTACGGATATTGATAAAGATATTGAACAGTTTTTTATTCAAAAGATAAGAGGGACCTTTCCAACCCATAAAATCTTGGGTGAAGAAGGGTTAGGTGACAATTTAATTAATTTAGATGGGGTTGTTTGGATTATTGATCCTATAGATGGCACGATGAATTTTATTCATCAACAACGAAACTTCGCTATTTCTCTTGGTGTATATGAAAATGGCATTGGGAAAATTGGTATAATCTTTGATGTTGCTCATGATGAGATGTATCATGCCATTAAAGGTAAAGGGGCCTACATGAATGGGAAGATTATACCATCACTAGAAGAAACGTCCGTCCAGGATGCGATTCTTGCTGTAAATGCAACATGGGTAATGGAAAACCACCGTATAGACCATAACCTTATGATTCCTTTAGTAAAAGCAGTTAGAGGTACTAGATCATATGGTACTGCTGCACTCGAGATGGTGTTTGTGGCAACTGGAAGGGTCGACGCTTACATTTCAATGCGGCTATCGCCGTGGGATGTTGCAGCTGGCTCAATTATAGTGGAAGAATTAGGAGGTATGGTCACTAATTTACGGGGAGAAAAGCTAGATTTCCTTACAAACGACTCTCTGCTAGTTGCAAAATCCGGTCTTCATCGGGTCATCTTATCTGATTATTTAAAGGATGGGAAATGGTAAGAATGAATAAATAAAAAAGAAGCCTGAATAAGGCTTCTTATAATTCTCCGTTTGTACGCATTTTTGCTTTTGTCTTAAAACCTAATCCGATGACTAATATAACAGCAATTATACAACCAATTACACCTACAACGCTTTGAACTCCAATTGCTATTCCTATACCCATTATGAAAATAGCGGTTAAAACGGCATATAAAATAAAAATCCACTTAATATTGTTCATGAAAATAAAACCCCTTTTTATGAGAAATCTTCCTATTTTGTAGCTGTGAACCATTTTATAGTATATTCTACATAAAATGCGTATAGGTTTCCACTTTAATTATGGTATAATGTTTTAGTTGTATATGGGAAACTATAGTTAGCTTAAATTTTTTAAATAGAGGTAGGAGTGAATTTTTTGAAACTAAGAGAAGATATTCGCAATATTGCGATCATCGCCCACGTTGACCATGGAAAAACGACTTTGGTTGACCAGTTGTTGAAGCAATCCGGGACGTTCCGTTCAAATGAACACGTAGAAGAGCGTGCGATGGATTCAAATGACTTAGAAAGGGAACGTGGTATTACAATCCTTGCTAAGAACACAGCAATCCAATATAAAGACACAAAAATCAATATTCTTGATACTCCTGGGCATGCCGACTTTGGCGGTGAGGTTGAACGTATCATGAAAATGGTTGATGGTGTATTACTGGTTGTAGATGCTTACGAAGGAACGATGCCGCAAACACGTTTTGTTCTTAAAAAAGCTTTGGAACAAAACCTAACACCGATTGTGGTCGTTAATAAAATTGACCGTGATTTTGCCCGTCCGCTTGAAGTAATTGATGAAGTAATTGATTTGTTTATTGAATTAGATGCCAATGAGGATCAACTTGAGTTTCCAGTGATTTTCGCTTCAGCAATAAATGGTACTGCAAGCACTGATTCAGAAAAACAAGATGAAAACATGCAATGCTTATATGATGCCATCGTAGAACATATCCCAGCCCCCGTTGACAACCGTGAAGAGCCTTTACAGTTCCAAGTAGCCTTGCTTGATTACAATGACTATGTGGGCAGAATTGGGATTGGCCGTGTATTCCGCGGTACCATGAAGGTTGGTCAACAAGTTGCACTGATGAAAATAGATGGTTCTGTTAAACAGTTCCGTGTTACGAAAATCTTTGGTTTCTTTGGGTTAAAACGTGAGGAAATTACAGAAGCAAAAGCAGGGGACTTAATCGCTGTATCTGGTATGGAAGATATCAACGTAGGTGAAACCGTTTGTCCTATTGAACATCAAGAAGCATTACCAGTTCTAAGGATTGATGAACCTACACTACAAATGACTTTCGTGGTAAACAATAGTCCATTTGCAGGTAGAGAAGGTAAATATTTAACTTCTAGAAAAATTGAAGAAAGACTCTTGGCACAATTGCAAACCGATGTTAGCTTACGTGTTGAAAATACAGATTCACCTGATGCTTGGATTGTTTCTGGCCGTGGAGAGCTTCATTTATCCATTTTAATCGAAAACATGCGTCGTGAAGGATATGAGCTGCAAGTCTCCAAGCCAGAGGTCATTGTGAAAGAGATTGATGGTGTTCGTTGTGAGCCTGTTGAGCGAGTACAAATTGACGTTCCTGAAGAACATACAGGTGCGGTGATGGAATCGATTGGAGCTCGTAAAGGTGAAATGATTGATATGATCAATAATGGCTCTGGTCAAGTGCGATTGATATTTAATGTACCAGCACGTGGGTTAATTGGTTATACAACTGAGTTCTTAACGATGACTCGAGGATACGGGATTATTAATCACACATTTGATAGTTATCAGCCTTTGGTTCAAGGTCAAGTTGGAGGACGCCGTCAAGGAGTTCTAGTTTCAATGGAATCCGGAAAAGCTTCCACATATGGTATAATGAACGTTGAAGACCGTGGTACTATTTTCGTTGAACCAGGAACGGAAATATACGAAGGTATGATTGTTGGTGAGCACACTCGTGAAAATGATATTACTGTAAATATCACAAAAGTTAAACAGGCGACAAATATTCGCTCAGCTAATAAGGATCAAACGTCAGTTATCAAAAAACCACGTATCATGACATTAGAGGAGTCTTTAGAGTACCTGAACGAAGATGAATACTGTGAAGTCACACCAGAATCAATCCGTTTACGTAAAAAGATTTTAGAAAAAAATGAACGTGAAAGAGTTACTAAGAAGAAAAAACTTGCTGAAATGAGTTAATTTGGAGGTTTTGCGCGTGAATGTAGCAGAGCGGCTTTCATTTTTCCCTGCACTGTACAACGTAACGGAACAACCTGAACTAGGAATGTGGCTTCTATATTTGACTATTGTAGGTCTCTCCATCCTTGTTTATAAACTTGGTTTTGCTAAAAAATTGCCCTTTGGAAAATCGATTATGATTTATATTTTCTTGAGTGCTGGCTGTACGGTTCTTACTGCATTAGGTGTATTTTTACCTATTGCAGAGGGACTGGTGGTTGCAGCCTTAATCTTAATTATTTATAAAGTTCGCTTACACCAAAGCAAAATAGCGGAGGGTAAGTAATGAATTCCGTTCAAGATGCGCTTTATAATTGGCTTACAATCAAGGTTGTATGCGATGCTCGTCCAGATGATACGGCAGCAAGAGAGACGTTAGACCTCTTTGATGAAATTTTAACGAGCGAACATCATTTACTTGATATTAAGATTTCAACCGATGAACAAATGTACTATGTTTCATATGTTCAGACTGGCGAGAGTAAGAAGGCACGATTTCCACGTGATTTAATTGAGGTTATGCTTAATCAAATCAATCAAGAACCGGATAAATATTGTAACTTTCCGATTGAAGAATAAAAAAACCCACATTATTCATGTGGGCTTTTTTATCTTTAATTTACCATTCGTCTTTTTCAGAGCGTGCACGGAAAAGCCTGAAATTTCCTGTGTCAACTCTATCTTTGGTTCTATTAGATATTCGAGTGCTGCATTCGTCGCACATATATGTATGAATGGGGCGGTTCCGAAGGCGTTTAGCTACTAATGATTGATCCTCGATTCCTTCAATTTTATCGCAAATCACACATTTTACTCTCATTTTACACCTCAAATCAGATATCTAATGTTTATTATAGTATATCATGACAGAGGGATGCTAGGGGAATCAATTGGGCTCCTGATTTGCTCTGAAAAACAGATAATAGTAAGATGAAGTTGTCTGTTTAGTTTTAACAGCACAGAGTCTACAGAAAAGGGGTTGAAAATATGGCAAATCAAGTAGAACCTAAGCTCACTAGTGCACTGTTTAACGAACTCCAGAAGGAAAGGTTCGTTACCTTAGCAACAATCGATCATGAAACAGGTGGTCCAAATGTTAGTGCAATTTCATGGGTATGTGCGAAGGATGAAAATACCATTCGCTTTGCCGTGGATAATCGTTCAAGAATCATCCAAAATGTATTAAATAATAAACTTGCGGTTATTAACATAATTGCCAACGAGTCTACATATTCAATAACTGGCACGGCTTTTGTTAAAGAAGAACGGTTAAAGGATGTTCCATTAAAACTGGCTTTAGTGGAGATCGGTATTAACGAAGTGAGAGACGTCATGTTTTATGGTTCAAAAATAGTTACAGAACCAGAATATGATAAAACTTATGATAAAGATGCTGCTGCGAAACTTGATAAACAAGTTATGGATGCAATCAAAAAAGCTTAGTCCACTGGCTAAGCTTTTTTGATTGCAGGCTATTATTATTTATGATGATTGGATTGTTTATCTTGTTTTTCGTCTAATTCCTCTTGTTGGTCCTTCGGAAGCGTTCTCTTTTGTTTTTCGGTTGTTTGTGGTGTCGGGGTAACCATGTCACCTGGAACTTCAGGTATTAAACGACCAACAACATCTGCAAGCTCCTCCATGATTCCTTGGACTGGTCTGCCTTTTTGGATATCACCTTGTATTTCTTTTAATCGTTCATTCGTATCAGCATCAGCTACCACAATTGCTCTCGCCCCATAAGGGTCTTGCTTCAAACTCTCAGCAACGGAATATTTGATTGTTCCTACCTGAGAGCGCTCAATTTTTCCGTTCACATCAATACCAACTATCGCATACCTGCCAAATACCACTGCTGTTGCATCATTTACATTAGGAATACTAGTAGCGAGTTCCACTAATCGTTTTGAAATCTCCTGCCCTGTTTTTCGGTCGACTTCTTCAATGTTAGTATTCCTTACGTTTATTGATGATTGCTTGTCATTTGTTTGTGCGGAATTATCAGTGATGTTACATCCGGCTAGGAAGAACATTACTAATACTAGCGTAATGGTTTTTTTCATTTAAACCCACCTCCATGAGACTTGTGAATAGCAAATGATTACTATCTCTAATTTTTCATTGTTAATATACATTTATTGTGCGGAAATTCTTCTATCTTTATTCGAACAAACATATATTTTAATCAAAGTCCAATCTAGTAAAAGGTCCCCTTAAAACTGGTAAAAGACCTCAAACTAGAGAAAGCGGAGGCGTTGCTTTGAGTAAAATATACGTGTTAGATACAAACGTCTTGTTACAAGACCCGTATTCCATATTCTCATTCGAAGATAATGAAGTTGTAATTCCAGCTGTAGTTCTTGAAGAAGTGGACTCAAAGAAAAGGTACATGGATGAAATAGGCAGGAACGCCCGCCATGTCTCAAGATTAATTGATGGCCTGCGTGGAGCAGGGAAGCTTCATGAGAAAATCCCGCTAGAAAATGGCGGAAGCATTAGAATTGAGTTAAATCATCGTTCATTTCATGAACTGCAGGATATCTTTATCGAAAAAACAAATGATAACCGTATACTCGCAGTTGCTAAAAATTTGTATACGGAAGAGCAAATGAAGGAGAATGGGAAGCCGGTTATACTAGTTAGTAAAGACACACTAGTCAGAGTGAAAGCAGATGCAATCGGTTTGACAGCAGAGGATTTTTTAAGTGATCGGGTTGTGGAGATAGACCATATATATACAGGATTTCTTGAAGTGTTTTTAACCGTGGAATTGTTAGATCGTTTTTATAATCAAGGTGAAATTCTACTATCTGAATGTGGTAAGAACGCTTATTATCCAAATCAATTCTTAATCATTAGAGATGCACTTGGAGGTTCTGCATCAGCTTTGGGAATGGTTGATAAAACTGGTAAAAAGGTGAAAAAACTTGTAATCAACCAAGATCATGTCTGGGGCATTCACTCAAGAAATGTACAGCAGACAATGGCGATTGAGTTATTGCTTCGTAAGGATATACCACTTGTTACCTTAATAGGGAAAGCCGGTACTGGAAAAACCTTGCTAGCTTTAGCATCGGGACTTATGCAAACAGAGGATTGTAGAGAATATAAAAAGCTGTTGGTAGCAAGACCAATTGTTCCCGTAGGTAAGGATCTTGGCTTCCTGCCAGGGGAAAAACAGGAAAAGCTGCGACCTTGGATGCAGCCAATATATGATAATCTTGAATATTTATTTAATACAAAAAAACCAGGTGAACTTGATGCGATTTTAGCAGGAATGGGCTCAATTGAAGTAGAAGCACTAACATATATTCGGGGTAGAAGTTTACCAAAGCAATTTATTATCATTGATGAAGCACAGAATCTTACAAAACATGAAGTGAAAACAATTTTAACTCGTGTTGGGGAGGGCAGCAAAATTGTTTTAATGGGTGACCCTGAACAAATTGACCATCCCTACCTTGATGCCTATAATAATGGCCTAACCTTTGTGGTTGAAAAGTTTAAAAACGAAGTGATCTCTGGACACGTAAAATTACTAAAGGGAGAAAGGTCAGGCTTAGCAAGATTAGCAGCAGACTTACTTTAATTTTAACAATAAAACGGGTCCCACTCTGGGCACCCGTTATTTACCTTATACAAATTTAAATTGTATTACTTCTTTTATTGGATTTAAATGATTTGAGCCATCTCCATAATATACATGAACAGGCCCATTATCAGTCAGGGGTTTACCATCTTTTGAGAACCCTAATATCAGCTCTGCTGCTTCTTCTAGGGGCATCTGTTGTTCTCCATTTTTACTCACTATGATGATCTTTGTAGCTGTTTGAGTAGGTTCTGCATTTTGCAAGAATGGTTTAAATGGAATGCCGAAGGTTCCGGTTAAGATTTTTTCCTTTTCAAACTTCTTCTCGGTTTTTAAAGTTGGCGGATAAATTGCGCCTTCTATGATTTCACGGTCCCAATGTTTTGATACTGCCTTCGTATAGTCCTCTAGACTATTTACTTCCTCATGCTTATTGATAAAATAAGTATTTAAATCAATTTTTCGATCATCAAAAATCCAAACTCCAGGATCAAGTGTGATTGAAAATTTAACCTCACCTGATAGTATAATGATATTTTCCATCTTCATTCCTCCAGTTCGTAACATTAAAAGTATAACCTGTTATGAGAAGGATGTCATAGATAAAGTATCCTCATTATTCATCCATTTATGTTTATTTTCTTGCAATTTTCAATTGTTAAAGGTAAAATTTAAAGATAAGTTGTTAATCGCTCTGAAATGGGGGGATCAATGTTGGCGTCTGAAATGGTTGTAAATCACCAGGAAAAAGCATATGCCTTATTACAGGCTGACGCTGAAAAAATACTAAAGCTAATTAAAGTGCAAATGGATAATCTCACGATGCCTCAATGCCCTCTTTATGAAGAGGTATTGGACACGCAAATGTTTGGATTATCAAAAGAGATAGAATTTGCTGTTAAATTAGGTTTAATCGATGTCAAGGATGGAAAAGCGATCTTAGATAAACTTGAAAGAGAATTATCTGCGCTTCATGAGGCATCCATAAGAAAATAATAGAAAAAACTCAAACACAAAAGACTGTTTGAGTTTTTTATTACCTGTTTTAACTTTCTGAATTTTTTTATAACAAAAAATCATTACACAGTAACCTTTTCCTCAAGTATTCTGGTGAAATTTCTATTATAATAGCATTAATATCAATTTTAAATGAGGAAGTAAACATTTATGGTAATGAAGAAACTAAAATCATATGATTTCACATTAATTATTGTAATGATCCTTCTGTCATTATTTGGACTAGTTATGATTTATAGTGCAAGTATGGCTTGGGCTGTTCAATGGTATAAGGTTCCGAGTGATCACTTTTTTCAAAAGCAGAAGTTATTTCTAGGAGTAGCCGCGGTGGCTTTTACCTTCTTCGCCTTACTTCCGTACAAGTTTATGAAAAATACTAAGTTCTTAATCTTTATGGTTAGTTCTTCTGTTTTAGGGCTATTAGGTTTATTTATGTTTGGACATGTTGCGGGTAATGCCCAAAGCTGGTTTAAAATCTTTGGTTTTAGTCTACAGCCTGCTGAGTTTGTAAAACTATTTGTCATTATTTATTTGTCTGCTGTTTACGCAAAAAAGCAGGCATACATTAACCAGTTTAACAAAGGTGTACTCCCGCCTTTAGCTTATTTAATCATAGTCTGTGCGTTAATAGCTTTCCAGCCTGACTTCGGAACTGCAATAATTATTGCATTAATTGGAACTATGATTATCCTCTCATCAGGAATGAATTTTAAAAACATCATGAAATTAGTTTTGATTACGGCGATTATTGTTGTTCCGTTTATTATTGCCTTACAAGATGCAATATTTTCTGAAATACGTTTGGCTCGATTCACCGTTTTAAGTAATCCGTTCGCAGATGAACTAAACACAGGCTTTCATCTAGCAAACTCTTATATAGCGATAGGTTCAGGTGGGGTAAATGGTTTAGGATTAGGCAAGAGTATTCAAAAACTCGGTTACTTACCTGAAGCACATACAGATTTCATTATGGCGATTATTGCAGAGGAGTTAGGTGTTTGGGGTGTTAGCTTTGTGATTATTTGCCTCGGCTACATTGTTTTAAGAGGGATTTATCTTGGGCTGCAGTGCAGGGAACCTTTTGGAGCCTTATTGGCAATTGGAATATCAAGTATGATTGGGATTCAATCCTTCATTAATTTAGCAGGGGTAGCAGGTGTTATCCCGCTTACAGGTGTCCCGCTACCGTTTGTTAGCTACGGTGGCTCTTCACTCCTTCAACTGGCCATTGCCGCAGGTATCTTGGTAAATATCTCAAGATACGTTAACTATGAAAGGAAATATGATCAAAAACAACCAGACACAGAAAACAAAATAAACCAACGAGAAAGAAATGTATATCAATTTCGTACATAACGCAAGGAATCGCTAAATTCCTTGCGTTTTTTAGAAAAAAAGATAAGAGGTGCTGATAATGGTGAGACAAATTAATAAAGTGCTAGTAGCTAACAGAGGAGAAATTGCGATTCGTGTATTCCGTGCCTGCACTGAATTAAACATACGTACAGTTGCGATCTACTCCAAGGAGGATACCGGTTCCTACCACCGATACAAAGCAGATGAAGCCTATTTAGTCGGTGAAGACAAGAAACCAATTGATGCCTACCTTGATATTGAAGGGATCATAGAGATTGCTAAAGCCAGTGGTGCAAATGCCATTCATCCAGGCTATGGGTTCTTATCTGAAAATATTCATTTTGCCAGAAGATGTGAAGAAGAGGGAATTATTTTCATCGGACCAACCTCACACCATCTTGATATGTTTGGAGATAAAGTAAAAGCGAGATCCCAGGCAGAGATCGCAGCCATTCCTGTTATTCCTGGAAGCAATGGTCCTGTTCACAATATTTCTGATGTCCACCAATTTATTGAAAAGCATGGTGTCCCTATTATCGTTAAAGCAGCCCTTGGCGGCGGTGGAAGGGGAATGAGAATTGTACAAAAGAAAGAGGAAGCTCAGGAAGCATTCGAAAGGGCTAAATCAGAAGCGAAAGCAGCCTTCGGAAATGATCAGGTATATCTAGAAAAGTTAATTGAGAAACCTAAACATATAGAAGTTCAAATAATTGGTGATCAGCAGGGAAATATCATTCATTTATTCGACAGAGATTGTTCTGTACAGCGACGCCATCAAAAAGTGGTCGAAGTTGCCCCTAGCGTATCCATTTCAAATCAATTGAGAGAAGATATTTGCGCCGCGGCAGTTAAATTGATGAAAAATGTAAATTACTTAAATGCGGGAACAGTAGAATTTCTGGTGTCGGGTGAAAACTTTTATTTTATAGAAGTGAATCCTCGTATTCAGGTAGAACACACTGTAACAGAGATGGTCACGGGAATAGATATTGTACATACACAAATATTGGTTGCGGAAGGACAAAACATACACAGTCCTATTATAGGGATACCTCCACAGGAGGAGATTCGAACGAATGGATTCGCCATTCAATCAAGAGTAACAACAGAAGACCCGCTAAATAATTTCATGCCTGATACTGGGAAGATTATGGCATATCGATCTGGAGGCGGTTTTGGTGTAAGACTTGATGCCGGAAATGGGTTTCAAGGAGCTGTAATCACGCCATATTACGATTCTTTACTTGTGAAGCTTTCCACATGGGCTTTGACTTTTGAACAAGCAGCTTCAAAGATGGTCCGAAATTTACAGGAGTTTAGAATACGGGGAATCAAAACGAATATTCCATTTTTAGAAAATGTAGTAAAGCACGAAAAGTTCAGACGTGGGGAATATGATACCTCATTTATAGATACCACACCGGAATTGTTTGTCTTCCCGATTAGTAAAGACCGGGGAACAAAGATGTTAACATACATCGGCAATGTTACGGTGAACGGTTTCCCAGGGGTTGAGAAAAAGAAAAGGCCTGTTTTTTCAAAGCCGCGTATACCCAAGCTTCGATATGACTTCCCCTATGGTGAGGGAACGAAGCAAATTCTAGATAATCGTGGTTCCGAAGGACTCATACGGTGGATCAACGATCAAAAGAATGTATTGTTAACAGATACCACCTTTAGGGATGCTCATCAATCTTTACTTGCAACAAGGGTAAGGACAACCGATTTATTGCATATTGCAGAGCCAACAGCCAAACTTCTTCCAAATCTATTTTCGCTTGAAATGTGGGGAGGAGCCACTTTTGATGTTGCCTATCGTTTCTTAAAAGAAGATCCATGGGAGCGTTTAAGATTACTAAGGGAGAAAATACCGAATCTTTTATTTCAAATGTTGATTCGTGGTTCCAATGCGGTAGGTTATAAAAACTATCCGGATAACCTAATTCGTGAATTCGTTCATAAATCGGCAAATGAAGGAATCGATGTCTTCCGAATTTTTGACAGTTTAAATTGGATAAAAGGAATGGAAACCACTATTGCTGCAGTACGAGAAACGGGAAAAATTGCTGAAGCATCTATTTGTTATACAGGTGATATATTAGACCCAACTAGAACAAAGTATGATACCAATTACTATAAAACACTAGCAAAAGAATTGGAAATGCAAGGTGCACATATATTAGGTATAAAAGATATGGCTGGCTTATTAAAGCCTGAAGCAGCGTATCGACTCGTATCTGAGTTAAAGGATAGTGTTACTATTCCTATTCATTTGCATACTCATGATACCAGCGGTAATGGAATATTTACGTATGCCCGTGCTATTCAAGCGGGGGTTGATATAGTTGATGTCGCATTAAGCTCGATGGCAGGGTTAACTTCTCAGCCGAGTGCGAATTCACTTTATTACGCTCTAGATGGTAGAACAGAAAGGCCCAATGTAGATATTGAGGCTCTTGAACAGCTGTCATATTATTGGGAAGATGTCCGTAAATACTATCAAGATTTTGAAAGTGGCATGATGTCACCTCATTCGGAAGTATATAAGCATGAAATGCCCGGTGGACAGTATAGTAACCTTCAACAACAAGCCAAAGGCGTTGGACTTGGTGAGCAATGGGATGAAGTGAAGCAAATGTATGCAAAGGTTAATCAAATGTTTGAAGATATCGTCAAGGTAACACCCTCATCCAAGGTAGTCGGTGATATGGCATTGTTTATGGTACAAAACGGTTTATCAGAAACTGATGTGATGACCAAGGGGGAGACGCTAGACTTCCCAGATTCAGTGGTAGAGTTATTTCAAGGTTATCTTGGTCAACCGCATCAAGGGTTCCCTAAAGAGCTGCAAAACATAATATTAAAGGGGAAAATGCCTTTAGCAACTCGACCTGGCGAATTGCTTGAACCTGTTGTCTTTGAGGAATTAAAAACAGAGTTCTTGAGAGAAACAAAGAAGAAATTAACCGAATTAGATGTCATCTCTTATGCTCTTTATCCTAAGGTGTTTCTAGAGTATCTAAATACTTTAGACCTGTTTGATAATATCTCTGTTCTAGATACTCCAACCTTCCTTTATGGGTTAAGGCTTGGAGAGGAAATTGAGGTTGAAATTGAAACAGGTAAAACTTTGATTGTAAAACTAGTATCAATAGGTCAGCCTCAAGCAGATGGTACGCGTATTGTTTATTTTGAATTAAATGGTCAGCCTCGAGAAGTAAATATTAAAGATGAGAACATTAAATCTACTGTGCTTACTAGAATTAAAGCAGATTCCAAAAATGAAACACATATATCTGCTACTATGCCGGGGACGGTCATTAAAGTTCTTGTGGAAAAGGGCGAACGTGTAGAACGAGGTGATCATTTAATGATAACTGAGGCAATGAAAATGGAGACCACGGTTCAGGCGCCCTTCTCTGGAATAGTAGGAGATTTATACGTGAAGAAGGATGATTCGATTCAAACTGGTGATCTTTTAGTGGAGTTGAAAAAAGGATAAAGTGAAAAACTTCCATCAATGGGGGGTTCTTCATCCTCCGTTGATGGTTAGTGGAACTTACCCGAGCTTTTATGGGCAGTTATCTCCCACCTAGGATTCCTTGTTTTCATTCATAGCCTTGAGGTGGGGTCTTACTGCCCATGATGCGGGATAAAAATAAAAGTTGCCGTTAATGGCAACTTTTATTTTTTGCTATTTTTTCGTGACCTTGACAATAATAGTAGCAGGTAACTTAGAACCCCGAATAGACAAGTAATAAAGAGCGCATGCATGAGTGCGATAAAAAGGTTAAGGCGAGTAAAGATTACAAGAGCCCCAGATAATACTTGTAAAGATACTAGAGTAAATGCAGTGATCCATCCCCAATAAACGACCTTTTGGTGTCGATAATCCCTAATAGCTAGGTAAAGAATATAGGCAATCCAAATAAATATTACACCTGCAGCGGCACGATGACCCATTTGCACCCACTCATATAGGTTTCCGGGAAGTGCTGGTGCGTCGTTGATACAAAGAGGCCAATCACGACAAACTAGACTTGATTCAGTATGTCGGACAAGTGCTCCGGTATAAATAACTACGTAACTATATATCGAAACAGAAAGAATATGATTGCCCATTCGTTTGTCAATAATAAGTTTATCTGCTTCAAATTTCTTATCAATTTCAAAGATTAATAAGGTAAGGAGGAATACAGCAGCAAAAGATATTAGCGATATACCAAAATGGAGAGCAAGTACAAAATCTGACTGTCCCCAAATAACAGCTGCAGCACCAATTAACCCTTGTAGTACTAAAAAGAAAAATGACAGCAAAGATAGAAATTTGGTTTCTCTTATATGACCAATGGCTTTCCAAGTCCAAACAGATAATAAGAGCACCATAATACCAACAGCACCAGAAACAAGTCTATGAGCAAGCTCGATAACTAGTTCAGGTGTTATATCTGTCGGCACAAATTCACCATTGCAGAGTGGCCATGATCTACCGCAACCCATACCTGAATCCGTTTTTGTTACTAGTGCACCACCTAGTAATACAAAAATCATCCCAATCGTAGTTGCAACAGCAAGCCATTTTAAAGAGTGTCGCAAAAAAATCACCTACTTAATTAATAAGTTCAATAATTTGTCAAAGAATAATGTTGACAGTATAATAGTAAAAAGTGAGGGGGAATTGTCCTACTCAATCATACAGAATAACTTCAAAAAAGAACAGAATTTCTGTCTGGAAAATTCCGCAACTTCAAAAAACGTTTAGAAGTTGAATAATTTTTAGTTACCACTATTATTATAGTGAAAACAATTGAATTTCACATAGTAATCTGTTAGAAATGGAAGGGTAATTAATTAGTGATAAAATTCGGCTTAGGTGATTATAGATATAACAACAAAAAAACCTTGTATTGACCAATTTTTCTCTATAAATAACGGCAAATACTTCCAGACATAAATTAGTTATAAATTATTCAAAAAAAGTTCACAAAAACACCCGAAAGTGTGATTTAATATACAGAGAAAGTGTTAAAAAAACCACAATTTAAAATTCATTAGACTGAATTAGAGGGATGAACTGGTATATAACTTACTAAATCTATGATGCGTTTTTCCACTTAAAGGAGGAGAGTAGATGTCTAATCCTAAGGCATTTGGTGAAGCGACTATCGAGAACGGAGCCGCTAGCATCAATCCTAACATAGGAAAAAATTCAGTTTTGAAAGACTTCTTAGCACTTATCAAAATTGGAATTGTTAATTCAAATCTGATTACTACGTTCACTGGACTTTGGTTAGCCTTACATTTCTCAGGTCAAAGTTTCCTGTCAAACTTAGACACCGTTATTTTTACGATTTTAGGCTCATCATTAATTATTGCAGGCTCTTGCAGCATAAATAATTATATCGACCGTGATATAGACCATTTAATGGAGAGAACTAAAGCAAGACCTACAGTAACAGGTAAAGTAGTCCCTGCAAAAGTCCTAACCTTAGGTATTATACTTATTGCACTGGGCACAATGTTTCTATTATTTACAACATTGACTGCAACGGTTATTGGACTGCTTGGGGTTTTTAGTTATGTTGTATTGTACACGATGTGGTCTAAGAGGCAATTGGTATCAAACACAATTATCGGTAGTATCTCAGGGGCTGTACCGCCTCTAATTGGTTGGGCAGCTATAGATGGTAATTTAGATATCATGGCATGGTCATTATTTATTCTTATGTTTATTTGGCAGCCTCCACACTTTTATGCACTAGCTATGAGACGCGTAGAGGAGTACCGTGCGGCGGGAATACCTATGCTTCCGGTAGTTAAAGGGTTTAAAACTACAAAGAAGCATATTGTCCTTTGGGTAGCATTATTGCTGCCAACACCATTTTTACTAACCTCATTAGGCATCCCATTTCTAATCTTGGCAACTATATTGAATATCGGTTGGCTAGCATTAGGGATTTATGGATATAAGATCAAAGATGATATTAAGTGGGCAAAGCTAATGTTTGTGTACTCATTGCAATACTTAACTATTATCTTTGTAGCAATGGTAATTGTTACATTGGTTTAGCTTTGTTGGAACGATCTTTCCGAACAGGGGTTTCCAACTGCCTTTAATTAAATGCAATTTGGCGGCTAAGTCGTGTTCTCACAAAATAGTCGCCGAGTTTATTTAATATAGAAGGAAGATTCTACATATACATTTTTGATCATGCATTTTAAGAAATTTATTAGCGAAAGAGGGGTTTGATTTAGCTATGAAAAGGCTTGCAAAAGGGCGTTTGGTTTCAATATTCGCAATCTTAACGCTTATTCTTTCCGGATGTGGTGAACCTTTCCTATCAACTTTAAGGCCAGCTGGTGAAGTTGCACAAATGCAATATGATTTAATGAAGCTAAGCACCTTAATTATGGTTGGGGTAATCCTTGTTGTTACAGTGATATTTGTTTTGGTTTTGGTTAAGTTCAAAAGAAAAGACGAAACAATACCGAAACAAGTAGAAGGAAGCCATAAACTAGAGATCATCTGGACTGTTATTCCAATTTTATTACTTATTATCCTTGCAGTTCCAACTGTAGCTGCTACATTTAAGCTTGCAGATGTATCTGAAATGGATAAAGAAGATTCTGATGCACTTGTGATTAATGTTCGTTCAAACCTATATTGGTGGGAATTTGAATATCCAGGACAAGGCATTGTAACTGGCCAAGATTTAGTCGTACCTACTGATGAGAAAGTTTACTTTAACTTAATATCTTCAGATGTAAAACACTCTTTCTGGGTACCGGCGGTAGGCGGGAAACTTGATACGAATACAGATAACGTCAATAAATTTTGGTTAGAATTTAATAGTGCTAAAGCAGAAGAAGCAGGTAATTTATTTTACGGTAAATGTGCTGAGCTTTGCGGCCCATCACATGCTTTAATGGACTTTAAAGTAAAAACCATGAACCGTGATGAATTTGATCAATGGGTTGCAGATATGCAGGCAGTGGAAGAACCTAAACAGGCAGAAACTGACTTAGCACAGCAAGGTCAAGAAATATTCAATAAAAGCTGTATCGGCTGTCATGCAGTTACACCTTCAAATGCTGCACCACCAGATGCAAGACTTGCTCCAAACTTAACAAACTTTGGTGAGCGCTCTCGTATTGCTGGTGTATTAGACCACAGCGAAAAAGACTTGAAAAATTGGTTGAGTGAACCTGAGAAATACAAGCCTGGTAACTTAATGACTGACACATATGGTGAGCTTACACCCGAAGAAATTGATGCTTTAACAGCATATTTATTGGGTCTTAAAGTTCAAGAAGAATAGGGGAAATGATTAAAAGGGAGGTAAAAAACGTGAGTACCTACGCTCAAAAAAACGGGATTGGTTCGACTATATGGGACTATCTTACAACAGTTGACCATAAAAAAATCGCCATCCTTTATCTTATCGCAGGTGGATTTTTCTTCGTAGTCGGTGGACTAGAAGCAGTATTCATCCGCATCCAGCTAGCAGTACCTAATAATGATTTTGTCAGTGCTGGATTATATAATGAAATATTAACCATGCATGGAACCACGATGATATTTCTTGCAGCCATGCCGCTAATCTTTGCATTTATGAATGCGGTAATGCCTTTGCAAATTGGGGCACGTGACGTAGCATTTCCTTTTGTAAATGCACTAGGTTTTTGGTTATTCTTCTTTGGAGGAGTTTTTTTAAATCTTTCATGGTTTCTAGACGGGGCACCCGATGCAGGTTGGACATCGTATGCATCCTTGGCTATGGCCTCAAAGGGACATGGTGTTGATTTCTATATATTAGGTCTTCAGATATCGGGTATAGGAACATTAATTGGTGGTATTAACTTTCTTGTAACGATTATCAACATGCGTGCACCAGGTATGACATATATGAGAATGCCTTTGTTTACATGGTCAACCTTTGTAACCTCAGCACTTATATTATTTGCTTTTCCTCCACTAACTGTTGGATTAGTTTTAATGATGTTTGATCGGTTGTTTGGGTCTAATTTCTTTAACCCTGACCTTGGTGGTAATACCGTGATTTGGGAGCATTTATTCTGGATTTTTGGTCACCCAGAAGTCTATATCTTAGTTCTACCTGCATTTGGTATATTCTCTGAAATTTTTCCGATTTTCTCCAGAAAACGATTATTCGGATATTCATCTATGGTTTTTGCAACAGTATTAATTGGGTTTTTAGGGTTCATGGTATGGGCCCACCATATGTTCACAACTGGATTAGGGCCAATTGCCAATGCTATTTTTGCAGTTGCAACTATGGCAATCGGAGTTCCAACTGGTATTAAAATATTTAACTGGCTTTTAACCGTTTGGGGAGGCAGTGTTAAATTTACAACACCGATGCACTGGGCACTCGCGTTTATTCCATCGTTCTTAGCTGGTGGTGTTACAGGGGTTATGCTAGCGGTAGCGGCGGCAGACTATCAGTATCATGATACGTATTTCGTTGTAGCACACTTCCATTATGTAATTGTTGGTGGTGTTGTATTTGCGATCTTTGCAGGTACGCACTTATATTGGCCTAAAATATTTGGAACAATGTTAGATGAAACATTAGGTAAAGTAACCTTCTGGTTATTCTTCATTGGATTCCATTTAACATTCTTCATCCAACACTTCCTAGGTCTTTGGGGAATGCCACGCCGTATTTTCACATTCCTTCCAGGACAAGGATTGGAAACTGCTAACTTAATCAGTTCGTTTGGTGCAATCTTTATGGCACTCGCAACAATTGTTATGCTTTACAATATTATAATAACTTCTGTGAAAAACGTTAAAGTTGGTAATGACCCTTGGGAAGATGGAAGAACACTAGAATGGTCACTTCCATCACCACCACCGTTCTACAACTTTAAACAGCTTCCGCTTGTACGTGGATTAGATGCGTACTGGTTAGAAAAAATGGAAGGTAAAAAGGGTATGACACCTGCTGAACCACTTGGTGATATCCATATGCCTAATAATTCTTTCTTACCATTTGTGATGTCCTTTGGATTATTTGTTGCAGCTTTTGGAGCAATGTATAATGTCGATGATAAAGTCTGGGCAATTCCAGTACTTGTGATTGGTCTACTTATTACATTCGGTGCCATGTTTATGCGTTCTGTGAAGGATGACCATGGTTTCCATATTCATAAGGAAGACTTAATGGATGATGAAAAAGGGGGGAAGGCATAATGCATACGGATGAAAAATTAACCTATGAAACATGGCCTGCAGATCCAGAACGATCAACCCTTGAAGCAAAAAATAAATTTTTAGGCTTTTGGTTTTTTCTAGGTGGAGAAACAGTACTATTTGCTTCTTTGTTCGCTACCTACTTGGCGTTAAAGGATAAAGTACCTGACTCAACACATACTTTAGCTAAGGACTTGTTTGATCTGCCGCTTACTTTTGTAGCAACCATGCTGTTATTAGCAAGTTCATTAACAAGTGTTTACGCGATGTACCATATGAAAAATTTTAACGCTAAGAAAATGAACCTTTGGTTAATTATTACCCTGCTATTGGGTGCAGGATTCTTAGCATTAGAGGTTTATGAGTTCTATCATTATGTACATCATTTTGGTCATACCTTTACAAGCAGTGCGTTTGGTTCGGCGTTTTATACATTAGTTGGATTCCATGGTGGACACGTGGCATTTGGTCTTGCTTGGATTCTTACATTAATTATTCGAAATTACAAACGTGGATTGAATTTGTATAATGCACCAAAGTTCTATACAGCTAGTCTTTACTGGCATTTCATTGATGTTGTTTGGGTATTCATTTTTACAGTAGTATATTTAATGGGGATGGTGGGATAAACTGATGGCAAATCAACAATTAAGTTCAGGAAACCCAAGAGTAGACATTGAATATCGCCGTAGAAAAAGCGCTGAAGAAATGAGACAACAGGTCGTTTCCTTCTCGTTGATGATTTTTTTAACTCTTATTGCTTTTGCTGCGGTGGCTATTAAGGGATTTTCAGCATGGTTTATTGTACCTTTCATTCTCTTGTTAGCTGTCGTTCAAGTTATTTTTCAATTGTACTACTTCATGCACATGAGTCATAAGGGCCATGAGGCTCCATCACTCTTTCTATACTCAGGCTTACTTGTGGGATTAGTGACAGTTCTCGCTTTTACTACTATTATTTGGTGGTAGGCTTTGTGTAAGACAGAAAAAGAAATCGGCTATTAGCCGATTTTCTTTTTTAATCGGATTACGATGTCTTTGCTGTTTGTAGATTGCGTTGTATAAACACAAGGATTTTTAAAAAAAATTGAGGTGATTTGCGGTGCTTACATTAGATATTTTTGGTTTTAAAGCGCTTTGGAGCCCGTACTTTCTACTAAGCTTGCTAGTAGTGCTAGCTGCTTACTTTTTGATTACGATTACATTCCGTACTAAGTTTTCAAGTAGTGAGCCATTAACTAGAAAGCAAGCGGGATTATTTTTATTAGCAATAGGCCTCATCTATGCAATTAAAGGGTCTCCACTTGATGTAATGGCACACTTGATGTTCTATATTCATATGATTCAGATGGCTTTATTAGTTCTTGTAATACCGCCTATTTTCATCTTCGGTATCCCTGCTTGGCTGTGGAGAAAAATAATCAATGTACAAGTTATTAATAAATTATTTATGTTCTTCACAAAGCCATTGATAGCTTTAATTGTTTTTAACGGTTTGTTTTCTTTCTATCATGTTCCGATTATTTTTGATCACGTTATGCAAAATATTTGGCTTCATGCCGGTTATTCCATCTTACTGTTTATCGTCGCGATTTTTATGTGGTGGCCATTAATTAACCCTGTTCCAGAGCATCAAAGACTGAGTGGCCTAAAAAAGGTGGGATATATTTTTGCAGATGGTATCCTGCTTACGCCTGCATGTGCATTAATTATATTTGCTCCAGGATCACTCTATGCAACTTATTCCGACCCAGAAGTTTGGGGCCAGGTAATGAGTCTTTGTGTGGGAGCGTCGAATTTTTCAGCCTTAAACATTAGTGGTCCAGAGCTGTTTAGCTCTATGTCCTTATTACATGATCAACAGCTTGGTGGAGTGATCATGAAGATCATTCAAGAAATTGTCTATGGTGCTGTCTTAGCACATGTATTTTTTGAATGGTTTAAGAAAGATCAGGAAGAATCTAAAGCTGAATCTAAAACTGATATGAATCAAAACTTTAAACCTACTCTTATTGAATAATCTCCCGAACTGGGAGATTTTCTTTTGATTGAAAAATATAAAGAAGTAAACTAAAATTATTGTATAATATAAAAAAGAAAGGACACTTCTTATGAATTCCTTACCGATTTTACCAACGATTAGTACTACTTTTATTGTTTTAAGTGCTATTACCGTTGCAATAGGCTGGTGGCAAATTAAGCAGCGGAATATTGAGGCACATAAAAAGACGATGTTTCTCGCGGCAATCTTTGCTATCATATTCTTTATAATTTATGCATCAAGAACTATTTTCATTGGAAATACTGCCTTTGGCGGTCCAGATAACTTGAAAATTTATTACACGTTATTCTTAATTTTCCATATTACCTTAGCTACTACCGGTGCGGTATTAGGTATTTTTAGCTTATATACTGGATTTAAGAATAAGCTATCAACCCACCGTAAGCTCGGCCCTGTTACGAGTATTGTTTGGTTCTTTACTGCAATAACGGGTGTGGCAGTTTATTTATTACTTTATGTTTTTTATCACGGTGGAGAAACAACCTCTGTCATTAAAGCCATTCTCGGTTTATAGAATATAAAAAGGACGCATGAGTTGTTCATGCGTCCTTTTTATTATAGTGCAAATTTTTCAACTTCTGCTTTTACATCGTCTAATATTTTCTTGCACTGGTTAACAAGTGAAGTTGGGAATGTTTCACCTTCTCCATATTCTACTCCAAAAGGGTAGTAATACTTTCCTAACAGTGGTGTCAGTAGTTGTATAGTTGCTTTATGTGCACCTACATCACCTTCAACTGCATAACCGCGAACACGTAAGTAAAATACTTCTTCTTTAAGTTCAAACTTACGATCGTATGTAACACGCTCATAATCCCATTGGCCTTCACGAACTAGACCATAGTCAAGCATAACTTCATCTAATCGGATTAAGTCTGCTTTCATGTTTTCGTATCCCATATTTTCAAATTTCACAATAAATCCCTCCTAAAAACGATACCCCTTGTGTTTTATATAAGATCTAGATAATTCAATTTAATAATAAGTGAAATTCTTCAAACATGCAATGAATAGATCTCTCGAATAAAACAAACCTAATGGGAAAGCCTAAAGGATGGCTAAAAAATTTATTTAACTACAGGAGGCGATCCTTATGGGTAAAATTCGTGATATTATGACCGAAAGAGTTGAAAGCTGTACTTTGTTGGATAATGTATTTGAGGTAGCCGTTAAGATGAAGGAATTGAATGTAGGGGCCATCCCGATTGTCGATGAGAACAAGCTGGTAGGCATGATCACTGACCGTGATATTGTAGTGCGAGGTGTTGCAGAAAAACACCCTGGCTCAACTAAAGTAGAAGACATTATGAGTAGTAAGCTCGTAACGATTACTCCTGATGCATCAACACAGGAAGCTGCAACAATGATGGCTGAACATCAAATCCGCAGACTTCCAGTTGTTGAAGGTGACAAGTTGGTTGGAATTGTTTCTCTTGGAGATTTTGCTATCAGGGAAAAGACCGATGACCAGGCTAAAGCTGCTCTTACAGAAATATCTGAACCAAATTATAATGGTGCTCAACACTAAATAATAATAAAACAAAACAGATGCTTCTTATCTGTTTTGTTTTATTTAATTATGGTAAATTTGATAATCTCTATTACTAAATAGTGCTATAATTATTATAACTCTACACATAATGATAGAAATAGTAATAGAGAGGGTGAAGATCTCTGCGTTCTCTCATCAGAATTCTGGTCCTATCAGCAGTCTTTGTCACGATAGGGTTTTATGTTAATTTAAATGAAAAAGACAATAACGAGGTTCTTATTAAAGAGGATCATACTTCTGAAAAGGATCAGGCGTTATATCAGAATCATGATAAGAGTAATAAAAGTAGCACCTCAACCGAAAAGCCCGAACAGGGATTAGGTTTATTAATAGGGCAGGACATTTCCAGCCTAATCAGTGAATTAGGTGAACCACAGCGAATCGATGAATCATTATATGGTTACCAATGGTATATCTATAATATAGATTATTCCCGCTATGTACAGGTTGGGGTAAAAGAAAATGAAGTCGTAACTGTTTATGCAATTGGCGAGGAATTGGATATTTCCCCATTTAAAATAGGTCAGCCAGTAGAGGAAATATATAATTCCCAGTATATTAGTACAAATTTAGATATTGAATTAAATGGAAATACCTATCGCTTTGAATTAGATGATATGGATTTCAATATTAGACCACTTGTACTTCTTGGAGATGTATTTGTTCAGCTCTATATTGATAAGTTTACGGGTAAGCTTTCAAGTGTCCGTTTTTTAAATAAGGAAATTTTAATTAAACAGCGGCCTTATGAATTAATTTATCGTGGAGAATTAATCGAACCTGAGGATCCTAATGAATTAGTTTGGCAAAAGATTGAAGAATCTGCTGCAAGAGAAATATTTGATATTACAAATGTACTGAGAATTAGACATAATTTGCAGCCGCTTCTATGGGATGAACAAACTGCAAGTGTTGCATTTGGTCATAGTAAGGATATGGCTGAGAATAATGATTTCTCCCATACGTCCAAGACGCATGGAGACTTATCAGACCGGTTAAAAGCTGCAGAAGTATTATATCAGTCTGCTGGTGAGAATATTGCTGCAAATTATACAGACGGTCCGGCAGCGGTTGAAGGCTGGCTAAATAGTAAAGGGCACCGTGAAGCTCTATTAAATAAGGAGTTTTCGCATCTTGGTGTGGGGGTTTATCAAAAACATTATACGCAAAATTTCATTCAGAAATTTGAAGAATAAATAGAAAAGGTGACAGTTATCACCTTTTTCTATTTAGTTCTTGATTACTCATTTGAATTTATATTTTCGTAATGACTAATTAAGAAATAACTCCCTTGCCAGCTGCCGTACAGGTGAATAGAGTCTCCTTTAACAAAGACATCAGGTTTTGTTTCCTTTTTTAGAGGAGAAATTTTTTTAGCCTTTATTAGCTGTGTATCCGTTTGGATCTTTAATTCCTGTATAAACAGATAGCGATGGTAATAAAAGCGTTGTTTTTCCGAATTAATATTCTTAATTTGGCCTGATATCATTGCCTCTGCATTCACTTCACCAGCTGCAAGCCACTTCGCATCATGTTCCTTCATTTCTTTTCTAGTTACCCAGAAGAAATATAAGCAGATAATTGGTACTACAATGGCAGTAACGATTTTTGTTCAGACCCCTTATCTCTATTTTTGGATGATAAAAAAAGTACCAGTTGCATAGGCAATTTTCTTCCCATCATTTCGGTAGATTTCTCCCATTACCACAATAGTCTTACTGCCCTGGTGAATGATTTCTGCTTTACAGGAGAGCCCCTCACCTATACCAGGGGCGATGTAATGTATATTTAGTTGGTTTGTTACTGCTCCGTACCCTTCCGGCAGAATTGCATTCGCGATGGTACCCATTGTGGTATCGAGAATAGTGGCTGTAAACCCTCCATGAACGATATTTAAATTGTTATTTAGCAGTTCATTAAGAGGAACGGTGATTTCACATATTTTCCTTTCTATATCAACTTTTCTCTCCATATGCAGCAAGCTATCAATATATTGTCCAGCCCCTTTTGATATCTTTTTTTGCATTCCTTCTAATAGATGTTTAAGGGCACTTAAATCCTCTTCAGACCCCATATCAATACATTTTTCTAATAATTGTTGTAAGTGCTGCTTCATCGTAAATTACCTCTTTCATTTCATATCTGTAGTCATCTTATCATTTAAAACCTAATTTTTACAGTAGGAGGATTTTCACATATTTCTTTTTATAACATATTGTAATATAGGCGGTTTATATGGGTAGGAGTGAAAGGAAAATGTCAAAAAAAAATTTACATCCTTCCGTTATTAAGTTTAAGGAATTTGTAAGAAATAACCCGAGTTTGATTAAAGAAGTTAGAAGTGGAAAGGCTACTTGGCAGGAGTTATTTGAGGATTATTATTTACTTGGCGAAGAGGATTCAAGGTGGGAATCAATAGGTAAGACAGAGACGTCTAATGTGAAAGAGGAAACGGAAGCTAAAGGTGACTGGATGAGCACAATAATGGGAACTTTGCAAAACATGGATCCTAATCAAATCCAGCACTATATAGGTAATTTAAGTCAAGCTTTAGGTGCAATTCAAGGGGTTATTTCACAGTTTCAAGGAAGTAATAACCCAACTGGTCAAGTAAAGCCGCAAATGGAACATAGGCACCCTTTTTTATTTCGTAAAGACTAACAGAAGGGAACGTACTTATGAGAAAAGATGTATTAGATTATTTAAACCGTCAAACAGAACTAAAGAAGTTTATTCGTGAACAGCCTATATGGTATCGAAAGCTCTCGAGGAATCCTTATGATTTGCAGAAGCTTGAAATAGAATCACTCCATTACTACAAAAAGACAATTCCACATCAGATAGAAAAATTTTCAAATAATGTACAGATGGCTTCAATGATGTTTTATATGTTTCAGTCAATGAAAGAACAGAATAAAGAATGATCACATATCAAATGATTGTGATCTTTTTTTATTTGGTGAACGGAGTAAAAAAATAAGGGAAGGTGAACAATATAAGAATACGAAGGAGTGAAAAACAATGGTGAGATTACTTAAAGTGTTCATACTAACTATTTTTGTTATTGGGGCGATCGCAGAAATCCACTTGCCGGTGTTAAACGATAGTTCAAATGTGTACGCTGAGGAGCAGCCTTCGTTTTTTGTACAATATGAAACAAAGAATAAGGACCTGTTGGTTCAATGTATCTTAACTGGAATTAGCTTTAGAGAAACGAATTCTGGGAAAAAGACTGGCAAGTTAATTGTTTCAGTGGATGGGAAAAAGGTTCAGGAGGTAACTGCAGCAGCATTTATTGTAAAAGATCTCCCAGTAGGAGAACATAAAGTGAAACTTGATGTAGTAGATTTAAATCATAAACCATTTGGTCTAACTAAGGAATTCATGGTAAATATACCTAAAGATTAGATTATTTCACTTTTGTTACTCATTCATGATAAAATGTGTATGGAGGTGGGCGATCAGTGCTTGCTACATTAGAAAGAATTGAACTATTAGAAAATGCCGAACTGTTGGCTAAGATGGTTTTAGAATCTGATATTGCTGAACAATATCGAATTTCCCTATATAAGCTCCAAAATAGTAAGGATACACAGGAAAAAATTCGTCAGTTTGTTGAAATGAAGGAATTATATGAAGAGGTTCAGCGCTTTGGTAAATATCATCCTGATTATAAAAGGGTGATGATGCAAATTCGCGAGTACAAAAGGGCCATGGATTTAGACACGTTGGTGGCGGATTTTAAATTAGCGGAAAATGACCTCCAAGCCTTGCTGGATGAAATTAGTCTGCTTGTCGGCGGCGCTGTATCACCGCATATTAAGGTACCTACCGGGAATCCATTTTTCCAGTCTGGTTCTCACAGCAGTGGATGCGGCGGTGGAGGAAGTTGTAGTTGTTCCGCGTGAAAATTCGGCTCTTAAAGCCGTTTTTTTTTATTTTCTTAACCGCGTACAATCTTTACAAAGATTACTTCAGCCTGTTTTTAGTATAATTGTCAAGAGAGTGAAGTTTAAATTGAAATGTATCGTTTTTATATGCTAGACTTAGTTAAATGATGGTTTTATTGAAGGGGAAAAAAGTATGTTTGTTCAAAGACAAGGATTGGTAGTTTGGCTTTATTCGTTAAAACAAGCAAAAATGCTAAGACGATTTGGCAATGTTCATTATGTTTCAAAGAAATTAAAGTATGTTGTTTTATATTGTAATCAGGAAGATTTGGATGGGATTGTTGAAAAATTAAACACCTTTTCATTTGTTAAGAAAGTGGAACCTTCGTATAAACCTTTCTTAAAAATGGAATTTGAAAATGCAGCACCCGATAAAGCAAAAGAATACGATTACAAAATGGGCATATAAACGAAAAACTCAAAACGATTGGCACTTTGAGCATTTCAGAAAAAGGTGGGGAAATAACCTCACCTTTTTCTTATTGCAGAGGTTTTATATAATGATTTAGCCTTAAAATACCGATTAAGTGCTGGTAGTATAAGTCCTTCTCGTGAAAGATGCTTGAAGGCTTTACACTTAGCTCAATAATTAGTTTGTCTAGTTCCTCCGCCAGTCTTGAGAAAAGCTCATATCTTTTATTCGGAATAAATTTTGGATTAGGAATACCTTCACGACATATATAGAGTGCTTGGAATTTCCCTGGATCAGTTGGTTGTAATATAACAACCAAAGAAGTTACTTGCTTATCGTTAACTTCCGTATGTAATGCCATCAGGTGCAATAGGCGGTGTTGATTTGCTTTGGCAAGTTCGAGAAGTTCATATAAGTCTGAATAACCTTCTCCTAGTTCAATAAAGCGCTGTATCAAAAGAAACTCTCCTTTTCATAACGATTTCAACATTACTTTACCATATATCAATCATTCTTGCTAAGAAAAGAAAAAAACCCTGCAGATACGCTCTGCAGGGTCCTTCTACATCCTTATAAAGGATAGAAGGCAAAGGGAGAGGAGAAACCGGAGGAAGAACTTATGGGGAAACGTAAGTCTTCTCCGCGGTTGGCAACAACATCCTCGAATTGATGTTGTTAGTAATATTATCCCCATAAGGAGGAACCTTATACGTAGTTAAATTATTTTTTCAGCGTAA
The DNA here is from genome assembly GCF_001940785.1 of Bacillus sp. MRMR6. GTDB lineage: Bacteria > Bacillota > Bacilli > Bacillales > Cytobacillaceae > Neobacillus. Next base: position 196,109 of record NZ_MSLS01000001.1, read on the forward strand.
TATTTGTTGAAGGTAAATTTGGCTAGGTGCTGTCAATTATGATAGGATGAAGGAAATATATATTAGGAAAAATGCGGTGATGATTAATTGAGAGTGGTTTCAGGAGTTTGTAAAGGCAGGCCATTAAAAGCTGTTCCAGGTAATACAACTAGACCCACAACGGATAAAGTAAAAGAAGCTTTGTTCAATATTTTAGGGCCATATTTTGACGGAGGTATGGGATTGGACTTATTTGCTGGAAGTGGCGGTCTTGGACTCGAGGCGCTTAGCAGAGGTCTTGAAAAGGTTATTTTTATTGACCGTGATCAAAAAGCAATCCAAACGATTCACGAAAATATAAAAATGTGCCGGATGGAAGAGCAAGCAGAAGTTTATCGCAATGATGCTGACCGTGCATTAAAAGCATTGTTGAAAAGAGAGATCGACTTTGATTACATATTTTTAGATCCACCCTATAAAAAACAGCAGCTAATTAGCTTAATGCAAAAAATCGGTGAACAAAATCAATTAAAACAGGCTGGAAGGATTGTCTGTGAGCATAGTTTTGATGTAGAATTACCACTAACAGTAGGGAAATTTACACAAATTAAGCATGAAAAATACGGCATTATTGCGATAACCATTTATTCATATAAAGGTGAAGAGTAAGGGGGAGTTTAAATGGCTAGTATAGCCGTTTGTCCAGGGAGTTTTGATCCGATTACATATGGTCATTTAGACATCATCAGAAGAGGTGCAAAGGTTTTTGATATGGTTTATGTGAGTGTTATGAACAATTCAGCAAAAAACCCTCTATTCAGTGTAGAGGAACGAATGAACCTGATTAGAGCAGTGACGAAGGACCTGCCAAATGTCAAAGTAGATGAGCATTCTGGACTCCTTGTCGAGTATGCAAAGGCTGTTAATGCAAACGCGATTATACGTGGTTTAAGGGCAGTTTCAGATTTCGAATATGAAATGCAAATTACCTCCATGAACAGGGTCCTTAATGAGGAGATTGAAACATTTTTTATCATGACAAATAACCAATATTCCTTTTTAAGCTCAAGCATTGTTAAAGAAGTTGCAAAATACAATGGAGACATTGCAGAACTGGTTCCAGCAGTTGTAAAAGAAGCACTTGATAAAAAATTTAATAGATAAAATTAAAAAGCCTTGGAGATCCAAAGGCTTTTTTAGTGAACACTTTTTCTCATTCTAAAGTAGAGGAGCATCACGTAAATTGCTAGAGAAAAGATTGTAATGAGTGGGCCTGCTTCGATTAATTTATGATAATAGCCATGAAGCCATGTCCCTTCCTCAAAAAAACTAACTGGAATGGCATTAGATGGCTGGTCATCACCATAAAAACGAACATAGATAGGCTTCCATAATAGTAACGCAAAAAGGCTTGCAAACAAACCATGAATGATTCTGGCTATGAAAAATGGCTGAAAGCGGATATCTGTTTGTGCTAATATACTGGCAACCTGAGCCTGAACACTAAAACCGCTGAAGGCTAAAATAAAACTAGTTAACATTGCTTGCTGTAACAAGGTCGCCTCTTGAATCTGGCTTGTTAACTGGCTCCCAAGTGTAATCTCAAAAAGTCCTGAGATAAAGGGGATACTTAACATCTCAGGAAATGATAATGATTTGAGTACCAAGTCAAATCCTTTCGCAAGGACTGCCGTGATATGTAAGTGGTAGAGAAGCTTATTAATAACAGAAAAAAGAATGATGAAACCGCCGACCATTAACAGTGTCTGAATAGATGAGCTAACAGCGTCACCTAGAAGTTTTCCAAGAGGGCGCTTGTCCTTTAATCTAGTTTGATGCAAGGCTGAAAGGGCAACTCTAAGCTTAAATTGACTTTTGGTGGTTACTTTCTCTTTCTCCCCAGGACTCTCATTTCCATGAAATCTCATGATTAAACCGACACATATATTGCCTAAATAGTGGGATAAGGCAAGTAAAACACCTAAATGCGGGTTATAGAAGAAGCCTACCGAAACGGCACCGAAGATAAATAAAGGGTTTGAGGAATTGGTGAAAGAAACTAGTCTTTCTGCTTCTATACGGGATAGCTGGCCTTCTTGACGCAGTCTTGCTGTGAATTTTGCCCCTGCAGGGAAACCGGATGCCATCCCCATTGCCCATACAAAACCGCCAACACCAGGTACTTTAAAAAGCGGTCTCATTAATGGTTCTAACATTACTCCAATAAATTTAACGACACCAAAGCCAATTAGCATTTCAGAAACAATGAAAAAGGGAAGCAGAGAAGGAAAAACGACTTCCCACCACATATTAAGTCCGCGGATGGAGGCTTCCAAAGACTCCTGTGGATAAGAAATTAACGATGCTGCCAAAATGATGGCCGATACCGATAGAAAAATTGTTTTTATCTTTGAACGTAACAATGAAGGCTCCTCCTCCCAAGAGGTTGTACAGAATAGGTGCCAATATGCTTGCTGCACCTATTCATTGTGCAATCTGGAAAATGAATGATAAAATAATAATATTTATTAATGTGATTCGTTACACCTTGTCCCTGTCACCATATAAAATAAATATACTCATAGAAAGTTAAATTAGACCATAAGATTGAACGAGATTTTGTATATATAAAGATTGTCCTACCGAGGGCTTAATGTACTGTAAAAAAGGAGTGAGGGAGATGGATCAACCTAAGATCGGGCTGGTGCTGGGTTCTGGGGGAGCACGGGGGTTTGCCCATTTAGGGGTAATAAAGGTACTTAAGGAAGCGGGGATCCCCATTCATCTAATCGCTGGCAGCAGTATGGGTGCTCTAGTAGGCAGTTTTTATGGAGCAGGTATCGAAATTGACCACTTATATAAATTATCTACTGCCTTTAAGCGTAAATACTTTTTGGACTTTACAGTTCCAAAGATGGGGTTTATCGCCGGGAAGCGTGTAAAAGAGTTTATAAAAGTTTTCACTCATGGTAAAAACATTGAAGAGTTGGATCTCCCTGTTGGAATAGTAGCAACTGATTTATTGACGGGAGAAAAGGTCGTTTTTACACAAGGTCCTGTAGCGGAAGCAGTGAGAGCAAGTATATCCATTCCAGGCATATTTGTTCCTGAAAAATACAACGGCAGGATTTTAATTGATGGCGGTGTTTCGGACCGTGTTCCTGTATCCGTAGCGAAGGAGATGGGTGCTGATTTTATTATTGCAGTAGATGTATCTGGAGTAGAGCGAAATGCTGAGATGACTTCCATTTATGATGTGATTATGCAAAGCATAGACATTATGCAAAAAGAAATCATCAATAATCGGGCAATTGCTTCGGACATCATGATTCGACCTCCTGTAGAAACATATAGCTCTCGAGCTTTTACAAATATAGAGGAAATTATTAAACTTGGTGAAGAAGAAACATATAAACACCTTGAAGAGATAAAAAGCTCAATTGAGAGTTGGAAGGGGTTACAGTAATGCGTAAGAAAATATATATAGGCTCGATGATTCTTTTTTCATTACTGATGATTGGCGGGGTATTTTATTCTCTGCCCTATTATGTCTCAAAGCCAGGAATGGCCAAAGAACTAGAACCAATTATCCAAGTTGAAGATGGTTTCGATGGCAAGGGAAGTTTTATGCTTACAACAGTAAGAATGGGGCGGGCAAATATTTACTCTTATATTGAAGCAATGCTTTTTGATTATGAGGAGATCTATCCTCTAGAAGCAATATTACATGATACTGAATCACCTGAGGAATATAATGCAAGACAGCTTCATGCCATGTCAGGTTCTAAATTGAATGCCATTGAAGTAGCTTATAAAAAAGCAGGAATAACCGTTGATTATAAATTTAACGGAATCTACGTTGTACAGGTTATTCCTGGAATGCCTGCAGAAGGAAAATTACTTCCAGGAGACCATGTAATAAAGGTTGATGAAAAACCACTTACTTCATCTGCAGAATTTATTGATTATGTTGGTAAGAAAATAGCTGGCGATCAGCTTTCCTTTACCGTTAATAGGAAAAACGATACCAAAACAGTTAATGTAAATGTACAGCCTTTTAAAGACAATCCGAATAAAGTGGGAATAGGCATCTCTTTGGTAGATGATAAGGAAATTATCGTTAAACCAGAAATCACGGTAAATACTGACGAAATCGGTGGTCCCTCAGCTGGATTAATGTTCTCATTAGAAATTTATAATCAATTAACGAAAGAGGACCTTACGAAAGGCTATAGAATTGCTGGGACTGGGACAATTGATTCGGAGGGGATAGTTGGCCCCATTGGAGGGATTGAACAAAAAATTGTGGCGGCGGATAAGGCTGGTGCAGATATCTTTTTCGCTCCTAATGAAAACGGAAATAGCGGCAGTAATTATCAAGCAGCATTAAAGACTGCTGAGGATATAAAATCTAAAATGAAAATAATTCCAGTGGATGATTTTGATGATGCTGTAAATTATTTAAAGAAACTGCCAATGAAATAAAAAGAAACTCGCCCAAGCGAGTTTCTTTTTTAATCCACATAGATAGGTGGCTGAGTGTATTCTTGCTGTAATAATCCATTTGCAGCCATGCCCCCCGCTAAGCCAAGAGAATATATTCGGGAAGCTCTAATATCTAGTGAGATATCTGGCTGTTTGTATGATGATAACTTAGAGATGAGCGGCAGGTCAAATTCTGATTTATATTTATTTAGGTACTCTTTTCCCTTGCAGGACATACCTAAGAGTCTTATATAGGTGGCCCTTTCAGAACCCATCTTCATTTCAACTTTTTTTGTATTCGTTAATATATGCACACAAATTCTTTGAAGCCTTGTCCAGGTATATCTCTTTGTTTTAACATTCTCCATAAACTCTCTAAAGTTTGAGGCATGAAGGGAAGCAGAAATAATCCGATGCTCGATTCCTTCCTCTACCTCATAGATATCTTTAAGTTCATCAGGGTTACTTTGAAGTAAGCGGAATTGCAGATAACGCCAATAATTCTCCCATTCGTGAAAAGTGCCGTACTGTTGTATGTATTCTTTTAGTAGCTGACTTGTTGCCGCGGGTACATATTGCTGAATAATACTTGAATCTTTTTCAGGAGAGAATAATGCCTTTCTGATGCTTGTGGCACTAGCAATCGTCTCCGTTGCAAAATGTTCATCATGGTAGTCGGCATTTTTTCTTTTGACCGTTATGGGCACCATCGAACTTTTTTGCTGTTTAAGCGCTTTTATATAGTGGTAACCAAGAATATTATTAGGCTGGTCTAATCTTACAAGATTTTCGGTACTTGACAAAGACTGAAAAGACAACGATAATGCTTTAGGATAACTTACACCTGTTTTGATATTCATTTTTATTTTCTCATCATATTGTGTCCGGTGTTCTTCGAGGTATTTAATGGTTTGTAAGAAAGTAGTGAGATCTCCACTTTCGCTTCCAAAGCAAAGTGAATCGCAGCCAATTGCATTTAAAATAGAAACTGCACCATTTGCAAAGGTTTCAGCCTTTTGGGTAGCGAATTGGTATGGAAGTTCAACTACTAAATCAACGCCATTCATGAGAGCCATTTTTGTTCGATACCATTTTGAAACAAGAGCAGGTTCACCCCGTTGAAGAAAATTTCCGCTCATAACAGCAATGGCTAAGTCAGCTTGAGCAGCTTCCTTAGCAGCTTGCAGATGAAAGTCATGTCCATTATGAAAAGGATTATACTCAACAATTACACCAACAGCTTTCATTCATTCATAATCTCCTTTTATTTTCTCGTTAAATAGGATATTTTTTCTTAGTATAACAAAAATGCCAATAAAAGGAGAAATTATTGTGATACAGCTGGCATGGGATTGTAAATGAAAGGTTCTGGGTAAACTATTATAAGGATATGTTTGATGACAAAGTACTAAATGTAAACCGCTTTATAGGTGTAAAGAAAAAACATTGACAAAAATATAATCGAAGGCTATAATTACCTTTGTTGCCTTGGGGTGATTCAATTGAAATGGACATTAAGTCAGTTACAAAAATATCGAAACAAGGATTTTTTGATTGATGATATAGTACGAGTAGATGAGGAGATAAAGGAAACTGACTCATCTATACGTGAAATCTCACCGATGCATATTACGGGTCGGGGGGATATCGATTCAACAAAAGTGACATTTCATTTAAAAATAGAAGGTCATTTAATACTTCCTTGTTCTCGTACTTTAGTGGATGTTAAACTTCCAATTAATGTCGAAACAACTGAAACGTTCCTCTTGCAAGGATCAGAATACGATACTGAAGAGGAAGTTTATCAAGTAAAAGGTGATGTAGTGGACCTAATGCCAGTCATTAGAGAAATCCTTTTGCTTGAAGTTCCAATGCAGATTTTCTGTGATGATGTTAATCGTGATGACGCGGCTCCGCAATCCGGTAAGGATTGGGAAGTAGTTCACGATAAGGATCGTTCTGAAAAGATTGATCCAAGACTCGCAGGACTTGCAAAGTTTTTTGACGAAAACAATTCTTCTTCGTAAATCTAATCATCAAAACAAGAAGCAAAGTGAAGAACCAGCATTCCTGGCCTTCATTACTTTCTTATAATCTTTAAGGAGGTGGGAAGAATGGCTGTACCATTTAGAAGGACTTCTAAAACGGCAAAAAGAAAACGTCGTACACATTTCAAATTAAACGTACCTGGTATGGTAAGTTGCCCAAACTGTGGTGAAATGAAACTTACTCACCGCGTATGTAAAGCTTGCGGAACATACAAAGGAAAAGACGTTGTAAACGACTAATTTCCATTAGGATAAAAAGCACAAGGGATATTAACCCCTTGTGCTTTTGTCGTTTACAATCAGACTTTTCTTATACATAATATATCTAAAAAGTTAAAAGGGAGGATGAATCCTTGGCCTATACAATCGAAATAAGAGAAAAGGGCTATTTGTTATTTACGATTAGGAGAAGTGAAACTAGGAATGCCATTAATTATGATGTAATGAATGGGTTATCAGAAGCAATCAACAGGGCAAAACAGACAGATATTAAAGCACTTGTTATCACCGGTGAAGGGGACCGGGCTTTTTGTTCCGGAGGAGATTTATCAGTTTTCCATTTGCTTAAAACAAAAGAAGCTGCATATGCGATGCTCTCTAAGATGGCTACTGTTCTTTATTCGCTCCTAATTTGCCCAAAGCCGACGATTGCCCTAATGAACGGGGCTGCGATTGGCGGTGGTTGTGAACTGGCTGCAGCGTGTGACTTTCGAATAGCTAGAGAAGGGATTAAAGCGGGATTTGTCCAAGGAAATCAGGCGATCACAACAGGCTGGGGGGGAGGATCCATTTTAACAGAAAAACTCTCTTCTTCAACTAGCATGAAACTGCTTATGGAGGCAGAAATCTATACTGCTGAAACCTTGAGAGATATTGGCTTTATTAATGAAGTATATAATCAAGATTCAGTGCTAGAATGTGAGCGCTATCTTAGAAGGTTATTATCCATTGATTTAACGGTTTTAGAATCATATAAAATGATGTGGATTAGGAAATGGGAAGAAACGGGGCTGCGTGAAAGAATAGAAAAAGAAGTAATGAATTGTGCAGTTCTATGGGAAAGTGAAACACATATTGAACAAGTTAACAGATTTATTAATAAAAAAACACAGAATACCGAATAAAAGACAAACTGTCAGCAGTCTATCTTTTCTAGTAGATGCATATGTATGAATAAAAACACTAGGAGGGATATACTGATGTCACCAACACGCCAAGATGCATGGTCCCAAGATGAAGATTTATTACTGGCTGAAGTTGTGTTAAGACAGATCCGTGAAGGAGGGACACAGCTTCAAGCATTTGAAGAAGTAGGAAAACAACTTTCAAGAACATCAGCAGCCTGTGGTTTTCGATGGAATTCTTTTGTAAGAAAGCAATATAAATCTGGTATTGAGCTAGCAAAGAAACAGCGCAAGGAGTTGAAGAAACATACCGTTACTAACGAAGTAGGGATTAAAACTGAGGAATTTCTGCCGAGTGAAGATATACAGCCTAATAAAGCCAAGGGAGATCCTATTACTTTCACTGGTGTTATTCATTTCTTAGAGGAGTTAAATAAAAGGGCAGTGGATTCTGCAAGTAATGAAGAGGCAAAAGAAAAGTCATATTTAAAAATTAAAGACCTAGAAAAGAAAGTCTATTCTCTTGTAGCCGAAAATGAAAGACTCACCAAAAACTTACGAGCCATTGAAGAAGATTACCGTTCACTAATTGAAATTATGGAAAGGGCACGAAAAATGGTTGTCCTTCAGGATGAAGATCGTCAGCAAAAGGTTAGATTCCAGATGGATAAAAATGGTAATTTGGAAAGAGTTGAAAAATAGGAAAAAGCGGACAGAAGTCCGCTTTTTTAATTCTTTTGTTGTGCCTCGACACCTTCAGGGTACCATACAAGCGGGTTTTCACCACGGTCCCGGTCCATTTCATAATCAACATTTATGAAACCCATTTTCCCCCAAAAATCATTTGATTTTACACGTGGGTTTGTCTTTATAGGCAAGCCAAAGCTTTTGGCAAACTCGACCAGCTTTTGACCATAGCCCTTACCTTGATAATCAGGAAGTACTTCAAGCTTCCATAATTCTAAGTAATTTTGTGGAGGAAAAAAATAACGGTCAAACTTCTCGTCAATTTGATAAAGACTCATACGAGCTACTAATTTGTCACCAAAATATATTCCGTAGAAAGGTGACTCACTATCATTATCTACCATATTGGCTTCTAAATCCTCTGACATTGATAACTCTTGGATACCATATTCCTTAAACTTTTTAAATTCCTCTAGCGTTTTGAAATTTACTCTCAACTTTTCTACCTTAAAGCCCATAAACTAGCCTCCTTAAAATATGATAACCATCAATCGTATATATTCATGAACTACTGAATAAATATGGAGATGACTTAATCTTGAAAAGAATTTAATTAATTTATTTCATTATATAACAAATAAACGAAAAATTCTTTATATAATCTTTGGGAAAGCGTTTTCAAAAATAGCAGGATATTCATTTAAGGTTGTAGAAATAAATTGATTGAAGCTAGAAACATGATGAAAGGGGAAAACATGTGCAAAAAATTCTAGTTGCGAATAGGGGAGAAATTGCTCTTCGGATTATAAGAACCTGTAAAGAGTTGGGAATCGAAACGGTTGCAATCTATTCAGAGGCTGATCAAGAGTTGCCATTTGTGAAAGCAGCTACTAAAGCCGTTTGTGTAGGGGAGCCGCCTGTAAATAAATCTTATTTACAAATAGAAAAAATTTTAGAGATTGCCAAAATTGAGCAGGTTGACGGAGTTCATCCAGGATATGGGTTTTTATCTGAAAATGCCGCCTTTGCAAAAAGAGTTATTAAAGAAGGCATTTCCTTTATTGGCCCTAAACCGGAAACAATAAAAAAGATGGGCGATAAAATTGTCTCACGAACCATAATGGAGCAGGCTGGTGTGCCTGTTGTACCCGGGAATAGCCAAGGGATGAAGACCGTTGAAGAAGCCTGCAAACTGGCTGAAGTAATCCAATATCCAGTGATGCTAAAGGCTAGTTCCGGCGGGGGTGGAATTGGGATGGTGTTTTGTGAAAATGAGCAGGCGCTCATTAAGTCTTTTACCTCTACCAAAACAAGAGCATTGACGTACTTTGGGTCGGATGAAGTATTTTTAGAAAAGTTTATCGATAATGCCCGCCATATTGAAGTTCAAATATTTGGTGACAACCATGGCAACATCGTTCATTTATTTGAAAGAGATTGTTCCATTCAAAGAAGACATCAAAAAATTATTGAAGAGTCTCCTTCTCCATTTTTGTCTAATGAAACAAGGAAGAAAATATACGAAACAGCCTTGAAAGCGGCTAAAGCAGTTGATTACACTAATGCAGGAACAATTGAATTTATTGTCGATCGAGAAGAAAATTATTATTTTTTAGAAATGAATACTAGACTTCAGGTCGAACATCCTGTTACCGAAATGATCACGGGACTAGATCTAGTAAAATGGCAAATTCTAGTTTCACGTGGTGAAAAACTGCCGTTGTTACAGACGGAAATTCAGTCATTTGGACACTCTATGGAATTCCGGCTTTATGCTGAGGATCCCATCCGTTTCTTGCCCTCACCAGGTAAAATAACCAAGCTAGAATGGAAACAAACTGAGGGGGTACGAATTGATTCAGGATATGAGAAAGGAAACACAGTAACACCCTTTTACGATCCCATGGTTGCAAAGTGCATCTTCCATGGAGAAACAAGGGAGATTGTCCTAGCAAGGGCAGAGTATTTTTTCTCACAAATGAAGCTAGAAGGTATAAAAACCAATGTACCACTTTTCCTTGACATATTATCAATCCCTGAATTCAGAGCAGGCCAGTATACTACAAGCTTTTTAGCTAATAGGAAAGTATAAGAAACACTAATTAAATAAGGAGAGATAATCTATGAAGGTAATTAATGCATCCATGGCAGGAACCGTTTTAAATGTTTCTGTGTCGATTGGGAATCAGGTCAGTTTAGGGCAGGAAGTCTTGATGCTAGAATCAATGAAAATGGAAATACCGATTGAGAGCACGGTGGAAGGTGTAGTAAAGGAAGTAAAAGTAAATATAGGTGACTTTGTCAACGAAGAAGATGTTCTAATTGTACTAGAATAGAAGTCTTGAGGAGGATAAATTGTGGCTGCAGCTAATACCATAAACGGGAAACTAAAGGAAACAAAGGGAAAAATAGATGCTGGGGGACACCCAAAATATCACGAAAAACTAAAACAACAAAATAAACTGTTTGTTCGGGACCGGTTAGATTTATTGTTTGATGATGGCAAGTATGAAGAAGATGGCAAGTTTGCTAATGTTACAGCGGGGGATTTGCCTGCAGATGGCGTTGTAACCGCTGTTGGGAAAATCAATGGGCAGACGGTGTGTGTCATGGCAAATGATTCAACGATTAAAGCAGGATCATGGGGAGCACGTACAGTTGAGAAAATCATAAGAATTCAGGAGACAGCAGAAAAACTAAAGGTCCCCTTGTTTTATCTTGTCGACTCTGCTGGTGCAAGAATAACAGATCAATTAGAAATGTTTCCTAATCGCAGAGGGGCGGGGCGAATCTTTCATAACCAAGTTAAGTTATCAGGAATGATCCCTCAGGTTTGTATTTTATTTGGACCTTCAGCAGCCGGCGGGGCTTATATACCAGCTTTTTGTGATATTGTTATTATGGTTGACCAGAACGCCTCTATGTATCTTGGCTCTCCAAGGATGGCTGAGAAAGTAATTGGAGAAAAAGTAACGCTTGAAGAAATGGGCGGAGCACGGATGCACTGCACAATCAGTGGCTGTGGGGATGTCCTTACCTACAGTGAAGAAGAAGCAATTGAATCTGCAAAGAGATATATCAGTTATTTTCCAGCAAGTTTCAAGGGGAAATCAATCATAACCGAGTCAAGGCCCCCTAAGGAGGGTCGTGAATTAGAAGCGATTATTCCTGAAAATCAAAATGCTCCCTTTGATATGTATGAGGCTATTGACCGGCTTATCGATCAGAGTAGTTTTTATGAGGTTAAAAAGTTATTCGCAGCAGAGTTAATAACTGGATTTGCTAGAATCGATGGTAGAGTGATTGGTATCATTGCTAATCAGCCAAAATCAAAGGGCGGAGTGCTTTTTGTCGATTCTGCTGATAAAGGAGCAAAATTCATCCAGCTTTGCGACGCTTTCCATATTCCCTTATTATTCCTGGCGGATGTACCAGGGTTTATGATTGGAACAAAAGTAGAGCGTGCTGGGATTATCCGACATGGTGCAAAATTGATTGCTGCGATGAGCTCTGCTACCGTTCCAAAAATTTCAGTAATTGTCAGGAAAGCATACGGAGCAGGATTATATGCAATGGCTGGACCTGCATTCGAACCTGACTGCTGTATTGCTTTACCAACAGCACAAATTGCTGTAATGGGTCCTGAAGCTGCAGTCAATGCGGTTTATTCAAACAAGATTAACGAAATTCAAGATCCTAAAGAACGAATAAGGTTTGTCCAGGAGAAACAGCAGGAATATAAGGAACATATCGACATTTATAAGCTTGGTTCAGAATTAATAGTAGATGAAATAGTTGCTGCTTCAGAGCTGAGAAATGTATTAATTCAAAGATTTTCATATTATGAAACAAAGGAAGTCATCTTTAGTGACCGTAAGCACCCTGTTTATCCGGTCTAAAAGGAAAAGTCCCGTTCACGAAACGGGACTTTTCTTTTTTGTAATCGTTCTACAATTTCCCGACACCTTCTGCTAAAATAGTATAAAAGTAGAGGTAAAATGAGGGGTAGTTCATGAATATAGCAATTGTTGGTGCTGGTTCTCTTGGTTTATTATTTGCATCTTACTTAAGTAGTGCTTTTTCAGTAACGCTTTATACTAGAACAGATGGCCAAGCAGAAGAAATTAGACAGAATGGACTATTTTTGAAAACGGGTTCACTAATAACTAGAACGCAACTTAGTGTTTATCCGATCTCTGAATGGCAAGGCACAGAGGAATTAATGATTGTTGCTGTAAAGGAATATCAGCTTGAATCAATCATCCAAAAGATTAATGACTTAAAGAACCCCGTGTCAGCGATATTGTTTATTCAAAACGGGATGTCACATCTTGAACTGCTAAGAACTCTTCAAGTGAATACTATATTGATCGGATCCGTAGAGCACGGAGCAGTCAAAGAAAACGAAAATACAGTCCTTCATCATGGCAAAGGCGTTATGAATATAGCTGTCTATAAAGGAGATGGTACCCTTATTCGTCGATTTGTAAGCCTTGCTCCTACAAATTTTCCTATTACGATAAAGGACAATTACTATGACATGTTAGTAAATAAACTAATCGCAAATGCGGTGATTAATCCGCTAACAGCAATTCTTAGAGTCAATAATGGTGAGTTAGTCAATAATTCATTCTACTATAAGGCATTAACAGCCTTTTTTTCTGAGATTTCGGTCATACTAAATCTTACGAATCCTGATGAGCATTTGAAGAATATAATCAATATTTGTAAAAGAACAGCTGATAACCGTTCTTCCATGCTAAAAGATATAGAGAAAAATAGAAGAACAGAGGTAGATGCAATCCTAGGGTTTATATTAGCCGAGGCCAAAAGGAATGGAAAAAAAGCAATCGTAACAGAGGGGTATTATTATTTGGTAAAAGGAAAAGAAAAGGATAGGGGGGATTCTGATTGACAAGCGTTATTTCCATGCTGATAGCCATTTTTTTAACGATCCCAGTTTTAGGATTTATTCTAATTTTTATTCTTGCTAGAGTCATTACAAATAATCTCCGCAGTTCCTTGCATAAAGCTTTTGATTATTCAACATTATTGTTTATATTAGCTGTTCATTTTCTAATCATTACTATTTGGGGAAAATCATTTCTCTGGTTAATCGTACTATTTATGCTCATAATTGCAATGGCTTTTGCCATTATCCATTGGAAGGTTAAAGGTGAAATTGATTTCAGTAAGGTTTTTAAAGGTTTTTGGAGATTTAATTTCCTTTTCTTTTTTTTAGCCTATTTCACCCTTACAGTGTTCGGGTTACTACACCGTGCATTTACCTTTACATTTTTTTCATAAGCAAAGGTTTTTTTTATTTTCGAGGTTAGTGCTATACTCAAATGAACGAAACTGTTTTATCCCGCATTAACGGGCAGTAAGACCCCCACCTCAAGATAATGAGTGAAAACAAGAATTTTCTAGGTGGGGGATAACTGCCCGTAAAAGCCCGATTAGTTCAACTAACCATCAGTGGAAGATCAAGAAAACCCCCACTGATGAAGTTTCACTTTATCAGAAAGGAAGTTCTTAATGGAGGTTTTAAATCTCTCTTTATCAGCTACAAACCGTTTTGCATCCTGTTACCTCGAGCATTCTAATGAAATATTGCCCTTTTTTCACTATCGTTTTAATGACACTTTAGAAGATGAAAAAAGATTAAATGAATTAAGTAAACGCCATTTTCCCCGCGATGAAGTTGCTGCCCATATTGAAGGTTATATGGAGCGGTTTTCAAATTCAAAACCGGTGAAAAATTCTCTTGATAAATTAAAACAGCCAAATAGTGTTGTCGTCATTGGGGGTCAGCAGGCAGGGATTTTAACAGGACCACTTTATTCAATACATAAGATTATCTCAATAGTTAAATTAGCGGAACAAAAGGAAAGGCAATTGGGTGTTCCTGTAGTACCGGTATTTTGGATTGCAGGTGAAGACCACGATTTTCAAGAAGTAAATCATGTTTTCATTAATCATCAACAAAAGGTAGATAAATGGACCTATCCAGAGAAGGTATTTCAAAAGATTATGGTGTCAGATATTGAACTTAATCAAGATGTCTGTCTAACTTGGGTGAAGAATTTAATTGAAAACTTTGGTGAAACAAAGTATACAAAGAACTTGTTAGCATTTGCTGAGCAACAAGTAAAGAAATCTTCTACCTTTGTAGAATTCTTCGCAAATATTGTAATGGACTTGTTTAAGGATTATGGACTGCTCATTGTGGATTCTGGAGACTCAGGCATCCGTCAGCTGCAAAAGGAATACTTAACCCAGCAGATTCAGCAACATGATTCCATTACCAGCTTCTTACTCGAGCAACAAGCAGTGATTAGAGAGTCAGGGTTCCCGATTACGATAGAAACACATAAACAAGCGGCCAACCTTTTTTATTATGATAAGCGGCTGAACGAAAGAATTCTGCTTGATTTTGACCCAAATCTTAATCGCTTTGTGGGGAAAGGTGGAGTCATTTCCTTTACGAAGGATGAGTTAGTGGATATTGCACTACAAGACCCAGCTAAGCTTAGTAATAATGTGGTAACTCGGCCATTAATGCAGGAGTGGTTGTTCCCAACACTAGCGTTTATCGCTGGTCCAGGTGAAATATCATATTGGGCAGAATTAAAACTTGTTTTTGAACATTTTCAACTAAAACTGCCGCCGATTGTCCCTAGGCTAAATATCACATTCCTAGACCGGTCAATTGAAACGGATGTCAACGAATTGCAATTAGATTTACATTCAATCCTAATCAGGGGAACACTGGAGGAAAAAGAAGCGTTTTTAGATTCAATTAAGGATAAGGAAATAGTGGATTTGTTTTCAGCGGTTAAAACACAGCTTTTAGAACAATATGGAATCATTGAGGAGAAGGCAAATCAAATCGACAGGAGTTTACTACCTCTGATCAAGAAGAATGAAAACTATTTGCTAAAGCAAATTGGATTTATGGAGAAAAAAATTGAGGATTCGGTCAGATTACAGCACGATGTGATCTTGAATAAGTTTACTCGAATAGACTTCTCACTCCGCCCAGACGGCTTCCCACAAGAGCGGGTGTGGAATATATTCAATTATTTAAATCTGTACGGGCCGGAATTAGTTAATAATATTATGGACCTTCCTTTCGAGTTTGACGGTCGTCATAAGGTAATAAGAATATAGAGGAACCTCACTTATTAAAGTGAGGTTTCTTTTTTTGAGAAAAATTACAAGTTTTAAGAGGATTTAGAGAAATCGGAACGAATAAGTAAAAAATAGGTGGAGGAAAGTGGGGGAATGTGGTACATTTTATATAGAAAGTGGGGGTACCGGGTATGTTCATGGGTGAATACCATCATAGCATTGATAACAAAGGCCGGATGATAGTGCCTTCAAAATTCCGCGATGAACTAGGCGAAATGTTTATTATCACACGCGGTCTAGATCAATGTTTATTTGGTTACCCAATGTCTGAGTGGGAGCTAATAGAGGAAAAACTAAAAGGCTTGCCACTGACTAAAAAAGATGCCCGTGCGTTTACTAGGTTCTTCTTCTCAGGAGCTACAGAAAGCGAGCTTGATAAACAAGGAAGAATCAACATCCCAGCACCACTGCTTCAATATGCTAAATTAGAAAAAGAATGTGTAATTTTGGGCGTTTCCAATCGAATTGAAATTTGGAGTAAGCAGATTTGGGAAGACTATTTTTCACAGTCAGAAGAATCTTTCGCTGAAATTGCAGAAAATATGATTGGGTTTGATATATAATGGACAAATTATGTTAGTATAATTCTATTCTGTTATATATCGTTTATTGGAAAAGGTGATAAAGTGTTTGAACATACTACTGTTTTATTAAAAGAGGCCGTTGATGGGTTAAATATTAGACCGGATGGCGTTTACGTTGATTGTACATTAGGTGGTGCGGGTCATAGTTCCCTCATTCTCTCGAAACTTAATGAAAAGGGTAAGTTGTTTGCCTTTGATCAAGATGAAGTAGCCATTGAAAATGCAAAAGAGAAATTATCGGAATATGGAAGTCAACTTACCATTATTAAAAGTAATTTCTTACATCTTAAAGAAGAGCTTGAGAACATTGGTGTTTTTAAGGTAGATGGACTTTTGTATGACCTTGGCGTGTCATCTCCACAATTAGATACACCTGAAAGAGGATTTAGTTATCATCATGATGCTCCGCTGGACATGAGAATGGACAATGAGGCACAGCTTTCAGCGTATGATGTGGTTAATCATTGGGCGTATGAGGATTTGGTGAGGATTTTTTTCCGTTATGGTGAAGAAAAATTCTCAAAGCAAATTGCTCGGAAAATTGAGAAAGCTAGAGAAATAAAACCAATTGAAACAACGTTTGAATTGGTTGACCTTATTAAAGAGGGGATACCCGCTCCTGCTAGAAGAAAAGGCGGTCATCCTGCGAAACGAATTTTTCAGGCAATAAGGATCGCGGTGAATGATGAACTAGCTGTTTTTGAGAAATCCTTACAGCAAGCGATCGAGCTGACTAATCAAGGAGGTAGAATTAGTGTGATCACTTTTCACTCCTTAGAGGATCGAATTTGTAAGGCAACTTTTAAGAAGGCTAGTGAAATTCCTAACCTTCCTCCAGGCTTGCCAATTATTCCTGACGAGTTTAAGCCAATTTTAAAGTTGATTACCAGAAAGCCAATACTTCCTTCTGACGAGGAATTAGAACAAAATAATCGAGCACGCTCTGCGAAACTTCGTATTGCAGAAAAACTATAAACACTATATATAAATTAAATCTGGAGGGGAAAGAATGAGTAATCTTGCCAGGAAATTTCAGCAACAGCAACAAGTAGAAAGGACTGTTGAAGAACGAGGTATCGTAAAAACTAAAAAGTACTGGCTTACTCCAGGTGAAAAAATAATTGGATTAGTTTTTACAGGTATGGTTTGCTTTGGAGCTGTCCAACTCATCTCGAATCAAGCGGAAATTTATCAGGTAAATAAAGAGATTCAAACATTACAATCCCAGGTCGTTGAGCAGCAAAAGGTAAATAGTGATTTAGAGGTTCAAGTGAAAGAATTAAGTACGTATGAGCGGATATGGGACAAAGCGAAACAAATGGGACTTGTTTTGAATGAAAATAACGTCAAGGTTGTGCAGGAGAAATGAACAAGAAACAGCCAAATATGAATCTCGGAGCAGCGATATTATTTGTAATATTCGGCCTGCTCTTTTTTATATTAATCTTTAGATACTATTCCATACAATTTACAGGTGAAGTAGGTTCACAGCCGCTTGCTGCAAAGGCACAGCAAAAATACAGCAGAGAAGGCTACCTTGAAGCAGTAAGAGGAGTGATTTATGATCGTAAAGGCGAAGTTGTTGCGGAGGATACCACTGCCTACACGTTAATCGCCGTTTTAGATGAGAAAATGACGACAAACGAAAAAAAGCCTAGGCATGTCACAGACCTTAAGACTACAGCAAGTGAACTGTCAAAATTTATTGAAATGGAAGAATCAGAGATTTATAGCATCTTAACAAAAGACAAAGTACAGGTTGAGTTTGGCAGAGCTGGCAGAGATATTTCACATCAAACAAAAGAAGAAATTGATGCATTAAAATTACCAGGAATCACGTTTAAACGTGATTCAAAACGTTTCTATCCTAATGGTATTTTTGCGTCGCACTTAATTGGTTATGCTGACCGAATTGATGAAGAGGATGGATCTTATCAATATGTCGGCAAAATGGGAATTGAGAAAACGTTAAATGATGAGTTAACAGGGACAAAAGGAAAAATAAACTATGACAGTGATTTATGGGGCTATTTACTTCCGGATGGAAAAGAAAAAATAACTCCAGCTCAAAATGGAAATGACGTCTATTTAAATATTGATAAAAAAATTCAAACCTTCTTAGAAGATGCGATGAATAAAGTAGTAACAGAATATAAACCTGCCAAGATTATCGCAATTGTAGCAGATCCTAAAACAGGTAAAATCTTAGCAATGGGTCAAAGACCGTCTTTCCACCCAAAAACAAAAGAGGGCATTAATAACAGCTGGCATAATGAAGCGATTGAAACGTCCTTTGAACCCGGCTCGACGATGAAGGTATTTACGCTTGCAGCTGCGATTGAAGAAAATGTTTTTAACCCAAATGAATATTTTAAATCTGGCTCTTACAAAGTAACACCTAAAGATACTCCGATTCATGATCATAACCGTACCGGGTGGGGAACCATTACGTATCTTGAGGGGGTACAAAGGTCCTCCAATGTTGCTTTTGCGAAGATTGCAGCAGAAAAATTAGGATTTGAAAAATTTCGCGAGTATTTAACAAAATTTGGGTTTGATCGTACCACAGGCATCGACCTGCCTTTTGAAACATCAGGAAAGATTCAGTTTACTTACCCTATTGAAAAGGCAACCACTGCATACGGACATGGTACTGCAATTACCCCTATCCAGCAGATTCAAGCGGCAACAGCTATAGCGAATGATGGGAAAATGATGAAGCCGCAGGTAGTAGACAAAATAGTCAGCCATGATTCAGATGAAGTATTCTATCAATCAGAGCCCGAGGTTGTTTCTACCCCGATTTCGGCTGAAACTGCTAAGGAAGTTAGAGATATACTTGAAACTGTCGTAACGAATACAGAGACAGGGACAGGGAATCGTTACCAGATTGAAGGTTATAGTGTAGCCGGAAAAACAGGAACAGCTAATATTCCCGGCCCTAAGGGATACTTGACAGGAGCTAATAATTACATCTTTTCTTTTTTAGGAATGGCTCCTAAGGATGATCCCGAATTGATTGTCTATGTAGCAGTCCAACAGCCAGATATAAATTATTACGGTGACGGCTCTATTCCTGTTTCGATGATTTTTAATTCTGTCATGAAGAATAGCCTCCACTATTTAAACATACAGCCTTCCGTTCAAGAGATTTCGAAATCAACGAAGCTTGAAAATTATACAGGCAAATCCATTCAAGAAACCATCCAATACTTAAATGAACAGGGAATTGTCCCAGTAGTGCTAGGTTCAGGAGCTGAAATAATCGCTCAGGTTCCTGTCAAGGGTACAACCGTTCTTGAGGGGGAGAAAGTGGTTTTACAAACAAAAGGTGATTTAACTGCTCCGAATATGGCGGGCTGGTCACTTAGAGACGTAATGAAGATTGCAAAGGTGGCTGGATTAAAATTAAATTCCACTGGCAGCGGTTATGTGGTGAAACAAAATATTGAAGAGGGTGCATTATTAAGGAAAAATGATTTCTTAATTGTTGAATTAAAAACACCCGAAGAAAAGCTGAAAGCTGAACGAGAAGAATTAAATGATAGCGAACAAGAACTAGAGGAACTAATCCGGGATTAGTTAAGAGATCAAACTGTATAAGCGTTCTAATCAAATGAGTACAAGCATATAAATGAACGAAGATAAGTGAAACCTCCAAGTGTGGGGGTAGAAACCCATGCAACGGGTTAAGGGAGGAAGCGTTCATAATATGCGTGTTTCAAATGTAACTGTTAGGAAACGGTTAATGGTGGCAATGTTTGTCGGATTTCTTATTTTCCTGATTATTGATGTTCGTCTAGGGTATGTACAATTTATTCTTGGGGATATGCTGACAGGCCAAGCAAAGGGTTCTTGGAGCAGAAATATACCTTTTGAGCCTGAACGTGGAGAAATCGTAGATCGGAATGGAGTGGCGTTAGCGACAAATGTCAGTGCCCCGACAGTCTGGGTTGTTCCGAGACAGATTAAAGATCCAGCTGGGACAGCTGATAAATTATCTGCCGTTTTAAATATGTCAAAAGAAAATGCTTATCGACAGATTACTCAAGGTCAATCAATCGTTCGAATCAAAGAAGGAAGAAAAATTTCACACGAAAAAGCTAAGGAAATCAGGGCATTAGGACTTGAAGGTATTTACATTGGTGAAGACTCAAAACGACATTATCCATTCGGAAGTTATCTTTCTCATGTTCTCGGTTTTGCTGGAGTGGACAACCAGGGGTTAATGGGTTTAGAGCTTTTTTATGACAAGGAACTAAACGGTGAAAGAGGATCTGTTAAGTTCTATGCCAATGCTAAAGGTGAACGCATGGATGATATGGCTGATGATTACGAGCATCCGGTTGATGGTCTTGATCTTAAACTGACCATTGACACGAAAATTCAAACCATTGTCGAAAGAGAGCTTGATATCGCACAGGCTACCTATAATCCGGATGGTATTATTGCGATTGCAATGAACCCAAACAATGGCGAAATTTTAGCCATGTCAAGCAGACCGACTTTTGATCCAGCAAACTTTCGAAATGTACCACAAGAGGTGTATAATCGAAATTTACCTGTATGGTCTACCTATGAACCAGGATCTACCTTTAAAATCATTACACTGGCAGCTGCATTGGAAGAAGGAAAAGTTGACTTAGAGAAAGAGCATTTTCATGATAAGGGTTCTGTTGAAGTGGCTGGAGCCAGACTGAAATGCTGGAAAAGAGGCGGGCACGGAAGTCAATCATTCCTTGAGGTTGTTCAAAATTCCTGTAACCCTGGTTTTGTAGAGCTAGGTCAAAGATTAGGGAAAGATACTCTATTTAAATATGTGAAAGATTTTGGTTTTGGACAAAAGACTGGAATTGATTTAGCGGGCGAAGGAACGGGGATCCTGTTTAACTTGCAGCGTGTTGGTCCTGTTGAATTAGCAACAACTGCTTTTGGACAGGGGGTTTCTGTTACGCCGATGCAACAGGTGGCAGCTGTTTCTGCGGCAATAAATGGAGGGATTCTATATAAGCCATTTATTGCTAAGGAATTAATCGATCCAGTAACTAAAGAAGTTGTAATGAGAAATACACCTGTGGAGAAAAGAAGGGTAATCTCTGAGGAAACCAGCAAGGAAATACGACGCGCTTTAGAAAGTGTCGTTGCACAAGGAACAGGCGGAAAAGCCTTTGTTGATGGATATCGGGTTGGAGGTAAGACAGGAACGGCACAAAAAGCCCAGGGCGGAAGGTACTTGGAAAATAACTTTATCGTTTCATTTATGGGATTTGCCCCTGCTGATGACCCGCAAATAGTCGTCTATGTGGCCGTTGATAATCCCAAAGGAACTCTTGCCTTTGGTGGTACCGTTACTGCCCCTATTGTTGGTGCAATTATGAATGATGGGCTGAGAGCCATGGGGGTAGAACCTAGGAAAGACCAAATTGAAAAAAAATTAAAATGGCCTGATGTTCCATTAATTACCCTGCCTGACCTAGCAGGTCTTTCTAAGCAGGAAATAACGGAGCAACTATTAAATTTAAAAATTGATGCCAGCGGGGAAGGAAATGTTGTCGTTAGTCAGTCGCCTGCTCCTGGTTCAAAAGTTGAAGAAGGTTCAACTATTAGGCTTTACTTTAATAAAAAGGAATAGGGTAGTAAGTTTTTAGGCGGCCGGAAAATTTTCCGCCGCCTGTTTTGTAGGATAAGGTAATATGGAAAGATAAAATAGCATTATAGGTTATTTTCATGTAAAATAAGATGAAACTTTCAACTGAGGACTTTTATGGTGAATACTGTTATCTGGTGGTATAAGTAAAAGTCATAAGGGGATATGAGACGATGAAGCTTAATGAACTACTTGAACATTTGCACCTTCTTGTTCCTTACCGCGGTGATAATCCTGAGATTGATTCAATTGAAAACGATGATCGTAAAGTTAAAAAGGGAAGCTTATTTGTTTGTATAAAAGGATATACGGTTGATGGACATGACTTTGCTGAGTCTGCGGTTAACAAAGGTGCAGCTGCAATTATTGCTGAGAGCCCACTAACTCTTCCGGTGCCAGTTATAACCGTTAATGATACTACTAGAGCTCAAGCTGTTCTTGCTGATGCCTATTATGGTCAACCTAGTAAAAAGTTGCATTTAGTTGGAATAACAGGTACCAATGGGAAAACTACTACTAGTCATATTATCGAAAGTATTTTCAGAGAAGCAAATCATCGAACTGGTCTAATTGGCACTATGTATACTAAAATCGCCGAACGTATTATAGAAACGAAGAATACAACCCCCGATAGTTTAACTTTGCAAAAGAGTTTTCAGCAGATGGTAGATTCAAAAGTGGATGTGGCTGTTATGGAGGTATCCTCACATGCCTTGCATATCGGGAGAGTTCACGGTTGTGACTACGATGTAGCGGTGTTTACGAACCTTTCTCAGGATCATCTTGACTATCATAAAACAATGGAAGGGTATAAGTATGCAAAAGGGTTATTGTTTGCCCAGCTTGGAAACACTTTTAACCTATCTAACCCAAAGTTTGCGATTTTGAATGCGGATGACCCCTCCTCCATAGATTACCGAAAATCAACTGCAGCACATGTAGTTACATATGGAATTGATCAAGATGCTGATTTCTTAGCTAGGAATATTAAATTGACATCAAAAGGAACCTCCTTTGATTTAGTAATGGAGGGAAAGAATCACCCCGTTCAGATGCAATTGATTGGAAAATTTAGTGTATATAATGTATTGGCAAGCATTGCTGCTGCATATGTATCTAAAATACCGATAAATCAAATTATCACCTCGATAGAGAATATAAAAGGAGTAGCTGGGAGATTTGAACTTGTTAATGCAGGTCAAGATTTTACAGTGGTAGTCGACTATGCTCATACTCCTGACAGCCTAGAAAATGTATTAAAAACCATTCAGCAATTTGCTGAGAAAAGGATATTTGTCGTTGTCGGTTGTGGGGGGGATCGTGATCGAACAAAGCGCCCTGTAATGGCAGCAATTGCTTGTAAGTATGCAACGAATCCTATTTTCACATCAGATAATCCAAGAAGTGAAAACTTAATCGAGATTCTGAAAGATATGGAGAATGGAGTACAAGGAGAGGATTACATCGTTGTTCCAGATAGGGAGGAAGCAATAAATGCAGCGGTCAAGCGTGCTTCTGCAGGTGATGTCATCTTAATTGCCGGAAAAGGCCATGAGACCTATCAAATTATTGGCAAGGATGTATTTGATTTTGATGACCGAGTGGTTGCTCGGAAAGCAATCGAGGGGAGATAGGAATGTATTTAGCCTTTAACGATTTATCTGCAATGTTTGTTGATAGAACGGGGATCAAAGAGGCAGACCATGAGTACTATATAGTCTGTGATAGGGCTGATATTCCTCAGCAAAGAGGGGTTTTTATGCCGTTGAACGAGGAATCAGGAGAATTATTAAAGGCAATTGCAAACGGTGCAATTGCCGTGATTTGGGACCGCCAAAGAGAATTACCGCATTATACCCCGAACCACTTTCCTGTTTTCTTTACAGATGATCCAATAATAGCAGCAGGCAGACTGTTGCAAACCTATATTCAAAAATTAGATGGAGAACGAATAGATAAGATGAAAATAACAAATTTTGTACTTTTTAATAAAGAACTTCTCAAAGAAAATAAACAAACATATGATATAGCTGTAATGCTGGAAAAGATTCGCTCAAGTAAAAAAGAAGAAGGAGGGGAATAAAATGGTGGAGCAAGTTATTTTTTTCACAATCTTGATGGGCTTTCTTATAACGGTCTTGCTTTCTCCAATTTTTATCCCCTTCTTAAGAAGATTGAAATTTGGACAAAGCATTCGTGAAGAAGGACCTAAATCCCACCAGGCGAAAACTGGGACACCTACAATGGGTGGAATTATGATTTTATTTTCCATTATCCTCACTACCCTCGTCATGACAGGGAAATTTGCTGAGCCAACTGTGAAAACCTATTTGATGCTACTGGTGACTTTAGGATTTGGGCTTTTAGGTTTTCTTGATGATTTCATAAAAGTAGTGATGAAACGAAATCTTGGCTTAACATCAAAACAAAAACTTTTAGGACAAATTATTATTTCTGTAATTTTTTATCTTATATATAAACAAAATGGTTTTCCTACAGTCATTACTGTACCAATTAGTGGTTATACCATTGATTTGGGATGGTTTTTTGTACTTTTTATCACTTTTTGGCTTGTTGGTTTCTCAAATGCAGTCAATTTAACAGATGGACTTGACGGTCTTGTTTCAGGTACTGCTGCGATTGCATTCGGTGCTTTTGCCGTTCTGGCTTGGAACCAATCTCAGATTGAGGTCGCAATTTTTTCTGTCGCAGTTGCTGGGGCTGTTTTAGGTTTCTTAGTTTTTAACGCCCATCCCGCAAAGGTATTTATGGGAGATACCGGTTCTTTAGCTCTTGGAGGAGCAATTGCAACAATAGCGATTCTAATCAAGCTAGAGTTGCTACTTGTTATAATTGGGGGAGTTTTTGTTATTGAAACATTATCGGTTATCTTGCAAGTAATATCTTTTAAAACCACCGGGAAACGGATTTTTCGAATGAGCCCATTGCATCATCATTATGAGCTTGTTGGCTGGTCTGAATGGAGAGTTGTTGTAACGTTTTGGAGTGTTGGATTAATATTCGCGATACTTGGTATCTATA
The DNA here is from genome assembly GCF_001940785.1 of Bacillus sp. MRMR6. Taxonomy (GTDB): domain Bacteria; phylum Bacillota; class Bacilli; order Bacillales; family Cytobacillaceae; genus Neobacillus. The sequence continues at coordinate 220,899 of NZ_MSLS01000001.1, forward strand.
TTGAGGTGTGGTTGTAATTGAAGAAGATCGAAACATATCGTCATAAAAAAATACTTGTACTCGGGTTAGCAAAAAGCGGGGTAACTGCTGCTGCACTTTTACATAAGCTTGGTGCTTTTGTCACTGTTAACGATAAGAAGCCTCTTTCTGAGAATCCAGAAGCCCAGGGGCTTTTAGAACAGGGAATTAAAGTAATTTGTGGTGAACATCCTGTTGAACTCCTTGAAGATGGATTCGAACTTATTGTGAAAAATCCTGGGATACCATATCAAAATCCAATTGTTGAAGGTGCTGTCAAAAAAGGGATTCCAGTCATTACTGAAGTTGAACTAGCCTACCAAATTTCAGAAGCACCATTCATTGGCATAACAGGCACAAATGGTAAAACCACAACAACGACGCTAATATACGAAATGTTAAGGGAAGGACAAAAACAGCCTTTAATAGCTGGAAATATCGGAACTGTTGCATCTAGTGTCGCTGAGGAAGCGACAGAAGAGAACTTAATTGTCATTGAGTTATCTTCCTTTCAATTAATGGGAGTTACTACGTTTAATCCGAAAATTGCGATCATTACTAACCTTTATGATGCCCACCTGGATTACCATGGAACGCGAAAAGAATATACCAAGGCAAAAGCGAATATTACTAAAAATCAGTCTGAAACAGAATATTTGATTGTTAATGCGGATCAACAAGAAGTGATGGAGATTACCAAGGAGTCAAGAGCGGTCATTGTACCTTTTTCAACAACTAAACTACTTAGTGCGGGTGCTGATATACGTGATGGCTGGATCTGTTTTCATGGCGAACAGGTAATGCTCATCGATGACATTGCTTTGCCTGGTGTACATAATCTTGAAAATATTCTCGCAAGTATGGCTGCAGTAAAGCTTTCGGGTGTTGGTAACAAGGATATTCAGGCAGTACTGCGTTCTTTTACGGGTGTAAAGCATCGCCTTCAGTTTGTAGCAGAAATGGATGATCGGAAATTTTATAACGACTCAAAAGCTACGAATATTCTAGCTACCGTTAAGGCACTGAGCGCTTTTAACAAACCTACGATTCTCTTAGCGGGTGGACTGGATCGAGGAAATGAATTTGATGAGTTAAAACCTTATTTAAAGCACGTAAAAGCAATTGTAACCTTTGGGCAAACAGCAGCAAAAATAGAGCGGGTTGCTGCGGAGTCGGGAATAAATCTGATAAAGCGTGTCGATAATGTTGAAAAGGCTGTGCCTGTTGCATATCGGTATTCTGAACCAGGAGACGTCATTTTATTATCTCCAGCGTGTGCCAGCTGGGATCAATATAAAACTTTTGAAGTCAGGGGAGACATTTTTATCGATGCCGTGCATAAGCTTAAATAAGGGCTTGTCCACAGAAACATGAGGCGGCTTCGGAACAAGCACAGCTTGTTTTTGCGAGGATCATTCTAAGGCGCTTTCCTTAGTGCCCAGGGGCGCGAGTCTAGACGAGCTTATGACCCGAGCCCCTAGCCGCTGCAACTAGACAGTAAAATACGTACGGAGACTGCAAAGCCCAAAAACTTGTTGTTGAGGTGTATAGTAGTGCCGACAAAAAAAACGACTCCTGACCTTATTTTATTAATTGTAACATTAACGCTATTGGCAGTGGGACTTATTATGGTTTACAGTGCTAGTGCTGTCTGGGCCGAATATAAGTTTGATGATTCCTTCTTCTTTGCAAAAAGACAGACACTTTTTGCGGGTGTTGGAATTGCTGCCATGTTTTTTATTATGAATATTAATTATTGGACTTGGAGAGAGTGGTCTAAAGTCATTCTGATTGTCTGCTTTGTTTTATTAATTCTCGTTCTGATTCCGGGAATCGGAAATGTTCGGAATGGTTCAAGAAGCTGGATTGGTATTGGAGCGTTTTCTATTCAGCCTTCAGAATTTATGAAATTAGCGATGATTGCATTTTTAGCAAAGTTTTTATCTGAAAAACAAAAGCTCATTACTTCCTTTAAAAAAGGACTTGTTCCATCACTTGGACTAGTATTTACTGCCTTTGCACTTATAATGCTCCAGCCTGATTTAGGAACAGGTACTGTAATGATTGGGACTTGTGTGGTCATGATCTTTATTGCAGGGGCTCGAATTGGCCATTTCGCGTTTTTAGGACTATTAGGATTAGCTGGTTTTATCGCATTGGTTGCCTCAGCACCTTACCGAATTAAGCGGATAACATCTTTTCTAGATCCTTGGGAAGACCCGTTAGGAAGCGGCTTTCAAATTATTCAATCACTATATGCAATTGGACCGGGTGGATTGTTTGGACTTGGGTTAGGAGAGAGTCGACAAAAATTTTTCTATTTGCCTGAACCTCAGACTGACTTTATTTTTGCAATATTATCAGAGGAACTAGGTTTTATTGGTGGATCATTTATCATCCTTTTGTTTGCATTATTGTTATGGAGGGGTATTCGAATTGCATTAGGAGCTCCCGATTTATATGGAAGCTTTCTAGCGGTTGGAATCATTTCAATGGTAGCTATTCAAGTTATGATTAATATAGGGGTTGTAACAGGTTTAATGCCAGTTACAGGAATTACCCTGCCATTCCTGAGCTATGGGGGTTCATCCTTAACTCTGATGCTAATGGCAATAGGTGTTCTTCTAAATATAAGCCGCTATGCAAGATACTAACATCACCCTGTTTAAGGCAGGGTTCTTTTTGTTTAATTCATGATACTTTACATTTACATAACATTCTTCTTTCATTTACATTCTTTCAATCGAATTTATAGTAAGATAGTGTATGAAATTAGAGTTAGCATTTTATATCGAGGTGGATATATGAGGATAGTAGTAAGTGGTGGCGGGACTGGTGGACATATTTATCCAGCACTTGCCCTTATTAGAGAAATACAAAAACAATCAGCAGATACAGAGTTTCTATACATTGGAACATTGAATGGACTCGAAAGTACAATTGTTCCTAGGGAGAAGATCCCTTTTAAGTCAATTTATATTACTGGTTTTCAAAGGAAGCTTTCATTTGAAAATATTAAAACGGTCTATCGGTTTTTTAAAGGGGTTAGAGATAGTAAAAAGATTTTAAAAGAATTTGGGCCCGATATTGTCATTGGTACAGGAGGCTATGTTTGTGGTCCAGTAGTCTATGCAGCTGCAAAATTGGGCATTCCTACCATCATACATGAGCAAAACAGTGTGCCAGGATTAACAAATAAATTCTTGAGCCGTTACGTTAACAAAATTGCTGTATGCTTTGATGAGGCAAAAGATTATTTCCCGGCTGATAAAATCGTATTTACAGGTAATCCGCGTGCATCAGAAGTCATGGGACAAGATGGGATACGCGGCCGATTATCTGCGGGTCTGAGTACAACAAAGCCAGTAGTATTAATTTTTGGAGGAAGTCGCGGTGCTAGACCAATAAATGATGCAGTAGTTAAATCACTATCGGAATTGGGAGAAAAGCCTTATCAAGTCCTTTACATCACAGGTGATGTCCACTTTGAGGCCGTGAAAAACGAAGTGGAGTTAGTGGGTAACCCTAAAAATGTAGTGATTAAGCCATTTATTCATAATATGCCTGAGGTTCTTGCGGGCGTTGACTTAGTGGTTTCAAGAGCAGGAGCAACCACACTGGCTGAAATAACCTCCTTAGGCATACCAAGTATTCTTGTGCCAAGTCCTTATGTAACAAATAACCATCAAGAAAAGAACGCAAAATCATTAAGTAATCACGGGGCAGCGACATTACTTTTAGAAAAGGAATTAAATAGTAAAAGTCTCGTGCAGCATATTGACAGGATTCTGTTAAACAAACAAACACTAGAAGCGATGAAAATAAAAGCAAAAGAATTGGGTGTTCCTGACTCAGCTACAAAACTTCATGAACTGATGAAACAGCTTGTAAAATAAAAAACAAAGGTAGCCCAATTAAATTTTCTGCATAAACTGAATTTAACGCAAGCTTTGGAAAGATAGGTGAATAGTATGGACCATTTAGTCACACAATTACAAGAATTAAATATAGGTACAGTTAAAAGTAATGAACCGCTTGCCCGGCACACTACGATGAAAATTGGCGGACCTGCAGATCTCCTTGTAGAACCCTCTTCAATAGAAAACTTGACGAAAGTAATGGAACTAATTAGGAAGCAAAACCTGCCATGGACAGCCATTGGGAGGGGTTCCAATTTATTGGTTTCCGATAAGGGGATTGAAGGTATAGTCATTAAGCTTGGCCCAGGGCTTGATACACTTACGATTGCTGGTACAGAAATCACAGTTGGTGCTGGTCATTCACTCGTAAGCTTATCAACCATGATTAGTAAAAAAGGATTATCAGGCCTTGAATTTGCTAGTGGAATACCTGGTTCGGTCGGCGGTGCTGTCTATATGAATGCTGGTGCACATGGCTCAGACATTAGTAGGATTTTAACAGAAGCACATATCTTATTCGAAGATGGAACGATGGAGTGGCTCTCGAATGAAGCGATGGAATTTTCCTATCGGACATCTGTTTTGCAGAAAAAGCGACCAGGTGTTGTTTTAGAAGCAAAATTTAAGTTTACAGAGGGAGATAAGTCGGCGATCGTTGCCCAAATGCAAAAAAACAAGGATTACCGTAAAGAGACCCAGCCTTGGAACTCTCCATGTGCAGGAAGTATCTTTCGAAATCCGCTTCCCCATTTTGCGGGTAGGTTAATAGAGGATGCTGGTTTAAAGGGATATAGTATCGGCGGGGCAAAAATTTCGGAAATGCACGGTAATTTTATTGTGAATGCACATAACGCAACAGCAAAAGATGTTCTTGATTTGATTGAACATGTGAAAGTTACAATTGATCAATTATATGGAGTCAAAATAGAAACTGAGGTAGAAATAATCGGTAGGGTGTAAATAGAAATAGTCCTACAAAATTACAAATATTGTGATATAATTACACATTATAATATGGTAAAAGATTGTGGTAAATGAATGACGGCATGATGTTTTGTGCCGTTGTTTTCACTTTATAGATGGGTATTTTCTGGAGTTAACTCTTTTTGGTTTTCTTTTAGGACATGCGTACCTGGTTTTAGGGGGGAAAGGTATGGATAAAGGTAAGGTTGTTGCTCTTGAGGATCGGATTCCTAAGCTAAAGGAGCAAAGACGTAAAAAGGCAAACCAAAGACTAATTTTTCTGCTTTTATTGTTTTTTACAATGATTGCTATTGTTGCATACGTACAATCACCTTTAAGTCATGTGAAAAAGATTACCATAAAGGGTAATGAGATTATCTCTTCAGATGAAATTATTAATATCTCAAATCTTACAAGCAAAACCAATATCTGGAGTGTAAAGAAAAAAGATATTGTCTTAGAATTAGAAAAATTAGATGAAATTAAGAAAGCGGAAATAGAAGTTGTATTTCCAAATTCTATCAAGATTCATGTACATGAACGGAAAAGAATTGCCTATTTAGAAAATGATAAATCATATTATCCTGTCATTGATAATGCGAAAATTCTTTTGAACAGGGAAATGAATGAGATACCGGTAAATGCTCCTCTTCTACTTAAATTTGAAGAGGGTGCAATACTAGAAGAATTGATTATGAATCTTGACCAGCTTCCTGAGGAAATTACAAACTCTATATCTGAAATTCATTACACACCTAAGGAAACAGATCAATATCATATTTCTTTATTTATGAATGACGGTTTTGAAGTGAACGCAACATTAAGGAGTTTCTCAGAGAAAATGATTCATTATCCTTCAATTGTAAGCCAATTGGATTCAAATAAAAAAGGAATTATTGATCTGGAGGTAGGTACGTACTTCAAGGCTTATGAATTAGAAGTGGAGGAGACGTCAGGTGAAGATGATCAAGGTGAAGGGTAAACACGTCGTTCTATCCCTCGTCTCTCTAGTTCTTGGGTTCATGATGGCATTCTCCTATCATCTTACTCAAAAGGAAGCAAAACTAGAACATACTAATTTATCAGGTAAGCAATATGAAAGAACACTTAAGCTGCGAAATGAACTGATTGCTCAAAAGGAAACAAATCGAAAACTTACTGAAGAGTTACATCTAAAACAAGACAAGGTTTTAGAAAATGAAAAGAACCTCTCTAAGGAGGCACAGGTTTATTTAACCTTTGCAGAGGACGCAGAAAAATATCGGATGTTCCTAGGAAAGGTTAAGGTAAAAGGTAAAGGTGTTAGTGTAACTCTGGCTGACGGTGCCTATGATCCTAAGGAAGAGAATATTAATAACTATCTTGTTCATGAATATCACGTGTTTAAAGTTATTAATGAGCTATACATATCAGGTGCTGCAGCGATAGCTGTAAATGGCCAGAGATTAACAAGTCATTCATATATTCTTTGTACAGGACCTGTAATCACTGTCGATGGTGTTGAACATCCGGCACCATTTGTTATTACAGCAATTGGCGATCCTGATGTTTTGTCCTCTGCACTTAATTTAACTGGCGGTGTAAAAGACCAGCTTGTTAATGACAATATAGTTTTTACTCTAGAGAAAAAGAACGAAATTATACTAAATCCAATTTTAGGAAGTTCGTAAATGATGGATTGTCCACGTAAGATAGGAATAATTTAAAAGGTTAGGTGAAACAAGTGGACAAGCAACATAAAAATCTTAGTTTTGTAGTCATATCTGCTGTGATTGGTTTTATGCTTGCGATTCAATTTCAAACGGTGAAAGAACCGATTGCAAGAGATACACGAGATATTTGGCAGCTGCGGGAAGCCTTACTTAAGGAAAAAGAACTCCAATCCAATTTACTAAGTGAAATTGGTTCCATTGAAGGAAAAATTACCGCCTATGAATCTGAGCGAAGGCAAAGTAAAGAACAAGTGTTAATAGATACTCTTCAGGAATTAAAAAGTGAAGCTGGGTTAACAGAAGTAAAATCACCAGGAATCATCCTGAGAGTTCAACCAATTTTTGAGGAAATCCAAGTTGGACTCCCATCTTCTAGCGGGATATCTCCTGAACTTCTCAAACGGTTATTAAATGAATTGAACATGTACGAAGCGAAATATGTTTCAATAGATGGCCGAAGAGTAATTAACACGACGGTTATTAGAGATATTAATAATGAAACCAAGATAGATGGATATCCTTTAACAAACCTACCTATTGAGATTAGAGTAGGCGTAGATAATCTCATTGCAGCAGAAAAGCTGTTTAATAGGATGAAAGTATCGAGAGCGGTTGAGGAGTTTTTCATTGATAACCTTAAACTAACAATTTCTGAACCAAGTACGGAAATTACCATTCCTGCCTATGATAATCAGATACGAATTCGCTATTTGGAGTCTGTGAAAGCAACTGAAGGGGGCGATACATAATGTGGCTTCCGTTACTTGGATTAATTGTTGGTGTTATTCTTGGACTGTTGACAGATATAAGAATTCCCGATGAATATTCCAATTATTTGTCGATTGCGGTTTTGGCTGCTTTAGATACTCTGTTTGGAGGAATTAGGGCACATTTGCAAAATATTTATGATGAAAAAGTGTTTGTTTCAGGCTTCTTTTTCAATATTTTACTTGCTGCAAGTTTAGCTTTTCTAGGTGTCCATCTTGGTGTAGACTTGTATTTAGCAGCAGTTTTTGCCTTTGGTGTTCGCTTATTTCAAAATATTGCCGTCATTAGACGGATTTTATTGACAAAATGGTCAACAAACAAAGAAAAATTAGAAAAAATTTGATTTTTTTAAAGGGAATCATTTAGTTTTGACGAATAATTTTATAAGATATAGTGGAGAATGTTTATCTTTTTTCTTATAAAAATAATTGGTGTTGGACTGAAGGAATGCAAAAGGAGGTGCCAGAGAATGAACAGCAATGAAATATATGTAAGTCTTGACATCGGTACATCCAGTGTAAAAGTTATCATTGGTGAAATGGTCAATGACTCATTAAATATTATCGGCGTAGGAAATGTTAAATCTGAAGGATTACGTAAAGGCTCTATCATTGATATCAATGATACCGTTCATTCTATTAAGAAGGCAATTGAAGAAGCGGAAAGAATGGTTGGCATGGAAATCCGCCAAGTCATTGTAGGTATAACCGGAAACCATTGTATGCTTCAGCCGTGCCGTGGTGTAGTTGCAGTATCCAGTCAAAATCGCGAAATCACGAACGAAGATGTCACGCGTGTGGTTGAAGCAGCTCAGGTAGTCTCTATTCCGCCTGACAGAGAAATTATTGGTGTTGTTGCCAAACAATACATTCTTGACGGAAAAGACGAGATCCATGATCCAAGAGGGATGATCGGTGTTCGCTTAGAGATGGATGGTACTTTAATTACCGGTTCTAAGACAATTATTATTAATACACTTCGCTGTGTTGAAAGAGCGGGTCTTGAAATATTAGATATCGTTTTACAGCCGCTTGCTGCGGGGGAGTACGCACTTTCTAAGGATGAGAAGAACCTAGGAGTTGCTCTTATTGACCTTGGTGGCGGTTCGACAACGATTGCAGTTTTTGAACAAGGTTTTTTAGCAGCCACTAGTGTTATCCCAGTCGGCGGGGATCATATTACAAAAGATCTTTCGATCGGGTTACGGACATCAACTGAAGATGCTGAAAAAATAAAAGTCAAATACGGACATGCCTTTTATGATGATGCTTCAGAAGATGAAGTATTTAGTGTACCGATTATTGGAAGTGATCAGCACCAGCAATTTAATCAACTTGAAGTTTCTGATATTATAGAAGCAAGATTGGAAGAAATATTTGATTTAATTGTCAGTGAAATGAAACGCTTAGGTTATAGTGATTTACCTGGAGGGTTTGTTTTAACGGGTGGAATTGCTAATATGCAAGGTGTATTGGAGCTGGCACAGGTAATTTTGCAAAATAGAGTTCGCAACGCCGTTCCTGATTATATTGGAGTAAGAGAACCTCAATATACTACAGCGGTTGGTTTGATTAAGTATGCTTACAAGAATGCTAGAATACCAGGAGGAACCTTCGACGGGGCTGCGGCGGTTTCTGAACCAATCGAAAAAAGAATGCCAAAACAACAACAGCCGAAAGCTAAACCAGAAAAACATCCGGAAGATAAGATGTCATCTAAAGTAAAGAAATTCCTTGGTCTCTTTTTCGAATAACTAGCGAAAAGATATCGACGAATTAGGAGGATTTGTTCATGTTAGAGTTTGATACCAATTTAGATTCTCTTGCTACCATAAAAGTAATCGGTGTTGGCGGCGGTGGAAACAACGCAGTAAACCGAATGATTGAACATGGGGTTCAAGGTGTAGAATTTATTGCAGTGAATACAGACGCACAAGCGTTAAACCTTTCTAAAGCAGAAGTGAAAATGCAGATTGGTGCTAAATTAACTAGAGGACTTGGTGCTGGCGCCAATCCTGAAGTAGGAAAAAAAGCTGCAGAAGAGAGTAAAGAGCAGCTAGAAGATGCACTTCGTGGAGCAGATATGGTGTTTGTTACGGCTGGTATGGGTGGAGGAACCGGAACTGGTGCTGCCCCTGTTATTGCCCAAATAGCTCGTGATTTAGGAGCATTGACAGTGGGTGTTGTGACACGTCCGTTTACATTTGAGGGTAGAAAGCGTTCAAATCAAGCATCTGGCGGGATCGGTGCTATGAAGGAAGCGGTAGATACATTAATTGTCATTCCGAATGACCGCCTTCTTGAAATAGTTGATAAGAGTACTCCGATGCTTGAGGCATTCCGTGAAGCTGATAATGTTTTACGTCAAGGGGTTCAAGGTATTTCCGACTTAATCGCTACGCCAGGACTAATTAACTTAGACTTTGCTGATGTTAAAACGATCATGTCTAATAAAGGATCTGCCTTAATGGGTATTGGTGTCGCTGCAGGCGAAAATCGTGCAACTGAGGCAGCTAAAAAGGCAATCAGCTCTCCATTACTAGAAAAGTCTATTGATGGAGCTCAGGGTGTTCTCATGAATATTACTGGCGGCACGAACTTAAGTCTTTATGAAGTTCAAGAGGCTGCGGATATTGTTGCAACCGCATCTGACCAAGAAGTAAATATGATTTTCGGTTCTGTAATTAATGAAACACTAAAAGATGAAATAATTGTAACGGTTATTGCTACTGGATTCAACGAGGAAGAAGCACAGCCTAAGGTTAATCGTCCAGCTTTTGGACAAGCTAAGCCACAGGTAAACAGTGTGAAAAGAGAACAAAAGCGCGAAGAAGTATCCCAAGAACCTGTTCGCTCGAATAACGCTTCTCAAGAAGACACACTAGACATCCCAACCTTCCTCCGCAACCGCAACCGTCGCAGATAATAATGTTTTGATAGAAAAGGCATGGTCCATGGACCATGCCTTTTTCAATGCCTACATCCAGCAAAACAAATTAGACAAAATACGTTGTTAATAGTGAAAATTTCTGTTTTTTTGATTACAGAAAGTGACACACTTCCGCCCCAAAAGTACGTTATACTTTTCCGTAAACAGAATAATAGAAATGATTGGTAATGTTCATATTGCCCTTCCATTTCTGAAGCTTTTAAAAAGGCACTGGTAAAGATTAATGTTAATTATTACCACAGCTGATTGGAATGGAAGGCACGAAGACTCCTGCGGGAGAAGCGGGACAGGCGAGACCCCGCAGACACGGAGTGTCGAGGAGGCTCGGCGGTGGCCCGCGGAAAGCGAAGTGCCTTCCCTTCCAATCAACAATCAAGTTTAACAGAGCCTTTAAAAAAGGAGGCAGCGGCTTGACTGTATATTTAGATATAATATGGGCTCTTAACCTATTATTTGATAGCCTTCTCCTTTATTTATCAGCTATTTTTTTAAAAAGACAAACAAAAATGTGGAGGATATTAGCTGGTGGTTTTATTGGGTCACTAATTATTTTATTGTCGTTTACACCATTACAATTATTTTCGAACCACCCGATTACAAAGCTCCTCTTTTCAATAGGGATGGTACTCATGGCATTTGGATATAAACGCTTCTCCTTTTTTATTAAGGCTCTAATGACCCTGTATGTTACAACCTTTCTAATTGGTGGTGCGTTAATCGGGGTTCATTACTTTATTCAGTATGATGCTGAAATGTCAACTAATGTTTTATTATCCAGTGTAACAGGATATGGAGACCCAATTAGCTGGTTATTTGTATTTTTAGGTTTTCCGTTAGCCTGGCATTTTTCAAAACGTAATGTAGAAAGTATGGAAATGACTAAGATTCAATATGATCAGATTATTACCGTCAAACTAACGATTAACCATGAAACGTTAATCTTTAAGGGGTTAGTTGACAGTGGAAATCAGCTTTATGATCCTATATCGAAACTTCCAGTTATGTTTGTCTCAATTAAAGACCAGTTAGAAAAGATTGCAGTGCCAATTCAAAGGATGGCTTCTGACCCTGAATCCTTGATAATGGGAGATGAAGAGTTTCCACACGAGTGGCAGAGCAAATTAAGAATCATCCCATATCAGGTGGTTGGACAAGAGCATCAGCTAATTGCTGCGATAAAACCCGATTCTATTCTTTTTGATTTGAATGGGGAGCAGCGAATATGCGAAAAGGGTCTCGTGTCTTTTACTATGCAGCAGTTGTCAGCAGATGATGCCTTCCAATGCATCGTTCATCCGAAAATGATGACCGGTCCTAGACTCAGGGATTCGGTGAAAGTAAGCTAATAATACTATACTCGGGAAAAACATTTTTAGAAGGAGGAACATGGATGAAAAAATGGAGACTTCGCTTATCTTATTACTGGTATAAGCTATTAATAAAATTGGGCCTTAAATCAGACGAAGTTTATTATATAGGTGGAAGCGAAGCATTACCGCCTCCTTTAAGCAAAGATGAGGAAGAGGTATTATTAAATAAGCTTCCTGGCGGTGATAAGGCTGCTAGGTCAATCTTAATTGAGCGCAACCTAAGACTAGTTGTCTATATTGCCAGAAAGTTCGAGAATACAGGTATAAACATTGAGGACTTAATTAGTATTGGAACAATTGGACTGATTAAAGCTGTAAATACCTTTAATCCTGAGAAAAAAATAAAACTTGCTACATATGCATCAAGATGTATTGAAAATGAAATTTTGATGTACTTAAGAAGAAATAACAAAATTAGATCTGAGGTTTCATTTGATGAACCGCTAAATATTGATTGGGACGGAAATGAATTACTGTTATCGGATGTCTTAGGAACGGATGATGATATTATTACCAAGGATCTAGAAGCGAATGTAGATAGAAAGCTTTTAACAAGGGCATTGCACCAATTATCTGACAGGGAAAAGCAAATCATGGAGCTTAGATTTGGTTTGACTAATGGGGAAGAAAAAACGCAAAAAGATGTGGCAGATATGCTGGGGATTTCACAGTCCTATATTTCTCGTCTTGAAAAAAGAATAATTAAAAGACTAAGAAAAGAATTTAATAAAATGGTTTAAAAAAGAAAAAATTTTTACTTGCAAAAAGTACTTGTAAATTAAGGATTCATTAACAGTTTTCGACAACTTTCACCCGATCCGTCAGGTTTCATTAGTGCATATTTTTCCTTCTCAAGGAGATACTGTTTTTTGTACAGCAACTCCTATGAGGAGGGAAAAGGGATTGACTCGAAATAAAGTTGAAATTTGCGGCGTTGATACATCAAAACTTCCTGTATTAAAGAATGAAGAAATGAGACTACTCTTCAAACAAATGCAAGAGGGCGAAATTACTGCACGAGAAAAGCTCGTCAACGGAAATTTAAGACTCGTTCTAAGTGTAATACAACGGTTTAATAACCGAGGCGAGTTTGTTGATGACTTGTTTCAGGTTGGCTGTATTGGACTTATGAAATCGATTGATAACTTTGATTTAGGTCAAAACGTTAAGTTTTCCACTTATGCCGTACCAATGATTATTGGAGAGATTCGTCGGTACCTGCGTGATAATAATCCAATTCGCGTCTCAAGATCCTTAAGAGATATTGCCTACAAAGCTCTTCAGGTTAGAGAGCGTTTGATGAGTGAGACTTCAAGGGAACCGACTGCAGAAGAAATTGCAAAAGTATTAGAAGTTCCTCATGAAGAAATTGTTTTTGCTTTAGATGCAATCCAGGATCCTGTATCGCTATTTGAGCCGATATATAATGATGGGGGCGACCCAATTTATGTTATGGATCAGCTAAGTGATGAAAGAAATAAGGACATCAATTGGATAGAGGAAATTGCTTTAAAAGAAGGTATGCGTCGCTTAAATGAGCGTGAAAAACTTATTCTTCGAAAGCGATTCTTCCAAGGAAAAACACAAATGGAAGTTGCTGATGAAATTGGGATATCCCAAGCACAGGTTTCTCGACTGGAAAAGGCTGCAATTAAACAGATGAATAAGAATATTCAAAGTTAAAGCTGTCCAAAAGGGCAGCTTTTCTTTTTTCTGGATTTAAAGATATTCTCGAAAGTCTAGTCATATATATTTATTATAGTATAGTAGGCAGGAGTGAGAGTTGATGGTGAAAATATCTGATTTCCAGATTAAAGATGTGGTCAACGTAGCGGATGGGAAAAGACTTGGAAACATTGGTGATATTGAGATTAACTTATCAACCGGAAAAATTGAAGCGGTTGTGATTACCGGCGCTGGTAAGGTCCTTGGATTCTTTGGAAGAGACGAAGAAATTATTATTCCATGGAAAAACATTATTAAGATTGGTCAGGATGTCATTTTAGTCAGATTTAAAGGATTTGAGGAAAGAAAAACAGAGGAATTAGAAGGATAAACTCCTGATCCCTATGACCAGCATGCTATTCATGGTAAACTATATAAAAACAAATGAGGTTAGAAAATGGAACCGTTTCAATTAGAAAACCCTTCATTCTTTTCCATTAAACAATGGGTGAATAAATTTCCAGGCCTCGTGGCTGGAATAACAACAAAAAATGGTGGGAGTTCAAAAGGAGTTTATAAGGACTTAAATCTTGGCTTTCACGTTGGTGATGTTCAAAACGATGTTATTTCCAACAGGAACCAACTTTCAAAGTTCCTAAACTTTCCTTTGAATTGTTGGGTTAGTGCAGAACAAACTCATAACATTACCATTAGAAGGGTAACAAGTATTGACAAGGGACGAGGGGCAAGAACGTATGAACAAGCCTTCAAAGGTACAGATGGATTTTATACAAATCAAGAGAACATCCTTTTGACACTTTGCTATGCCGATTGTGTTCCACTTTTTTTCATAGCGCCAGAGCAGCGGATGATAGGTACTGCTCATGCTGGCTGGAAAGGAACGGTTAATGAAATTGGGAGGCATATGATTGAGGCTTGGGGCAAAGAGGGGATAGACCTAGAGGAAATTTTTGTCGCGATTGGTCCCTCTATTTGTGAAAAATGTTATATTGTAAATGATTATGTTATAAACTTCGTAGAAAATACACTAGAAGATGTCGAAGAAAAACCATATAATTTAATAAATGATGGTCAATACACATTAGACCTGCGGGAAATGAATCGACTAATCCTCAAGAGAGCTGGAATACCGGATCAAAATATTTTTAAAACGGATCTGTGCACAAGCTGTAATCACAAAGAGTTTTTCTCACATCGGCGTGATCAAGGTAAAACAGGTAGAATTTTAGGCTTTATAGGCTGGAAGGAGGCCAAGAATTGAAGGTAGCTGACAATCTTGAACGAGTTACACAACAGATAAGGAAGGCTTGTATCAAGGCGAATCGTTCCCCTGAAGAGGTCACCATCATTGCGGTTACCAAGTATGTGACTATAGGTAGGGCGCAAGAAGCACTAGATACAGGAATTGTTAACCTTGGCGAAAATCGTGATGATGGTCTTTTGGAGAAATGGGAAGTTTTAAGGGACAAGCCCACATGGCATTTTATCGGAACTCTGCAGACCCGGAAAGTAAAAAGTATTATTGATAAGGTTGACTATATTCATTCTGTAGACAGGCTGTCATTAGCTGAAGAAATTAATAAGCGTGCAAGCAAAAAAATAAAATGCTTTGTTCAAGTAAATGTGTCAAATGAAGAATCAAAACATGGGATAAAGCCCGAAGATGTGCTGCCCTTTATTAATGAACTAAGCCGTTTTGAACATATCACGGTTGTTGGTTTAATGACTATGGCACCTTTTTCTGAAGATCAAGAATTACTTCGATCCTGTTTTCAGAGGTTAAGGAGTTTACGTGATCAAGTACAGTCGCTTCATTTGGAATTTGCACCATGTAAGGAGCTGTCAATGGGGATGAGCAATGATTTTGTTTTAGCGATTCAAGAAGGTGCAACAATGGTAAGAATCGGCACCGCACTTGTCGGTGAGCATAGTTAGGAGTGAAGAACCAGATATGACAATTAAATCAAAATTAAAAACATTTTTCTTTTTAGATGACCAGTATGATGAGTCTAATATGGATGCTTACGAAAAGGTGGAACCGGCTAAGCCTATAAAGCAGCAAGTAAAGCCACAGAATGTCGTCAGCCTACAAAGTGTCCAAAAGTCTTCGAAGGTCATTTTAGTCGAACCTAGAGTGTATGCTGAAGCCCAAGATATTACAGATCACTTAAAAAGCAGACGTGCTGTGGTCGTAAACCTTCAGCGGATTGGCCATGAAGAAGGAAGGCAAATTGTGGACTTCTTAAGTGGTGCTGTCTATGCATTAGGTGGAGATATTCAAAAAGTAGGGTCCAGTATTTTCTTATGTACCCCAGATAATGTGGAGATCTCCGGTAATATTTCTGAGTTAGTTCAACAATCAGATTACCAAGATTCGAGGTGGTAGTGGGTATGAATATGATTTTTGATTTTTTAATTACATTAATTAGTGTTTATAGATGGGTGTTAATTGTTTATATTTTCATGTCGTGGTTTCCTAACATGAGGGAGTCCCAAATTGGATCTATACTTTCTAGAGTCTGCGAACCTTTTTTAGAACCATTTAGAAAAATTATTCCTCCTTTAGGGATGATGGATTTATCACCATTAGTAGCATTCCTCGTTTTAAGTTTTGCCCCTGCAGGCCTGGATGTTATACGTGACCTGCTATTGTAAATAATAAGATTCTGAATTTTGCGAGACCAAGGAGAAAACTATGAACATCTATCAGCATTTCCGCCCGGAAGAACGCGAATATATTGACCAAGTAATGCATTGGCGGGATTATGTAGAATCCACATACACCCCTAAACTCACGGATTTTCTTGATCCAAGAGAACAGCATATACTAAAGGTGATGGTTGGTGAAAACGGAAATGTGAGAGTACATCTTTTCGGTGGGATAATCGGATCTGAAAGACAAAGGGCTTTGATCGTGCCTGAGTATTTAACTCCTGAGTCCGAGGAATTTCAATTATCTCTTCTTGAAATCGTTTATCCGATGAAATTCGTGAAGATCGAACACCCACAGGTACTAGGTTCATTGATGTCACTAGGTTTAAAACGTGGGAAATTTGGCGATATCTTGGTTCAGGATGGAACAATCCAATTTTTTTGTGCTAGTGAGATAAGAGATTATATTCGTACAAATCTTGAATCGATTGGCAGAGCAAGCGTTGAATTAAAAGAGTTAACTATAAAGGAAGCGGTATTAACTGAAAATAGCTGGATGGAGAACACTATTACGGTCACATCCTTAAGATTAGATACAATTGTTTCAGGAATCAATAATCTTTCCCGTCAAAAATCTCAATTATTTATTCAACAGGGTTTAGTTAGGGTCAACTGGACCTTAATCGAAAACTCCTCATTTGATTGTGCAGAAGGTGACCTGATATCGGTCCGAGGGTATGGCAGAGTGAAAATATTGTCAATTGAGGGTAGAACTAAAAAGGATAAATGGAGAATTGTCATCGGAAAGCAAAAATAATTTAGAAATACAGCAGGAGTCGCAAGAAAAATGTCGAATATCTGCTTATACATACTGAAAGAGATTCTTGGAGGTGGCAGCATGCCGTTAACGCCGTTAGATATTCATAATAAAGAGTTTAATAAGGGGTTTCGTGGGTATGATGAAGATGAAGTGAATGAATTCCTTGACCAGGTAATCAAGGATTATGAGTTAGTATTACGTGAGAAGAAAGAAATGGAAGAGCGCTTAACAGAAATGAAAGATCGTTTAGGCCATTTCGTTAATATTGAAGAAACCTTAAACAAATCAATCGTAATTGCCCAAGAAGCAGGTGAAGATGTAAAACGGAATGCGCAAAAGGAAGCGAAGCTGATCGTTAGAGAAGCCGAGAAAAATGCAGATCGTATTGTTAATGAATCACTTTCAAAGGCAAGAAAAATTGCACTAGAAATCGAGGATTTAAAGAAACAGTCAAAAGTGTTCCGCACTCGATTTAAGATGTTAATTGAAGCACAATTAGATATGCTAAATACAGATGACTGGGACCATCTATTAGAGTATGAAGTAGATGCAACTGAATTAAAGGTACATGAGGAAGAGGATTCATTAGCTTGACGAAAGCGTAGTCTTTCGCATATAATTTTTTAACATAGTCTATTATAGAACGGCAATGAAAGGGACAGTATAATTTTTCAAAATGCTTTCATAGCGAGCTGGGGATGGTGTAAGCCTGGCATGGCAGAAAAATTAGAAAATCACCCTTGAGTCCCAGGTCGAAGCTCTATGAGTGTGTAGGTCCTGGCGGGTTATTCACGTTAGGGAATATCAAAGAGGATTGTATTTGCTTAATACAATTTATCGGGGTGGTACCGCGGGAATAAAACCTTCTCGTCCCTATTTAGGGATGAGAGGGTTTTTTTATTGCAAATATTGGTCATTCTGTTCTATATAGAGGATTACAGGAGGAATAAAAATGGATTATAAAGATACGTTATTGATGCCGAAAACTGAGTTTCCTATGCGAGGCAACCTTCCGCAACGAGAGCCACAAATTCAGTCAAAATGGGAAGAACTAGAAATTTACAAAAGAGTGCAGGAACGAACTGAAGGGCGTCCAATGTTTATTCTGCATGATGGACCTCCATATGCAAATGGAGATATTCACATGGGGCATGCCTTGAATAAGATTCTAAAAGATTTTATTGTCCGCTATAAATCGATGAGCGGCTTCAATGCACCATATGTACCAGGTTGGGACACACATGGTCTCCCTATTGAGCAGGCTTTAACAAACAAAGGTGTAAAACGAAAAGAGATGACAGTTGCCGAGTTCCGTCAGCTTTGTACAAAGTATGCACTTGAACAAATTGATAACCAGCGCGAGCAATTTAAGCGCCTTGGTGTACGTGGCGATTGGGAAAATCCTTATATTACCCTAAATCCAGAATACGAAGCACAGCAAATTAAAGTATTCGGGGAAATGGCTAAAAAGGGCTATATTTATAAAGGGCTTAAACCGGTTTATTGGTCTCCTTCAAGTGAATCAGCGCTTGCTGAAGCTGAAATTGAGTATCAGGATAAACGCTCACCGTCTATTTATGTAGGATTTAAGGTAAAGGATGGTAAAGGAGTTCTAGACACTGACACACAAATTGTCATCTGGACTACGACTCCTTGGACGATTCCTGCCAATTTGGGGATTTCCGTTCATCCGGAATTATCTTATGTAGTGGTTGAAGTGAACAGTAAAAAGTTCTTAGTAGCAGAAGCTCTGTTAGAAGCAGTCAAGCAGGAAATCGGCTGGGAAAATCCAGCTGTTGTTCAAAAGGTTAAAGGAAGTGAGCTTGAATACATTCTTGCAGCACATCCGCTTTATGAACGTGATTCTCTTGTAATGCTAGGTGAACACGTAACAACCGATGCAGGAACAGGCTGTGTTCACACTGCGCCAGGACACGGGGA
Organism: Bacillus sp. MRMR6; assembly: GCF_001940785.1. Classification (GTDB taxonomy): domain Bacteria; phylum Bacillota; class Bacilli; order Bacillales; family Cytobacillaceae; genus Neobacillus. The sequence continues at coordinate 239,698 of NZ_MSLS01000001.1, forward strand.
AGATGACTTCCATGTAGGACAAAAATATGGTCTAGATGTCTTAAATCCTGTAGATGATAAAGGGATTATGACGAGTGAAGCACCAGGGTTTGAAGGCTTATTTTACGATGAAGCAAACAAGCCAATTTCACAAGCGTTGGAAGAAGCGGGTGCGTTATTAAAGCTTTCCTTTATTACACATTCGTATCCACATGACTGGAGAACGAAAAAACCAGTTATTTTCCGTGCCACTGCACAATGGTTTGCAAGTATTAAAGATTTCAGGAACGAATTGCTTGAAGCTGTAAAGGAAACGAAATGGGTACCGGCATGGGGGGAAACACGTCTCTTTAATATGGTTCGCGATCGCGGGGACTGGTGTATCTCCAGGCAGCGTGTTTGGGGTGTACCAATCCCAGTTTTCTATGCCGAAAATGGAGAAGAAATTATTACAGACGAAACAATCGAGCATGTTTCTAATCTCTTCCGGCAGTTTGGGTCAAACATTTGGTTTGAAAAGGAAACCATGGATTTGCTGCCTGAAGGCTTTACACATCCAGGAAGTCCAAATGGATTATTTACAAAAGAAACCGATATTATGGACGTTTGGTTTGATTCCGGTTCTTCACATCAGGCTGTTCTACTCGAAAGAGACGATTTAGTCCGACCAGCAGATTTATATCTTGAAGGCTCTGACCAGTACCGCGGCTGGTTTAACTCTTCCTTATCTACAGCTGTTGCCGTAACTGGTAAGGCGCCGTATAAAGGGGTTCTAAGCCATGGTTTTGCTCTTGATGGAGAAGGCCGGAAAATGAGTAAGTCAATTGGTAATGTGGTGGTACCTGAAAAAGTTATGAAGCAATTAGGGGCTGACATTTTACGCTTATGGGTTGCATCCGTTGACTATCAAGCAGATGTACGAGTTTCAGATGCAATCTTAAAGCAGGTGGCTGAGGTTTACCGGAAAATTCGTAATACGTTCCGTTTCTTGTTAGGAAATCTAGCTGACTTTAACCCAGATACAAATAAAGTTTCTTATGAAAACCTACGTGAAGTAGATCAATTTATGCTTGTGAAACTGAATAAGTTGATTAAAAATGTAAAAAATGCTTATGAAAATTATGAGTTTGCTGGCATTTATCACGCTGTTAATAATTTCTGTACGCTTGACTTAAGTGCATTCTATCTAGATTTTGCAAAGGATATTCTTTACATTGAAGCAGCTGATCAGCGTGACCGTCGTGCAATTCAAACTGTCCTATATGAATCACTGGTTGCGTTGACAAAATTAGTGACTCCAATTCTCTCACATACAGCAGATGAAGTGTGGAAGTTTATTCCTAATGTTGAAGGTGAAAGTGTTCAATTAACCGACCTTCCAGAATATCAGGATTATTCAAATGCTGACGAACTAGAAGTTAAGTGGACTTCATTTATGAAGCTGCGTGACGATGTCCTAAAAGCATTAGAAGAAGCACGTAATGAAAAGATCATTGGGAAGTCTTTAACTGCTAAAGTAACTTTGTATGTAAATGAAAAAACAAAAAATCTTTTAGATTCGATTGATGAAAATGTTATGCAATTATTCATCGTTTCTGGATTCGAAGTAGCGGGCTTCTACGATCAGGCGCCTGAAAACGCGATTAAATTAGATACTGCTGCCATTGTCATCACAAAAGCAGAAGGTGACACGTGTGAACGCTGCTGGGTTGTGACACCAGAAGTCGGGCAAGATTCAGAGCATCCAACACTCTGCCCACGCTGTGCCGAAGTTGTTAAAGAAAACTACTCTCATCTAGCATAAAATGAGCCCTGTGCAAAGAGCACAGGGCTTAAATTTTTCCACCTCCGTAAATTTATGTAGTTGATGTCAAATGTTTAACCGTGTTAGTTAAACAAGTACGGAAACAATATAACAAAAGAAGAAACGGAGGATACAACGATGAATGCTACCCAAGAAAAGCTGTTTTCGGAACTCCGTCAAACCCAATTAGAGATTATGGAAGCACTGCAATCTAAACAAGAAGATGAATGGATAACGCCAATTTTACAGGATGAATTGGCAGACATTAACTTAGCGATAGAAAAATTTGTGAATGGAAACTTTGGTCATTGCGAAACCACTGGAAAGCCATTACCAGATGATTTATTATGCATGCTACCCACGGTTAAGACTGCAAAGGATACTGAGTTGGTTAATCATTACTACCGGAAACCAATTCACTCGTTTTTTTATATGTAAGATTGTCGTTTCTTTAAAGTTTGTGCTAAAATGCTAAAGAAGTATAGTCTTCGTTAAGATGGAGGTATTTCTTAGTGTTTTATTATTTAATTGCACTTTTTATCATTTTGATTGATCAGGTTACGAAATGGCTAATCGTAACGAAAATGCACCTTGGAGAGAGTATTCCAGTTATTAATGATATTTTGTATATTACCTCTCATCGCAATCGAGGAGCAGCATGGGGTATCCTGCAAGGGCAAATGTGGCTATTTTACGTTATTACAGTCATTGTTATTGTTGCAATCGTTTATTACATTCAAAAAGAAACAAAAAATAAATGGTTGTTAGGGGTTTCTCTTGCTTTTATGCTTGGAGGAGCAATCGGCAATTTTATTGACCGGTTATTTCGCAAGGAAGTAGTTGATTTTATACATTCGTATATTTTTGGCTATAATTTTCCGGTATTTAATATTGCGGATTCAGCTCTAGTCATTGGGGTAGTGTTGCTGATGATTCAAATGCTGCGCGATGAGAAAGAAGCGAAGGAGAAAACTTATGGAGAAAATGGTACACACCATTCTTGAAGAGCAAAAAGGTGATCGAATTGATAAGGTCATTTCTACTTTAGATGAAGAGTGGTCAAGAACACAGGTCCAGCAATGGATAAAAGAAGGCAATATTCTTGTGAATGGCCAGAAAATAAAAACAAATTATAAGTGTAGTTTGAATGATCATATTGAAATTAATATTCCAGACCCGGAAGTACTAGATGTTATCCCGGAAGAGATGGATTTAACGATTTATTTCGAAGATAAGGATGTATTAGTTGTAAATAAACCTAGAGGAATGGTCGTGCACCCAGCACCGGGCCATTTAACAGGAACGCTTGTAAATGGTTTAATGGCTCATTGTAAGGATTTATCAGGAATAAATGGTGTACTACGACCGGGTATTGTACACCGGATTGATAAGGACACATCAGGTCTTTTGATGGTAGCAAAAAATGATATGGCACACGAAAAACTTGTAAATCAATTAGTGGAAAAGACGGTAACAAGAAAGTACCGGGCGATAGTTCATGGTGTTATTCAGCATGAATTCGGAACAATCGATGCACCGCTTGGGAGAGACACAAAAGACCGCCAAAGCATGGCTGTTGTAGACAAGGGCAAGCATGCTGTGACACATTTCCATGTAATTGAAAGGTTCAAGGACTTCACGTATGTAGAATGTCAATTAGAAACAGGAAGAACGCATCAAATCCGTGTTCATATGAAGTATATTGGCTATCCATTAGCTGGTGATCCTAAGTATGGACCCAGAAAAACTTTGGATTTAAATGGACAGGCATTACATGCTGGAGTACTTGGGTTTAAACATCCTCGCACAAATGAATACCTAGAATTTGAAGCACCATTGCCAAGCGAATTTGTTCAGTTACTTGAGCAATTAAGAAAATAACTTACTTGACAGGTGTGGAAATCTAAAGTAAGATAACAACAGTTGAATATGCCTTTAAAACAGTCCTGTGAGGCTGAGAAGGAAACGGTTTGAATTGGGTTCTCTATCTACCCATTTCTTAATGCTGTACGTCTACCTCTCAACCCACAAGGTGAGAGGTTTTTTATTTTGGTAAGGTAGGTGTGAGTATGAGCCAAAAAGCAGTAGTACTTGATGCCCAAGCAATAAACAGGGCTTTGACGAGAATTGCCCATCAGATTATTGAAAAAAATAAAGGGGTTGAAGATTGTATTCTTGTCGGAATTCGGACAAGAGGGATTTTCTTAGCCGAAAGACTTGCAGCAAAAATTGCCGAAATAGAAGGCAGGGCCATTTCAGTTGGGGAACTTGATATTACGCTCTATCGTGACGATTTAACCATGAAGACGGATAATCAGGAACCGCTAGTAAGAGGGACTGATATTCCTGCTGAAATTACGGATAAAAAGGTTGTTCTTATTGATGATGTTCTATATACAGGGAGAACGGTAAGATCAGGATTAGATGCCCTTATGGATATTGGTAGGCCGTCTGTGATTCAATTGGCGGTACTAGTCGATAGAGGCCACCGAGAACTGCCTATCAGAGCAGATTATGTGGGTAAGAATATCCCAACCTCGAGTACAGAGAAAATTGTTGTCCAATTAACAGAAGTCGATCAAATAGATCAAGTTAGTATCTTTGAGAATTAAATAGACCCTTTTAATTTCAGTCCAGAGAGGCTGACAAAGGGGAATTGTCATTAATTGGTTTTAGTGGCATTTCTGTACCCCTTTGTGCCTTATTGGACGAAGGGGTTTTTAATTTTTGAGCATAATAAAGAGAAACCAAATATGGAGGAGAGTATACAGAATGAATAACGAACCCATCCTAGACGTAAAAGACTATCCAAAACCAACTCAATGGCTTACATTAAGTCTCCAACATTTATTTGCCATGTTTGGTGCAACTATACTTGTTCCATATCTTATTGGTTTAGATCCTGCTATTGCACTTATCTCAAGTGGGTTAGGGACACTGGCGTTTTTGTGGATAACGAAATGGCAGGTTCCAGCCTATCTTGGTTCTTCCTTTGCTTTCATCGTACCTGTTAAACTAGCGTACGAAGCAGGAGGCCCTGGAGCAGCTATGATAGGCACCTTTCTTGCAGGTGTGGTTTACGGAATTGTAGCTTTAGTAATAAAAAAAGCTGGTCACCGTTGGATAATGAATTTACTGCCGCCGATTGTTGTAGGCCCTGTGATTATCGTAATAGGATTATCATTATCGGGAACAGCAGTGGATATGGCGATGAACAATCCGCAAGGAGATTATAGCCTAATCCATTTTTCCGCAGCACTGGTGACACTAGCTGCAACGATTGTTTTCTCCATCTATCTGCGGGGAATGCTGAGTATTATCCCAATATTAGCCGGGATTGTTGTAGGGTATCTTTATGCATTAGCAGTAGGGCTGGTTGATTTTCAACCCGTAATGAATGCAAAGTGGTTTCAGATGCCTGAATTTATCATTCCATTTGTCAACTATGAAGTGAAAATTACATTGGACTTAGTTGCCTTAATGGTCCCAGTGGCGATAGTAACCTTGTCTGAGCATATTGGTCATCAGCTAGTATTGAGTAAGGTCGTCGGCCGCGACTATATTAAGAAACCAGGCTTACATCGTTCGATTTTGGGAGACGGAACAGCGACCATGATCTCTGGGTTAATGGGTGGACCGCCAAAGACAACCTACGGTGAGAATATCGGTGTACTAGCAATCACTCGAGTATACAGCGTATATGTAATTGCAGGTGCTGCTGTACTAGCAACCATCTTCGGTTTTATTGGAAAAATAACTGCCTTGATCCAAACGATACCTACTCCTGTAATGGGCGGTGTCTCGATATTATTGTTCGGTATTATTGCTTCATCCGGTTTGAGAATGTTAGTCGATAGTAAAATTGATTTTGGAGATAAGCGTAATCTGGTGATTTCATCCGTCATATTAGTAATTGGAATCGGCGGTGCCTTTATCAAATTCTCAGAGGAATTAGAAATCCACGGTATGGCCTTGGCTGCCATTTGCGGGATTGTACTACACCTGCTTCTGCCGGGCAAAGAACCCATCAAAGACAGTTTGTTTGATGAAACAGACGCTGATACTAATAAGAAAACGGCATAAGATGAAGACCTTTTAAATAAGTCCAGAGAGGCTAAGAAGGGTGTAAAGGCTGAGTTCATAAATTTTCTTAGGATAAATTATGGACATAGTCTTATGTAACTGCACCCTGATCAATCTGATCGGGGTATTTTTTTACCGAAAAATGAGAGGCGGGAAGATGAATGTTACATCACTTATTAACGACCAATGAATTAAAGGTGGAAGAAATTTATCAAATCCTAGCAGATGCTCAAGCTTTTGCAGATGGGATGAGCTGGCGTCCAACTCGGCAGCTATTCGCTGCAAACTTATTCTTTGAAGCAAGTACGAGAACCAAATGCAGTTTTGAAGTTGCCGAAAGAAAATTGGGATTAGGTGTGATCCCGTTTGAAGTACAAACCTCCAGTGTTCAAAAAGGAGAGACACTTTACGATACTGTAAAGACCCTAGAAGCCCTCGGAGTAAATACCATTGTGATTCGCCACCAGCAAGACCGATATTTTGATGAACTAGTAGAAAAAATAAATATCCCTATTATAAACGGAGGCGATGGTTGTGGTCATCACCCGACACAATCATTATTAGACCTATTAACGATTTATCAAGAATTTGGACGTTTTTCAGGACTGAGGATCGCCATTATCGGTGATATCAGGCACAGCAGGGTGGCACGTTCAAATGCAGATGCCTTAACGAGGCTGGGGGCTGATGTCATTTATTCTGGGCCGGAAGAATGGTTTGACCAACATAGCTTAAACACATCAAGATTTATCCCAGTAGAACAGGCAATCAAACAAGCTGATGTGGTCATGTTGCTAAGGGTTCAGCATGAAAGGCACCAAAAAAAGGGAAGCTTTACGGCAGCTGAGTATCATAGACAATTTGGCCTTACATTAGAACGAGAAAAGCAAATGAAACCCCATAGTATTATCATGCATCCAGCGCCTGTCAATCGAAATGTTGAAATTGCAGATAGTTTAGTAGAATGCGAACGTTCGAGAATCTTTAAGCAAATGGAAAATGGAGTATATGTAAGAATGGCAGTATTAAAAAGAGCTCTCCAAATCCTTGAAGGAGGAAAAATAAATGAAAATACTTATTCAGAACTCAAACTACATAGCATCTAATGGAGAAATGACGCAGGCAGATATTTTAATAGAAAAAGGGATTGTTGTAAAAATTGATAAGAAGATCGAAGTAAACCCAGATTATAAAATTATTGATGCCGCTGGGCTTCTAACGGCTCCAGGATTTATCGACCTGCATGTGCATCTTCGAGAGCCAGGTGGAGAAAAGAAAGAAACAATCAGGACAGGAACACTCGCTGCTGCAAAAGGTGGTTTCACAACGGTTGCAGCTATGCCAAATACGAGACCAGTCCCGGATTCTAAAGAACAAATGGAATGGCTGCAAAAGAGGATCCAAGATACAGCAGCAATACGTGTATTACCATATGCTTCTATCACGATTAGAGAGCTAGGCCAAGAACTGACAAACTTTGAGAGCTTAAAAGAGGCGGGAGCATTCGCGTTTACTGATGACGGTGTCGGGGTACAGTCCGCTAACATGATGCTTGACGCGATGAGGAAAGCAAGCAAACTAGATATGCCGATTGTCGCCCACTGTGAGGAAAATTCCCTAATCAATAAGGGCAGTGTACATCAAGGTACATTTGCTGAAAGGCATGGCTTAAATGGAATTCCATCAGTTTGTGAATCTGTCCAGATTGCCAGAGATGTTTTACTAGCAGAAGCTGCAGACTGTCATTACCATGTCTGTCATATCAGTACGAAGGAATCAGTTAGAATCGTTCGAGATGCCAAACGAGCAGGAATTAAAGTCACTGCTGAAGTGACACCGCATCACTTACTATTATCACAGGACGACATAACAAGTATGGATGCAAATTTTAAAATGAATCCTCCACTAAGGGATGCCGAGGACCGTGAAGCATTAATGGAAGGGCTTCTCGATGGAACGATAGATTTTATCGCAACTGACCATGCACCGCATACGGAAGAAGAAAAAAGCGAAGGCATGCTTTTAGCGCCTTTCGGAATTGTTGGATTAGAAACGGCTTTCCCACTTTTATATACAAATTTGGTCTTAAAAGATGTTATTTCGCTTGAACAATTAATTAGTCTTTTAACGAAGAAACCAGCAGATGCCTTTAAATTGCCATATGGGACAATTGAAGAGGGTGCGTGCGCAGATATAGTTATACTCGATTTAAAAGCAGATAAAGAAATTAATCCCGAAGAATTTTTATCTAAAGGGAAAAACACCCCTTTCACAGGATGGAATTGTAAAGGCTGGCCAGTACTGACTATCGCTAGCGGACAAATAGTTTGGGAAAAAGGAAGTGTTACAGCATGAAAGCACAGCTAATTTTGGAAGATGGAACAATTTTTATTGGTGAAGGCTTTGGCAGTCATAATGATGCAATTGGCGAGGTTGTATTTAACACGGGCATGACAGGTTATCAGGAAATTTTATCAGATCCATCCTACTGTGGACAAATTGTGATGTTGACATATCCTTTAATCGGCAATTATGGTATAAATCGAGATGATTTTGAATCAATTATTCCCGCAGTAAAAGGCTTCATTGTAAAAGAGGTTTGTGAATTTCCTTCTAATTGGAGAAGTGAATTTACAATCGACGAATATTTTAAAATGAAAAAAATCCCAGGAATTGCTGGAATTGATACTCGGAAATTAACGAGAATTATTCGCCAACATGGAACCTTAAAAGGGGCTATTTGTAGTATTGAAAATGATGCAAATGAAGTATTAAGCAAATTACGGCAAACGAGACTGCCAATCGATCAGGTTAGGAGAGTATCGACGAAGAATGCTTATCCAAGCCCAGGCAGAGGAAAAAGGATTGTCCTTGTTGACTTTGGAATGAAGCATGGTATTTTACGTGAATTGAATAACCGAGGCTGTGACGTTGTGGTCGTTCCATATCACACAACTGCGGATGAAATTCTTCAATTGCGACCGGATGGTATTATGCTGTCAAATGGTCCTGGAGACCCAAAGGATGTTCCAGAAGGAATACAGATGATTAAAGATGTACTTGGTCTGGTACCGCTTTTTGGGATTTGTTTAGGACATCAGTTGTTTGCTCTTGCCTGCGGAGCAGATACCGGTAAAATGAAATTCGGCCATCGGGGTTCTAACCACCCTGTTAAAGAGGAAGCAACAGGCAAGGTCTCAATTACAGCACAGAACCATGGCTATACGGTTGATCGAAATTCAATCCAAATTACTAGACTACAAGTTACACATACTGCCTTAAATGATGGAACGATTGAGGGATTAAGGCATCTTGATTTCCCTGCCTTCACCGTTCAATATCACCCTGAAGCCTCACCAGGGCCAGAAGACGCAAGCAACTTATTCAATCAATTTCTTGAGATGATTGAAACACAAAAACAGGGGGTAGCCACAACATGCCAAAACGTACTGATATAAACTCCATTTTAGTGATCGGCTCAGGTCCTATCGTCATTGGTCAAGCCGCAGAATTTGACTATGCAGGCACACAGGCCTGTATCGCACTCAGAGAAGAGGGCTATCGTGTCATCCTGGTTAATTCAAATCCAGCAACCATCATGACTGATACAGAGATGGCAGATGCGGTCTATATTGAGCCATTAACATTAGAATTTGTCAGTAGAATCATTCGCAAGGAGCGGCCGGATGCATTGCTTGCGACATTAGGCGGACAAACGGGCCTCAATTTAGCAGTTGAATTAGCGAATTCTGGTGTACTTGCTGAGTGTGAGGTTGAAATACTCGGCACTAAGCTCACGGCAATTGAACAAGCTGAGGATCGTGAATTATTCCGTAATCTAATGAATGAATTAGGCGAACCAGTCCCAGATAGTGACATCATCCATAATTTCAAAGAAGCACAAATCTTCGTTGAAAGAGTGGGATATCCAGTCATTGTCCGTCCTGCATACACACTAGGAGGCACCGGTGGAGGAATATGTAAAAACGCTGAAGAACTTGAAGAAATCGTTACAAGCGGCCTAAAAAACAGTCCTGTTCATCAATGCTTACTTGAGAAAAGTATTGCCGGTTTTAAGGAAATAGAATATGAGGTTATGCGTGATGCCAATGATAATGCCATTGTCGTTTGTAATATGGAAAATATCGACCCAGTAGGTGTACATACTGGCGATTCGATAGTAGTAGCACCAAGTCAGACACTAAGTGATCGGGAATATCAGTTGCTTCGAAATGTGTCACTAAGAATTATTCGAGCTTTGAAAATCGAAGGAGGCTGTAACGTTCAACTAGCATTAGACCCTGATAGTTTTAATTATTATATTATCGAGGTAAACCCGAGGGTAAGCCGTTCGTCTGCACTTGCATCAAAGGCAACAGGCTATCCGATTGCTAAGCTTGCAGCGAAAATTGCCGTCGGTTTAACACTTGATGAGATGCTTAATCCTGTGACAGGAAAAACATATGCTGCTTATGAACCTGCACTAGACTATATTGTAACCAAAATTCCTAGATGGCCGTTTGATAAATTTGAATCAGGTAATCGGTCGCTTGGAACCCAAATGAAAGCAACTGGTGAAGTAATGGCAATCGGCAGGACTTTCGAGGAATCCTTACTAAAAGCAATCAGATCGCTTGAAGCAAATGTATACCACTTTGAATTAACGGGTGCTGAGGGCATCGATAATGACTTGCTAGAGAAACGAATTCGGAAAGCTGGAGATGAGCGTCTCTTCTATATTGCTGAAGCGCTTAAGCGCGGAGTAACGATGGAAACCATCCACGATTGGAGTAAAATAGATAAATTTTTCCTAAAGAAAATGGAAGGTATCATAGACTTAGAAGGAAAACTAAAGCTGCATCCATTTAATGCTGAAGTGTTAAAGGAAGCAAAGCAAAAAGGCTTTTCTGATAAAAAGATTGCAGAACTATGGAGTAGTACGGAGAATGACCTTTACAATTACCGGTTGGAGCTTGGTATTATTCCTGTCTATAAAATGGTAGACACTTGTGCATCCGAGTTTGAATCTGAAACACCGTATTACTATGGAACATACGAGGAAGAAAATGAATCAGTTGTTAGCGGTAAGGAAAGCGTCATTGTCCTAGGTTCTGGTCCGATAAGGATCGGCCAGGGAATTGAGTTTGACTACGCTACAGTTCATTCTGTAACGGCTATTAAAGAAGCAGGCTATGAAGCTATTATTATTAATAACAATCCAGAGACTGTCTCAACTGATTTCAGTATTTCCGATAAGCTTTATTTTGAGCCGCTTACAATTGAGGATGTCATGCATATTGTTAACTTAGAAAATCCAATCGGTGTAGTCGTTCAATTTGGGGGGCAAACAGCGATAAACATGGCAGCAAAACTGGCTGAAAAGGGTGTAAAGATTTTAGGAACAAGTCTAGAGGACTTAGACCGAGCAGAAGACAGGGATAAATTTGAGCATGCTCTTAAGGTACTTAATATTCCAATGCCGCTTGGCAAGACAGCCTTATCAGTAGAAGAAGCACTTTTAATTGCAAAGAGAGTCGGCTTTCCAGTCTTGATTCGTCCTTCCTATGTTCTTGGCGGCAGAGCGATGGAAATTGTCTATCACGAAGAAGAATTGATTCGCTACATGGAAAATGCAGTTAAAGTAAATCCAAAACACCCAGTTCTGATTGACCGCTACTTGACGGGAAAAGAAATTGAAGTAGATGCAATATCAGACGGAAAAGATGTCCTAATACCAGGAATAATGGAACATATCGAACGGGCAGGGGTTCACTCTGGTGATTCAATTGCCGTTTATCCACCTCAAACCTTATCTGAAGAAATAAAGCTAAAACTTGTAGAGTATACAGAGAAATTAGCAATTGGGCTAAATATTGTTGGTTTATTAAACATTCAATATGTTGTTTCGGAAAATCAAGTATTCGTTTTGGAAGTAAATCCACGTTCAAGCCGTACTGTTCCATTTTTAAGTAAAATTACAAACGTACCAATGGCAAAAATTGCGACAAAGGCATTATTAGGAATTTCACTCAAGAGTCAAGGATATAAAGCAGGATTATTGCCTGAAAAAGAGGGCGTCTTTGTAAAAGTACCAGTATTCTCGTTTGCGAAATTGAGAAGTGTTGATATCACGCTTGGACCTGAAATGAAATCGACAGGTGAAGTAATGGGGAAGGACCACACGCTTGAAAAAGCTCTATATAAAGGGCTAATTGCCTCAGGCATGAAGATTCAAAGGTTTGGAACAGTACTGTTTACTGTAGCAGATAAAGATAAGCAGGAAGCCCTAAAGCTCGCAAAACGTTTTGCAGCTAATGGGTACCGTTTAATGGCAACAAGCGGAACAGCTTCCGTACTAGAAGCAGCCGGCCTTCAAGTTAAGGTAGTCGGTAAAATCGGTTCAGAGGGTACAACATTATTAGATGTTATTCATCAGGGAGAAGCACAGTTCATTATAAATACACTGACGAAAGGGAAACAGCCAGAAAGGGATGGCTTCCGTATCCGTCGTGAGGCAGTTGAAAATGGTATTCCATGTTTAACCTCATTAGATACTGCAGATGCGATTCTAAAGGTAATTGAGTCAATGAATTTCTCAGCTGAATCAATGGTATCAGAAACCAAGGAGGCAGTACTTGTATGATTAAAAAAGACTTATCTAGGATTGTGTCCCAAAGGGAAATTGCTGAAGATATATATGAGCTTACGGTAAAAAGCAAGTTGGTTGATGAAATGATGACGCCCGGACAATTTGTCCATATCCGGGTGTCTAATGCGCCTGTTCCGCTGTTAAGAAGACCGATCAGCATCTCTTCTATTGACAAGGAAGACAGTCAATTTACGATGATATACCGCAAGGAAGGTCAAGGAACTTCCTTGCTTTCAGAATTGAAGTCTGGTCAGGAAATTGATATTCTAGGTCCTCTTGGTAACGGCTTTCCTGTTGATGAATTGCAGGCTGGTGAAACAGCCTTGCTTGTTGGAGGAGGAATCGGTGTTCCTCCACTTTATGAGCTGTCGAAGCAGCTGATGGCAAAAGGAGTAAGGGTTCTTCACGTTCTCGGGTTTCAGTCTCAATCAGCAGCCTTTTATGAAGAAGAGTTTAGCCATAACGGCGAGACGTATATAGCAACTGTTGATGGGAGCTACGGAAAAAAGGGCTTTGTTACAGATATTATGAAAGATTTACAGTTTGATTGTATCTATACCTGTGGTCCAACTCCCATGCTTAGAGCAATTGAAAAAGACTACGCTAATCAAAAGATGTTTTTATCGTTAGAGGAAAGAATGGGTTGTGGAATTGGAGCATGCTTTGCATGTGTATGTAAAACGGCAAGCGATCCGAACGGTGTAAGCTACCGCAAAGTTTGCAGCGATGGGCCAGTCTTTCGCGGCGGGGAGGTATTAATATGAGTCGCTTACGTGTTAATTTGCCAGGTTTAACATTAAAAAACCCAATCATGCCAGCATCAGGCTGCTTCGGATTTGGTAAGGAATATAGCCAGTTTTACGACTTAAGTAAACTTGGGGCCATTATGATTAAGGCAACAACAGTTGAACCAAGATTTGGAAATCCTACCCCGCGAGTTGCAGAAACAACGGCGGGTATGTTAAATGCAATAGGACTTCAAAATCCCGGATTAGAGAAGGTAGTGTCGGAAGAATTACCGTGGCTATCACAGTATGATGTACCGATTATTGCAAATGTTGCTGGTTCGCTCGTAGAGGACTATGTTGAAGTTGCTGGTAAAATATCTAAGGCACCGAATGTTCAGGCACTAGAATTAAATATTTCCTGTCCGAATGTAAAAACAGGAGGAATTGCATTTGGGACTATTCCGGAAGTAGCAAAGCAATTAACGAAGAAGGTAAAGGAAGTATCAGAAGTTCCGGTATATGTAAAACTTTCTCCCAATGTTACCAACATTGTTGAAATGGCTAAAGCAGTTGAGGACGGTGGAGCGGATGGTCTGACAATGATTAATACACTTGTTGGGATGAGGCTCGATTTAAAAACAGGGAAGCCCATTTTATCGAACCGTACAGGCGGATTATCTGGCCCTGCCATTAAACCTGTTGCGATTCGAATGATTTATGAAGTAAGTCAAGCTGTCAATATTCCGATTATCGGAATGGGCGGTATTCAGTCTGCAGAGGATGTTATAGAATTCTTTTATGCAGGTGCAAGTGCTGTCGCTGTTGGAACAGCCAATTTTGTTGATCCGTTTGTCTGCCCGACAATTATTGATGAATTACCAATACTGCTTGATCAATTAGGGTATGATCATATTAGTGAGTGCAAAGGAAGGAGCTGGAAAGAGCATGAACAATTCGCTTATCATCGCGCTTGATTTTGCAACTGCTCATGAGGCAGGGCAATTTCTTGAACCGTTTAAGGGACAAGAGCTTTTTGTAAAAGTAGGAATGGAATTGTTTTACCAAGAAGGTCCCTCCATTATTCATATGTTAAAAGATTCAGGTCATCGTATTTTTCTGGATTTAAAGCTTCATGATATCCCTAACACCGTAAAAAGTGCGATGAAGGGACTTGCAAAACTAAATTGTGACCTCGTAAATGTCCATGCCGCCGGTGGCAAAGAGATGATGCAGGCCGCTTTAGATGGTTTAGAGGCGGGAACACCTGGAGGCATGAAACGCCCTTACTGTATCGCTGTTACTCAATTAACGAGTACATCTAAAGAGCAAATGAACAGAGAACAACTGATACCCGTTTCTCTTGAAGAATCTGTCTTGCATTATAGCTCATTAACGAAAGAAGCAGGCTTAGATGGTGTTGTTTGCTCCGCATGGGAAGCTGCTTCTATAAAAAACAAGCTTGGTGAATTTTTAACCGTTACACCAGGTATTCGGATGGAAAACGATCAAATAGGGGACCAAAAGCGCATTGCTACACCAGAATTTGCAAGGAACGAAGGAGTTAGTGCCATTGTGGTGGGACGTTCCATCACAAGAGCTACTGACCCAGTCAAAAGCTATCACCAATGGCTAAATGCATGGAAAGGGGTCCACCAATGAAGTATTCAATTGCAGAGAAACTATTAAACATCAATGCTGTTGCATTAAAGCCAAAAGAACCTTTTACTTGGGCTTCCGGGTTACGTTCTCCGATTTATTGCGACAATCGCTTAACTTTATCTTATCCTGAAGTTCGAAGAGAAATTGCTTCAGGACTTAAAGGTCTCATTTTAGACCATTTTCCTGAGGCAGAGGTGATTGCAGGAACCGCCACAGCAGGAATTCCCCACGCTGCCTGGGTAAGTGAATTGATGGATTTGCCGATGTGTTATGTCCGTTCAAAGCCGAAAGGCCATGGAAAAGGGAATCAAATTGAAGGAAAAGTGGATGAGGGACAAAAAGTAGTTGTTGTAGAGGATTTAATTTCTACAGGAGGCAGTGTCATTACTGCAGTACAGGCTTTAAGAGAAGCGGGCTGCGAAGTGATAGGTGTGGTTTCAATTTTTACATACGGTCTTGAAAAGGGGAAAGAATTACTAGATCAAGCTGAAATTAGCAGCTATTCCTTAACTGACTTCCCTGCTCTAGTGGAGACAGCCATTTCTAAAGGGGATATTAGTGTAGATGACCAAGAGAGTTTATTCTCTTGGAGTATGAACCCAACGGAATGGAGTAAGAGATTTAAGTAGGACGGTAGGTTATAGGGGATCGCATACAGTTTTGTTGATATCGGCTAATAATTTGTTGATATCGGCTAATAATTTGTTGATATCAGCTAATAATTTGTTGATATCAGCTGAAAATTTGTTGATATCGTCCTTCCATTTGTTGATATCGCCATAAAATTTGTTGATACCCCTGTTAGAACATAAAAAGCCCCGGTACAACCGGGGCTTTTCGTTAACTTTTCTTTAATTTAAGGACCAATTCCTCATCAGGAGTGACATAAACTGTCTGCTGATGATCGTAAATAACGAATCCAGGTTTAGCACCATTAGGTTTTTTAACATGTCGGACCTTGGTAAAGTCCACAGGAACCGAACTTGAGTTTCGAGCCTTACTAAAATAGGCTGCTAATGCGGCAGCTTCACGGATTGTATCATCAGAAGGTTCCTTACTTCGAATCAAAACATGCGAACCAGGAATATCCTTTGTATGAAGCCAAATTTCATCTCTGGCAGCGAGCTTATTCGTTAAATAATCATTTTGTTTATTGTTTTTACCAACAATAATCGCCGTTCCATCTGAAGCTTCGAAGTGGTCAAAGACTGGCTTAAGATTGTTAGTCTTTTTAGCATTCCGTTTTTGACGCTCACGGATATAGCCGCCTTCTACTAACTCATCACGAATTTCTTGCAGGTCTTTTGGTGATGCCGCCTGTACCTGCTGTTGTAAGTTTTCGAAGTAAGTAACTTCCACATATGCATTTGCAATTTGCTCGACAACAATGGAAGCCGCATTCTTAGCTTTTTGATACTTAGAAAAGTATTTTTGTGCATTTTCAGAAGGAGATTTTCGCGGGTCTAAAGTAATAACTACCGATCCGCCAGCTTCATCATAATAATTAATTACCTCGATTTCCTTCATCCCTTTTTTTGCTGCATAAAGGTTTGCGGTTAATAGTTCTCCATAGCGCTGATATTGATCAGCCTTTTCAGATTCCTTCAAGGTATGCTGCAGTTTAGCAATTTTCTTTTCATTTTTTTCCTTTTCATTGATGATAAACCGCTCAATATCATTGCCTTGTTGTTTAACTCGGTCACGTTCTGCCTTGCCAAAATAAAACCGATCGAGCATTTCACTCAAGCTAGAGAAGCTTTTTATTTCTGCCTTTAAATGCTCAAGAGGAAATAAGTAGAAGGATTCCTTATTACCTGTGATCATGATCGAGGGGGTCAAATCATTTCTGTCAATCGTATTAATTAGTGAAATAAATGAATTTGGCACCGTTGTCCGATTAGCAAGTCCACTTTTAAAAATGACTTCTTTAGCAAATAACGGTGATATTCCTGCAAATTGTTCCACTAGCTGCCGATCAAGCTTTCCTGCATTAAAATCAATTGCTCTCAGAACATCTTCTTCCCCAGAAGTAAAAGGATTTTGTTTATTCTGCTCTGGCGGGAAAACGTACGGTTGTCCCGGCATAATTGCTCGGTGTGTATTAACCGCAAACGAAATATGCTTAATGCTATCAAGAATTATATTCCTCGTTTTATCGACTAACACAATATTGCTATGGCGGCCCATTACTTCAATGATCAATTGTTTATAACTGATATCACCAATTTCATTCCGCCCTTTAATTTCAAGAATGATCATTCGATCATTATTAACCTGATAGATATCCTCCAAAATATAACCTTCCATATGCTTTCTAAGCAGCATACAGAACATAGGTGGTTCGCTTGGGTTATCGTATGCTTCTTTCGTCAGTTGCACACGAGCATAACTAGGGTGTGCCGATAATAGGAGCTTTTGGTTTACTCCATTTGCACGGATTGTTAAGATGACTTCATTTTTGTACGGCTGTTGTACCTTATTAATCCTTCCGCCTTTTAATGAGCACGAAAGCTCATTTACCATTGCTTTTGTAAATAAACCATCAAATGACATGGAAAACATCCTTTACTTGAATCATATTCATCCTTAAGTATATCCCAGAGTGATGATTTATGTCGCATTTAATTGTTTCATTTTAACATAGCATTTTTTGGGACGAGGCTGAATAAGATTTCTTAAGGACAGAAAGCCGAAGCTTGGCCTAGAGTATGTCTTTTATAATTAAGGAGGAAGTGAGATGGTCGGATGAAATTCCATGAAATGGAGATAAAACAGGTAGAAAAGGTCTTAGATACCGACTTTTCGTCTGGATTATCACCAGAAACGGTTATGAAACGAATTGAACAGCACGGTTATAATGAATTGGACGAAGGAGAAAAGCAATCAGCTTTACTCTTATTTTTTAGTCAATTTAAAGATTTTATGGTTCTTGTACTGCTTGCGGCAACATTAATATCGGGTCTATTAGGCGAATATATTGATGCCATCGCCATCATTGCCATTGTTATTATTAATGGTTTTCTTGGCTTTTTTCAAGAAAGAAAGGCAGAGAAATCTTTACAGGCATTAAAGGAACTATCAGCACCACAGGTTTCAGTATTGAGGGGAGAACAATGGATTAAAATCCCTTCAAAAGAAATTGTCCCTGGGGATATTATTAAGTTTATGAATGGTGACCGAATAGGTGCCGATGTTCGGGTAATTGAGTCAAGAAGTTTGGAAATAGAAGAGTCAGCCCTAACCGGTGAATCTGTCCCGGTTTCTAAACATACAGATTGTCTAAATACAGCTAATCCTGGTATTGGTGATATGGAAAATATTGCCTTCATGGGCACGATGGTAACAAGAGGCAGTGGTGTTGGCGTTGTCATTGCTACCGGGATGAAAACAACTATGGGACAAATTGCCGATTTACTACAAAAGGCCCAAACCCAAGAGACTCCCCTGCAACGTCGATTAGAACAGCTTGGAAAGATCCTAATCACAGTAGCCTTACTATTAACAGTTCTTGTGGTGGTAGTAGGGGTATTGCAGGGCCATGATCTATATACCATGTTCTTAGCCGGGGTATCGCTGGCAGTTGCAGCGATTCCTGAAGGTCTGCCTGCAATTGTGACCGTTGCATTATCGCTGGGTGTACAGAAAATGATTAAGAAAAATGCAATCGTACGTAAACTTCCAGCAGTAGAAACACTTGGCTGTGCGTCGGTTATTTGTTCGGACAAGACAGGAACAATGACACAAAACAAAATGACTGTTACTCATTTGTGGAGTGGTGGAAACACATGGACAGTAGAAGGTGTGGGATACCAGCCAACTGGTGCATTCTATCGAAATGACCAAGTAGTGCAGCCTAGGGAAGAGAAGGCACTACAGCAAATGTTAATTTTCGGAATGATTTGTAACCACTCTGATGTAGTAGCGAAAGATGATGATTATATCCTGGATGGTGACCCGACTGAAGGTGCCTTGCTAGTAAGTGCAATGAAAGCAGGTCTAAACCGGCCAAATCTTTTAGATGAATTTACTATTATTAGAGAATTCCCATTTGATTCAACGAGAAAAATGATGAGTATGCACGTGAAAGATAAGCATGGCAGACATTTTATTGTGACCAAGGGTGCGCCTGATGTTATTTTAGGTAAAAGTGAGTCAATCCTATGGGACGGTAAAACACAATACTTAGGGAAAGAAGTCCAAAATAAAGTACAGGATGTTATAAACGGACTAGCTTCGAAGGCTCTAAGAACGATTGCCATTGCCTTTAAACCGGTTCAATCTAATACAATCATTTTGAGTGAACAAGAAGCAGAAGCAAAACTAACCTTTATTGGTGTGCAAGGAATGATCGACCCACCTAGACCAGAAGTAAAGGATGCTGTAAAAGAGTGTAAAGATGCTGGTATTAAAACAGTAATGATTACCGGTGACCATGTCATTACGGCAAAAGCAATAGCAGCCCAGCTTGGAATCCTCACTAAAAAGAGTAAGGTGCTAGATGGTAATGCGCTATCAGCTATGACCGTTGATGAGCTTGAAGAAGTGGTTGAAGATGTGTCCGTTTTTGCCAGGGTATCACCAGAGCATAAATTGAAAATTGTAAAAGCTCTTCAAAATAAAGGTCATATTGTCGCTATGACAGGTGATGGAGTAAATGATGCACCAGCCATAAAGGCTGCAGATATCGGAGTGGCGATGGGGATTTCTGGAACAGATGTGGCCAAAGAGGCATCATCACTTGTGCTCTTGGATGATAACTTTGCGACCATTAAAGCCGCTATTAAAGAAGGCAGAAATATTTATGAAAATATCCGGAAATTTGTAAGATACTTATTAGCATCAAATGTAGGGGAGATTTTGGTTATGCTGTTTGCGATGCTTCTAGCTCTTCCGCTCCCTTTAGTACCTATTCAAATTCTTTGGGTCAATCTTGTAACTGATGGGCTGCCAGCAATGGCACTAGGGCTTGACCGCCCAGAAGAAGATGTGATGAAAAGAAAACCGCGTAGTCCTAACGAAGGTGTATTCGCCAGAGGGTTAGGCTGGAAGGTTGTCTCTAGAGGATTCCTCATTGGGGTAGTGACCTTAATTGCATTTATGGTGGTTTATGACAAGACTGCGGACAATTTACAATATGCACAAACAATTGCATTTGCCACGTTAGTTATGGCACAGCTGATCCATGTATTTGATTGCCGAAGTGAAAAATCAGTATTGTCGAGAAATCCCTTCGGAAATCCATATCTTGTATGGGCGGTTATATCATCACTTGTCTTGATGCTAGTTGTCATCTACTATCCACCATTGCAGCCTATTTTCCATACCCTTCCAGTGCTTGCGAAGGATTGGCTTTTAATTATTGGACTTTCCTCTATACCAACTTTTTTATTGGCTGGATCATTTTTATTAAGAAAAACGAAATAAAGTATGTTATAATCCAAAAGGTAATAGAGTATGGACTCTATTACCTTTTGTAATTCACGATTATATAACTCTTTAACATAACTAAGTGGCCGATCACTAACAGTAGATTGGATGTGCAAAAGATGGTTATCAGTATGACCGGTTTTGGCAGAAGTAAAGTACAATCTCAAGCCTTTTCTGTTAATGTGGAAGTAAAAACAGTCAATCATCGTTTTTGTGAGATCAATATTCGCATGCCAAGACAGCTTTTAATGCTTGAAGATAAAATGAAGAAAAAAATAACACAGCATCTTCGTCGTGGAAGAGTAGAAGTTTTTGTAACAATAGAAGGCGATGCAGCTATTACCCGAAAAGTCCAGGTCGATTGGAAGCTATTAGAAGAATACTTTCATTTTCTTAATCAGGCCCGTGAGAAGTTTCATCTTGAGGGACAGGTTACTCTTCAGGATTTGCTTAATCGTAGTGAACTCATACATATTATAGAAGATGAAGCCGGAAATGTAGAACTAGAGAATTTAGTACTTACAGCAATAGAAGAGGCAGCTCTTCAACTAAAACAAATGCGGACTGATGAAGGAAAAGAATTAAAAAAAGACTTACTTACCTCTTTGAAGCAATTAGAGATAACAATTACAGAATTGCAGCAATATGCTCCGTTAGTCGTTCGTGCCTATAAAGAACGATTAGGAAAGAGAATCCAGGAATTCGTAGAAGGCCAGCTAGATGAAACGAGAATGCTGACAGAAGTGGCTGTATTTGCTGATAAGGTAGATATAAACGAAGAAATTACAAGACTGAATAGTCATATTCAGCAATTTAAAAAAACCTTAAATGTACTGGATCCAATTGGAAGAAAACTTGATTTCATTGTTCAAGAGATGAATAGAGAAGCAAACACAATTGGCTCAAAAGCTAATGACTCGAGTATTGCTGAAAAAGTAGTAGATATCAAAAGTTTGATTGAAAAACTAAAAGAACAAGTACAGAATATCGAATAACTCTGTTTAGAACTTGACTTTCACGGTCAAAATATATTATTAATGATTGGATGATTACATGTGATTAAGTTAATAAATATTGGATTTGGAAATATCGTGTCGGCCAATCGAATTATTTCAATTGTTAGCCCTGAATCTGCGCCAATAAAAAGGATTATCCAGGATGCCCGTGACCGGGGATCGTTGATTGACGCTACATATGGAAGACGTACGCGTGCTGTAATAGTAATGGATAGTGATCATGTTATTTTATCCGCTGTACAGCCAGAAACGGTTGCCCATCGACTAGCGGACCGTGATGAAATTATTGATGAAGGGTAGGATCTTTTAGAATGCAGGAAAAAGGATTACTTATTGTATTATCTGGCCCATCCGGAGTTGGAAAAGGAACAGTTAGGAAAGAAATCTTCTCTGATCCAGACACAGCCTTTGAATACTCTATCTCGATGACAACTCGGGCACCTCGTCCAGGAGAAGTGGATGGAATTGATTATTTTTTTAAGTCTAGGGAAGAGTTTGAAGAGTTAATTCATCAAGGCAAGCTGTTGGAATATGCAGAGTTTGTCGGTAATTATTATGGGACTCCTGTTGACTATGTCCGTAAAACCTTGGATGCGGGTAAAGATGTGTTCCTAGAAATTGAAGTAAAAGGTGCACGCCAGGTACGTGAAAAGTTTCCAGAGGGATTGTTTATTTTTCTTATGCCTCCGAGCCTAACCGAATTGAAAAACCGAATAGTGACGAGAGGGACAGAGACAGAAGAATTAATTAATAATCGGATGTTATCTGCTCGTGAAGAAATTGAAATGATGGAATTATACGATTATGTTGTGGAAAATGATCAGGTTCAATTCGCGTGTAATCGTGTCAAATCGATTGTGATTGCAGAACATTGCCGCAGAGAACGTGTAGAACATCGTTACAAAAAATTGTTGGAGGTCGAATTATAATGTTATATCCTTCTATTGACTCTTTACTTAATAAAATTGATTCAAAGTATTCACTTGTTTCCGTGGCAGCAAAGCGTGCACGTGCCATGTCCCAAGTAAGAGACGAAAGATTACCAAAGTATGTTTCTTATAAGTATGTCGGGAAGGCACTTGAGGAAATTTACAGTGGAGAGCTTACCTACCGGATTGCAAAGAAAGATGAAACATCAACTGAATAATAACCATTAGCGTAACCATGTATGCTAAGGATAGAAGGTCTGACAGCAATTAATTGTCAGTCCTTTTTATTTTCTAGTCCCAGATAGGGAAATTTGTAGAATTCAGATGAAAAAGGTGAAAAGTTGAGCTCATTCTAGCATAATAAAGAATAAACGTGTAGAAAAATGGGGGATATCCATGAATAAAAAAATCTTATTATGTGTAACAGGTGGAATTGCTGTCTATAAAGCGGCTGCCTTAACCAGTAAACTTGTACAGGCAGGTGCGAAAGTAAAGGTCATCCTAAGTGATTCTGCTGCTAAATTTGTTTCCCCATTAACCTTCCAGGCCTTATCACGGAATGAAGTACATATGGATACATTCGAAGAGAAAAATGCAAGTGTCATTGCCCATATAGATCTGGCCGACTGGGCTGATTTAATCTTAGTCGCCCCAGCAACAGCTAATACAATCGGAAAACTTGCTAATGGCATAGCGGATAACATGATTACTACAACACTTTTAGCTGCAACTGCACCCGTCTGGATTGCTCCTGCCATGAATGTACACATGTATGATCACCCTGCGGTTAAAAAAAATGTTTCCGTCCTTGCAGCTTACGATTATCAATTTATTGAACCAAGTGAAGGCTATCTTGCTTGCGGATATGTAGGAAAAGGGCGCCTTGAGGAACCAGAAAGAATCGTCGAGTTAATAAGTCAATATTTTCAATTAGAAAATAAATTAAGCCTTAAAGGTAAAACAGTTGTCATCACTGCAGGCCCAACAAGAGAAAAAATCGATCCAGTGAGATTTATTTCTAATCATTCAACAGGAAAAATGGGCTATTGCTTGGCAGAAGCAGCTAAGAAAGGTGGGGCTGAGGTTTTGTTAATCTCAGGTCCGGTAAATATTAAAGCACCTTCTGGGGTAAATGTAATCAACGTTGAAAGTGCAGAGGAAATGTATAATGCAGTCGTGAGCAATTTTGATGCTGCAGATATCGTAATAAAAACAGCGGCAGTTGCCGATTACCGTCCGAAGGAAACCTTCGAACATAAGGTTAAGAAACAGCCGGGTAATAAGGTAATTGAACTTGAGCGAACGAAGGATATTTTATATACACTCGGCCAAATGAAGAAGGAACAAATTCTTGTAGGCTTTGCCGCGGAAACAGATCATATTGAAGAATATGCACAAAAAAAACTGTTTGCTAAAAATGCTGACATGATTGTTGCAAATAATGTTAAGGAAAAAGGGGCTGGTTTTGGTACAGATACGAATATTGTAACCATCTTTAAACGTAATGGTCCTAAGTTAGAGTTGCCGCTGATGTCAAAACAGGCTGTAGCAGATAAAATTATTGAAGAAATCTCCTCATTAAAAAAGGAATTGGAAGAGTAAATGAAAATTGCTAGTGTGATTGTCGATGTTCCTGCCAAACAAACAGATAAGAGTTTTGATTATTTAATCCCTCCGGATTTGGAAGAAACCATTCAACCAGGAATGAGAGTGATTGTCCCTTTTGGTCCCAGGAAAATTCAAGGCTTCGTAATAGCTGTAAAAGAGAACTCTGATTTTAACAAACTCCGAGAAATTAGTGAGCCTATGGACCTTGAGCCAGTTCTAAACCAGGAACTGCTCGAACTGGGATCATGGTTGACTGAACATACGTTATGCTTCAAAATATCTGCCTTCCAGGTGATGCTTCCAGCAGCCCTTAAAGCTAAATATGAAAAAAAGGTTAAGCTTGCAGAAGAGAAAGGGATAGACGTTTTACCACAAACCCTACAGCAACTATTCGACAAAAGTGGAACGATTCATTGGGAAGATGCACTTAGGAACGGGATTGTTCCTATTCTTCAACGAGAGGCAGCTAAAGGCAATCTTGAAGTCATGTACGAGGTAAAAGGGAAGGTAAATAAAAAACTCTTAAAGTTTATTCATCCGCTTAAATCAGCGGCAGCTATTGAAGAAGAGTTGAACAAATTACCACAGAGAGCCGAAAAGCAAAAGGAAGTATTAAGATACTTCGTTGAAAACCATGAAAAGGTAGAACTAAGGACCCTTCTTGCAGGCCTAAACATATCACAAGCAACCGTCAAAGCTCTTGTTGAAAAAAAACTTCTGAATGAGATTGAGTTAGAAGTCTACCGTGATCCGTATGCTGATAGGACCTTTGAGCGTACCATGCCAATACCATTATCGGACCATCAGCAGCAAGCGATTATTCCTGTTCTTCAGTCCGTGGAGAATAAACAACATGATGTTTTCCTCCTTTATGGCGTAACAGGCAGCGGTAAAACGGAAATTTACCTTCAATCCATACAGGATGTAATTGAACAGGGTGGTGAAGCTATTGTCCTTGTTCCCGAAATTGCACTGACACCACAGATGGTGAACCGGTTTAAGGGAAGGTTTGGAAATTTAGTAGCCGTTCTGCACAGTGGCCTTTCTGCTGGCGAAAAGTATGATGAATGGCGGAAAATACAACGTAAGGAAGTAAAAGTAGTTGTTGGCGCAAGGTCAGCCATTTTTGCTCCGTTTGAAAAGCTCGGGATTATCATTATTGATGAAGAACATGAGACGAGTTATAAACAAGAGGAAATGCCGAGGTACCATGCAAGAGATGTTGCCATTGAACGGGCTAAGAAGCACAATTGTCCCGTAGTTCTCGGGAGTGCTACTCCCTCACTTGAGACCTTTGCGAGAGCTCAAAAAGGTGTATATCAGCTTTTAACACTGCCAAGCAGGGTGAATAAACAGGCATTGCCAGCCGTTGAAATCATTGACATGCGTGAAGAATTAAGAGAAGGTAACCGTTCGATGTTTTCACGAAAACTGCTTGAAATGCTGAAAGAAAGACTAGAGAAAAAAGAACAGTCTGTTTTATTTTTAAACAAACGAGGACATTCGTCCTTTGTCATGTGCAGAGATTGCGGCTATGTGATGAATTGTCCTAATTGTGAGATCTCACTTACCTACCATCGTGTTAATGAGCAAATGAAGTGTCATTATTGCGGCTATGAAAGCAAAGTCCCTAAGAATTGCCCAGAATGTGCGAGCGAATATATTCGGTACTTCGGAACAGGAACTCAAAAAGTTGAGGATGAATTAGGGAAGATTCTGCCTGAAGCAAGAGTTATTCGAATGGACGTAGATACGACTGGACGAAAGGGATCGCATGAAAGATTATTAAAGGAATTTCAGGAAGGCAAGGCCGATATTCTGTTAGGGACACAAATGATTGCAAAGGGCTTAGATTTTCCTAATATTACTCTTGTTGGTGTCCTTTCTGCAGATACGATGCTCCATTTGCCAGATTTCCGTGCTTCTGAAAAAACATTTCAACTGTTAACTCAAGTAAGCGGCAGGGCTGGACGACACCAGTTGCCAGGAGAGGTAATCATTCAAACCTATACTCCAGAACATTATAGTATCGTCCTCGCGGGCCAACAGGATTACGGGCACTTCTATCAACAGGAAATGATGGTGCGAAAACTCCATCATTATCCTCCGTTCTACTATTTGGCACTCGTCACGGTTAGTCATGAGCAGTTAATGACGGTAGTTTCAGAAACTGAAAAGATTGCAGCATTTATTAGGTCAAGAAGTTCGAACCAATCAGTCATTCTCGGTCCTGCCGCTTCACCTATCCCGCGCATAAATAACCGCTATCGATACCAATGCTTAATCAAATATAAACGAGAACCAGGGCTTTTTGATACACTAAGAACAATCCTTGACCAATACCAAGTCGATGCAAAAAGTGGTTTACAAGTCAGTATTGATGTAAACCCGTATATTTTAATGTAACGTCCTAAAATCGTTGATGTATAGGTTATCTTCATCATTTTTGGGTGAAAATGTATAATGATAAGAAAGTTAATTAGTTAAAAAACAAAATAAATGTATAGGCGCTCAAATAAAAAGAGAGCAAAAATGGAGGAACCAACTTGGCAGTAAAACAGATAGTAACATACCCTGCAGAGGTACTCGAGAAAACCAGTAAACCAGTAGAAAAGTTTAATAAAAGACTTGTAAAAGTCCTTAATGATATGTACGATACGATGATCGAGTACGATGGAGTCGGATTGGCAGCACCACAAATCGGTTTAAACGAAAGAATTGCGATCGTTGACATTGATGATGAAACCGGAACAATTGAAATGATTAACCCAAAAATATTGAAAACCGCTGGAGAACAAATAGGCCCAGAGGGATGCTTGAGTTTTCCAGACCTTTTTGGAGAAGTTAAAAGACCCAATTATGTTTTAATTGAAGCCTACGATCGAAAAGGGCAAAAATATACGCTTGAGGCTGAAGGTTTTTTGGCAAGAGCTGTTCAACATGAGATTGACCACTTAGATGGAGTATTGTTTACCACAAAGGTATTACGTTATCTAGAGGAAGATGAGTTAAAAGGAGTAGAAAGTGAATGACAAAAATCATTTTTATGGGTACACCCGATTTTTCCGTGCCTGTTTTAAGACAGATTATTAATGATGGCTATGAGGTGATTGGGGTAGTTACTCAGCCAGACAGGCCAGTTGGAAGAAAAAAGGTGTTAACTCCCCCTCCAGTCAAGGTAGAGGCACTCAAGAATGAAATTCCCGTTTTTCAACCAGAAAAGATCCGTCAACGGGAGGAGTTAGATAAAATACTTGCCTTAAAGCCTGATTTGATTATTACGGCCGCATTTGGGCAAATTCTCCCGAAGGAATTATTAGAAGCACCACCACTTGGATGTATTAATGTACATGCATCACTATTACCAGAACTCAGGGGCGGTGCTCCAATACATTATGCAATCATCCAAGGTAAAAAGAAGACTGGTATTTCAATTATGTATATGGTGGAAAAGCTGGATGCAGGAGATATATTGACCCAGGTGGAGGTAGAAATTACAGAAGAGGATAATGTAGGTACATTGCACACCAAACTTAGCAAGGCTGGTTCTGCTTTATTATCAGAAACCCTGCCTAAGTTACTTGAAGGGAACGTTACCCCCATCCCTCAAAACGAATTAGAAGCAACCTTTGCTTTCAATATTAAAAGAGAGCAGGAGAAAATAGACTGGACAAAAACAGGTGAGGAAATCTACAACCATATTAGAGGTTTAAATCCTTGGCCAGTAGCCTTTACGTCATTAGAAGGTAAGGTCCTAAAAGTCTGGAACTCTGAAAAAGTCCTTAGTAATACTGCCGAAACTCCTGGAAAAATATTAAGTATTGATCCTGCTGGGTTACTAATCAGCACTGGAGATAATACTGCCATCAAGATAACGGAGCTGCAGCCATCGGGTAAAACTAGAATGAAAAGTGAAGAGTTCATAAGAGGAGCAGGCTCAAAACTAACAGTGGGCAGCAAAATAGGAGATTAAACATGACTTCAACTAGAAAAACAGTACGAGAAGTAGCAATGGACCTCCTTGTTACAATTGACAAAAATCAGTCTTATAGTAATTTATTGCTTAATAGTGCGATTGAGAAAAATAAGGTTTCGCCGAAAGATATAGGTTTATTGACAGAATTAACCTATGGAACTTTACAGCGAAAAATGGCGCTTGATTTCTTTTTAGATCCATTCATCAATAACCAAAAGAAATTAGAAAACTGGGTAAAACATTTACTGAGGTTAACGCTCTATCAAATGGAGTACCTTGATAAAATCCCCGAACGAGCAGCCGTCCATGAAGCAGTTGAAATAGCTAAGAAGCGTGGACACAAGGGAATTGCTGGAATGGTTAACGGGGTCCTAAGAAGTATTCAAAGACAAGGCCTGCCGTCTTTAGCTGACATTACAGACCCAATAGAAAGATTAGCAATTGAAACCAGCCATCCCAAGTGGTTAGTTGAAAGATGGGTTAATCAATTCGGTTTTGAAACAACCCAAGAGATGTGCGAAGTTAATTTAACTGCACCATTGCAAACAGCTAGGGTGAACCTTACAAAAACCAGCCTTCGTGAATGTATCGAGGATCTTGAAGAAGAGGGTTTCCAAGTTGAAAGGAGCTCTATTATTCCAGAAGCCATAAGGTCTTATCGAGGAAACCTAGCACATTCTAGAGCGTATACAAAAGGTTTAATTACCATCCAAGATGAAAGCTCTATGCTCGTTGCTTATGCGCTGGGTGCCAAGGAAAATGAAAAGATTCTCGATGCATGTGCTGCTCCAGGAGGCAAGACTACACATATTGCTGAAAGTATGAAGTTAACCGGTGTCATCTATTCGATAGACTTGCATGAACATAAGGTCAAATTGATAAATGATCAAGCATCGCGTTTAGGTCTTGGAAATATCAAAACAATGGCAATGGATTCAAGAACTTTAGGGAATCATTTTGATGAGGAGTCTTTTCAAAGAGTGCTGCTGGATGCCCCGTGCTCGGGCCTTGGTGTCATGAGGAGAAAACCTGACATGAAATACACCAAGCAGGAGAAGGATATATATCAATTAAGTACAATTCAAAAGTCCCTATTAGATTCTGTATCGTCATTAGTGAAAAAAGGTGGCATTCTTGTCTATAGTACGTGTACAGTAGATAAAGAGGAAAATGAACATACAGTAAAGTGGTTTTTACAGGAGCACCCTCAATTTGAACAGGATGATACCTTTACATCACGAATGCCAGAAGCAATACAACCCATGGTCAAAGACGGTTATTTACAAATATTCCCCCAGGACTTTGGCTCTGACGGTTTCTTTATAGCAGTTTTAAGAAAGAAGGTGTAACAGTTGGAACAATTAAATACAACTGAGAAAAAGACAACGATGGATACGAAAAAAACATCTATATATTCCCTGGAGCTTCACCATTTAAAGGATTGGCTATCTGAAAATGGAGAAAAACCATTTCGAGCTGAGCAAATCTTTGATTGGCTTTATAAAAAGCGTGTGTCTTCATTTGAGGACATGAGCAACCTGTCTAAAACCTTAAGAGATAAACTCTCTGAAGGCTTTCAACTTACTACTTTAAAAACAGTTATTAAACAACAGTCGGCAGATGGAACCATTAAGTTTTTATTCGAACTTCACGATGGTTACTCGATTGAAACCGTATTAATGCGTCATGATTATGGGAATTCTGTTTGTGTCACTACACAAGTGGGCTGCCGCATTGGCTGTACCTTCTGTGCATCAACACTTGGTGGACTTAAACGACATTTAGAGGCAGGAGAAATCGTTTCTCAGGTGGTGGCTGTCCAGCAGGAACTTGATGAGACAGATGAACGGGTAAGCTCTGTTGTCATTATGGGGATAGGAGAACCATTTGATAATTATGACAATATGTTATCCTTTTTAAAGATTATCAATCATGAGAAAGCTCTTAATATTGGTGCACGACATATCACTGTATCAACTAGCGGGATTGTTCCGAAAATATATCAGTTCGCTGATGAGGATATGCAAATTAATTTTGCGATTTCCCTTCATGCCCCAAATACGGAAATCCGCTCACGCTTAATGCCGATTAATAGGGCCTATAAACTTGATGACTTAATGAAATCTGTAAGGTATTATATCGATAAGACAGGCCGTCGTGTTAGCTTTGAATATGGTCTTTTTGGTGGTGTTAACGATTCAGAGGAACATGCCGAGGAATTAGCTACTTTGTTAAAGGGTATTAAGTGCCATGTGAACTTAATCCCTGTTAATTATGTACCTGAGAGAGATTATGTGCGAACTCCAAAAGATAAGATTTTTGCTTTTGAAAAGACATTGAAAAAGCGTGGGATAAATGTAACCATTCGCCGAGAGCACGGTTCTGATATTGATGCAGCATGTGGACAACTTCGTGCAAAGGAGCGGAAAGAGGAGACGAGGTAAATTTATGAAAGCAGTTTTCATGACAGATCAAGGAAAGGTCCGGCTTCATAACGAGGACGCCGGCGGAATATTTGTAAATCGGGACGGTAATCGCCTAGCCATTGTAGCAGATGGTATGGGCGGGCACCGTGCTGGAGACGTAGCGAGTAAAATGACAATCTCACAGCTGAAACAAAAATGGGAAGCTGCTAATGGAATTATAACAGCAGATGAGGCAGAAGCTTGGCTTAAAGAACATATTACAAGCGTTAATAGCATGCTTTTAGACCATGCAATGAGTCATTCTGAGTGTGATGGAATGGGGACAACAATCGTAGCTGCCATAAGTACGAACCGGTTTGTTACGATTGCTCATATTGGAGATAGCAGATGCTATCTGTTAAATGAATCTGGTTTTAAACAGGTAACAGAAGATCATTCTCTTGTTAATGAGCTTGTGAGGTCAGGACAAATATCAAGAGAAGATGCCGAGCACCATCCTCGCAAGAATGTACTACTAAGAGCCCTAGGTACCGAAAAAACAGTTGAAATGGATATTAGAACTATTATTTTTGAGGAAGGGGACATTCTCTTATTATGTTCAGATGGCCTTTCAAATAAAATAAGTGAACAAGAAATGATGGGGATTTTACAAACCGAAGAGTTATTAGAGAGAAAAGCAGGGACATTTATCTCTCGCGCTAACGAAAATGGTGGAGAAGATAACATTACATTGGTGATTGTGGAGTTTTCTGAGAGCAGTGAGGGTGATTTATAATGTTAATCGGTAAAAAATTAAGCGGTCGCTATAAAATTTTGGAGATGATTGGCGGAGGCGGTATGGCCAATGTTTACTTAGCCCATGACATGATTCTTGACCGTGATGTTGCCGTTAAAATGCTTCGCCTTGATTTTGCTAATGATGAGGAATTTATTCGCAGGTTTCGCCGAGAAGCACAATCCGCAACCAGTCTTGCTCACCCGAATATTGTTAATATCTATGATGTTGGCGAGGAAAATGAACTATATTATATTGTCATGGAACATGTAGATGGTCAAACATTGAAACAATACATACAGCAGAATTCACCTTTAAGGGTTGAAGCGGCGATCGAAATTATGGAACAGTTGACTTCCGCTATATCTCATGCCCATCAAAATCAAATTATCCATCGGGATATTAAACCACATAACATTTTAATTGACCGTTTTGGAACCGTTAAAGTAACGGATTTTGGTATTGCAATGGCACTCAGTGCTACTAGCATTACTCAGACTAATTCTGTCCTTGGGTCTGTCCATTATTTGTCACCTGAGCAGGCACGCGGTGGAATGGCAAATCGGAAGTCAGATATTTATTCTATTGGAATTGTAATGTTTGAACTATTAACGGGCAGACTGCCTTTTTCTGGTGAGTCCGCGGTTTCTATTGCCTTAAAACATTTACAATCAGAAACACCATCTGTAAGAAGGTGGAATCCTAATATTCCACAGAGTGTTGAAAATATTGTCATAAAAGCAACGGCCAAGGATTCTTTTCATCGATATAATACCGTAGAAGAAATGGAAGAAGATTTACGTACAGCACTTGATGTTGATCGGTCAAACGAGCCCAAATTTGTTATTCCTGTTGACGATGAGGCTACAAAAGCAATTCCCATTATCACAAATGATCGTCCGCTTCAAAATCTAGATGAGACATTAGTACACAGTCACAAGAATGGATATGAAGCACCCAAAAAAGAAAAAGAACCAAAAAAACGTAAAAAATGGCCTATTATATTCATTACAACTTTACTGCTTTTAACATTACTAGGTGTTTTCTTTGCTATGCTGCCGGGGATGCTGTCTGCTAAGGAAGTAGAAATTCCTGATGTAAGCAAAATGGAATTAGAGGAAGCAATCTCTAAATTGGAAGCCAGCGGGCTGCAGGTTGGCGAGCAAATAGAGATAACCGACGATGAAGTGGAAGAAGGCATGGTAATTAAAACAAACCCAGAAGCAGGAAATATGGTGAAAGAAAATGCACCCGTTACCATCTACATAAGTACTGGGAAAGTTTTATATGAATTGCCTGATTATGTTTCCCGAAATTATAAGGATATAGTCAGTTTCTTGGATAATAAATACTTTAAGGATATAAAGATCAAAGAAGTCCATAATGATAGCGAACCAGGTACCATTCTAAGTCAAAAACCTGCGGGTGGAGAAAAAGTGGTCCCAGAGGAAACAGTCTTAGAGTTTGAAATAAGTAAAGGGCCAGAAAAAATCATTCTTAAGGATTTGACACAATACAGTATTAAAGGTGCACAGGATTATGTCGATTCTGTTGGTTTAAGTCTTGAAACTTCTGAGGAGAATTATCATGATACGATCCCTGCAGAAAACATTATTTCTCAATCACCAGCACCAGGAACGGAAATGAAAAAAGGTGATAAGATTTCAGTCGTCATTTCAAAAGGCAAAGAAGTGAAACAACCTAAACCTGTGAGTGTAGATGTTACAATTGAGTACGAACCAGAGGAACCTGGTCAAGAACAAGTAGTTGTCATCTATATTGATGACCTGAATCGAACAATCTTCGATCCTGCAGAGACCTTTCCAATAACAGCTAGAACAAAAATTAAGCTTGAGCTTTTGGTTCCTTATGGGAAAAAAGCAGGTTATAAAATAGTCAGGGACAACAAGGTTGTTGAAGAACAATCAGTACCATATCCAGATTCAGAATAATAAATCAAGGAGTGTGGCTATGCCTGAAGGGAAAATTGTAAAAGCACTAAGCGGTTTTTATTATGTACTCAACGAAGGAGGACTTGTTCAATGCCGTGGAAGAGGTGTATTCCGAAAGAATAAAATTACACCACTAGTGGGCGATGAAGTCGTTTATCAAGCGGAAAATGACCGTGAAGGGTATATCATGGAGGTAAAGGACAGAAAGAATGAATTGATCCGTCCACCAATCGCTAACGTTGATCAAGCAATTTTAGTATTTTCGGCAGTTGAACCTGATTTTAGCACAGTGCTCTTAGACCGATTTCTTGTACTAGTTGAATTTAACCATATACAACCGCTTATTTGTATTACGAAAATAGACTTAGCGGATAAGGAACAAATACAAGCAATTAAAGAATACGCTGACCAATACCGAGAAGTGGGATATGAAGTGATCCTCACGTCTTCAGAAACAGAAATGGGAATTCAAGCTTTAACACCTCATGTAGATGATAAAATCTCTGTATTTGCTGGACAATCAGGAGTAGGCAAATCTTCGCTGTTAAATGTTTTAAGACCCGACTTGGAACTTAAAACAAATGATATCTCCACCCATTTAGGGAGAGGAAAGCATACTACTCGACACGTTGAGTTAATCGGTATCGGTAATGGGTTAATCGCTGATACACCAGGCTTTAGCTCGCTGGAATTTACCAATATAGAAGCAGAAGATTTAAATTCTTGTTTCCCTGAAATCGCTAGGCAGAGTGAAAACTGCAAATTCCGAGGCTGCTTACATATAAGTGAGCCGAAGTGTGCGGTCAAGACGGGTGTTGAATCAGCGGGAATTACTAAATACCGCTATGAACATTACGTTGAATTTTTACAGGAAATAAAAGATAGAAAGCCGAGGTACTAAGATGGTTAAAATTGCACCCTCGATCCTTTCAGCTGACTTTGCGAGGCTGGGAGAAGAGATTCAAGCGGTTGAAGAAGCCGGGGCGGACTATATACATATAGATGTAATGGATGGCCAATTCGTGCCAAATATTACAATTGGCCCGCTTATTGTTGAGGCGATCCGTCCAATTACACAGCTACCGCTAGACGTTCATCTGATGATTGAAAAACCGGATCAATATATTGAAGCTTTTGCTAATGCTGGGGCAGACTATATTACTGTCCATGTAGAGGCTTGCAGGCATTTGCACCGGACCATCCATCATATTAAATCATTTGGAATAAAGGCAGGAGTTGTACTTAATCCTGCTACACCTGTGGAGTCGATTCAGCATGTAATTGATGACATTGATATGGTGTTATTAATGTCAGTGAATCCAGGTTTCGGCGGGCAAAAATTCATTCCAGAGACTTTAAATAAAATTAGGAAAGTAAAGCAAATGGCTGAGGAAAAAGGACTTAATATTGAAATCGAAATTGATGGCGGTGTTAACTCAGAAACAGCAAAGCAGTGCATTGAGGCCGGTGCAAATGTACTTGTTGCTGGCTCTGCTGTCTATAATCAGCCTAATTACCAAGAAGCAATAGCTTTAATAAGAGGTTAAAACTGTAGAAGCCGGCGTAAAGCTCGGCTTTTTGTGTAGTCTGGAGGTACATGAATGAAAATTAATATAGTGGCGGGAGGACCAGAAGCACTCCTGCCAGAATTAACTCAATATGCAAAAGAAGGGGCCATGTGGGTTGGGGTGGACCGGGGAGTTTTCTATTTACTTCAAAGGGGGATTAAGCCGGCAATCGCCTTCGGTGACTTTGATTCAGTTTCGGAAAAAGAACTTCATTTGATTGAGAACAAAGTTCATCAAATGCAACGTTTTAAACCTGAGAAAGATGAAACTGACATGGAACTTGCCTTGAATTGGGCACTTGAACAAGGCCCTGCTGAAATCCTTATTTTTGGTGCTACCGGAGGAAGACAGGATCACCATTTTGCAAATGTTCAATTAATGATAAAACCATACTTAGAGAAAAAGTCTATTCCAATCTTCATCATGGATAAACAGAATCTTTTATTTATCAAAGGCCCAGGGACTTATAGAGTCGAAAAGGATTCTAAAAAATATGTTTCTTTTATCCCTATAACCCTTGTAGTTACTAACCTAACACTAGAAGGCTTCAAGTTTCCACTAACAGGCAGGTATATTTCGATTGGCTCGACACTATGTATTAGTAATGAACTTATTAGTGATTATGGTACTTTTTCATTTTCCGAAGGCATATTATTAGTGATAAGAAGTGATGATTAATAGGCTTTATCATAAGGTACTGATTTCGTTCGTTGGAATAAAATAATAAGGGCGTACGAGAAAAGCTAGATGTGTGAGATGGTGAGGAGGGACATTATGAAGTTTTATACAATTAAACTGCCGAAATTTTTAGGTGGACTTGTCCGCGCGATGATTGGAGCATTTAAGAAGAATTAACTAATAAAAAATAAGATGACTAAATTCATTTAAATTATTTTTGGCACCTAATATAGGTGCTTTTTATTTTTCATGCAGATGGGAAGAATAAAAATAAAGGACATCCTACTATAGGATGCCCGCCATTTTATACGCGTTCTACTTTACCGGATTTTAACGCTCTTGCTGAAACCCAAACTCGTTTAGGCTTTCCATCAACAAGAATACGTACTTTTTGTAGGTTAGCACCCCATGTACGCTTGTTAGCGTTCATAGCGTGAGAACGTGTGTTACCAGTTGTTGTTTTCTTTCCAGTTATAACACATTTACGTGGCATACTGATTCCCTCCTTATTACAAAAGCTTTATACAGCATTTAGGTTATTGTCTAAAGATACTTTAATAATTTATCATACAACTAAGTTGAATGCAATAGTGATTAATAAAGCTTTCAAGAAAATATCCTTGACATTGGTTTTATTTTCGGACACTAATAATAGGGGGAAAGTATGACTTTCAAAATATCCTTGACTATAGTAAAATGTCTTTAGTCAAGTAGCAATTTCCAAAAGGGGGAACGATTCATGTCCATCGAATTAATGACCAAGTACGGACAAATTGATATTTCAACTGAAGTAATCGCCACCATTGCTGGAGGAGCAGCCATCGATTGTTATGGAATTATCGGCATGGCTTCTAAGAATCAAATTAAAGACGGTTTTACAGAAATATTACGTAAAGAAAATTTCACTCGTGGAGTTATTGTTCGTCAAGAAAATGAAGAAGTACATATTGATATGTATATTATTGTCAGCTATGGAACGAAAATTTCCGAGGTTGCCCATAACGTTCAATCAAAGGTTAAATACACGCTAGAGAAGACCGTTGGACTTGCCGTTGACTCGGTAAATATTTACGTTCAGGGAGTTCGTGTAACGAACCCTTAAGTTCGTACGGCGAAGTCTCAAGTAGAGGAGGAAAGTTTGTGTCAATAACAGCTTTAGACGGAAAACGTTTTGCAGAAATGGTGATTCAAGGTGCGAATCATTTGGCAGCCAATGCAAAAATGGTTGATGCGTTAAACGTTTTTCCTGTGCCCGATGGTGATACTGGAACGAATATGAATTTATCTATGACTTCTGGGGCAAAGGAAGTTAGAAATCATGTTCAAGAGCATATTGGTAAGGTAGGGATTGCCCTTTCAAAGGGTTTATTGATGGGAGCTAGAGGGAACTCTGGTGTAATCCTATCTCAATTATTCCGTGGTTTTGCCAAAGCAGTTGAAACAAAACCAACCATTTCAGCTAAAGAATTTGCAGATGCATTTGAGGCCGGCGTTGAAACAGCCTATAAGGCAGTGATGAAACCTGTTGAAGGTACTATTCTTACAGTAGCAAAGGATTCTGCCAAAAAAGGACTCCATGCTGTCCAAAATTCTAATGATATTATTGAGATTATGGAAGAAATTCTTAAGGAAGCCAAGGCTTCACTTAAACGCACACCTGATTTGCTTCCTGTTTTAAAGGAAGTTGGAGTGGTGGATAGCGGTGGTCAAGGGTTAGTTTTTGTTTACGAAGGCTTTCTTGCAGAGTTAAAAGGAGAAAAGCTTCCTGATTCACCAGCAACACTTCCATCAATGAATGACATGGTAAGTGCTGAGCATCATAAAAGCGTGCAAAGCCATATGAACACGGAAGATATTGTATTCGGATATTGTACCGAGTTCATGGTTAGATTTGAAGAGGAAAAGATGGCAAAGCATCCATATAAGGAACAAGTTTTCCGTAATGATCTTAGTAAACTGGGGGATTCCCTTTTAGTCATTGCAGATGATGAAGTGGTAAAGGTTCATATTCACTCTGAGCAGCCTGGTAATTGCCTTAACTATGGTCAACGATATGGTAGCTTAATCAATATGAAAATTGAAAATATGCGTCAACAGCATTCTAATATAGTTGGTGAAACATATACTCCTCTTGTTTCTGATCGTCCACAAGCACCAAAAGAGCAGCAAGAGTACGGAGTTGTGACTGTTTCTATGGGATCTGGAATAGCGGATTTGTTTAAGAGTATAGGTGCTCACGCGGTTATAGAAGGCGGACAAACGATGAATCCAAGCACAGAGGATATCGTTAAAGCTGTTAAAGAAGTCAATGCGAAAAAAGTATTTATCCTCCCTAATAATAAAAATATTATTATGGCTGCACAGCAAGCGGCAGATGTTTCAGACGAAGAGATCTATGTAATCCCATCCAAAACAGTTCCACAAGGACTATCTGCTTTATTGGCATTTAATCCAGCTGGAGATGTTGAAACAAATGAAGCGGCAATGATTGAAGCCCTGAAGCATGTTAAGACAGGGCAAATCACGTTCGCAGTACGTGATACTCAAATTGATGGCTTAGAAATCGAAAAAGAGGATTTTATGGGCATTGCAGAAGGTAAGATTGTTGTAAAATCAAAAGATAAAGGCCAAGTGGCTGAAGAGTTGCTTTCAAAGATGTTGGATGAGGATTCTGAAATCTTGACCATCCTGTACGGTGAAGGTGTAACCGAAGAGGAAGTTAATGGACTTGTTCAATATGTAGGAGAAAATTATCAAGATGTAGAGGTTGAAATCCATAACGGAAAACAACCATTATATTCATTTATATTTGCAATTGAATAAGGTTCAACTAACAATCAGTAGGAGGTTCCACCCCCACTGATTGTTAGTTGAACCGATCGGGCTTTTACGAGCAGTTGATTCCCACTCTGCTATTCTTGAATTTCCAAGATTTGAAGGGGGAACCTACTGCCCGTTAAGGCGGGATAGATGTTAAAATAGAAGGGGAAACCCTTCTATTTTCTTTTTTCTATGATATAAATATTAATGGCTATACAGAATAGTGTTTTTCGGGAGGGGAGAAGACGGTGAAATATAGAAGCGTATTTGACATAATTGGACCAGTCATGATCGGTCCATCAAGTTCACATACAGCAGGTGCAGCTAGAATTGGTAAAGTGGCAAGAAGCTTGTTTGGAAGAGAACCTAAGTGGGCTAATATCTCACTCTATGGTTCTTTTGCTAAAACGTATAGAGGTCACGGTACAGATGTTGCATTAGTAGGCGGTTTATTAGATTTCGAAACAGACGATGTAAGGATTATTAATGCAATCGACATTGCCAAGGAAAAAGGA
The DNA here is from genome assembly GCF_001940785.1 of Bacillus sp. MRMR6. GTDB lineage: Bacteria > Bacillota > Bacilli > Bacillales > Cytobacillaceae > Neobacillus. The sequence goes on from NZ_MSLS01000001.1 coordinate 278,290, forward strand.
ATCAAGCTTCGCTTTATTGAAGAGGATGCGGTAACGGACCATCCTAATACCGCAAGAGTCATGATTGGTGATGAAAAAGGTGAGCTTGAATTAGTTGGAATCTCTATTGGCGGCGGTAAAATCGAAGTAACAGAATTAAATGGATTCGAGTTAAAGTTGTCTGGTAACCATCCTGCGATTTTAGTTGTGCATAACGACCGTTTTGGAGCGATTGCTAGTGTTTCAAATGTCCTTGCCAAACATGAAATCAATATTGGTCATATGGAAGTGTCACGGAAGGAAATAGGAAAAATCGCCCTCATGACCATTGAAGTTGACCAAAATATTAAAGAAAAAATACTTCTGGAACTAGAAAAACTCCCAAATATACTGAAAGTAACGAAAATAGTTGATTAAGCCTAAGAGGGGGATACATGTGTTTCGTAACGTTGCTGAGTTAGTAGAACTAGCAATCAGTCAAAATAAAAAAATATCTGAAATCATGATAGAACAGGAAGTCACTGTGAGCGGACGTTCCCGTGAAGAGGTTTTTTCATTTATGGATCGAAATTTAACTGTCATGGAAGAAGCAATTGAACGGGGATTAAAAGGGGTAACATCACATTCCGGGCTAACAGGCGGTGATGCAGTTCTTTTACAAAAATATATAGAAAAAGGGAAATTTCTATCCGGTGAAATCTTGCTAGATGCAGTTAGTAAGGCAGTTGCCACAAATGAGGTCAACGCTGCAATGGGGACGATATGCGCCACGCCTACTGCGGGTTCTGCAGGTGTAGTCCCAGGTACCTTGTTTGCAGTAAAGAATAAGCTGAATCCTACCAGAGAAGAGATGATTAGGTTTTTGTTTACATCGGGAGCGTTTGGCTATGTAGTTGCAAACAATGCATCGATTTCAGGTGCTTCTGGAGGCTGCCAGGCTGAGGTTGGTTCGGCGTCTGGTATGGCTGCAGCTGCCATAGTAGAAATGGCAGGTGGGACACCTGAGCAAAGTGCGGAAGCAATGGCAATTACGCTAAAGAATATGCTAGGGCTTGTTTGTGACCCGGTGGCAGGACTGGTAGAAGTTCCATGTGTGAAAAGAAACGCCATGGGTGCAGCGAATGCCATGGTTGCTGCTGATATGGCATTAGCAGGGATCACAAGCCGTATTCCTTGTGACGAAGTGATTGATGCTATGTACAAAATTGGTCAGAACATGTCGTCTGCTCTAAAAGAAACTGCTCAGGGAGGGTTGGCGGCAACACCGACAGGTCGTGAACTTGAGGCAAAGATCTTCGGTACTCCGCTGAAGAAACCGTGAAACCAAAAATATTAGAACCTATTACAGTATTAAGAGGCATCGGGGAAGAAACGGCTGAAGGCTTAGCAGAAATGAACATTTATACAGTCAAGGATTTATTAGAATACTTCCCATACCGGTATGAAGATTATCGTTTACGTGATCTTTCAGAAGTTCAACACGAAGAAAAAATCACGGTCGAAGGGAAGGTTCATAGTGAGCCTTCTCTTAGCTATTTTGGCCGTAAAAAATCAAAACTTACGTTTCGTTTCTTCATCGACCGTTATCTGGTGAAGGTGGTATTCTTTAACCAGCCTTACTTAAAAAATAAAATTGTAATGAATGACACCATAACGATTACCGGAAAATGGGACCAGCATAAACAAACGATTACTGGCGGTGAACTGCAGCTGGGACATAATACAAAAATGACAGATTTTGAGCCCGTTTATTCTCTAAAAGGTAAAATTACTACAAAAGGAATGCGGAAATTTATCAGTATTGCCTTTAAGCAATTTGGTAATGGTATTGAAGAAATACTCCCCATCTCCCTTGTTAAAAAGTATCGCCTGTTAGATCGTAATGAAGCATTTAGGGCCATGCACTTTCCTCAGAACGCCGAGGAGGTTAAGCAGGCGAGGCGCCGATTTGTTTATGAAGAATTCCTTCTTTTTCAATTGAGAATACAAGCTTTAAGAAAGTTTGAACGGGAAAATGCACCTGGATTACAACAGAAGTTCTTAGCAGAAAAATTAGAAGAGTTTATTCATCGTTTACCTTTTCCACTAACAAATGCACAAGATCGTGTGGTAAATGAAATTCTTATAGATCTAAAGTCTCCGTTAAGGATGAATCGACTTTTACAAGGTGATGTTGGTTCAGGGAAAACGGTGGTGGCTGCCATTGGGTTATTCGCCAGTGTTACAGCTGGTTTTCAAGGAGCATTAATGGTTCCGACAGAAATACTAGCTGAACAGCATTCCGAGTCCCTTACAAAACTGCTCCAGCCCTTTGATGTGCGCTGCGAACTTCTAACTAGCTCCATAAAAGGAAAACGCCGCAGAGAGGTCCTTCATGAATTAGCAGAGGGAAAAGTAGATATATTAATTGGGACACACGCACTAATCCAAGATGAAGTTAATTTTAAAAGGCTTGGATTTGTCATAACAGATGAACAGCACCGTTTTGGAGTTGAACAGAGGAGAGTGCTTAGAGAAAAAGGTGAAAACCCAGATGTTTTATTTATGACAGCAACGCCCATACCACGGACCTTAGCGATTACTGCGTTTGGGGAAATGGATGTTTCCATTATTGATGAAATGCCTGCAGGGAGAAAAGCGATTGAAACTTATTGGGCTAAACCAGAAATGTTAGATCGTGTGCTTTCATTTGTTGAAAAGGAATTAGTGAAAGGGCATCAAGCCTATGTCATATGTCCGCTGATTGAGGAATCTGACAAACTGGATGTTCAAAATGCAATTGATGTTCATACAACCTTAAGTCATTATTTTCAAAAGCGCTTCTCAGTCGGGCTCATGCATGGACGCCTGCATTCAGATGAAAAAGAAGCTGTGATGAAGCAATTTAGCATAAATGAAATCCAGGTCCTAGTATCAACCACTGTCGTCGAAGTTGGGGTAAATGTGCCCAATGCAACGATGATGGTAATTTACGATGCTGAAAGATTTGGACTATCACAGCTGCATCAGCTTCGCGGTCGTGTTGGCCGCGGTAGTGAACAGTCTTATTGTATCTTGCTCGCGAACCCAAAGTCTGAGGTAGGACAAGAACGAATGAGAATTATGACAGAAACAAATGATGGATTTGTCTTGAGTGAAAAAGATCTCGAACTTCGGGGGCCAGGCGACTTTTTTGGTAAGAAACAAAGCGGGATTCCTGAATTCAAGGTTGCTGATATGGTCCATGACTACAGGGCACTTGAAACGGCTAGGAATGATGCGGATCTGATGATTCAATCGAAGGTTTTTTGGTCCTCTGAAGAATATAAATACTTAAGAAGTCAGCTTGAAGAAACAGGGGTATTAGAAGGAGAAAAGCTTGATTAAGCAAATCTAGAGTGAGGAAAAGCAGTTTTGGGGAAAAAGTATTTCTTGCAATCTGCTTTTTCTAATTTTATACTACTATTAGTACCTAGTCATAAGATGTCGGACGGTGTGTTGAAAATGAAAAGAACAAAAAAAGAACGGCAGCAAATGCTGACAGTAACAATCCATGATAATCCCTTTATCACCGACGAAGAGCTTGCTGAAAAATTTCTAGTAAGTGTGCAAACGATACGCCTTGACCGTTTGGAATTATCAATTCCTGAATTACGTGAACGGATTAAGCATGTAGCAGAGAAGAAATTTGAGGATGAGGTCCGCTCATTACCAATTGAAGAAGTAATTGGTGAAATAATAGACATTGAATTGGATCATAGTGCTATTTCAATACTTGATGTGAAAGAGGAGCATGTTTTTAAGCGTAATAAGATTGCTCGCGGGCATCACGTTTTCGCCCAGGCAAACTCTCTGGCAGTAGCAGTGATTAATGATGAGCTGGCCTTAACGGCAAAGGCTAATATTCAGTTTAAGCGTTCTGCAAGACAAGATGAACGTGTGATTGCAAAAGCAAGAGTATTAAAAATAGATGATGGTACGGGCAGAACGATTGTGGAAGTAACTAGTTTTGTTAATAACGAACTAGTCTTTAAAGGTGAATTTGAAATGTATCGCTCGAAAAATCATTAAAGGATGATAACATAATGAAACTCGCAATCGATGCAATGGGTGGCGACAACGCTCCAAAAGAAATTGTTAATGGTGCAATGAAAGCTGTTGAAGCATTTCCAGATATACATATCACCCTAGTTGGGGACGAAAGTAAAATAAAAGAATACTTAACAAACCCAGAAAGAATTACAGTCCTACATACTACGGAAGTAATTCTAGGGACTGATGAACCAGTAAGAGCAGTGAGAAGGAAGAAAACGGCGAGCATGGTATTAGCGGCACAGCAAGTGGCTGATGGTGCTGCTGATGCATGTATTTCTGCTGGTAATACAGGTGCACTAATGGCTGCAGGACTATTTGTTGTCGGTAGAATTGAAGGAATAGAGCGCCCTGCCCTGGCACCGACACTTCCTACTATTGGCGGGGAAGGTTTTCTGCTGTTGGATGTTGGTGCAAATGTTGACGCAAAAGCAGAACATTTATTACAATATGCCATTATGGGTTCGATTTACAGTGAAAAAGTAAGAGGAGTTGCGAATCCGCGCGTCGGTCTTCTTAATATCGGTTCCGAAGAAAAGAAGGGAAATGAATTGACAAAACAAGCTTATGATCTCTTAAAATTGGCCAATCTTAATTTTGTCGGTAACGTCGAGGCAAGAGACCTGCTAGAAGGTGCCGCAGATGTTGTTGTGACAGATGGTTTCACCGGCAACATGGTATTGAAGACCATTGAAGGAACAGCTTTATCCATGTTTAAAATGTTAAAGAGTTCATTAATGAGCAGTTTAAAAAGTAAATTAGCTGCCGCTGTTTTAAAACCTGAATTTAAAGCTTTAAAAAGTACTATGGATTATTCAGAATATGGCGGAGCTGGTCTTTTTGGACTAAAGGCTCCTGTTATTAAAGCGCATGGTTCTTCCAATGCTCAAGCGATATATAGTTCAATTCGCCAGACAAGAGAGATGGTTGAAAAAAATGTGGGGTCACTAATTAAGACATCAATTGAAGAAATCGAAGAAATTGATGTAACTAAAATAAGGCTTTAAAAGGAGAGCAGGTTATGGGTAAAATAGCATTCGTATTTCCGGGGCAAGGCTCTCAAGCGGTTGGAATGGGAAAAGAGCTGGCAGAGCGTTATCTTGAGGTTAAAGCATATTTTGAAAAAGCGGACGAAACCCTTAAAACAGATTTAAGCAAGCTTATTTTTGAAGGGCCTCAAGAAGAATTAACATTGACAGTAAATACACAACCTGCCCTTTTAACAACAAGTATTGCAATCTTAAGTCTTTTTGAAAAATCTGGTATAAAAGCTGATTATTTAGCTGGTCATAGCCTAGGTGAATATACGGCCCTTGTAGCTGCAGGATCACTTACCTTTGAAGATGGCGTGTATGCTGTCCGAAAACGTGGGGAGTATATGGAGCGTGCTGTACCAAATGGTGAAGGCTCCATGGCTGCTGTCTTAGGATTAGACCGCCAAGGGCTTACGCAGGTTACGAAAGAAGTTACCGAAACAGGGTTCCCTGTTTCATTAGCTAATTTAAATTGTCCTGGGCAAATTGTCATCTCCGGATCAAAGAAAGGCGTAGAGTCTGCATCTGTTAAGGCAAAGGAAGCGGGAGCTAAGAGAGTGATCCCGCTAGAAGTAAGTGGACCTTTTCATTCTTCTTTGATGAAGCCTGCGGCAGATGAGCTAAGGACGGTACTAGATGGTTTAGAGATGAAAAATGCATCAATTCCAGTCATAGCAAATGTTTCCGCCGAGCCTATGAGTGAGGCGTTGGAAATAAAAGAGAATTTGATTGAACAACTGTACTCCCCTGTGTTATGGGAGGACAGTGTACTAAAAATGATCGATTTAGGCGTTGATACCTTTATTGAAATTGGACCAGGGAAGGTTTTGGCGGGGTTAGTTAAAAAAGTAAATCGAACTGTTAGAACCTATTCCGTTTCAGATGAACATAGCTGTCAAGCTGTAATTGAAGCATTAAAGGAGGAAAAACTTTGAATCTAGCTGGAAAAATTGCTTTAGTCACGGGTGCATCAAGAGGTATAGGAAGAGAAATTGCACTTGAGCTTGCAAGACAGGGAGCAAATGTAGCAGTGAATTACTCTGGGAGTGAAGCAAAAGCAAATGAAGTAGTAGATGAAATAAAGACGATGGGGCGTGAAGCCTTTGCAGTGAAATGTGATGTTTCAAGTGCAGAGGAAGTAGCTGCCATGGTGAAAGGTACAACCGACAGGTTCGGCAGATTAGATATTCTTGTTAATAATGCAGGGATTACCAAGGATAATTTATTGATGAGGATGAAGGAAGAAGAATGGGATGATGTCTTAAATATTAATCTTAAGGGTGTCTTCCTTTGTACAAAGGCTGTTACCCGCCAAATGATGAAGCAGCGCGTTGGCCGAATCATTAATATTTCTTCCGTTGTTGGAGTAAGCGGGAATCCAGGACAAGCCAATTATGTTGCAGCAAAAGCAGGAGTAATTGGGTTAACAAAAACCACGGCAAAAGAGCTTGCTACTAGGAATATTACTGTCAATGTAATTGCACCTGGTTTTATTACCACGGATATGACCGACAAATTGACTGAAGAACTCAAAACGGAAATGCTTAAACAAATACCTTTAGCACGTTTAGGTGAACCAAAGGATATTGCAAAAGCGGCTGCTTTTCTAGCTTCTGATGATGCTGGTTATATTACCGGACAGACCGTAAACATTAACGGCGGAATGCTAATGTAAATTCATGAAATAAAACACTTTGTTTTATGGCATGATTATCCTATAATAGTTTGAGGGGAGGTGAACAAGCATGGCAGAGGTATTAGAACGTGTTACAAAAATCGTCGTTGACCGTCTTGGAGTAGACGAGTCTCAGGTTACGCTCGAGGCTTCATTTAAAGATGATCTTGGTGCTGATTCCCTTGATGTAGTAGAATTAGTAATGGAATTAGAAGATGAGTTCGATATGGAAATTTCTGACGATGATGCTGAAAAAATCAGCACAGTTGGTGATGCTGTTAATTACATAAATACTAAGGCATAATCGTAGAAATTCTTAAAAAGCTCCGTTTTCAAACGGGGCTTTTTTCTGTATGATAGTACATGGCAGTTGAAAAAGCGCACAAGTTTTTTGCGTTTTGTTATTAATTTTTTTAAACTAGAGTAGATGTAAAATACATGCAAGGTGGAGACATTAATGCGCAAAAAGCAAAAGGATAAAGATATGATTAATCGCGCAAAAGATAATCAATTCAAGGAGTTCCAAGATCGAATTGATATACATTTTGAAAATGAAAAGCTACTAAAACAAGCTTTTACTCATTCATCCTATGTGAATGAGCATCGCAGAAAGCCTTATGAAGATAATGAAAGGCTGGAATTTTTAGGAGACGCTGTACTGGAACTAACAGTTTCACAATTTCTATTCAAAAAATATCCAATGATGAGTGAAGGGGAATTAACGAAACTTAGGGCAGCAATTGTGTGTGAGCCTTCACTTGTATCTTTTGCCAATGAGTTAGGCTTTGGACAGCTGATTTTGCTGGGGAAAGGTGAAGAATTGACAGGAGGGAGAGAACGTCCTGCACTGCTTGCGGATGTATTTGAAGCCTTTATTGGAGCACTGTTTTTGGATAAGGGAATAGAAACCGTTATTCAGTATCTTTCTCAGATTGTTTTTCCTAAAATTAATGAAGGTGCTTTTTCTCATGTGATGGATTTTAAAAGCCAATTACAGGAACTGATTCAAAGAGATGGGACAGGTGTGATTGAGTACCGTGTACTTCACGAAAAAGGTCCTGCCCATAATAAGGAATTTGTCTCAAGAGTATTATTAAACGGCGAAGAATTAGGAACAGGTACGGGAAAGTCAAAAAAAGAAGCCGAACAGCATGCTGCCCAAATGGCGTTGGAAGTTCTAAAAGCAAAAACTACCATGTAATGACAATCTATTGCTAAAGTCAGAGAGATTCCGGCCAGCTAGGGAGGAAAATGTAAATGTATTTAAAACGGTTGGACATCATAGGATTTAAATCATTCGCTGAACGTATAGGAGTTGATTTTGTCCCTGGTGTAACTGCTGTAGTTGGACCAAATGGAAGTGGAAAGAGTAATATTATCGATGCCATTCGTTGGGTATTGGGTGAGCAATCGGCTAAGTCGCTCCGAGGCTCGAAGATGGAAGATATCATTTTTGCCGGAAGTGACTCGAGGAAACCGCTAAACTATGCTGAAGTCACTCTTACTCTCGATAATCATGATCAAAAACTTTCAATTGACTATAACGAAGTGAGTGTAACAAGAAGGGTTTCACGCTCTGGTGAAAGTGAATTTTTAATAAATAAACAGTCTTGCCGGCTAAAAGATATTATTGATCTATTTATAGATTCCGGACTTGGAAGAGAAGCATTTTCGATCATTAGCCAAGGAAAAGTAGAAGAAATTCTAAATAGTAAGGCTGAGGACCGTAGAACCATTTTTGAAGAAGCTGCCGGCGTGCTCAAGTATAAGAACCGTAAGAAAAAAGCGGAAGTCAAACTCACAGAGACACAGGAAAACCTGAATCGTGTAAACGATATTTTACATGAGCTTGAGAGTCAAGTTGAGCCCTTGAAAATACAAGCGTCAATGGCAAAAGACTTTTTAGAGAAGAAGGAAGAACTTGAGAAAATTGAAGTCGCCTTAACGGTCTATGATATAGAAGATCTCCATAAAAAGTGGGAAAACTTATCCGGTCAGCTCGAAGAACATAAGCGTGAGGAAATAAAGCTATCGGCCCAGCTTCAGGGAAAAGAAGCAAAAATCGAGGAGGCAAGAGATCAGATAGGTGCTTTAGATGAATCGATTGCCGATTTGCAAAATGTCCTTCTTTACGCTAGTGAAGAGCTCGAAAAGCTTGAAGGTAGAAAAGAAGTTTTAAAAGAGCGAAAGAAGAATGCATCACAAAATAAAGATCAGCTTGAGAGAAATATTGCTGAGTTTACTGAGAAAATCAGTCATTTGAAAAAAAGTAAAGACATACAAGCAGAACTTGTAGAAAGTCTTACAAAACAGGTTAGCTCGTTACAATTTAAGCTAAAAGATAAGCAAGAAAAGCTTGCGATGTTCACAGAAAATATCGATGAAAAGATCGATCGTTTAAAAAGTGAGTACATTGATCTTCTCAATGATCAGGCTGGCGCAAAAAATGAATTAAAGTATATTGAGCAGCAGCTTGAACAGCAAGAGAGGAAGAGTACTCGGCTTGATGCTGAAAATGAAAAATTTCTTTATGAACGGCAGACTGCCGAAATTAAAAAAACTAGTATCCAAGCAGCCCTAACAGAAATACATCAGAACATAGAAACTCAAGTATCTTCATTTCGTGAGAAACAGCGTCAACTTGAAGCAGTCAGAAATAACTATCAAAAACAAGAAAAAACACTATACCAAGCCTACCAAATAGTACAACAGGCAAGATCTAGAAAAGAAATGCTTGAGGAAATGGAAGAAGATTACTCTGGTTTTTTTCAAGGCGTAAAGGAAGTTCTAAAGGCTAGAGGAAAGAAACTTAATGGGATTGAAGGTGCAGTAGCTGAGCTCGTCACAGTGCCAAAGGAGTACGAAACAGCTCTAGAAACAGCCTTTGGAGGCGCATTGCAGCATGTTGTTGTGGATAACGAACAAAATGCTCGGTCAGCAATTCAGTTCTTAAAGCAGAATTCATTTGGACGAGCCACATTTTTGCCACTCAGTGTCATCAAAGGAAGAACATTGACGAGTGTTCAGCTTGCCTCGATACAAGCCCACCCTTCTTTGGTAGGGACAGCTGTAAGCTTAGTATCCTTTGATCCTAAGTATGATTCAGTCATGAATAACCTTTTAGGGAATGTCGTAATTACAAAGGATTTAAAGGGTGCTAATGAATTAGCTAAGCTTCTACAATACCGTTGCCGTCTTGTCACTCTGGATGGTGACGTTGTAAACCCCGGTGGTTCGATGTCAGGAGGAGCACTAAAACAAAAATCAACATCCTTATTGACCCGGAAAGGTGAGCTTGAAGATTTAAAAGTGAAGCTCACGGTAATGGACCAGAAAGCAGCTGAACTAGAACGACTAGTAAAGGCTTTAAAAAGTGATATCCAAAATATTGAACTCCAGTTAGAGGAGATGCGCAAAAAGGGCGAAGCATTTCGAGCTGAAGAGCAGGCATTAAATGGAGACCTACGACAAGCGGAGTATGAAGAGAAAAATATTGATGAGCGCTTAGCCGTATATGATTTAGAAAAGGGACAGTTTACGGATGAACAACAATCTTTAACTAAACGAAAATCTGAACTTCATGCAGCTGTTTCGTTCTTTAAGGACAAGGTAGCCTCACTTGAAAATCAAATCGATAAACTGACAAAACAAAAGACGCAGGATATGTCATCGAAAGAAACGCTTTCAAAGGATATGAATGAATTAAAGGTAGAATTTGCGGCAAAAAATGAACAGTTCCTTCATGCTAAGGAACGCTATGCTTTATTGGAACAGGACCTTCAGGAGAGTGAACAAAAACATTCCATATTCAGTGAAGATCTTCAATTGTTATCTTCAGAAATGACCAATAGTTCTTCAGGTGAAGAGCAATTAGATCTTGCTGCTAAAATGAAACAGAAGGATAAAGAAGAAACCGTTAGACTTATTTCTTCTAGAAGACATGAACGATTATCCTTACACACATTCCTTGAAGATTTAGAACTAGAAGCAAAAGAGTTAAAGCGTCTGCACAGGGGAATGACGGAAGTTCTTAAGGACGAAGAAGTCAAAATCAATCGTTTAGATGTTGACCTGGAAAACCGACTCGCCCATTTGCGAGAAGAATATTTACTATCTTTCGAGGGTGCAAAGGAACAATATCCATTAACCATCCCAGTTGACGATGCACGAAAGAGAATGAAGTTAATTAAATTAGCAATGGATGAACTTGGCAATGTTAATATTGGGGCAATTGAAGAGTATGAACGGGTTTCTGAACGTTATGAATTTTTAAATGAGCAAAAGACAGATTTGCAAGAAGCGAAGAATACACTCTTCCAAGTAATTGAAGAAATGGATTCAGAAATGAAAAAACGTTTTGAGCACACTTTTTATGGAATCCGTGAACATTTTGAGCCCGTATTTCAAGCTTTATTTGGCGGTGGAAGAGCGGATTTAAGGCTTACACAGCCAGAAGACTTACTAAACACTGGGGTGGAAATAGTTGCCCAGCCTCCAGGTAAAAAACTTCAAAATTTAGGATTGTTATCCGGTGGAGAGCGGGCATTGACCGCCATTGCACTGCTGTTTTCTATTTTAAAAATCCGTCCAGTTCCTTTCTGTATCCTTGATGAAGTAGAAGCGGCGCTTGATGAAGCAAACGTATTCCGCTTTAGTCAATACTTAAAAAGATTTAGTGCCGACACACAATTCATTGTCATTACCCATAGAAAAGGTACAATGGAAGAAGCAGATGTATTATATGGCGTCACAATGCAGGAATCCGGAGTATCAAAACTAGTATCAGTTCGACTCGAAGAAACAAAGGAATTAGTCAAATCCTAAAAAGGAAATGGATAAGGAAGTGAACCAATGAGCTTTTTTAAAAAATTAAAAGAGAAAATCACTAAGCAAACGGAGACGGTATCGGAAAAGTTCAAAGAAGGACTTACGAAAACTAGAGATAATTTCTCTGGTAAAGTGAATGACCTAGTAGCAAGATATCGTAAAGTTGATGAAGACTTCTTTGAAGAGCTCGAGGAAATCTTAATTCAAGCTGATGTCGGATTCGATACTGTTATGAAACTAATAGAAGAGCTCAAAATGGAAGTGAAAAGACGGAATATCCAAGATCCTAAAGAAGTGCATAGTGTAATCTCTGAAAAGTTGGTTGACATCTATAACAGCGGCGGAGAGCAGTCATCTAAATTGAATATCCAAGTAAATGGATTAACGGTCATACTATTTGTTGGTGTAAACGGTGTTGGTAAAACCACTACCATCGGAAAGCTTGGCCACAAGTTCAAGACTGAAGGCAAATCTGTTTTGTTGGCTGCAGGGGACACATTTCGTGCGGGTGCGATTGAACAGCTTGAGGTATGGGGTGAAAGGGCCGGAGTAGACGTAATCAAGCAAGCAGAAGGTTCAGACCCAGCGGCAGTAATGTACGATGCAATTAAAGCTGCTAAATCCAGAAATGTTGATATTTTGATATGCGACACCGCTGGACGCTTGCAGAATAAGGTTAACTTAATGAAAGAGCTTGAAAAGGTAAAGCGTGTCATCGAGCGTGAAGTTCCTGGTGCCCCGCATGAAGTGTTGCTCGTACTCGATGCTACTACAGGTCAAAATGCTCTTATCCAGGCAAAAACCTTTAAAGAAGCTACCAATGTCAGTGGTATTGTCCTATCAAAGCTGGACGGGACTGCAAAAGGCGGTATTGTCCTGGCGATCCGGAATGAACTGAAAATACCAGTTAAATTTGTCGGACTTGGAGAAAAGATGGACGATCTTCAGGAATTTAATGCTGAACAATATGTATACGGATTATTTGCTGATCAGGTCGATACATCTGTCTGATGATGTAAAGATATTTTCTTGACAGACTTTGTCTAACTGTGTAAACTACTTTTGTAAAGGCTTTTCACTTAACAAGGAGGGATAGCCATGCTTGAAAAAACAACACGAATGAATTATCTATATGATTTTTATCATTCGTTGTTAACACCAAAGCAGCAAAGCTATATGTCTCTCTATTACTTAGATGATTACTCACTCGGGGAAATTGCAGAAGAGTATAATGTCAGCCGGCAGGCTGTTTATGACAACATAAAGCGGACTGAAGCAATGCTTGAGGAGTATGAGGAAAAGCTACTCTTATTTCAGAAATTTCAAGATCGCATTAAGCTTTTAGGCTATGTGAAAGAATTACTGAAAGAAGAACACCCTTCAAAGCAGGCAATGATTGAAGCCGTTGCCGAGCTTGAGAATTTAGATTAGGAGGCGGCATGAATGGCATTTGAAGGATTAGCCGACCGACTGCAAAATACAATCCAAAAGATCCGCGGAAAAGGGAAAGTGTCTGAAGCGGATGTAAAAGAAATGATGCGTGAAGTACGTCTGGCACTACTCGAGGCAGACGTAAACTTCAAGGTTGTAAAGGACTTTGTGAAGAAAGTCAGTGAGCGAGCAATAGGACAAGAGGTATTAAAGAGCTTAACCCCAGGACAACAAATCATTAAAATTGTTAATGAGGAATTAACAATTTTAATGGGGGGAGAGCAGAGCAAGATTGCTGCTTCAAACCGACCCCCAACCGTGATTATGATGGTTGGATTACAAGGTGCAGGTAAAACCACTACAACTGGTAAACTAGCTAACCTTCTACGTAAAAAGTATAACAGAAAGCCAATGCTTGTTGCCGCTGATATCTATCGTCCGGCTGCTATAAAGCAGTTACAAACGTTAGGGAAACAGTTGGACATGCCTGTTTTCTCTCTTGGTGATCAGGTCAGCCCAGTCGAAATTGCCAAACAAGCTATTGCAAATGCTAAAGAAGAACATAATGACTATGTCCTAATCGATACTGCTGGCCGTTTACATGTAGATGAAGCGCTCATGGATGAGTTAAAGGACATAAAAGAACTGACAAAGCCAGATGAAATCTTTCTTGTAGTCGATGCAATGACAGGGCAAGATGCTGTTAATGTGGCACAGAGCTTTAATGAACAGCTAGGGCTAACAGGTGTAGTATTAACAAAGCTTGATGGTGATACCCGAGGCGGTGCAGCATTATCCATTCGTGCTGTGACGCAAACACCAATTAAATTTGTCGGTCTAGGGGAAAAGCTTGATGCACTCGAGCCGTTTCATCCAGAACGGATGGCATCAAGAATTCTTGGTATGGGTGATGTCCTTACGCTTATAGAGAAGGCTCAGGCCAATGTAGATGAACAAAAAGCAAAAGAATTAGAGCAAAAAATGCGGACTGCGTCCTTTACACTGGACGACTTTTTAGAGCAGCTTGGTCAAGTACGGAATCTCGGACCACTTGATGAATTACTGAAAATGATGCCTGGCGCTAATAAAATTAAAGGCCTCAATAATATGCAGATTGATGAGAAACAAATTGCCCATGTCGAAGCCATTATTCGTTCTATGACGATGGCAGAAAAGACTCATCCTGAAATTTTAAACTCTAATCGTAAAAAACGTATTGCAAAGGGAAGCGGTCGAACGGTTCCTGAGGTAAATCGTTTATTGAAGCAATTCGAGGACATGAAGAAAATGATGAAGCAAATGACAGGGATGCAGCAAAAAGGCAAGAAAAAAGGCGGATTTAAATTCCCATTTAAACCATTTTAAAACGAAAAGCGGAAGCTCCTTCGGAACAAGCACAGCTTGTTCCTGCGAGGATTATTTTAAGAAGTATTCCATAGTGCCAAGGGGCTTATGACCACGAGCCCCTAGGCGCTGGAGCTAGACAATTCTGTTTTAAAATGTATTAAATTGGTAATAATAACTGTAAAGAAAAAACACTTTACAAATGATTTAATAATTGATATTATACTATCTTGTGTGAAACTATTCGGAGGTGCTTATTTAAAATGGCAGTAAAAATTCGTTTAAAGCGTATGGGAGCAAAGAAAACTCCTTTTTATCGTATCGTAGCAGCAGATTCTCGTTCTCCTCGTGACGGACGTTACATTGAAGTTATTGGAACTTACAATCCGGTTGCTCAACCAGCTGCAATCCAAATCAATGAAGAGTTAGCTCTTAAGTGGTTACAAGACGGTGCTAAGCCATCTGACACAGTGCGTAACCTTTTCTCAAACGAAGGTATCATGGAAAAATTCCATAATGCTAAGTTCAGCAAGTAATTGCTATGAAACAATTGATCGAAACGATTGTTAAGCCTCTTGTTGATTTTCCAGAAGATGTCCAAGTGGATGTCAAGGAAGAAGAACAACGAATTACCTATCTACTCACTGTTAATAAGACAGATATGGGAAAGGTAATCGGTAAACAGGGGCGAGTTGCAAAAGCCATAA
This sequence comes from Bacillus sp. MRMR6, assembly GCF_001940785.1. Taxonomy (GTDB): domain Bacteria; phylum Bacillota; class Bacilli; order Bacillales; family Cytobacillaceae; genus Neobacillus. The sequence goes on from NZ_MSLS01000001.1 coordinate 293,358, forward strand.
GGACTGTTGTATATGCAGCAGGAACATCACAACAAAAGAAAATTTTTCTAGAAATTGGTGAATAGCTTTTTGCATCTAGATGAAAGGGAGGAATGAATTTCCTCCCTTTTTTGCTATCAAAAAGAAAAGCGGAAAGCGCCTTGATCAGGAGCATATCCGAGCCCCTAGCGCTGAAGCTGGACAATAATAACAGAAGCTTGGAGGAGGGCAATGAAATGCAGCTAATTCAAACTGTTATCGTGAAGCAAATCTTAACAGAGAAAAGCAAGCAGGCTCTGCTTGAAAAATACTTTGCTGGAAAGCTCCAGATGCAAAAGGAATACGAACAGCTTCTATTTGAATTAAAGAAACTGGAGAAGGCCAAAAAATATCAAACCAGCGCTCTAAAGAAACATTTTGAAAAAGAATTACAAATACGTCATGATAAAGAAAAGCTTTATGACTTTCAAATCGAACAACTACATATGCTATCAATAGGTAGTGAATTGAAGGAAAAAGAAATGAAGGCCCTTGTTGAAGTGAAGGTTGGCGATGAGTGGGATGAGAAAATAGCACAACCTACAATTGTAATCAAAGATGGAATTATAGAGGAAATTAGATAGAGGTGACAGTTAAATGGTTAAATGGTTTAATGTTGGGAAGATCGTCAATACCCACGGTATAAGAGGTGAGGTAAGGGTGATTTCGAAAACGGACTTCCCGGAAGAGCGTTACAAGGAAGGGAATGTCTTGCACCTGTTTTTACCAAAATCCACCACGCCGATTGAGTTAACGGTTAAAAGCCACCGTCCACATAAAAACTTTAATTTATTAACATTTGAAGGATACGAAAACATAAATGAAGTTGAAAAATTTAGAGACGGTATTTTAAAAATTACTGAATCACAGCAGAGTGAACTCGAAGAAGATGAATTTTATTATCATGAGATTATTGGATGTCTGGTTGTAACCACATCTGGTGAAGAGATTGGTAAGGTAACGGAAATCCTCTCACCAGGTGCTAATGATGTTTGGGTGGTAAAAGGTGAGGACGGAAAGGAAGTATATATTCCTTATATTAAAGATGTGGTGAAAAAAGTAGATGTGAAGGAAAAAGTTGTCCTAATCGAACCAATGGAAGGGTTACTTTCATGATGAAAATAGATGTTCTCACATTATTTCCTGAGATGTTTACCGGCGTACTGGGCCAATCAATCTTACAAAAAGCTGCAGAGAAATCAGCGGTTTCCTATAATGTTGTCAATTTCCGTGACTATGCCGATAATAAGCATCAGACAGTTGATGATTATCCATATGGCGGCGGTGCAGGTATGGTGTTAAAGCCCCAACCGATTTTTGATGCTGTAGCAGCCTTAAAAGCGAAAGCTGAATCAAAAAACTCAAGAGTGATTCTCCTTTGTCCACAAGGAAAAAGGTATGACCAGAAAACAGCGGAAGCATTAGCGAAAGAGGAGCATCTAATCTTTATCTGCGGACACTATGAAGGATATGATGAGAGGATACGCGAACATGTTGTAACCGATGAAATCTCAATAGGAGATTATGTCCTCACCGGAGGAGAACTAGGTGCAATGGTCGTTATTGACAGCGTTGTAAGGCTGCTGCCAGAAGTGTTAGGAAATGAAGAATCACACATGAAAGACTCCTTCAGCACCGGATTATTAGAGCATCCCCATTACACAAGACCGGCTGATTTTCGCGATTTAAAAGTTCCTGAAGTCCTTCTTTCTGGAAACCATAAATTCATTGAGGAGTGGCGAAATAAAGAGGCACTCAGAAGAACGTTGGTTAGGCGACCTGATCTCCTTGAGAAGATCGATTTGACAAGTGAACAGGAAAAATGGCTGGAGGAAGTAAAAAAAGAGCACAACTAGATATTGCATGGGTGCAACATTTATGATATGATACTTCTTGTGACTTGAGCTGAAACTATTTCAGTCGGTCTTATAAAGATGTTCCGCTGCAATGGGAAAAGATAGTAGATATGCATGAGCGTCTGTTGGAAGGAGTTGAAAACGATGCAAAAATTGATTGAAGATATCACAAAAGAACAACTTCGTTCTGATCTTCCTGCTTTCCGTCCTGGTGATACTGTACGTGTACACGTAAAGGTTATCGAGGGTACTCGTGAGCGTATTCAGTTATTCGAAGGTGTAGTGATTAAGCGTCGTGGTGGTGGAATTAGCGAAACTTTCACAGTTCGTAAAGTTTCTTACGGTGTAGGCGTTGAGCGTACATTCCCTGTACACACACCAAAAATTGCGAAGCTTGAAGTGATTCGTCGCGGTAAAGTTCGCCGTGCTAAGCTTTACTACTTACGTAAGCTACGTGGTAAAAAAGCACGTATTAAAGAAATTCGATAATAAAAGAAGAGAGCTTGCTCTGCAAGCTCTTTTTTCGTACATACTTTATTAATCCTATGTAATAATAAAAAACAAGTTTATTATATGTTTCGTCCCATCGTGATAAAATTACTGTTATTATGTAAAATGGATACTAAGAATAATTTTTTGAATGTGATTGGTGGGGAACTAAATATGACAAAAAAGAAAAATGAACTCTGGGAATGGGTTAAGGCTCTCCTAATTGCAATTGCTTTAGCTGCCGTTATACGATATTTCCTCTTTGCCCCGATTATCGTTGACGGATTATCGATGATGCCAACCTTAAAACATCAAGACCGGATGATTGTGAACAAGCTTAGCTATGAAATTGGCGAGCCAGAGCGATTCGATATTATTGTCTTCCATGCTCCAGAGGAAAAAGATTATATAAAACGGGTAATTGGCTTACCGGGCGATCATATTGAATACAGAGATGATACATTATATGTAAACGGAGAGGCGTATGAAGAACCTTATTTAGCGGACTATAAAAAACAAGCAGAAGGTCCTTTAACCGATTCATTTTCATTAGAGGAAACTCCTGTTGGCAGTCTAACGGTTCCTGAAGGCGAATTATTTGTTATGGGAGATAATCGCCGTTTCAGCAAAGACAGCCGGCATATTGGGACAATTTCTATGGATAAAATAATCGGGAAGACTAGCATAGTCTACTGGCCTTTAAATGATGCACACATTGTGAAGAAATAACAGGAGGTGACTGCTATGACGATCCAATGGTTTCCTGGCCATATGGCTAAGGCTCGCAGAGAGGTCACAGAAAAGCTTAAGCTAGTTGATATTATATTTGAATTGGTGGATGCGAGAATCCCATATTCTTCTCGTAATCCAATGATTGATGAAATTATCCAGCACAAACCAAGACTTGTATTGTTAAATAAGTCTGATATGGCAGACAAACAAATTACAAGGGAATGGGTAAAGTACTTTGCATCAAAAGGAATTAAAGCCATAGCGATTAACTCTCAGGCTGGAGAAGGGATGAAGGAAATTGTTCAAGCATCCCATGAAATCTTAAAAGAAAAATTTGATCGATTAAGAGCAAAAGGGGTAAAAAATCCAAGAGCAATCCGAGCAATGATTGTTGGGATCCCGAATGCTGGCAAATCAACATTAATCAACAGGCTTGCAAAAAAAAATATTGCAAAAACCGGTAATACCCCGGGTGTCACAAAAGCCCAACAGTGGATTAAAGTAGGAAAAGAGTTAGAATTATTAGATACACCCGGTATTTTGTGGCCAAAGTTCGAAGACCAAGAGGTCGGGAAGAAACTGGCGGTTACAGGTGCTATCAAGGATACGCTGCTAAATCTTCAGGACTTAGTGGTTTATACAATAAGATTCTTAGAAATGAGATACCCAGATAGACTGAAGGACCGTTATAAACTTGATTCTGTACCAGATGAAATTGTAGAGATGTTTGACCATATCGGTATCTTAAGAGGCTGTTTAAGGGCCGGTGGAGAAGTAGACTATGATAAAGTATCGGAACTTGTTATAAGGGAAATAAGGTCAGAAAAATTTGGTCCCGTAACGTTTGAACGCCCAAGCGATTTCTTAATGGAAAATGAATAGACCTAACTAAATATTACAGAATGCTCTCGTTCCGGGGGCTTTTTTTGAGGAAAATAATATTCTACTAAAACTTTTTTTAACATTAAAAATTATACTAGAAAGTATTTGTATCTGTGTTACAATAATTTCGGCGCAGAGCCTATTGAACTAATGTTATTCTGAATTAAAACCATGTAACCGCATTCATATTATATTAAAAAATGAATGCTACTAAAAGACTTAGTTTTATCCTAAATAATTTAGTCTTGTGAAACACACAAATTGTGTGCTTTTTCCATTGCCAGCAAAACGAGTAAAGGGTATCATAACTACGGGTGAAAAAATATGAAAATAGATACAATCGCAGAAATAGATAAACAACTTACCAGCGTGACTGTTGAAAATGATCCATTTTTCCAAAGAATTCTCCAAGATGAACGTAAAGGTGTTCAGCAGTTAATACATAAATGGCGCAAGCGAGTAGAGGAACAAAACCGTTTACAAGAAAAATTTGCTGAGATGAATTTTTTTGAAAACAAATATCGTGCACAAGGCTATGAATATATCGCTGGTGTCGACGAAGTTGGCAGAGGCCCGCTCGCTGGACCAGTAGTGGCAGCGGCAGTCATACTCCCAAAAGATTTTTACTTGGCGGGAATTGATGATTCAAAGAAACTGACGGAGAAAAAACGCCTTGAATATGATGAAATCATCAGAGAAAAGGCGATTGCATACAGCATTGGTATGATCGAAGCTGAAGAGATTGATCAGATTAATATTTATGAAGCGACAAAAAAAGCAATGAGTATAGCGATATCCTCTTTAAATCCGACACCGGATTTTTTATTAATTGACGCCATGAAACTTGATACACCAATGGGGTTTGAAGCGATTATAAAAGGTGATGCAAAAAGTGTTTCCATTGCTGCTGCCAGCATTGTGGCCAAAGTTGCAAGAGATACGCTAATGGCAGAGGTTTCGACAATTTATCCGCAGTATGGGTTTCAAAATAATATGGGGTATGGGACTAAGGAACATATCGAAGCACTTAAATCACATGGAATCACACCCTACCATCGTAAAACCTTCGCGCCAATAAAGGACCTCATTAGGGAATAATAAAAAGCGGGAAAATCCTGTTTTTTATTATTCTTGCAAAGCATTATTATTCTATTTTTTTCTAGTTAACAATTGAAAGCGCTTTAATAACAGTGAAATACTATTCGAAATACTGTGAAGAATATAATTTTATTGTACATAAAGGTGGACAAGAGAATAGTCATTATATAAAATGAAAACGGAGTCAATTTTTGAGTTTGATAGGAGGATGGGAAATGAATATCCATGAGTATCAAGGAAAAGAGATCCTCAAGAGTTACGGGGTAACGGTTCCTAATGGAAAAGTGGCATTTACGGTTGAAGAAGCTGTTGAAGCTGCAAAAGAACTAGGCACACAGGTATGTGTAGTTAAAGCGCAAATTCATGCCGGTGGCAGGGGTAAAGCAGGCGGAGTAAAGGTTGCTAAAAACCTTGATGAAGTGCGTACATATGCAAATGAAATCTTAGGAAAAACATTAGTTACACATCAAACTGGTCCTGAAGGTAAAGAAGTTAAGCGTCTTCTTGTCGAAGAAGGATGCGATATTAAGAAAGAATACTACGTTGGGTTAGTTTTAGATCGTGCTACCTCTCGTGTCGTTTTAATGGCTTCAGAAGAAGGCGGAACAGAAATTGAAGAAGTAGCTGAAAAAACTCCGGAAAAAATCTTTAAAGAAGAAATTGATCCGGTGTTAGGGTTAATGCCATATCAAGCTCGTAGAGTTGCATTCAATATTAACATTCCAAAAGAGTTGGTAAATCAAGCTGTAAAGTTTATGCTCGGCTTATATAAGGCATATATTGAAAAGGATTGCTCTATTGCTGAGATTAACCCGCTAGTTGTTACAGGTGACGGAAAAGTAATGGCGCTAGATGCAAAATTAAATTTTGATTCTAATGCACTTTATCGTCAAAAAGACGTTCTAGCATACCGTGATCTTGAAGAGGAAGATCCGAAAGAAATTGAAGCATCTAAATATGATTTAAGCTATATTTCTTTGGATGGTAACATCGGCTGTATGGTTAATGGTGCCGGACTTGCAATGGCAACTATGGACATTGTTAAGCATTATGGCGGTGACCCAGCTAACTTCCTTGATGTTGGGGGCGGTGCAACAGCTGAGAAGGTTACTGAAGCATTTAAAATTATCCTTTCTGATCCAAACGTTAAAGGTATTTTTGTTAATATCTTTGGCGGAATCATGAAATGCGATGTCATTGCTGAGGGTGTAGTGGAAGCAGCTAAGCAAGTTCAGTTAAGCGTGCCTCTTGTTGTTCGTTTAGAAGGAACTAACGTGGAATTGGGTAAGAAAATTCTTGCTGAATCTGGTTTAGCCATCACTCCTGCAGAATCAATGGCTGACGGAGCACAAAAAATCGTTTCATTAGTGAAATAGGATTTTCAGAAAGGGGAATTATCGTGAGCGTTTTTATTAATAAAGATACGAAGGTTATAGTTCAAGGGATTACAGGTTCAACTGCCCTTTTTCATACAAAACAAATGCTTGAGTATGGTACTCAAATTGTTGCTGGGACCACACCAGGTAAAGGTGGTATGGAAGTAGAAGGAGTACCTGTTTTTAACACAGTGAAAGAAGCTGTTGAAGCTACAGGCGCTACCGCTTCAGTTATCTATGTCCCTGCAGCTTTTGCAGCGGATGCAATTGTTGAAGCTGTTGATGCAGAATTAGATTTAGCGATCTGTATTACTGAACATATCCCAGTTTTGGATATGGTGAAAGTTAAACGTTATATGGAAGGCAAAAAGACCCGCCTTGTTGGTCCAAATTGCCCTGGTGTTATTACTCCAGATGAATGTAAAATCGGCATCATGCCTGGATACATTCATACAAAAGGACATGTTGGCGTTGTTTCGCGTTCTGGAACATTAACTTATGAAGCTGTACATCAATTGACTCAAGCCGGAATCGGTCAAACAACTGCTGTTGGGATCGGTGGAGACCCAGTTAATGGAACTAACTTCATTGATGTTCTAAAGGCCTTTAATGAAGACCCAGAAACATATGCGGTTATTATGATTGGTGAAATCGGTGGAACGGCAGAGGAAGAGGCAGCTGAGTGGGTTAAGGCTAATATGACAAAGCCAGTTGTGGGCTTTATTGGCGGACGTACAGCTCCCCCTGGTAAGCGTATGGGTCATGCGGGTGCTATCATTTCTGGTGGTAAAGGTACTGCCGATGAAAAGATTCGTGTAATGAATGAATGCGGAATCAAGGTGGCTGATACACCATCCGTTATGGGTGAAACATTAATTGAAGTTTTAAAAGAGCAAGGTTTATACGATAAATGCAAAACACACTAAAAGTAACAGAAGGTAGTCCCTCAAAAAGGTGAGGGGCTATTTCTCTTTCTATCTTTATCCTGGAGGTTATTATATGGATGATTTAAAAGAAAAGCTCATTTCTTTACTGCATTACCCAGAAATTTCTTGGAATTCCATTTTTAAATTGCTGAAGAAAGACCCATTACTCCAATCTGTACCTCGTGTAAATTCAAGTCCCTCTAATCAACTTTCACTCTTCACCGACCGCACCAGCAGCACAGAAGCAACACCTCCTATAACAACACAACCATCTGAATTAATCTCTCAACAAATCCAACAGTATGAAGCCAATGGTATTAGAGTCATTACTATTTTTGATAAAGAATATCCGAGCTTGTTAAAAGAGATATACCAGCCGCCATGGGCGCTATTTGTCAAAGGTGACCTGTCATTACTAAAAATTGATAAGAAACTTGCTGTGGTAGGTTCTAGGCAGTCAACACAGTATGGAAGAAATGCAATGAGATTAATATTTCCGGGATTGATCGAAAAAGATATGCTTATCGTAAGTGGCCTAGCTAAAGGAATCGATAGTTATGCGCATGAATATGCAATTAAAAACGATGGTAAAACGATTGCAGTGATAGCTGGCGGATTCTATCATATCTATCCAAAGGAAAACGTGCCACTCGCAAAAGAATTAATGAATAGCCAGCTAATTATTTCTGAATACCCTCCTGATACAAAACCTCTAAAATGGCATTTCCCTGCCAGAAACAGAATCATCAGTGGGTTAGCAATCGGCACTTTTGTAATAGAAGCAAAAAGAAAAAGTGGATCATTAATTACCGCAAATTATGCTATAAATGAGGGGCGAGATGTATTTGCTTTGCCAGGAAGTATCTTTAATCCCTTTTCACTTGGAACCAATGACCTAATTCAGCAGGGGGCTAAACTCGTTACAAAAGCCGAGGATATTCTTGAGGAATATAGATTATAAATAAGGTATGAGTGAAAGTGAAATATGTGAAAATCTCGGTTTTTTTGCAGGTTTTTTATAATTATTGGATAATTTAGMTTAAAAAGGTTGAAATTTTTTAAAATATGTTATACATTTTCCAACAGATATTTGAAAAAAATAATCCTAATTTAGGTATAAATATTAGGTTTATTATCATTAAATAGTTGTAAACGGTTTCTAGAAACATTTTGTTTCGTTGACAATTATAGGTGAGTTGTTTAACAATATAGAGTATTAATTTTGCTAAAAAACTGTTAGCATTTGCTATTTGTAGAATGGAGTATATTTTTGGGATAAGGCAATTTGTGTAAAGTATTTTCTCTCATCCGAGTTTGAGTATTTGGAAATAAGGAAAACTTACAAATGATGTAAGCAGCATAGAAATGGCTTTTGCCAGCTTCTTAGGCGCTGCACACTACTTATACCCTCTTAAGGAGGATTATTGCATGTCAGAATTTCTTGTTATCGTAGAGTCGCCTGCAAAAGCAAAGACGATTGAACGTTATTTAGGCAGTAAATATAAAGTAAAAGCGTCGATGGGGCATATTAGAGACTTGCCAAGAAGCCAAATGGGTGTAAACGTTGAAAATAGGTTTGAGCCTAAGTACATTACTATTCGTGGTAAAGGGCCTGTGTTAAAAGAATTAAAAACAGCAGCAAAAAAAGCGAAGAAAATTTTTCTCGCAGCTGACCCGGATCGTGAAGGGGAAGCTATTGCTTGGCATCTTGCCCATAGTTTAGATGTAGATATTACATCTGATTGCCGAGTTGTTTTTAATGAAATTACCAAGGAAGCAATAAAAGAATCCTTTAAATACCCTCGTCCAATTAATATGGATCTTGTCGATGCACAGCAGGCACGACGTATCTTAGACAGACTAGTAGGCTATAACATCAGCCCGCTTTTATGGAAAAAAGTCAAAAAGGGTCTTAGTGCGGGACGGGTCCAATCCGTAGCAGTCCGATTAATAATCGATCGTGAGAAAGAAATTAAAGCTTTTATTCCTGAAGAATATTGGACAATTGGGGCAGAGTTAGTTAAAGGGAAAGATCATTTTAGCTCATCCTTTCACTCATTGGCTGATCAAGAAAAAATCGAACTAACAACACAACAAGATGTGGATGCTATTTTAAAGCAGATGAAGGGAGATAAGTTCAAGGTAATTTCGGTAACGAAAAAAGAGCGGAAAAGGAACCCTTCTCCATCATTTATTACTTCTTCCCTTCAACAGGAGGCGGCGAGAAAGCTAAACTTCCGTGCAAAAAAGACTATGATGCTCGCTCAGCAACTTTACGAAGGTATTGAATTAGGTTCCTCAGGGACTGTTGGTCTTATTACCTACATGAGAACAGATTCTACACGAATTTCAGACATAGCTCAGGCAGAAGCAGCCGATTATATTCGTACAGTATTTGGCGATGCCTATCTAAAAGAAGAACAAAGAAAAGATAAAAAGCTATCAAAGGCTCAGGATGCTCATGAAGCCATCCGACCTACAAGTACCTTTAGGGATCCCAGTAGTGTAAAACAATTCCTTTCACGAGACCAGTTTCGGTTGTATAAGTTGATTTGGGAAAGATTCCTGGCAAGTCAAATGGCTCAGGCTGTGATGGATACGATGAGCGTAGATCTACAAAATGGCAATGTTATTTTTCGAGCAACTGGATCTAAAATAAAATTTCCTGGTTTTATGAAGATATACGTTGAAGGAACCGATGACCAAGTTGAAGAACGCGATAAAATGCTTCCGGACCTTAAAGAAGGTGACGAAGTCTTTAAAAAGGATATTGAACCAAAGCAACACTTTACTCAGCCACCTCCAAGATATACAGAGGCAAGACTGGTAAAAACCCTCGAAGAATTGGGAATAGGCAGACCTTCTACCTATGCACCCACATTGGATACCATTCAGAAGAGAGGCTATGTTGCCCTTGATAATAAACGATTTATCCCGACTGAGCTTGGAGAAATTGTCCTTGAACTAATCCTTGAGTTTTTCCCGGAAATTTTGGATGTCGAATTTACCGCAAAAATGGAGCAGGATTTAGATAATGTTGAGGATGGTAATGTTCCTTGGGTCGATATTATTGATGGCTTCTATCGTGATTTTGAAAAGCATCTGGAAAAGGCAGAAAAGGAAATGCAATCGGTTGAAATCAAAGATGAACCAGCAGGGGAAGACTGTGAATTATGTACCAGTCCGATGGTCTTCAAGATGGGCAGATACGGTAAATTTATGGCTTGCAGCAATTTCCCTGATTGCCGGAACACAAAAGCGATTGTAAAGGAGATAGGGGTAACCTGTCCTAAATGTAAAGAGGGAAATATCATTGAGCGAAAGAGTAAGAAAAAGAGACTATTCTTTGGCTGTGATAAGTTTCCAGGATGTGAATTTATTTCTTGGGATAAGCCGCTTCCAAGAAGCTGTCCAAAATGCGAAGGACCTTTAGTCGAGAAGAAACTAAAAAAGGGTGTTCAAGTTCAATGCACCGAATGCGACTACAAAGAAGAACCGCAAAGCTAAGAGTGAGCCCAGCTCACTCTTTTCAATTTCATTAAAATTTTATAGTGAACTTAAAACTTTTTTCTCGTTCATTCGTATAGTACAATGCAAGATGGGATAAAAAGAGGGAAAAGTAAGCTTAGTTAATCAAGACTTTGACAGCTTTAGATATTCAGGAGGTATAAACATGAATGAAGTAACAGTAAATGTTATTGGAGCAGGTCTTGCCGGAAGTGAAGCAGCGTGGCAAATAGCCAAAAGAGGTGTCAAGGTCAGGCTATATGAAATGAGACCTGTTAAACAAACTCCAGCCCATCATACAGATAAGTTTGCAGAATTGGTTTGTAGTAATTCTTTAAGAGCCAATACGTTGACAAATGCTGTTGGTGTCTTAAAGGAAGAAATGAGAAAGCTTGATTCCGTCATCATTGCTGCGGCTGATGCTTGTGCCGTTCCTGCAGGTGGTGCATTAGCAGTAGACAGACATGAATTTGCCGCAAAAGTAACGGAAATGGTAAAAAATCATGAAAATGTCACGGTTATCAATGAAGAAGTAACAGATATACCTGAGGGAATTACGGTAATTGCCACTGGACCGCTGACAAGCCCTGACTTATCCGCAAAACTTAAATCGCTGACAGGTGAGGAATACCTTTATTTCTATGATGCCGCTGCACCAATCTTAGAAAAAGACAGCATTAATATGGACAAGGTTTACTTAAAGTCAAGATATGATAAGGGTGAAGCAGCTTACTTAAATTGTCCTATGACAGAAGAGGAATTTAATCGATTTTATGAAGCGTTGATTGCTGCAGAAACTGTACCATTAAAAGAGTTTGAAAAGGAAATATTTTTTGAGGGTTGTATGCCAATTGAAGTAATGGGTCAACGCGGCAGAAAAACAATGCTCTTTGGTCCACTTAAGCCGGTAGGTTTAGAGGATCCTAAAACAGGGAAAAGACCTTTTGCAGTTGTCCAGCTAAGGCAAGATGATGCCGCAGGAACCCTTTACAATATTGTCGGTTTTCAGACACATTTAAAGTGGGGTCCGCAAAAAGAAGTGATCCAGCTTATTCCTGGTCTCGAAAATGCAGAAATAGTCCGATACGGCGTGATGCATCGTAATACCTTCATCAACTCACCAAAGGTGCTAAAAGCTACCTACCAGTTTAAAGAACGGGAAACCTTGTTCTTCGCCGGCCAAATGACAGGTGTTGAAGGATACGTAGAATCGGCTGCTAGCGGTTTAGTAGCAGGATTAAACGCTGCAAGACTAGCAATGGAGCAAGAGCCGCTAGAACTGCCTGCTGAAACAGCAATTGGCAGCATGGCACGCTATATTACCACAGCTAATGCAAAGAATTTTCAGCCAATGAATGCAAACTTTGGTCTTTTTCCGGAGCTGTCAGAAAAGATTAGAGGAAAGCAAGAAAGAAATGAACAGCATGCAAATAGAGCGTTAGAAACAATTCAGAACTTTGTGAAAAATTTGTAAAATTTATTGCAAGGGATATTGAAGTATGGTACGCTTTAGTAGCCTTTGCGAGGTGAAAATAATGAAAAATGTGAATGTTTTATTAAAGTTATTTACCGAGTATTTACAAATGGAAAGGAATTACTCACAATATACAGTTGTACATTATCAACAGGCAATAAATGAATTCTTCTTGTTCATGTCTGAACAAGCAATTGATGATGTCAATAAAGTGGAATATTTGGATACAAGGCTTTATCTAACAAAGTTATATGATAAAAACCTTGCTAGAAAAACAGTTGCAAAAAAGATTTCTATACTTAGGAGTTTTTATAAGTTTCTTCTCCGTGAGAAATTGGTAGAAGAAAATCCGTTTTCGTTAGTAAAGACCCCTAAACTTGAAAAAAGGGTACCTAAATTTTTTTACGAAGAAGAGCTCCAAGTTCTTTTTCAATCCTGTGAATCAGATACAGCTCTCGGACAGCGTAACAAGGCGCTGCTTGAACTTCTTTATGGGACCGGTATCCGGGTTAGCGAGTGCTGCCAAATTAAGTTAAAGGACATAGACCAGCACCTTGATACGATCTTTATACTAGGAAAAGGTCAAAAAGAACGTTATGTAACCTTTGGCAGTCATGCAAAAAGCTCGATGGAGAAATACATAAAAGATGGCCGGGAGAAACTGATTGAAGGTAAAAATCCAGTAGATGCATTTTTTGTTAATCATCGCGGGGGACCATTGACGCCAAGGGGAGTAAGAGGGGTTCTAAATGGTATGTTAGAAAAGTCTGCACTTGCCGGGAAGATTCATCCCCATAAATTGAGGCATTCGTTTGCTACACACCTATTGAATAATGGAGCTGACATGCGTGCAGTACAAGAACTGTTAGGGCATTCATTTTTGTCCTCTACACAAATATATACGCATGTAACAAATGAACACTTAAGAAAAACGTATATGTCCCATCATCCACGGGCATAAATGAAAACAGTTTTAATACAATCTACTATATTACGCTGTGAAAGTGTTATCTCTTGTTACATATTTTTTAGTAAAACTCCAAAAGGAGGATTTTATATTGAATCAATTTCATGCGACCACGATTTTTGCTGTTCAACATAATGGACAATGTTCTATGTCTGGCGATGGACAAGTGACATTTGGTAATGCAGTAGTGATGAAACACACTGCAAGAAAAGTAAGAAAAATATTTAATGGAAGAGTCTTGGCCGGTTTTGCTGGGTCGGTTGCTGATGCTTTTACCCTTTTTGAAATGTTTGAAGGGAAATTAGAAGAATATAACGGAAATCTCCAAAGAGCGGCAGTAGAGCTTGCAAAGGAATGGAGAAGTGATAAGGTTCTTCGAAAGTTAGAGGCAATGTTAATTGTTATGAATAAGGAACACATGCTTCTTGTTTCCGGTACAGGAGAAGTTATTGAACCAGACGATGGTATTTTGGCAATTGGATCTGGTGGTAACTATGCACTGGCAGCGGGAAGGTCCCTAAAGAAATACGCTGGGGAGCACCTCTCTGCACAGGAAATTGCGAAGGCTTCTTTAGAAATAGCTGCTGAGATTTGTGTATACACAAATCACAACATTATCGTTGAAGAGCTATAATGGAAAGGGGACAAATCAATGGCTAAAACAACTGATTTAACGCCTCGGCAGATAGTCGAAAGGCTCGATCAATATATTATTGGACAAAAGGACGCTAAAAAAGCTGTAGCTGTCGCTTTACGTAACCGGTTTCGCAGAGGCTTATTAAATGACAAACTAAGAGAAGAAATTATCCCCAAGAATATACTTATGATTGGACCGACTGGCGTAGGTAAAACGGAAATTGCCCGTAGAATTGCGAAGCTTGTTGGAGCACCATTTATTAAAGTAGAAGCGACTAAATTTACTGAAGTAGGCTATGTCGGACGCGATGTCGAATCAATGGTTAGGGATCTTGTTGAAACTTCTGTAAGACTAGTTAAAGAGGATCGTATGCTAGCGGTTAAGGAACGTGCCGAAGAAAATGCAAATAGCAGACTTGTTGATTTATTAGTCCCATCGGCTAAAAAAACAACGAATTATAAAAATCCACTTGAGATGTTGTTCGGTGGAAATGGCCAAGTAGAACAGGAAAATCAGCAAGAAGACTTTTCTATCACTGAAAAGCGGAAGATTGTGAGAGAAAAGCTTGCTCTAGGACAGCTAGAAGATGAAATGGTAGCTGTTGAAGTGGAAGAACAAACACCATCTATGTTCGATATGCTTCAAGGTTCTGGCATGGAACAAATGGGGATGAACATGCAGGATGCTTTTAGCAGCTTTATGCCTAAAAAGCGTAAAAAGAGAAAACTGACTGTTCGTGAAGCCAGAAAAGTGTTAACCAACGAAGAAGCAGCAAAGTTGATTGATATGGACGACGTCACTTCCGAGGCTGTATACCGCGCTGAACAGGGTGGTATCATATTTATCGATGAAATCGATAAGATTGCCAGTAAGAATTCTGGCGGGTCATCAGCAGATGTTTCACGCGAAGGTGTACAAAGAGATATTCTTCCTATTGTGGAGGGTTCAACAATTGTAACGAAGTATGGGTCGGTAAAGACAGACTATGTTTTGTTTATTGCTGCAGGGGCTTTTCATATGTCAAAGCCATCTGATTTAATTCCCGAGCTGCAAGGACGTTTTCCGATTCGCGTTGAACTAACCAAGTTAACAGTAGATGATTTCTACAGAATCTTAATTGAACCAGATAATGCGTTAATTAAGCAATATCAAGCATTATTGGAAACAGAAGGTATACAAATTGAATTTTCTGACGATGCTATTCGTAGAATAGCGGAGGTTGCATTTGAAGTAAATCAAAACACTGAC
This sequence comes from Bacillus sp. MRMR6, assembly GCF_001940785.1. Lineage (GTDB taxonomy): Bacteria > Bacillota > Bacilli > Bacillales > Cytobacillaceae > Neobacillus. The sequence goes on from NZ_MSLS01000001.1 coordinate 308,568, forward strand.
AACATTGGTGCAAGAAGACTTCATACAATTCTAGAAAAACTACTAGAAGACCTATCATTTGAAGCACCGGATATCACAATGGAGAAAATTACGATTACTCCACAATATGTTGATGAAAAGCTTGGTGCAATTGCGAAAAATAAAGATTTAAGTCAATTTATATTATAAAGCGGAAGCGACCGTTTAGTGAAGTCGCTGGGCACAGGAGCTGGATTTCAAATAGAACAATCGTTCATGTCGAGGGCACTTTCCCTAATTCCCGTGCAATGATTGATGAAATATAAAATTTAATAATGGTTCCAGTTTATTAGGAGGAAGAAACAGATGGATTTACTTACAAAAACTAGAAAAATTAACGTACTATTACAAAAAGCAGCAGGAAAACCGGTTAACTTTAAGGAAATGTCTGAGACGTTGAGTGAAGTTATTGAGGCGAATATTTTTATTGTTAGTCGTCGCGGCAAGCTGTTAGGGTACGCTATTAACCAGCAAATTGAAAATGACAGAATGAAGAAAATGTTAGAAGATCGTCAATTCCCAGAAGAATATACAAAGGGATTATTTAACATTCAAGAAACATCTTCAAATCTAGATGTTGAAAGTCAGTATACTGCTTTCCCTGTAGAAAATAGAGATTTATTCCGTGAAGGGCTGACCACAATCGTACCAATTATTGGCGGTGGGGAGCGCCTTGGAACATTGATTCTTGCTAGATTACAGGAAAAATTCCATGATGATGACCTTATTTTGGCTGAATATGGTGCAACGGTAGTTGGTATGGAGATTTTACGTGAAAAATCAGAAGAAATTGAAGAGGAAGCAAGAAGCAAGGCTGTTGTTCAAATGGCTATTAGTTCACTATCATATAGTGAGCTTGAGGCTATTGAGCATATCTTCGAAGAACTCAACGGCAACGAAGGCTTGTTAGTTGCTTCTAAGATCGCTGACCGTGTAGGTATTACACGTTCTGTTATTGTAAATGCACTAAGAAAGCTTGAAAGTGCTGGAGTAATTGAATCTCGTTCCCTTGGTATGAAGGGAACCTACATCAAAGTCCTAAATGATAAGTTCCTAGTTGAACTTGATAAATTACGCTCGAATTAATCCAAATCCCTGCTAGATTATTCTGGCAGGGGATTTTTATGTTAAAATTCCTTGATTGTCTACAGGACATATGCTATATTATTTCATGGTGTTAATACACACGCTTATTGATTTAAACAGATGGTGCTGTTTTTAACAGTTTCTGTTTAAAAATGAGATAAGCGGAGGAAAACAAACCATTAGGAGGAAAAAAACATGTCAGTAATTTCTATGAAGCAATTGCTTGAAGCTGGTGTACACTTCGGACACCAAACTCGCCGTTGGAACCCTAAGATGAAGAAATATATCTTCACTGAGCGTAACGGCATTTATATCATCGACCTTCAAAAAACAGTTAAGAAGGTAGAAGAAGCTTACAACTGGGTTAAGGAACTTGCTGCTAACGGCGGAACTGTCCTATTTGTAGGTACTAAGAAACAAGCTCAAGATTCTGTTAAAGAAGAAGCAGCTCGTTCTGGTATGTACTTTGTTAACCAACGTTGGTTAGGTGGTACATTAACAAACTTCGAAACAATCCAAAAGCGTATTGGCCGCTTAAAAGATATTGAAAGAATGTCTGAAGACGGAACATTCGACGTATTACCTAAGAAAGAAGTTGTTCAATTAAAGAAAGAATTAGAACGCCTTGAGAAATTCTTAGGCGGTATCAAAGACATGAAGAAGCTTCCTGATGCTTTATTCATCATTGATCCTCGTAAAGAGCGTATCGCAGTAGCTGAAGCTAAGAAGTTAAACATTCCTATCGTAGGAATTGTTGATACTAACTGTGATCCAGACGAAATCGATGTAGTTATTCCTGCAAATGACGATGCGATCCGTGCAGTTAAGCTCTTAACAGGTAAAATGGCTGATGCGATCCTTGAAGCAAAACAAGGTGAAGAAGTTACTACTGCTTAAATAGAAAAGCTAAAATCGTCTGTTCAGCCCCGAAGTGACCTTGAGGGCTAGGCGCTGCAGCTAGACAACGATAGTTTTTAATTTAAAGGTGATAAGAGGGAGACCCTTTATCACCTTTTTTTAAAGAAAAACTCTAAAAAGTTTTTACTTGCATAGCAGTTTATCTTAAGCTTGGATGGCTAAGATATGTGTATAGTACATAGATATTAAAGGAGGAAGTTTATTATGGCAATTACTGCTCAAATGGTTAAAGAATTACGTGAAAAAACAGGCGCTGGAATGATGGATTGTAAAAAGGCGCTAACTGAAACAAATGGTGATATGGAAAAAGCAATTGATTTCCTTCGTGAAAAAGGAATTGCTTCAGCTGCTAAAAAGGGTGACCGTATTGCTGCAGAAGGATTAACATATGTTGTAGCTGAAGGTAATGATGCAGTTATTCTAGAAGTTAACTCTGAAACTGACTTCGTTGCGAAAAACGATGCATTCCAAAGCCTTGTAAAAGAATTAGCTGCACATTTATTAGCACACAAGCCAGCAACAGTAGAAGAAGCTAGTGCTCAAACAATTAATGGCGTTACTGTAGCAGATTATATCAATGCTGCGATTGCTAAGATTGGTGAGAAGCTTACGCTTCGCCGTTTCGCTGTTGTATCAAAAACTGATAATGATGCTTTCGGTGCTTACCTTCATATGGGAGGACGCATTTCGGTATTAACAGTTCTTCAAGGTACTACAGATGCAGATGCTGCAAAGGACGTATCTATGCACATTGCGGCATTACGTCCTAAGTACGTAACTCGTGATCAAGTATCACAAGAAGAAGTAGAGCGTGAACGTGAAGTTCTAACTCAACAAGCACTTAATGAAGGTAAGCCAGAAAATATTGTTGCAAAAATGGTTGAAGGACGACTTGGCAAATATTTCGAAGATGTTTGTCTACTAGACCAAACTTTTGTTAAGAACCCTGATCAAAAGGTTCGTCAATTTGTAGAGTCTAAAGGTGCAACTGTTCGCGAATTCGTACGCTATGAAGTTGGCGAAGGAATTGAAAAGCGCGATGATAACTTCGCTGAAGAAGTTATGAACCAAGTAAATAAGAAGTAATAGTGAGCTCCTAGGTACTCTGTTTCATAACATATTACAGCAGGAATATACTCTTAAATAGGGGACACGTTGTGTTCCCTATTTTTAAAAAGAGTTTTAGAATTTCGAGATATTAAACCAACGTAGCAAAGCTGCGCAAATAAGATTACATAAGGAGGTTCAAATGAGCGGTCCTAAGTATAAACGAGTTGTATTAAAATTAAGTGGTGAAGCACTAGCTGGAGAATCCAGCTTTGGTATTAAACCATCTGTTATTAAATCGATTGCCAGTCAAGTAAAGGAAATTGCTGAGCTTGGAGTAGAAGTTGCGGTTGTTGTCGGTGGGGGTAACATTTGGCGTGGGAAGATTGGTAGCGAAATGGGTATGGACCGGGCAACAGCTGATTATATGGGGATGCTGGCTACGGTAATGAATTCTTTGGCACTTCAAGATAGTTTGGAGCACTTAGGAATTGAATCTCGTGTTCAAACTTCCATTGAAATGAGACAGGTTGCGGAGCCATATATCAGACGCCGTGCTATTAGACATTTAGAGAAAAATCGCGTAGTGATCTTTGCGGCAGGAACGGGAAATCCTTATTTCTCCACTGACACTACAGCTGCATTAAGAGCAGCAGAGATTGATGCTGAAGTGATTCTAATGGCGAAAAACAACGTGGATGGAGTTTACTCTGCAGATCCTCGTATTGATCCAAATGCAACAAAATATCAGGATTTAACGTTCCTTGATGTTTTAAAAGAAGGGTTGGCAGTCATGGATTCTACTGCTTCTTCATTATGTATGGATAATGACATTCCGCTTATTGTATTTTCAATTATGGAACAAGGCAATATTAAACGTGCAGTTATGGGTGAAAAAATAGGAACGATTGTTAGGGGGAAAAATTAATGGCACAACAAGTTATTTCCGCTACGAAAGATAGAATGACAAAAGCGATTCAAGCTTATACAAGGGAACTTGCAAGCATTCGTGCTGGAAGAGCAAGTGCGTCACTGTTGGACAGAATTACAGTTGACTATTATGGGGCACCAACTCCTGTAAATCAAGTAGCGGGTATTTCTACACCAGAAGCAAGACTATTAGTTATCCAGCCATATGATAAATCGATTTTGGGTGACATCGAAAAAGCAATCCTTAAGTCAGATTTAGGGTTAAATCCTTCAAATGACGGTATGCTAATTAGACTTCCTATCCCCCAATTAACAGAAGAACGTAGAAAAGACCTTGTAAAATTAGTGAAAAAAGAATCAGAAGAAGCTAAAATTGCAGTCCGAAATATTCGTCGTGATGCGAATGACGACTTGAAAAAGCTTGAAAAAAATGGTGAAATCACTGAGGATGCTTTGCGTGGCTTTTCTGATGATATTCAGAAATTAACAGATGAACATATCAGCAAGATTGACCAAATAACAAAAGATAAAGAAAAAGAAATTTTAGAAGTGTAATCTATTAACGAAATAGTGAACCCTCTTTTTTAGGGGGTTTTTTCACTATCTTCGACTTAAAAGATAATACGATGTATATTCTTAATTCTTGGACTAGTACATAAATTACTTAGTAGAAGATATATTTTTTTATTTTTGGTATGATAAAAGCATGCCAAAAGGTCAGCTATCACTGTTATTCTAATAATCATCAATAGCTCATATGGCATGATCTATTATCGGAGTAAATGAATATCTTTATATGGAGGAGCAATGTCATGTTTAATAAAATCAGGCTTTGGAAGAATCAAAATAATAACTCTTCCACACTCCGAGACCAAATAGAAACAATTAAAACGATGCCGGTTCCTGAACATGTTGCGATTATTATGGATGGCAATGGACGTTGGGCTAATAAAAGAGCTTTACCGCGGGTTGCTGGACACCATGAAGGAATGAAGGTTGTTCGTAAAATAACCAAGCTAGCAAATTCATTAGGGATTAAAACTCTTACCTTATATGCTTTTTCAACAGAGAATTGGAAACGTCCCAAAAGTGAAGTTGAGTACTTAATGAAACTACCTGAAGAATTCCTTGGTTCCTTCCTTCCAGAGTTAATCGAAGAAAATGTTCAAGTCCAAATGATGGGATACAAAAATCAACTTCCAGTACATACTCTGAATGCAATTGAAAAAGCAATGAAGGATACCGAAAATAACGATGGTCTTGTCTTAAATTTTGCACTTAATTACGGCAGCAGAGCTGAGATTGTTGACGCTGCAAAGCAGGTCTTAATTGACTACAAAAGTGGTATACTAAAAGAAAATGAATTAAATGAGGATGTATTTAATTCGTATCTTATGACTTCAAATTTACGTGATCCGGATTTATTAATTCGTACAAGTGGTGAGATCCGCCTAAGTAACTTCATGCTTTGGCAGTTGGCATACTCAGAGTTTTGGTTTACGGATGTCCTTTGGCCGGATTTTCGAGAAAAACATTTATTGGAAGCAATTGAAGCATTTCAAAACCGCCAGCGCCGCTTTGGGGGAATTTAAATACACAACCATAGAGAAAGTTTCATTACGAGTCTCTCTAGAAAAGGGTGTTGAAGTTTAGATGAAGCAAAGAATTATAACAGGTGTCGTAGCCGCTGCCTTGTTTTTACCGATTGTTTTTTATGGAGGACTTCCATTTATCTTACTGACTTATTTCCTTGCGTCTGTTGGGTTATATGAGCTGTTAAAAATGAAAAAGCTAAAGATATCTTCCGTTAATGGGCTCTTATCACTTTTATTTTTATGGGTTGTCCTTCTTCCCGAGAGATATATTCATGTACTAGATAGCTTTCATTATTCAAAAACAGAACTGGGTATTTTTCTCATTCTATTATTATTAGCTTATACAGTTCTGACAAAGAATCAGTTCGATTTTGAGGATGCCGGTTTCTCCATTCTCTCAGCAATATATGTAGGTATTGGGTTTTACTTTTTCATTGAAACCCGTGAAGCAGGACTAGTATATATTTTCTATTCCTTATTTATGATTTGGGCAACGGATTCAGGGGCATATTTTATTGGAAAAGCTACCGGGAAGACCAAGCTATGGCCCGAAATTAGCCCTAATAAAACGGTTGAAGGTTCCATTGGTGGTGTTGTTAGTGCCCTGGTGGTGGCTGTGCTATTTGTATTTCTATCTGATATAAATGCAACTCTTTTGTCTTTATTAGGCATAACGATTATCCTATCTATTTTTGGACAAATAGGGGACCTCGTCCAATCTGCTTTTAAAAGACATTTTAATGTGAAGGATTCAGGAAACATCTTACCCGGGCACGGGGGAATTCTCGATCGCTTCGATAGCTTACTATTCGTGCTGCCGCTATTGAATTTGTTCCACATATGGTAATGCGGGAACTAGAGCTCGGGCTAGCTGGTAGATAGATACACCGTGTTTTATAGGAGATGAGGAAAACTTTGAAAAATATTAGTATTTTGGGAGCAACAGGTTCAATTGGCACCCAAACATTAGATATACTTAGAGAACATCCTGAAGAGTTTAAACTAGTAGCGATGTCTGTGGGAAGAAACTTAGAGTTAGCTAGAAAAATGATAAATGAATTTAAACCAGAGCTCGTTTCGGTCCAAGATCATAAAGACTGTCAGTCATTAAAAGCAGAATACCCTAATACAAAGTTCACTTTTGGTCTTGAAGGGTTAGTTGAGACGGCGGTATATGATAAGGCTGAGATCCTGGTGAATGCCGTTCTCGGAAGCGTTGGGTTAAAGCCCACCTTACAGGCCATTGAAAGTGGAAAGATTATTGCCATTGCAAATAAGGAAACACTTGTTACGGCTGGTCACTTGGTGATGGAAGCAGCAAAGAAAAATGGTGTCACCCTGCTGCCTGTTGATAGTGAACATTCCGCTATATTTCAGTGCTTACAAGGCGAAAACGATAAAACGATTGACAGATTGATTTTAACTGCATCAGGCGGCAGTTTTCGAGACCGCACTCGTGCGGACCTTGAAACGGTTACTGTAAAAGAGGCGTTGAACCATCCTAATTGGTCTATGGGAGCGAAAATAACCATTGACTCAGCAACAATGATGAACAAGGGCTTAGAGGTCATAGAGGCCCATTGGCTTTTTAATATGCCATATGAAAAGATAGATGTCATCCTCCATAAAGAGAGTATAATACACTCAATGGTAGAATTTCATGACAGCAGTATTATTGCCCAACTAGGAACCCCTGACATGAGAGTGCCAATTCAATATGCACTATCCTACCCTGACCGTTTGCCACTAAATTCCTCTAATAGATTGGATCTTGCGAAAATCGGGAAATTGCATTTTCAAGAAATGGATCTAGATCGCTTTAGATGTCTTCAGCTAGCCTTTGAGGCAGGAAAAAAGGGAGGAACCATGCCGACTGTTCTAAATGCTGCAAATGAAGTGGCAGTATCGGCTTTTCTAAAAGGAAAAATTCGTTTCTTACAGATCGAAGACTTAATTGAAAAAGCACTTAGTGAGCATCAATCAATTGATAATCCAAGCTTATCAATTATTCAAGAGGTTGATAGTGAGACAAGACAGTTTGTTCATTCACTTCTTTAAGAAATGAATAACTTCAGATTATCTAAAGCTGACAGTTATCCTTTTGTACTACTTATCCTGAAAAAAGGTGGTTTTATTTTTTGAGTACAGTTATTGCCTTCATAGTAATCTTTGGTGCACTAGTCTTTTTCCATGAATTAGGCCATTTGATCTTTGCAAAAAGAGCAGGTATTTTGTGCAGAGAGTTTGCAATCGGATTTGGACCTAAGGTATTTTCGCATAAAAAGGGAGAAACAATATACACCATCAGATTATTACCGATTGGTGGGTTTGTCCGTATGGCAGGTGAAGACCCAGAAGTGGTTGAATTAAAACCTGGCTATCGGGTTGGTCTTTTATTTGATAAAGAAAATAAAGTGGATAAAATCATCTTGAATAATAAGGAAAAATATCCACATTGTCGAATAATTGAAGTAGAACATGCTGACCTTGAACATAAACTTGTTATCAAAGGCTATCCTGAAGATGAAGAAGATAGTATAAAGGCATTTCCGATCAGTCAAACTGCTGTAACTGTTGAAAATGGTGTTGAAACGCAAATAGCACCTTATAATCGCCAGTTTAATTCAAAGAGCTTACCAAAAAGAGCAATGGCTATTTTTGCTGGTCCAATGATGAACTTTATCCTTGCATTCTTTGTATTTATCGTCATCGCTCTCCTGCAAGGAGTTCCAACTAACGAACCAAAATTGGGAGAAATAACGGCTGATGGTGCTGCCAATGCAGCCGGTTTATTAAAGGGCGATATTGTTCAAACAATTAATGATGCTGAAATCTCAAGTTGGTCTGATGTAGTAGAAATTATTCGTAAAAACCCGAATGAAAATCTTGATTTCCTTATTAGTCGAGATGGTGTAGAACAGGAAATTAAGGTGACGCCAAAGGAACAAACGATTGAGGGAGAAACGATTGGTATTATTGGCGTTTATAGCCCGGTAGAAAAATCTCCTGTAAAAGCAGTTTCAGCAGGTTTTACAGAAACATATTTCTGGACGAAACAAATATTTGTCATGCTCGGCACTCTAATCAGCGGACAATTTTCCATTGATATGCTTTCCGGTCCAGTAGGTATTTATGTTTCTACTGATACTGTTGTCCAATCAGGAATTTACTATGTGATGAAATGGGCAGCTATTTTAAGTATAAACCTCGGCATTATGAATCTTCTTCCACTTCCAGCGCTAGATGGCGGCCGTTTAATGTTCTTTGCAGTTGAAGCGGTAAGAGGAAAGCCAGTTGACCGTCATAAAGAAGGTCTAGTTCACTTTATCGGCTTTGCACTGTTAATGCTGCTCATGCTTGTCGTAACTTGGAATGACATACAAAGATTCTTCCTTGACTAGAATAAAGCTTATACCTCTCGTTAATCTTACGGGGGGTATTTTTACTTGCTTGCAGATAGAATCGTTAAATAAAAACTGGATGAAGTTTTCTGTCGAATTTAGCCGATTGATATTGTAACATATGATATAATTACACTTTGAATAGAAACGAATAAAGAGATCATATATAGATGGGAGAGGGATTGATGAGCGATCATGCCGAAGGCAAAAAAGAGCGATTCTTACTCTTGCTCCAGCAGCTAGACTTACAAGAGGATGCTGTAGTAACTCATTTTTCAAATGCACAAATTGAAAGATTCCTTGTTGAAAAAAAGGCAAGGAAATGGCATTTTCAATTCCTATTAGAAAAAATACTTCCTTTTAGTGTTTATCTTCGATTTACAACACAACTAGAAAGAAAATTTTCGAATATCGCAAGTATTTCCTATGATTTTCAAGTTAACAATCCAAGCTTCCAACCAGAGTTGCTTCTTGAGTATTGGAGCCATTCTATCCAACAAATTGATGGCATTGCACCCCCGCTTTTAAAGCTTCTTAATGAACAGCTTCCTGTTGTAAGCGGAAATAAGTTAACCATTTCGGTTCGTAACGATACCGAGGGCTTGGCACTTAAACGAAAATACTCTTCAATTATCACTGGTGTCTACCAAAACTTTGGCTTTCCTAGCTTAGTAATTGATACTGAATTAAATAGTATCGAAAAGAACGATGAGTACCAGCAGTTTATGCTTGCCAAACAGAAAGAAGATCAGGAACGCGGGTTAATGGCGATGGCTGAGCTGCAGAAAAAGGAAGCTGAAAAGGATTCAGCAGGTGCTGTACCAGAGGGACCGCTTACGATTGGCCTAACGATTAAGGATGACCAAGATTTCCGTAACATGATTGATATTCTTGACGAAGAAAGACGAGTTACGGTTGAGGGATATATCTTTAGTGCTGAAACAAGAGAATTAAGAAGCGGACGTACATTATTAACCTTTAAGGTAACGGACTACACTAGCTCCATTATGGTAAAGATGTTTTCGAGAGATAAAGAAGATGCAGCACTCTATCAGCTGGTTAAAAAAGGTATGTGGGTAAAAGTACGAGGAAGTATTCAAAACGACACCTTTGTGCGTGATTTAGTCATGATTGGAAATGATATCAATGAAATAAAGCCAGAGGGTCGTAAGGATACCGCACCTGAAGACGAAAAGCGCGTTGAACTTCATCTTCACACACCTATGAGCCAAATGGACGCAGTAACGCCAGTAGCCACTCTTATCTCCCAGGCAAAGAAGTGGGGACATAAAGCGATTGCTGTTACAGATCATGCAGGTGCCCAATCCTTCCCAGAGGCATTCGGTGCGGGAAAGAAAAATGGGATTAAGATTTTGTATGGTGTTGAAGTAAATTTAGTAGATGATGGGGTTCCTATCACATACAATGACGCTCACCGTTTAATTGCAAACGATACTTTCGTTGTTTTTGACGTTGAAACGACTGGACTGTCAGCTGTCTACGATACAATTATTGAATTAGCAGCTGTTAAGATTAGGGATGGAGAAATCATTGACCGTTTCGAATCCTTTGCCAACCCACATCACAGGCTGTCAGCTACAACGATTAACCTAACTGGTATAACGGATGAGATGGTCCAAAATGCACCTGAAGTGGACGATGTATTAAAAAGGTTTTATGAATGGACAGAGGATGCGGTACTAGTAGCACATAATGCTTCCTTTGATATGGGGTTCTTAAATGTTGGCTACAAAAAAATTGGAGTAGGGAAGGCTAAAAACCCAGTTATAGATACACTTGAACTAGGAAGATTTCTCTATCCAGAGTTGAAAAATCACCGATTAAATTCGTTGGCGAAAAAGTTTGATATTGAACTCACACAGCACCACAGAGCGATCTATGATGCTGAAGCCACTGGCTATCTGTTATTAAAAATGCTTAAGGATGCCCTTGAAAAGGGGATTGAGTACCATGATCAATTTAACGATAACATGGGTAAGGGAAATGCATATCAAAGGGCACGCCCCTATCATTGCACACTTCTTGCTCAAACAGAGGCAGGACTTAAAAATCTGTTTAAATTAGTGTCGATTTCACATATCGAATATTTCTATCGGGTACCTAGATTACCGAGATCGGTTCTGCAAAAATATCGGGAAGGTATTCTAGTAGGCTCTGCTTGTAATAAGGGTGAAGTATTCGAGGGGATGATGCAGAAATCACCAGAGGAAGTCGAAAATGCTGCGCGATTCTATGATTATCTTGAGGTTATGCCAAAGGCAGTAAATGCCCCGTTACTAGAAATGGAACTTGTTCGGGACGAAAAGGCACTTGAAGATATCATTGGAAACATTGTAAAGCTCGGCGATAAGCTTGGTCTTCCAGTCGTAGCAACAGGAAATGTCCATTACTTGAATGAAAATGACAAAATTTATCGAAAAATATTGGTTAACTCACAAGGTGGGGCCAATCCTTTAAATCGTCATCAGCTTCCTGATGTTCAATTCAGGACAACCAATGAAATGCTAGATGCCTTCTCATTCCTAGGAAAAGAAAAGGCTAAGGAAATTGTTGTTACAAATACGAATAAGATTGCTGATTTGATTGATGATATCAAACCGATCAAAGATGATTTGTATACACCAAAAATTGAAGGCGCTGAAGAAGAAATGCGTGAAATGAGCTATTCGATGGCTCGGAGCATTTACGGGGAAACCTTGCCTGAAATTGTTGAGGCACGCCTTGAAAAAGAATTAAAGAGTATTATTGGACACGGATTTGCGGTTATCTACTTAATTTCTCATAAGCTCGTAAAAAAATCTTTAGATGATGGTTATCTAGTAGGGTCCCGTGGATCAGTCGGTTCTTCTTTAGTTGCAACGATGACAGAAATTACAGAAGTAAATCCACTGCCGCCGCATTATGTCTGTCCAAGTTGTAAGCATTCAGAGTTTTTTAACGACGGTTCGGTCGGTTCAGGGTTTGATCTACCTGACAAAGATTGCCCGCACTGCGGCGGGAAATACCGCAAAGACGGTCATGATATTCCCTTCGAAACATTCCTTGGCTTCAAGGGGGATAAGGTCCCAGATATCGATTTGAATTTCTCTGGTGAATATCAACCGCGGGCGCATAACTATACTAAAGCTTTGTTTGGGGAAGAATATGTATACCGTGCTGGAACGATTGGAACTGTGGCCGATAAGACTGCTTTTGGTTACGTAAAGGCGTATCAGCAGGACAACAATCTTCAAATCCGCGGTGCAGAAATAGAGCGGCTTGCGTCTGGATGTACTGGGGTAAAAAGAACAACTGGTCAGCACCCAGGCGGCATTATCGTTATTCCGGATTATATGGATGTATATGACTTTACACCGATTCAATTTCCAGCAGATGACCGAAACTCTGAGTGGAAGACAACACATTTTGACTTCCATTCTATTCATGATAACGTCCTTAAGCTTGATATTCTCGGGCACGACGATCCGACCGTAATCAGAATGCTTCAGGATTTAAGTGGGATTGATCCAAAGACTATTCCAACTGATGATCCTGAAGTTATGAAGATATTTAGTGGAACGGAATCACTAGGTGTTACGGAGCAGCAAATTATGTGTAAAACAGGGACACTTGGGATTCCTGAGTTTGGTACACGTTTTGTTCGTCAAATGCTCGAAGATACAAAACCAACGACTTTTTCAGAATTAGTTCAAATCTCTGGTTTATCCCATGGTACGGATGTTTGGCTTGGAAATGCCCAAGAACTCATTCACAACCAAACCTGTAATCTTAGTGAGGTTATCGGCTGTCGTGATGATATCATGGTCTACCTGATTTATCAGGGACTAGAACCATCCTTTGCATTCAAAATCATGGAATCAGTCCGTAAAGGGAAAGGACTGAGTGAAGATATGGAAGCGGAGATGCGAAAAAATGAAGTGCCTGAATGGTACATTGATTCTTGTAAAAAAATAAAGTATATGTTCCCGAAGGCGCACGCTGCTGCATATGTACTAATGGCAGTAAGGATTGCCTATTTTAAAGTGCATTTGCCGCTGTTATATTATGCTGCGTATTTTACCGTTCGTGCAGATGATTTTGATATTGAAGCGATGGCAAGAGGTTCAGAAGCAATCCGGGCAAAAATTGAAGAAATTAATGCAAAAGGACTAGAAGCTTCAAACAAAGAGAAAAACCTGCTAACTGTATTAGAACTTTCACTAGAAATGTCTGAAAGGGGATTCTCCTTCAAAAATATCGATTTGTATAAATCGGATGCTTCGGAATTTATTATAGAGGGAAACTCACTCATACCACCATTTAACTCAATTCCTGGTCTGGGAACCAACGTTGCCTATAATATTGTTAAGGCGAGAGAAAATGGAGAGTTCTTATCAAAAGAAGATCTTCAGCAACGAGGCAAAGTTTCAAAAACCATCCTTGAGTATCTAGATAAACAAGGCTCCCTTGGTGCAATGCCAGAACAAAATCAGCTTTCTCTTTTCTAATATTTTGTGACATCGAGCTACAGCGCCTAGGGGCTCGGGACATAAGCCAATCGCTTCGGAAGGCAAAGAACGCCTTCTGTCAGCGCTCGTCTTATGTCGGTCGCCCCTGACCAAGGCGCTTCCGCTTTTCCGTTTGCATATAAATATTGGTTATGTTATAGTTTTATTGGAAATACTAAGAAATACTCTCGTGTTCAAGAGTGGGGAAACCCGCTCTTTCGTTTTTGTATAAGGTTTTTTTGCAGAGATATTTATAAAACTTTCCGTGAAATACGTATAATATGGGTGAGTAATTGCGGTAAAGGAGGTTAAAACATGAGCAAAGTAACGGAAGTAATAGAAGAGCTAGCTCAACCAATCATTCAAGAACTAGGACTTGAATTGGTTGAAATCGAGTATGTGAAAGAAGGAAAAAGCTGGTTCCTGCGCGTATATATTGATAAAGATAATGGTGTTGATATAGAGGATTGCGGAATTGTTAGTGAGCGATTAAGTGAAAAACTCGATGAAATTGATCCAATAACCCATAATTATTTTCTTGAAGTTTCCTCCCCTGGAGCAGAGCGTCCCTTAAAAAAAGCTAGAGATTTTGAAAAGGCAGTAGGTAAAAATGTGTTTGTTAAAACATATGAGCCGATTGATGGTGAAAAAAGCTTCGAGGGAAAATTACTTGAATACAACGGTGATGCTTTAATAGTAGAAGTGAAAATTAAAACACGTAAGAAATCGGTAGAGATACCTTTTGAAAAAGTAGCAAATGCAAGACTAGCTGTCATTTTTTCATAAATGAAACTTCCATTAGTGGTGGCTTTATCCATTGCTAATGGTTAGTTGAATTAATCGGGCTTTTACGGGCAGTTTATCCTCCTTTTATTCTGCTTTGATTTCATCTTAGTCTTGAAGTGATGGTGTTATTGCCCGTTAATGCGGGATAAAAATAGATAATTTAATTATAGTTAGGGGGATACAATCAAATGAGCAGCGAATTATTAGATGCTCTTATTATACTAGAAAGAGAAAAAGGCATTTCAAGGGAAGTATTAATTGATGCAATTGAAGCAGCACTTGTTTCGGCATATCGACGTAACTTTAACCAAGCCCAGAATGTGCGGATTGATCTAAACCTGAAAACAGGATCAATGCGAGTATTTGCAAGGAAAGAAGTAGTTGATCAAGTCTTTGACCCACGTCTTGAAATTTCTCTAGAAGATGCTAGACAAATCAATCCAAACTATTCTGTAGAAGATGTGGTTGAGATGGAAGTGACACCAAAGGACTTTGGTAGAATTGCTGCTCAAACCGCCAAACAGGTAGTTACACAACGTGTAAGAGAAGCTGAAAGAGGCATTATCTATTCAGAATTTATTGATCGCGAAGAAGATATTATGACTGGTATCGTTCAAAGACTGGATTCTAAATTTATTTACGTAAGCCTTGGTAAAATAGAAGCATTACTACCAGTAAATGAACAAATTCCGAATGAACGTTACAAGCCGCATGATCGAATTAAGGTATTTATCACAAAAGTAGAAAAAACAACGAAGGGTCCTCAAATCTTTGTTTCACGAACACATCCTGGACTATTAAAGCGTTTATTCGAAATTGAAGTACCTGAGATCTATGATGGAACAGTTGAAATTAAATCTGTTGCCCGTGAAGCTGGTGACCGTTCTAAAATCTCTGTACACTCAGAGAATAATGAAGTGGATCCAGTTGGATCATGTGTAGGTCCAAAAGGGACAAGGGTACAAGCGGTCGTAAATGAGTTAAAAGGTGAAAAGGTTGACATCGTTAAATGGTCAGACGATCCAGTCGTTTTTGTTGCTAACTCTTTAAGTCCATCTAAGGTTTTAGATGTTATGGTCAATGAAGCAGACAAGGCAACTACGGTAGTGGTACCTGACTATCAACTGTCACTGGCAATTGGTAAGCGGGGACAAAATGCTCGGCTCGCGGCTAAACTAACCGGCTGGAAAATCGATATCAAAGCAGAAGCTGAGGCTCGCGAATTGGGAATCTATCCTCGTGAAGAAATGATCAGGCTTTTTGATAACCACGATGATCTAGACTTAAATGTAGAAGATGAAATGGAATAGTGTGAGGTGAATGATCGTGAACAATCGTAAAAAAGTTCCTATGCGCAAATGTGTGGCAACCGGTGAAATGAAGCCGAAAAAAGAACTAGTTCGCATCGTTCGCTCCAAAGAAGGGGAAGTATCTATCGACTTAACAGGTAAAAAGTCTGGTAGAGGTGCATACCTTTCAAAGGACAAGGAAGCTGTACAATTAGCCAAGAAGAAAAATATCTTATCTAACCATTTAGAGGTTTCAATAAGTGAAGGTCTGTACGAAGAACTTATAGAGCTTATAGAGAAAGAGAACAGGCAGTCCATATGAAGGAGAATCAATGGATGTCATTGCTTGGCTTGGCCAATCGAGCACGAAAAATTATATCAGGTGAGGAGCTTTCCGTGAAGGAAATACGGAACGGTAAAGCAAAGCTCATTTTATTGTCAGCAGATGCATCTGCAAATACGACCAAAAAAATTACAGATAAATGTAAATCATATGAAGTTCCATATAAATTAGTGGAAGACCGTTACCTTCTTGGCCGAGCGATAGGCAAAGAAGCCCGCGTTGTTGTAGCTGTATTAGATGATGGATTTGCAAAAAAACTGGTATCGTTGCTCGATTAATTCTAGCGGGGGTGAAATAATGAGTAAAATACGTGTTTATGAATATGCAAAGAAATATAATATTTCAAGTAAGGACGTTATAACAAAATTAAAAGAAATGAACATAGAGGTTTCAAATCATATGGCAACAATAGAAGATGCAGCAGTTGGAAAGCTTGACGCAACTTTCAAGAAAAAAGAAAGTAATAACCAGCAAACACAGAACAAAACACAGCAGGATAACCGTCAGAACCAAAGGCCTAACCCTAACAAACCACAACAAGTCCAAAAGCCACAAGTTCAGCCAAAGACAAGTCCAAAGGCCTTTGAAGATGATGATGCGAAAAATAATACACCTAGCAAGGTGAAAGTGGTTTCTCCTCCAAAAAAGGTAGAAGGTAAAAAGCAAAGCCAGGAATTCCAATCAAAAGAAAATAAAGTATTCAGTGCTGGAAAAGGAAATAAAAAACCTTTTAATAATAATAACCAAAATCGTAATAATAATAACAATCGGAAAAAGAATTATACTCCGGTTCAACCAGTACAACCACAGGTTAAGAAAGTTAAAGAACTTCCTGCAAAAATCACCTTTAGTGAAAGTTTAACTGTTGCTGAGCTAGCTAAAAAGCTTTATCGTGAACCGTCAGAAATCATCAAGAAGCTCTTTATGCTAGGTGTAATGGCAACAATCAATCAAGCATTAGATAAAGATGCGATTGAATTGATTGCAAATGAGTACGGTGTCGAGGTTGAAGAAGAAATAAAAATTGATGCAACAGACCTTGAGGTTTACTTTACTGAAGATACATCAGAGGACCTCGTTGAAAGACCGTCTGTTGTTACGATTATGGGGCACGTTGACCATGGTAAAACAACCCTATTGGATTCTATTCGTAACACAAAGGTAACCGAAGGAGAAGCGGGCGGAATTACCCAGCATATCGGTGCGTATCAGGTTGTTGAAAATGGTAAGAAAATTACCTTCCTAGATACACCAGGACACGCTGCCTTTACAACGATGCGTGCACGTGGTGCAAGAATTACGGATATAACTATCTTAGTTGTAGCAGCAGATGATGGTGTAATGCCTCAAACAGTTGAAGCGATTAACCATGCAAAGGCTGCCGAAGTACCAATTATTGTCGCTGTTAATAAAATGGATAAGGAAGCTGCAAATGCTGACCGTGTTATGCAGGAGCTTACCGAGCATGGATTAGTAGCAGAAGCATGGGGTGGAGATACCATCTTTGTACCACTATCTGCTATAACTGGAGAAGGAATTGATCAACTGCTAGAAATGATTCTCCTTGTAGGTGAAGTAGAAGAGTGGAAAGCTAATCCAAATAGAAATGCAGTTGGAACTGTTATTGAAGCACAGCTAGATAAAGGCCGAGGATCAGTTGCTACTTTGCTTGTTCAAAATGGTACATTAAAAATTGGTGACCCGATTGTTGTTGGGAACACCTATGGCCGTGTTCGTGCCATGGTAAATGATTTAGGACGCCGAGTAAAAGAGGCAGGACCTTCCACACCAGTAGAAATTACAGGTCTAAGTGATGTTCCTCAAGCAGGTGACCGCTTCGTAGTGTTTGATGATGAAAAAACGGCACGTCAAGTTGGTGAAGCACGTGCACAGCAGGCTTTGGTTGCACAACGTGGTGAAAAGTCAATTGTAAGCCTTGAAACGTTATTTGATCAATTGAAGCAAGGTGAAATGAAGGATCTTAACATTATCTTAAAAGCTGATGTTCAAGGTTCTGCAGAGGCAGTTGCTGCCTCCCTTCAAAAAATAGATGTTGAAGGTGTCAATATCAAAATCATTCATAGTGGTGCAGGTGCAATCAATGAGTCGGACATCACACTTGCTGCTGCCTCGAATGCGATTGTAATTGGTTTTAACGTACGTCCAGATGTTAATGCTAAGCGTGCCGCAGAAGCTGAAAAGGTTGATGTGCGTTTACACCGTATCATATATAAAGTAATTGAAGAGATTGAGGCAGCGATGAAGGGGATGCTCGACCCTGAATTCCAAGAAAAGATTATTGGTCAGGCAGAAATTCGCCAAACCTTTAAGGTTTCAAAGGTTGGAACCATTGCAGGTTCTTACGTTACCGAAGGAAAAATTACTCGTGATAGCGGAATTCGTTTAATCCGTAATGGTGTTGTCGTTTATGAAGGACAAATCGATGCCTTAAAACGCTTTAAAGACGATGCGAAAGAAGTAGCCAAAGGTTATGAGTGCGGTGTCACAATTAAGAACTTCAATGATGTAAAAGAAGGAGATATTATTGAAGCATTTGTAATGGAAGAAATAGAGCGTACATGATCGTTGGCGTAGCCGAGTGTGAATGTATCATTTATGATGCCAATTCATTAAAAGAGAAACGTGCAGTTTTGCAGCGTATTTTGGTGCGGTTAAAACAGAGATTTAACGTATCCGTTTCTGAGGTTGATTATCAGGATGTATGGCAACGTACGAAAATCGCTATTGCTGTTGTAACTTCTTCTAAGGTTTCAACCGAGCAGGAGCTTCAGAATGCACTCAAGTTAATTGACTCGTTTCCAGAGATAGAAAGAACGATCACCGATATTGAATGGCTTTAAATTAAGAGGTGAATGTTATGAGCCACAGAGCAAATCGTGTAGGAGAACAAATGAAAAAGGAACTTAGTGACATCATTGGCCGTAAAATTAAAGATCCCCGGATCGGCTTTGTAACAGTCACGGATGTTCAAGTAACAGGAGACCTACAGCAAGCAAAGGTTTTCATTTCTGTACTAGGCGATGAAGAACAAAAAGAGAACACCTTAAAAGGTCTGGCAAAGGCGAAAGGCTTTATCAGAACTGAAATCGGGAATCGAATCCGTTTGCGAAAAACACCTGAAATTCAGTTTGAATGGGATGACGCAATGGAATACGGAAATCGAATCAATTCTCTTCTTCATCAATTACATGGTGATGAAAAACCAATGGAAAATCGCGAAGAAGAATAATTAGGATAGACAATTGTCTATCCTTTTTTTTGAATTGGCTGTGTTAAAGTGCCTGTTGATTTGCGCTCCCGGTGCTTCGCTTACCGCAGGAGGTTCGGCGAGCCCGATTCTGCGCTAAAGCGCCTGCGGGGTCTCACCTGCTACAATCAAACTGACCTCTAACACAGTAACGAATGAAAACCTTATATCGGAGGGATTGGTATGGAAGGTATTTTACCTTTATATAAACCTGCCGGACTGACATCACATGATTGTGTATTCAGATTGCGCAAGATACTAAAAACAAAAAAAGTAGGGCACACTGGCACACTTGACCCAGATGTCACAGGTGTTCTTCCTATATGTATTGGCAGAGCCACAAAGATTGCAGAATACATAACAGATGCAGGAAAAACGTATGAAGGTGAAGTAACCATCGGTTTTTCTACTACAACAGAGGATGCTTCAGGAGATGTCGTTGATAAGAAGGTTATTGAAGGTGTGCTTCAAAGAACAGCTATAGTAAAGGTTCTTAAGTCCCTAACAGGAGTGATTGAACAGACGCCTCCAATGTATTCCGCTGTAAAGGTAGGAGGAACCCGCCTTTATGAATATGCTCGTAAAGGTATTGAGGTAGAAAGGCCAACTAGAAAGGTTACAATCTACTCAATCGATCTACTTGATGACCGAGAAGAATTTTCAGGTGAAACCATATCATTTCGGTTTAGAGTGAGCTGCTCAAAGGGTACATATATAAGAACTCTCGCCGTAATGATTGGAGAGATCCTTGGTTATCCTGCACATATGTCTCATTTAATTAGAGTTCAATCAGCGGCCATTTCATTAGAAGACTGCTTAACATTTGAGGAAATTGAGGATTTAATGGATAAAGGGGCGATCTCATCGGTCTTAAAGCCTTTGGAAACCGCACTATCTCATTTGCCGAAATACGTAATAAATGATAAAGTAGCAGAGAAAGTGAAAAATGGCGCGCTTTTGCAGATACCAGAAAATTTAAAATATATCAACGGACCTATTATCGCTGAAACAATTGAAGGCCAGGCAATCGCCATTTATGCGGTTCATCCAGCGAAGCCTGACCTGCTTAAACCTGTTAAAGTGTTAAGAAATAATCAAGAACTATAAAGGTACGGTATAGAGAAAAGGTGAGTTTCCTTGGAAGTAAAGAAGCTTTATTTTCCACTTAACTTGAATAATATTGAACTTCCGCCGCTTTCTATGGCGCTCGGTTATTTTGATGGTGTCCATCTTGGACATCAGAAGGTTATACTTGAGGCAAAACAACAAGCAGCACAGGGAGAGATCAAGTCTGCTGTGATGACCTTTGACCCACATCCATCTGTTATTTTGGGCAAGACTGACCAGCATGTCCAGTATATAACTCCTTTAGAAGAGAAAATAAAATTGATTGAACAGCTGGGGATTGATTATCTTTTCATTGTTCAATTTACACCAGAGTTTGCTAATCTCCTACCACAGGAGTTTATTGATCAATTTATTATCGAATTGAATGTGAAACATGTTGTGGCAGGATTTGATTTTTCATATGGCAGGATGGGGAAGGGAACAATGGAAACATTGCCATTCCATTCTAGAGGACAATTTACATATTCTGTTGTGGAGAAATTTACTTCAGATAATGAAAAGGTAAGTTCTACACGGATTAGGAAGTACCTCAAAGAGGGAAGAACAGGTGAACTTCCTCACTTGCTTGGGAGATTCTACACTACTGCTGGCACGGTCATTCATGGGGATAAACGAGGCAGGACCATTGGCTTCCCAACGGCAAATTGTGAAATAAATGAAGAGTATATTGTCCCTCCAGTAGGTGTCTATGCCGTCAGGACCCTGGTAAATGAAACCTGGTACCATGGGGTATGTAATGTTGGATATAAACCAACTTTTAATGAAAATGGAGCAAAACTTTCTGTCGAAGTCCATTTATTTGATTTTGACCAAGATATCTACGGTAAAAATTTACAAGTAGAATGGCGTATCTTCTTAAGAAAAGAACAAAAGTTTTCAGGAATCTCCGAATTGGTATCTCAAATCAACACAGACAAACAAAATGCCATAAACTACTTTAACAAACCACAAAATTTTGAATAAAGAGTAGTTCCTTCATGAATTGACTTGCTTTTTGTCTTAAAAAGTTGTATTCTTATTTACGTATTAAAAATAACCTTTGCTTGGCAAGTCGAGTCACCGACGCTTGCTCGGTAACAGGGGATAGTATATTTTAGGAGGTGAATAGGATGGCAATCACTCAAGAACGTAAAAATGAACTTATCAATGAGTATAAGACTCATGAAAACGATACTGGATCTGCAGAGGTTCAAATCGCTGTCCTTACTGAATCAATCAACAATTTGAATGAGCACTTACGTACTCATAAGAAGGACCACCACTCACGTCGAGGTCTGTTGAAAATGGTTGGTAAGCGTCGTAATCTTTTAACTTACTTACGTAATACAGATGTTCAACGTTACCGTGTATTAATCACAAAACTTGGTCTTCGTCGATAATCAAAACAAGCGGGAATTTTCCCGCTTTTTTGTTAGGTTAAAAAACAAAAAACATTCATACTTAGTATAGTTTTTTCTGAGATAAAAAATTATTATACATATTTTAAGTCACGATAATTTGTGCATACTATAGGTATATTTGTTTTAAATAAAGTAAGCCTTTATTGGCTTTTTCTATATTAGATGATATGGGCGAATGACTTATCGTAAGCTCATCCTCTAAAGTATGTTAGATAGAGAGGGGTAACATAATGGAACAAACAAAACATGAGTATTCCATGGAATGGGCAGGTCGAAAACTGACTGTTGAAACCGGCCAGCTTGCAAAACAAGCGAATGGCGCAGTAATGGTCCGCTATGGTGATACTGCCGTATTGAGTACAGCTACAGCTTCGAAAGAACCAAAAAATCTAGACTTTTTCCCATTAACTGTTAACTATGAAGAAAGACTATATGCAGTAGGGAAAATTCCCGGAGGTTTTATTAAAAGAGAAGGACGTCCTAGTGAAAAGGCTATTTTAGCCAGCCGTCTTATTGACCGTCCAATCCGCCCGCTGTTTGCTGATGGTTTCCGTAATGATGTACAAGTTATCAGCATTGTTATGAGTGTAGACCAAGACTGTTCTTCTGAAATGGCAGCGATGTTTGGATCGTCTTTAGCCCTTAGTACATCAGATATTCCTTTCGAAGGTCCTATTGCTGGTGTTGTAGTGGGGCGTGTTGACGGAAACTTCGTTATCAATCCAACCGTTGAGCAAGCTGAAATGAGCGATATTAACCTAGTAGTCGCTGGAACAAAAGATGCGATTAATATGGTTGAAGCGGGAGCAGATGAGGTTTCTGAGGAAGTTATGCTTGAGGCAATTATGTTTGGTCATAACGAGATTATTCGCCTAATTGACTTCCAGGAAAAGATTGTGGCTGAAGTTGGAAAGGCAAAAAGGGATATTTCATTATACGAACTTGACCAGCAGCTTGAAGCTGAAGTAAGAGAAATATGCGAAGAGAATATGGTTAAGGCGATCCAAGTTCAAGAAAAACATGCCCGTGAAGATGCCATTAAAGAAGTAAAGAATCAAGTTATTGCTAAGTATCAAGAACAAGAAGCAACAGAAGATGATATGAAACAAGTAAAGCAGATTCTAGATAAGATTGTAAAAGGTGAAGTTCGACGCCTAATTACGGTTGAAAAGGTTCGTCCTGATGGCCGTAAAATTGACGAAATTCGTCCATTATCATCACAGATTGGTTTGCTTCCTCGTACACATGGATCTGGATTGTTTACACGTGGACAAACTCAAGCATTGAGCATTTGTACTCTTGGTGCAATGGGAGACGTACAAATTCTTGATGGATTAGGAATCGAAGAAGAAAAACGTTTCATGCATCATTACAATTTTCCACTGTTTAGTGTAGGTGAAACAGGGCCTATTAGAGGACCTGGCCGCCGTGAAATAGGACATGGTGCACTTGGTGAACGTGCCCTAGAACCGATTATTCCAACTGAAAAGGATTTCCCATACACCATCCGCCTAGTATCTGAGGTACTTGAATCAAATGGTTCGACTTCTCAGGCAAGTATTTGTGCAAGTACGTTAGCCATGATGGATGCGGGTGTGCCAATTAAAGCACCAGTAGCAGGTATTGCAATGGGACTTGTTAAATCCGGTGAACACTATACTGTATTATCTGATATCCAAGGGATGGAAGACCATCTAGGAGATATGGATTTTAAGGTAGCGGGTACCGCAAAGGGTGTAACAGCCTTACAAATGGATATCAAAATTGAAGGTCTTTCTCGTGAAATCCTAGAAGAAGCACTCCAACAAGCAAAGGTTGGCAGAATGCACATTTTAGGATCTATGCTTGCGACCATTTCTGAACCGAAAACTGAGCTTTCTCAATTTGCTCCGAAGATTTTAACGATGAAGATTAACCCAGATAAGATTCGTGATGTCATCGGCCCAAGCGGTAAACAAATCAATAAAATTATTGAGGAAACAGGCGTTAAAATTGATATCGAACAAGATGGAACTGTCTTTATTGCATCTACTAACCAAGAGATGAACCTAAAGGCAAAGAAAATAATTGAAGATATCGTCCGTGAAGTTGAAGTAGGGCAAATGTATCTAGGTAAGGTTAAACGTATTGAAAAATTCGGAGCTTTTGTAGAAATCTTTGCTGGTAAAGACGGACTTGTCCATATTTCTGAATTAGCAGAAGAGCGAGTTGGAAAAGTGGAGGATGTCATTGCGATTGGCGATGAATTACTAGTAAAAGTTACTGAAATTGATAAACAAGGCCGCGTTAACCTTTCACGTAAGGCCATATTAAAAGAACAACGTGAAAAGGCTGAGCAAAAGCAATAATCTTTTTCAGTTTTGACACAATATGGCAGGTCAGGGGTAACCCTGACCTTTTCCGTGTATGGATACCTTTTCAATTCAACAGGTTAATAAATTACTTTTGACTATCTAGCTCCAGCGCCTAAGTGCTTCCTCTTTTAGTTCTACCTTGTCCCTTGAGTACATATATTTTGTATCAAGGGGGCAAGGTAAATGAAAAAGTTTGGGATAATGGCATTTTTAGTAATGGCCATATTGTTTGCAGTAAACAATCCGCTTGTAAATACGTATCTAATTTCTTTGAAGGAAACTGCCCTTCCGGCGGGAAAACAGACAGATCCTCTTTATCAGACAATCGTGAAAAGTGCTTCTACATATGAAATAAAAGCATCAGATGCGAAAATAGATCCTGTATGGAAAGCAATACCAGGATATAACGGGTTAACTGTTGATCTGGATGCATCTTATAAAAAAATGAAAAAAACTGGTATTTTTGATGAAAGTAAATTAGTTTTTAAACAGACTGCACCAAATGTACACCTTAATGATTTACCGTCATCTCCAATTTATAAAGGGCACCCTGATAAACCAATGGTTACCTTTATTATAAATGTTGCCTGGGGTAATGAATATTTGTCAGATATACTTGCAACCCTAAAGAAGAATCAAGTATATGCAAGTTTTTTTCTCGAAGGAAATTGGGTGAAAAAAAACCCTGAATTGGCTAAAATGATAGTCAGTGCAGGGCATGAGGTTGGAAATCATTCCTATTCACATCCTGATATGAGCAGATTAACTGCAGGGCAGGCTAGAGAACAAATCGTAAAAACGAATGAAGTAATTGAAGCTGCTACGGGTAAGAAAAGTATTTGGTTTGGACCGCCAAGTGGAAGTTACCGAGAAGAGACAGTTAAAATCGCTGCTGAATTAGACATGAAGACAGTGTTGTGGACCGTGGACACGGTTGATTGGAGAAAACCAACACCAGATACATTAATTAACCGTGTCATTTCCAAGATAGATAATGGCTCCATGGTACTCATGCACCCAACAGAATCAACGGTTAAGTCATTGGATCGATTAATTGCACTTATTAAAGAAAAAAACTTAAAAATCGGTATCCTAACCGATCTGATGAGTGAAGATAGAATCATAAAATAAATGTAGAAGATCCGGAGGAGTTCGATGATTAATAAACATACATGCAAAAACGGAGTAAGAATCGTACTAGAAAATATTCCTACAGTTAGATCTGTAGCGATCGGTGTATGGATTGGAACAGGATCGAGAAATGAAATTCCTCAAACAAATGGTGTTTCTCATTTTTTAGAGCATATGTTTTTTAAAGGGACTGCTACGCGCTCAGCGAAAGAAATCGCTGAGTCTTTTGACAGTATTGGCGGTCAGGTAAATGCTTTTACATCAAAGGAATATACCTGTTACTATGCAAAGGTATTGGATACGCATTCACAATTTGCTTTGGATGTTTTAGCAGATATGTTTTTTAATTCGACTTTTGTGGAAGAAGAATTAAAGAAGGAAAAGAATGTTGTCCTAGAAGAGATCAAGATGTATGAAGATACGCCGGACGATATCGTTCATGATTTACTCAGTCGTGCTGTTTATGGTGATCATCCACTTGGCTATCCCATTTTAGGTACTGAGGAAACATTAAATACCTTTACAGGAGAAACACTTAAGGAATATATGAACCAAAGATATACACCGGACAATGTTGTTATTTCAGTTGCTGGAAATATCTCCGATAGTTTCATTCTTGAAGTTGAAAAGTATTTTGGTGCTTATGAGGGTGGAAATGATACTAGTGAAATCCCAGTTCCTGTGTTTCAATCTAATAGAATATCTAGGAAAAAGGAAACTGAACAAGCCCATCTTTGTATTGGGTTTGAAGGTTTAAAGGTTGGGCATGAGGATGTATATAGCCTAATTATTTTAAATAATGTTTTAGGCGGCAGCATGAGCAGCCGGTTATTTCAGGAGGTTCGTGAACAAAGGGGCTTGGCCTATTCTGTCTTTTCATACCATTCTGCCTACCAGGATAATGGAATTGTAACGGTCTATGGAGGTACTGGTGCAAAACAACTTGATGTGTTGTATGAAACCATTCGAGAAACACTAGATAAGTTAAAACAAGAAGGAATTACTGATAAAGAATTGACCAATAGTAAAGAACAATTAAAAGGCAGCTTAATGTTGAGTTTAGAAAGCACGAACAGCAGGATGAGCAGAAATGGCAAAAACGAGCTTCTTTTAAAACGCCATCGTTCACTTGATGAAATCATTGAACAAATTGATTTAGTTACAAAGCAAAGTGTGGATGGAATGTCTAGATCGATCTTTACCGATAAATATTCTGTGTCATTGATTAGTCCAGATGGTGAATTTCCAAAAAGCTTAAAATAAGAAAAAACAGTTCGAGTTTCGAACTGTTTTTTCATTCTGTTGATAAAGTCTTTTATCAATGGACAAATTATGGGGAATTTTATAAAATCTCCTCGAAATGATTTATTTAGAGGGGGTGTAAGGGGTGCTCATTCTTGAAAAATCCAGAAGAAGATCGAACCCTTCGTGTATCGATTCACCAAGACGTATACGACAAGATTCGAGAACAACGCCTATCGTTTCGTGGTAAAATACTCCGTTCCGTCAGACCTGCAACCGTAGAATTAAGTTTCGCCCATAGTAAAGAACTCCACGGTTTGCGCTATGCGAATTACCGTGGAGCCAAAAAAGTTGAAACCCAAGTTTTGATGACGGCCATCATTCAAAACTTGAAAAAGTGGGTCAAGCTCTGTTCATTACAGAAAATTGGCCTACACCTCACATATAAAATTATAGATGATTCAATATAGCAATTCAAAAAAAAGGCTCTTTTCTAACTGATTGTTGCTTTTACCAATATTCAAAGCGCAGAGTGGATTGTAGCGAAAGGCGCTTGACTCCTGCGGGATATAGAGGAAAAGTCGAGACCCCACAGACGCGAAGCGTCGAGGAGGCTCGACTTCCTCCCCGCGGAAAGCAAGCGCCTGTAGCGAAAAGAAACGGTCCATGTTTATTTCCAATAACAACATTCTATAAGAAAAGAGCCAAAAAAAAAGAGGAAATCTAACTGAAAATTCACAAAGATTTCCTTGACTAAATAGTTTTTCAACAATAAAAAAACAGTTCGAGTTTCGAACTGTTTTTTTATTTATTCTAAATTGGCTTGGATATCGATAATATATAGAAAAGGGGTTGGAGGGAGGCTATAAAGATGAGACTGAGTGAATTAAGCGGTAAGGAGATTGTTGATGTAAAAAAGGCTGAACGACTAGGTGTTCTTGGACAAACCGACCTTGAAATTAACCCAAGTACAGGACAAATTCAAGCATTATTAATCCCTTCTATAAAATGGTTTGGTTTTAGGAAACAAAATGAAGAAATAAGGGTGCCGTGGCAGCATATAAAAAAAGTTGGCACCGATATGATTATTATCGATGTTCCTTCTGAAGAGGAATAAAACCTGGTATAAATATCTTAGATGTCCAAGCAAAAAAAAATTTGCTTGGGCTTTTTTTATTATTAATCTGAGGAAAACTCACCGATTGAACATTACTTACATAAGATGTTGAAGTGATACAATACAAGACTTCCTGAATGGATTTATTGAAAAGAAGGTGAATGATTTCATGCTGACAGGAATGCAGATAGCCGTTATTGGTGGAGATGCAAGACAGCTGGAAATTATCCGGAAGTTGACCGAGTTGGATGCCAGATTATCTCTTATTGGCTTCGAACAGCTTGACCATGCCTTCACAGGCGCTGTTAAGGAGAAGTTAGATGAAGTCGATTTTTCGAATATGGATGCACTGATCTTGCCGGTTCCCGGTACAAATTTAGAGGGACTAGTAGAAACAATCTTTTCAAACGAAAAGGTAGTGTTAACGGAAGAAAAGCTAATTAAAACACCGGAACATTGTACGGTTTATTCCGGTATCAGTAATTCCTATTTAAATGAGATAACAAAAAATGCGAAGCGTAAACTCGTTCAACTTTTTGAAAGAGATGATGTAGCTATTTATAATTCCATCCCGACAGTAGAAGGTACCATTATGATGGCCATCCAACATACAGATTTCACGATTCATGGATCAAACATTACTGTCTTAGGCTTAGGAAGAGTGGGAATGAGTGTTTCTAGAACCTTCCAGGCACTTGGAGCAAAAGTAAAGGTTGGTGCTAGAAAAAGTGAACATTTAGCTAGGATTACTGAAATGGGGTTAACACCGTTTCACTTGAATGAAATCGAAAAGGAAGTACGAGATACAGATATTTTGATTAATACGATCCCTCTGTTAATTGTAAGTGCCTCTGTGATTTCTAAGTTGCCAACTCATACTTTAATCATTGACCTTGCCTCGAAGCCTGGTGGTACAGATTTTAGATATGCAGAAAAAAGGGGAATCAAAGCCCTTTTAGCTCCGGGGTTACCAGGCATTGTCGCGCCAAAAACGGCTGGTCAAATTCTAGCTAATATTCTGGCTCAATTGCTTCAAGATGATTTCGGAAATCGAAAGGGGAATACAAAATGAGCTTAAAAGGGAAAAAAATTGGCTTTGGCTTAACGGGGTCCCATTGTACGTATGATGAGGTATTTCCAGAAATAGAGAAACTAGTTCTAGCAGGAGCAGAAGTAATACCAGTTGTTTCTTATACAGTAAAAAACACAGATACACGCTTTGGAAAGGGCGAAGATTGGATTTCAAGAATTGAAGACCTTACTGGTAATAAGGCAATCGATTCTATTGTAAAGGCTGAACCTTTAGGACCTAAAATGCCGTTAGACTGTATGGTGATTGCTCCATTAACAGGTGTGTCAATGAGTAAATTTGCTAATGCTATGAATGATAGCCCCGTGTTAATGGCTGCCAAAGCAACACTAAGAAATTTAAAACCGGTCGTACTTGGAATATCTACGAATGATGCACTAGGGTTGAATGGGATAAATTTAATGAGGTTAATGGCAACGAAAAATATTTTCTTTATTCCATACGGCCAAGATGATCCAGTAAAAAAGCCAAATTCAATGGTAGCGAGAATGACCTTGCTAAAAGAAACGGTTGAATCAGCAATTGATGGTAAACAAATTCAGCCAGTTTTAGTAGAAAAGTATAGGGATCTGACCTAATTTCTTCTCCTTTCATCAAATAGGTTACTTTCTTACTGAGGAAATATGTTAGAATATTAATAATTATTTTACCGGTGGGGATCATCACCCCCACTGGAAATGATTATGATTGATGTGCCTTTTCTGATTTTTTCCGAAGAACAGAAATGACCAATAAATTTTATTGTTAGATTGAAGGGAGTAACAAGAAATGAGTCCACAAACTGGTTTTCATGTAGCTGTAGTCGGTGCAACAGGAGCTGTAGGTCAACAAATGATTAAAACTTTAGTTAATCAGAAGTTTCCTATTAGGGAATTATCTTTATTATCATCCGCGAGATCTGCTGGTAAAAAGGTAGAGGTAAATGGTAAGGAAATTACGATTCAAGAAGCAAAGCCTGAAAGTTTTGAAGGTGTTGATATTGCTTTGTTTAGTGCTGGAGGCAACATCTCATTAGAGTTAGCTCCTGAAGCTGTAAAACGTGGAGCAATTGTAGTGGATAATACCAGCGCCTTCCGTATGGATCAAGATAAACCGTTGGTCGTGCCGGAAGTAAATGAACAGGACTTACAGAACCACAATGGCATTATTGCTAATCCGAATTGTTCTACCATTCAAATGGTAGTCGCACTAGAACCTATTAGAAAAAAATATGGTTTAAAGAAAGTCATTGTATCCACTTATCAGGCGGTTTCAGGGGCAGGTGCTGTTGCAATTGATGAGTTGAATCAGCAAACTGAGGCACTTCTTGCCGGTAAAGAAATAGAGCCGAATATACTACCTGTAAAGGGCGACAAAAATCACTATCAAATCGCCTTCAATGCGATTCCACAAATTGATAAATTTCAGGAAAATGGATACACCTTTGAAGAAATGAAAATGATTAATGAGACTAAGAAAATCATGCACTTACCTGATTTACCAGTTTCTGCAACATGTGTTCGACTGCCGATTGCTGTAGGTCATTCTGAATCAGTTTATTTTGAAATTGAAGAAGATGGAGTAACCGCAAGTGAAATGAAAGAATTATTAAAGGATGCCCCAGGTGTTGTTTTACAGGATGACCCTGAAAATCAAGTGTACCCTATGCCTGCAAATTGTGTAGGAAGCAATGATGTCTTCGTGGGCAGAATTCGTAACGACATAGATGAAAGCCGCGGATTCCATATGTGGGTTGTGTCTGACAATTTACTTAAGGGTGCTGCATGGAATTCCGTACAAATTGCAGAAAGCTTAGTAAAGTTAGGTTTGATTAAAGAAAAACAATAAAGTTTCACTAAAGGCAGGTCTGATTGTCTATGAAAATTATTGTTCAAAAATTTGGCGGAACATCTGTCAAAAATGAAGCCAGCAGGGAACATGCCTTGCTTCATATCAAAAAAGCATTAGCTGACGGGTATAAAGTGGTAGTGGTGGTATCTGCAATGGGAAGAAAAGGTGACCCCTATGCAACGGATACCCTGCTGTCCTTAGTTGGGGGTAATGCTAGCAAAATAAGTAAACGAGAACATGATCTGCTATTATCCTGCGGTGAAGTGATTTCAAGTATTGTTTTTTCCAATATGCTTTTGGAGAATGGAATAAAAGCGATTGCATTGACAGGGGCTCAAGCTGGATTTCGAACAAATAATGATCATTCAAATGCTAAAATAATGGATATGAAATGTGACCGTTTACTGCGAGAATTAAAAGATGAAGATGTAGTGGTAGTAGCAGGGTTTCAAGGTTCTACAAACAATGGTGAAGTCACTACGATAGGACGGGGCGGTAGTGATACCTCTGCGGCTGCCTTAGGTGCTGCTCTTAATGCCGAATGGATTGATATTTTCACCGATGTAGAAGGTATCATGACGGCAGATCCAAGGCTTGCAGAAAACGCTAGACCGTTAACTGTAGTCACTTATACTGAGCTATGTAATATGGCTTACCAAGGTGCAAAAGTAATCCATCCAAGAGCGGTTGAAATTGCCATGCAGGCAAGAATTCCTATTCGGATTCGGTCAACGTATTCTGAGAATCTAGGCACTTTAGTTACCTTTATGACTAAGGAAGCAAGAGGCAGTGATATTAAAGAAAGAACTGTAACAGGTATTGCTCACGTCTCAAATGTTACTCAAATTAAGGTATTTGCAAAAAAAGATCAGTATAACCTCCAAGCAGAAGTGTTTAAGACAATGGCTAGTGAAAATATTAGTGTAGACTTTATTAATATTTCACCGAATGGGGTTGTCTACACAGTTACCGATGATATGTCAAATAAGGCGGTTAAGGCTTTAAATGAATTAGGTCACGATCCAGAAGTAGAAAGACATTGTGCCAAAGTTTCGGTGGTTGGCGCTGGTATAGCTGGTGTACCCGGTGTTACATCCAAAATAGTTACAGCACTTTCCGATCATGGTATTCGTATTTTACAATCTGCTGATAGCCATACAACCATATGGGTGCTTGTGAAACAGGTTGATTTAGCTAAATCAGTGAATGCTTTACATGATGCATTTCAATTAGAAAAGGAATCATTTGATCATAAGCCAATTTGATTTATTATTTTTTTCCTTTATTGCTTCTTGTTTCAGAATGGGATTGTGGTACTGAAAGGAGTAAGAGAATGGTTTATTTTGGGCGAGTATCGACAGCAATGGTAACACCTTTTGATAGAAAGGGTCATATTGATTTTGCCAAAACAACTCAATTAGTAAATTACTTAATAGAAAATGGTACAGATTCTCTGGTTGTTGCAGGCACAACTGGAGAATCTCCAACATTATCAAAGGAAGAGAAATTGGCATTATTTACTCATGTTGTAAAAGTAGCTGATAAAAGGGTCCCAGTTATTGCTGGTACAGGCAGCAACAATACCTACGCATCTGTCGAGTTGACTAAAAAAGCTGAAAAACTTGGTGTAGATGCAATTATGGTTGTGGCACCGTATTATAATAATCCAAATCAAGAAGGACTCTTTCAGCATTTCAAAGCAGTTGCAAAATCTACTTCATTACCAGTCATGCTTTACAATATACCTGGAAGATCCGCAGTAAATATACTTCCTGAAACCATTATTCGACTATCTGAAATGGATAACATTGTGGCTGTAAAGGAAGCGAGTGGGGATTTAAATGCCATGACGCAGATCATGGCAAATACACCAGATCATTTCCAACTATACAGTGGTGATGACGGAATGACACTTCCCGTCCTAAGCATCGGTGGTGCAGGTGTTGTTTCCGTTGCTTCACACGTCATCGGACTAGAGATGCAGCAAATGGTAGGCGCGTTTTTACAGGGTGAACATCAGAAGGCTGCGAAAATGCATCAACAGTTGTTACCTATTATGCAAGGTCTATTCACTGCACCAAGTCCGACTCCTGTTAAGACAGCTCTGCAACTAAAAGGCCTGGATGTAGGATCCGTTAGACTGCCGCTTGTTCCATTAACAGAACAAGAACGGGTGGCATTAACTCAACTAATAACAAGTCTGTAACAGCAAATTCTAGTCAGCCGGATGTTTCGGCTGGCTTATTTTTTTATATCATATCTATAGTGAATCTGGTTGTAATGAATTTCTAAATTCAAGTATAATAATGGTAACTGATTTCGATCGGCACATTTGTAAAAATGAAAAGCTGAAGCCCTTTTAGAGAATAGGGTGGGGAAGTAGATATTCAACGTAGGAGGAAACGGACTTGAGAGATAGACAAAATAATTCCATTAAGATTATTGTTCTTGGTGGTATTGGGGAAATTGGTAAAAACATGTATCTTGTTGAGGTGGATAGAGATATCTTTGTTATAGATGCGGGGTTAATGTTCCCCGCGGAAGAGATGCTCGGCATTGATATTGTAATTCCTGATATTACATATTTAAAAGAAAATAGGGAAAGAGTAAAGGCGGTATTTCTAACACATGGTCATGAAGACCATATTGGGGCATTGTCCTACCTACTACGGGAAATAGATGTTCCTGTTTATGGTACAAAGCTGACTCTTGCACTAGCTAATGCAAAATTAAAAGAACAGGATTACACTGGCAGAACAGAATTTATTGAAATAGTATCTAATACCATTCTTGATATGGACTCTGTAGAAGTAAGTTTCTTTAGAACAAACCATAGTATTCCAGATTCCGTTGGTGTGTGCGTACAAACCTCTGAAGGTGCTATTGTTTACACGGGTGATTTTAAATTTGATCAGGCTGCAACAAAACTTTACAAACCTGAAATTGGCAAGATGGCAGCAATAGGAGACAAAGGAGTACTGTGCTTACTCTCGGATAGTACGGAGGCGGAAAGACCAGGCTATACCACTTCTGAAGCAATCGTGGAAAGAGAATTGTCAAATGCCTTTTATAATGCCCAGGGGAGAATAATTGCCGCTTGCTTTGCTTCAGACATCAATAGGATTCAGCATATATTTGATGCGGCCAAGGAAAATAACCGGAAAGTAGCGGTCGTTGGAAAAAGCCTTGAAAGGATTTACCATATCGCGTTAGATTTAGGTTATTTAGATATTGCGGATGATGTAATGATCTCCGTTAATGAAATAAAAAATTACAATGACCACGAAATTGTCGTACTAATGACAGGTAGTCAAGGGGAACCAATCGAAGCACTCCAGAAGATGGCAAAACAGGTTCATAAACATGTCAATATTCAACCAGGTGATACAGTATTAATTGCTGCTTCCCCACTTGCAGGCAGCGAAGTGTTTTTATATAAAACTGTGGATTTGTTATTTAGAGCCGGTGCAAATGTTATTTCTGGTAAACGAACCATACATGCTTCAAGTCATGCCAGTCAAGAAGAATTAAAATTTATGTTAAACCTAATGAAACCAAAGTTTTTTATTCCGGTGCATGGGGAATATCGGATGTTAAAGGCACATCGTAAAATTGCACTAGACTATGGCTTGAGCGATGAACATATACTCATTCCGGACCGTGGTGATGTCGTGGAGATTTCGGACGATAAAATTGCCATTAGTGCAAAAGTTCCATCAGGGAATGTTTTAATTGATGGTATTGGTGTAGGGGATGTAGGAAATATAGTTTTACGTGATAGGAGACTGTTATCCCAAGATGGGATTTTAATTGTGGTGGTTTCATTAACAAGGAAAGAAAGAAAAATTGCAGCAGGTCCAGAAATAATCTCTAGAGGATTTGTATATGTTCGTGAGTCAGAAAAATTAATGGATGAATCCACTAAACTTGTCCGTGATATTGTTGAAAAAAACCTTGCAAAAGAATCTTTTGAGTGGTCAAGTCTTAAACAGGGGATAAGGGATGATTTATTCCGCTACTTATTTGATAAAACAAAGAGAAGACCAATGATTCTACCGATTATTATGGAAGTATAAACCCTGGAAAGAAGAAGGCATTGGGAAACTAATGCCTTTTAACTATAAATCAATAGAACGAAAAGAATGAAAATAAATCATAGGTCAATACTAACTTTATAATGCGTGAAGGGAGACTTATGATGAATAGGGACTTACAAAAAGGTGGAGCTGGCAGTCAAGAAGGACAAGAGCCTCCAAAGGATGAAAAATCTTCATCTACATTGATTGAGAAAATACAGCAGCTCGGGCAAACAAATGTCCCACAGCTTTCCTCGGATTCAAGCATCCATTGTTTAACCATTATTGGACAAATTGAAGGACATTTAGCGTTGCCGCCCCAGAATAAAACTACGAAATATGAACACATCATTCCACAACTTGTCGCGATTGAACAAAATCCGAAGATTGAAGGTGTGTTGATAATATTAAATACAGTGGGTGGAGATGTAGAGGCAGGTCTTGCCATTTCAGAGATGCTGGCAACCTTATCCAAACCAACAGTATCGATTGTCTTAGGCGGGGGACATTCAATTGGAGTCCCAATCGCTGTATCATGTAATTACTCTTTTATTGCTGAGACTGCAACCATGACCATTCACCCGGTTCGCTTAACAGGTCTTGTCATTGGAGTGCCGCAAACCTTTGAGTATTTAGACAAGATGCAGGATCGTGTTGTTAATTTTGTTAAGAAACATTCCAATATAACTGAAGAAAAATTCAAGGATTTAATGTTTGCTAAAGGAAATTTAACTAGAGATATCGGTACAAATGTCATCGGTGCAGATGCGGTAGAATACGGTTTAATCAATGAGGTTGGCGGATTAGGTCAGGCTATGAAAAAGCTAAATGAGTTAATTGCCGGGCAGAAGTCTACTCCTGAGGGGCTGATCCAATGATATTATATACGATGATGCCTCAAGAACTTATTTTTCCCAGCGAAACAGAAACATCCTCGAATCAACATTCCGTAACGTATCAGGGAATTAGTTTATTAGTAGAGGTTGTCGACCAACAGAACGTGCAAGTTGTTCGTATTCTCAGCAGTGATCCACAGCATTTCTTAAATGCAGAGATTTGCCCTGGTTCTAAAATTTCAACTGCTAATCTCGAAGGATTGTCCGCATTCTAGA
Organism: Bacillus sp. MRMR6; assembly: GCF_001940785.1. Classification (GTDB taxonomy): domain Bacteria; phylum Bacillota; class Bacilli; order Bacillales; family Cytobacillaceae; genus Neobacillus. The sequence goes on from NZ_MSLS01000001.1 coordinate 344,237, forward strand.
AAGTTTATGGTATAATCAGGATACAATGATAGAAGCAGCCAAAGAGGCTGCTTTCTTCCTTTTTTACCTATTGTTGTAAAATGGAGAATCCATAATTAAAGCATGTAAGGTGATCAAATGGCGAAAAAGAAACGACGTACAACGAAAAAAAGAGATATTCGTTTAAAAGAAACTATACAGTATGAATTAGCAGCCCTTGGTTTATTGGCTTTAGCAATCATCTCCATGGCGAAACTAGGAGCAGTGGGGCAAGCGACCGTTTTATTTTTCCGATTTTGGATGGGTGAATGGTATATGCTCAGCTTAATCGGTCTTCTCGTCTTAAGTATCTATTTGATGTGGAAACGGAAGATTCCCTTCCTTTTTAATATCAAATTAACAGGATCGTATTTTATCGTTTCTTCCATTCTCTTACTGAGCCATGTTACTTTGTTTCGCCTGCTCTCGAATAATGGTAACTTTAAAAATCCCAGCGTGATTGGTAATACTTGGGAATTGTTCATGATGGAGGTAAGAGGAGAAACAAGTACAACAGATTTAGGTGGAGGTATGATTGGTGCTATTCTATTTGCACTATTTCATTACTTATTTGCAGAAACTGGTACAAAGATTATTGCAGTCATCTTTATTTTAATTGGTTTTATTCTTATAACAGGCAGGTCATTTGGTGATTTTGTTGCTAAAATTGGCATCACAATGGGAACCTTTTCAAAAGATCAGTGGACAGCTTTTAAGAAAGATATCGCAGAATGGAAGCAAAAGCAACAAGAGCGAAAAGCAGAAAGAGCCGTACAACAGCAGCAACAGCCTAGTGGCGAACAATTAGCAAGTGTAGGACCGGGTATTAACATTCAACAACAGTCCGTACAAGAAGAGGTTGGACCACCCGAGCCAATTATCTCAAGCTTTGCAGATCGCGCTTACCAACAAGAGGAACCCAACCAAACACGACAAAGACGTGAAAAGAGACAGAATGAACCCGATAAAAAAACAGAGAAAGACGAGGATTTAACACCACCTATTACCTTTACTGAAGTCGAGAATGTCGCTTATGAACTTCCACCATTGAGCTTGTTAAAACACCCTAAGAAAACCGATCAGAGCGGTGAGTATGAATTAATCCATGCGAATGCTGCAAAGCTAGAACGAACTTTTCAAAGTTTTGGGGTGAAAGCACGTGTTACCCAAGTTCACTTAGGACCAGCTGTAACCAAATATGAAGTACATCCTGATGTAGGTGTCAAAGTAAGTAAAATTGTCAGCCTAAGTGATGATTTGGCTTTAGCACTTGCGGCGAAAGATATTAGGATTGAGGCTCCGATCCCAGGAAAGTCTGCAATTGGAATTGAAGTGCCGAACTCTGAGGTCGCTATGGTATCTCTCAGAGAAGTTCTTGAAGCAACACAAAATAATAAACCAGAAGCTAAGTTGTTAATTGGACTTGGCAGAGATATTACCGGAGAAGCGGTGTTGGCAGAATTAAATAAAATGCCGCACTTACTTGTAGCAGGATCTACAGGTAGTGGAAAGAGTGTCTGTATAAACGGCATTATTACAAGTATCTTGATGCGTGCAAAGCCACATGAAGTAAAACTAATGATGATTGACCCTAAGATGGTCGAGCTGAATGTCTATAATGGTGTTCCACACTTACTAGCTCCAGTTGTTACAGATGCTAAAAAGGCATCGCAAGCATTGAAAAAGGTAGTTAGTGAAATGGAAAGACGTTATGAATTATTTTCATATACTGGAACGCGGAATATCGAGGGCTATAATGACCATATTAAACGACATAACAATGAAGAAGATGATAAACAGCCCTTATTGCCATATATCGTTGTCATTGTAGATGAGTTAGCTGATTTAATGATGGTAGCATCCTCCGATGTTGAAGATTCCATTACCAGGCTAGCCCAAATGGCGCGGGCTGCAGGTATCCATCTAATCATTGCAACGCAGCGCCCATCTGTTGATGTTATAACAGGTATTATTAAAGCAAACATTCCATCTAGGATTGCTTTTGCCGTCTCGAGCGGAACGGATTCGAGAACAATACTTGATATGGGAGGGGCCGAAAAGCTTCTTGGCAGAGGTGATATGCTGTTTTTACCAGTCGGTGCATCGAAGCCTGTCAGGGTACAAGGTGCCTTTTTGTCAGATATGGAGGTAGAGGATACCGTCAATTTCGTAATTGGACAACAAAAAGCACAATACCAAGAAGAAATGATACCTGATGACATACCTGAAGCAAAAGGTGAAGTAGACGACGACCTATATGAAGAAGCGGTTGATTTAGTAATTGATATGCAGACTGCATCAGTCTCTATGTTACAGAGACGCTTTCGTATAGGTTATACTAGGGCTGCCCGTTTAATTGATGAAATGGAAGCAAGAGGAATAGTCGGTGCCTACGAAGGAAGTAAGCCAAGATCAGTACTACAATCCAAACCAACCGAAGAAGTCAATTGATTTGGAAAAGAACTATGTTGAGTTTGTATCATTATGATTTGTGCTCCAGGTGCAAGACTCCAGCAGGAGTAAGGGGCAGGGGAGACCCCACAGGCGCTTTAGCGCCGAGGAGGCTACCCGAACCTCCTGCGGAAAGCGAAGCACCTGGAGCACAAATCAACTGAACACCTTAATATAGCTAAAAAGAGCCAGAATAGGAATTCTGGCTCAATTTGTGTTGAATTATGTAAAAAGTCATCTATAAGTATAACAGATTTAACATTAAACGACTCAAATATTTGCAATAAAATTCGACATTCCACCTTTTTTCGACAAAATTATGAAATCCTATTTATTTATTGAAAGAATAATGGTATATTAATTTTCGATTAGTAGGAATGATAATACATCAGATGTCTGATGTCTTAGGAAAAAGGTTGGGGGTACCTGCATGTCTATAAAGTTAGATAACAGACACTTATATCTACAAGTTATCGATCGGTTAAAGCAAGATTTTGAGCGAGGGCTATATAAAGAAAAGGAAAAGTTACCTTCTGAGTTTGATCTTGCAAAACAACTGGGAGTTAGCAGGGCAACTTTAAGAGAGGCTTTACGTATACTCGAAGAAGAAAACGTAATCATTCGACGTCATGGTGTCGGAACCTTCTTTAATTCAAAGCCTTTGTTTACTTCAGGGATTGAACAACTTTTTAGTGTTACTGACATGATATTACAAGCAGGGATGAAACCAGGAACCATTTTCTTAAGCTCATCAACTATTGGAGCTACTGAGGAGGATAGTCGCCGTTTCTCATGTTCTGTGGATGAAGAAATTGTTGTCATGGAGCGAGTACGTACTGCAAATGGGGAACCAGTCGTATATTGTATCGACAAGGTACCTGAAAAAATTTTGCCGGAAACTTTTTCACATGGTGAAGAATCTATTTTTCACATATTGGAAGAAGAGGCAAACCGGAAGATTACATATGCGGTCGCGAACATCGAGCCAATAGGCTATCATGACAAAATCTCACAAATTCTAGAATGTGATCCCGAAACCGCTTTGCTTGTACTAAAGCAAATGCATTTCGACGAGATGGATGAACCAATCCTTTTTTCGGTAAACTTTTTTAAAGCAGATAAATTCAGTTTTCAGGTTTTGAGAAAACGCTCTAATATTTAAAATAGCTTGAAACAGAATCAATCTTGCTTTATCTAGAGTTTCTACTTAATCAACAACCATAATTAGGGGGTAAATTTCCTTGAAAAAACGCAAATTTGGCTTTGTAATGTCATTTCTTTTAGCGGCAAGCACAATCTTAGCTGCTTGTGGTGGCGGGGATACGGAAAAAGATACAACTGGTAAAGATGGYGGCACTGAAAAATCAAACCTAAAAGTAGGTATGGTAACTGATGCTGGTACTATTGATGACAAATCTTTCAACCAAGGTACTTGGGAAGGGATCCTTCAAGCTAAAGAAGAATTAGGAATTCAAGAGAAATACCTTAAGCCAGCTGGTACAACTGAAGCTGAATATTTAAAAGAAATTGGTAACTTGTACGATGCAGGGTATAAATTTATCGTAACTCCAGGTTTCAAATTTGAAACTGCCATTTTCCAAGCACAAACAAAATATGAAGATGCAAAATTTGTAATCCTTGATGGTAATCCACACGCTGGTGACTTTAATCCAGTTGTTGCAGATAACACTGTTGCAGTATTCTTTGCTGAACATGAATCAGGCTTCTTAGCTGGTGTAGCTGCTGCTCTTGAATTAAAAGAAGGAGATGCAGGCTTTATCGGTGGTATGGAGATTCCAGCTGTACAAAAATTCAACTGGGGCTTCCAACAAGGTGTTGCATATGCTAATGAAAACTTAGACACTAATGTTGCTATCAAAGCTGAAAACGTAATTTACCAAGGTTCATTTGATAACGCTGCAGCAGGTGGACAAATCGCTGCTCAAATGTTTGACCGTGGTGTAGATGTAATCTTTACTGCTGCTGGCGGTGTTGGTGTAGGTGCGATCAACGAAGCGAAAACTCGTAAGAAAGCTGGCGACAATATTTGGATCGTTGGTGTTGACGTAGACCAATATGCTGATGGTATTTATGAAGGTGAAAAATCTGTAATCTTAACTTCTGCAATGAAGAAGTTAGATGCTGTTACTTTAGACCTAATTGGAAGAGAAGTAAAAGGAGAATTCCCTGGTGGAGAAACATTAACATTTGATGCGAAAAATGATGGTGTTGGTCTTCCTGAGAAAAACCCTAACTTAAGCGAAGATACAGTTTCTAAAGTTGGAGAAGTATTCGAACAGATCAAGTCTGGTGAAATCAAAGTTTCACATGAACAGGGTAATTTGTTGAAGTAACGTGTGTACAATAGAGACGGGTTACCCGTCTCTATTGTATATTTTTTTGCTAAAGAAGAATATTAAGATATGGAAATAATCTGTATATAATTAATTATTCTTATAGTTTTTGGTTATTCAATATCCTACATTTTGTGTAGTGATAGGGGACTCCCTATTAATAAAAGGAACCTGAGTCTAAATAAAAAGGTGAGTGCTACTATGAGTTATGTTGTTGAAATGCTAAATATTAGGAAAGAATTCCCTGGTATTGTGGCAAATGATAATATTACGCTTACATTAAAAAAAGGTGAAATTCATGCCTTACTAGGTGAGAATGGAGCTGGAAAGTCAACACTAATGGGTGTTTTATTCGGTATGTATCAACCCGAAAAAGGAATCATCAAAATCCATGAAAAGGAAGTTCGTATTACGAATCCAAACGTTGCTAATCGACTTGGCATCGGTATGGTCCATCAACATTTTAAATTAGTAGAGAATTTCACGGTTACTGAAAATATTATTCTTGGCAGTGAACCATTAAAAGGTATAACACTTGATATTAAAAAGGCAGCAAAAAAAATTGAAGAATTATCGAAGCATTATGGTCTAAATGTTGATCCACATGCAAAGATTGAAGATATATCTGTTGGTATGCAACAGAGAGTAGAAATTATGAAAATGCTTTATCGTGAAGCAGAAGTTCTTATTTTTGACGAGCCTACCGCGGTTTTAACTCCAAATGAAATCGATGAGTTAATGAAAATCATGCGCAACCTTATTAACGAAGGTAAATCGATTATTATCATCACTCATAAATTGAAAGAAATTAAAGCGGTTGCAGACCGTTGTACAGTCATTCGACGTGGAAAAGGAATTGGCACGGTTAACGTGAAGGAAACAAGTGAGGCTAGCCTTGCGGAAATGATGGTTGGGCGTCATGTTAACTTTAAAGTGGATAAGAAAGCAAGTACTCCAGGAGATGTTGTACTGAAAATAGATTCTTTATCAGCAAAAAATAAGCGTAAAGTAATGGGTCTAAAGAACTTCTCGCTTGAGGTTAGAAAAGGTGAAATTGTTGGAATCGCAGGAGTTGAAGGTAATGGACAATCAGAAATTGTTGAGACCATTACAGGTCTGCGCAAAGTCGAATCAGGAACGATAACGCTTAATGGACAAGACATTACCAATATCCCTATTCGTCAACGAATTGATAAAGGGATTGCACATATCCCGGAGGATCGGCATAAACGAGGTTTAGTTTTAGATTATACGATGGAAAATAATATGGTTCTCGAAGTTTATAATAAACCTCCTTTTGCAAAGAATGGATTATTAAATGGTTCTGCCATTCGTAAGTATGCTCAAAAGATTATCGAAAATTTTGACGTGCGTTCTGGAGAAGGCGGTGCCTCGATTGCTAGAACATTATCAGGCGGTAACCAGCAAAAGGCAATTATTGGAAGGGAACTGGAATTGGATCCTGACTTGTTAATCGCCGTTCAGCCTACACGTGGACTGGATGTTGGGTCAATCGAATATATCCATAAGAGATTAATTGAACATAGAGATAAAGGGAAGGCTGTATTACTAGTTTCCTTAGAACTAGATGAGGTATTGCAATTGTCCGATCGAATTGCCATCGTAAACAATGGAGAACTCGTAGGTGAAGTTATTGCAGCTGAAACCAATGAAAACGAAGTTGGACTAATGATGGCAGGCGTAGGTAAGGAGAGAAGTATATGAGAAATACCATTGTATCAATAATTTCGGTTCTTTTGGGACTGATTGCTGGTGGAATATTAATGCTTTTTATAGGGAGCAACCCTATCGAAGGTTATTCTTTCTTATTGCAAGGGGCACTAAAAAATATAGAACGTATTGGTAATACTCTGGCTACAGCTACACCATTAATCTTTACGGGTCTTTCCGTTGCCTTTGCCTTCCGGACTGGATTATTTAATATCGGTGCGTCAGGTCAGATGTTAATTGGCGGACTTTGTGCCACAGCGATTGGCTTGACGATGGACTTGTCAAGACCATTATTACTCATATTGATGATTTTAGTAGGTTTTATAGGTGGAGCACTATGGGCATTTATTCCTGGATTGCTTAAAGCAAGGTTTAATGTTCATGAAGTTGTATCGACTATTATGATGAACTGGGTTGCATATTGGACAGTCTATTATGTTGTACCGGGTTATTTTAAAGGAGACTTTCTTGAGACAGAATCTCGTAAGCTTCCAGAAGCAGCAACACTTAGATTTTCTTTTATCACTGATTTATTCGGTGGTTCGTATATCAACCTAGGGTTATTCTTAGCAGCGATTGTTGCCATTATAGTTGCCTTTATTATTAATAAAACTACTCTAGGCTTTGAACTAAAAGCCGTTGGATTCAATCGTCATGCGGCAGAATACGCAGGTATGCGAGTTAACCGAAATATCGTATTATCCATGCTGATCTCAGGTGGTCTTGCAGGGCTTGGTGGAGTAGCACTATATACTGGAAATGCATCTAGTATTCAAATTGGAATTCTGCCAACACAAGGCTATGATGGAATTGCGGTAGCATTACTTGGTGCTAACTCTCCAGCAGGAGTATTCTTTGCAGCTATTTTATTCGGAATCCTTTATTCTGGTACAGGCTTTATGAATGCCATGACTGAAATTCCGCCAGAACTTGCAAACACGATTATCGCGATTATTATCTACTTTGCAGCGACAAGTGTATTAATTGAGCGTTTAATTAACAAGTCACAAAAGCGCCGTGCAAATCTAAAAGACGCCAATGGAACTGCTGTGAAGAAGGGGGACTCATAATATGTGGACAATCATAGAACAAATATTTCCTTATGCAATAATATTCACCATCCCTCTTCTTATAACAGCATTAGGCGGTCTTTTTAGCGAACGTAGTGGTGTTGTAAATATTGGTCTTGAAGGTCTAATGATCATTGGAGCCTTTGGTTGTGCCCTCACGGCAAACTACCTGCAAGATATCTGGACAAATAATAATATGGTATTATGGGTTAGTATTTTAGTCGCAGCTCTCGCAGGAATGCTTTTTTCCTTGTTACATGCGTTTGCAAGTATTAATTTAAGTGCCAATCAAATTATTAGCGGTACAGCTATTAATATGATTGCTACTGCTTTAACAGTATTCTTAGCAAGAAACATTACAGGCAGTGGAAATATTCGTATTACAAGTGGTTTTACACCATCAAATATACCGTTTTTATCTGATATTCCAATTATTGGTCCGTTACTTTTCACAAAGACGTATCCGACAACATGGTTTATCTTAGTAGTATTGTTAGTCAGCACATTTATCCTTTACAAAACAAAATTCGGACTGCGCTTAAGATCTTGTGGAGAGTTTCCTCAGGCTGCTGAAGCTGCAGGGGTGAATGTTAGAGGCATCCGCTATAGTGGTGTACTCATTTCTGGTGCTTTTGCAGGATTAGGCGGTGCCTTAATTATTGTTACTTATGCAGGTGAATTTACCGGATCTGTTTCCGGGCTTGGATTCTTAGCACTTGCTGCATTGATCTTTGGTCAATGGAGACCGCTTGGATTATTAGGAGCTGCTCTATTCTTTGGTTTTGCAAGTACAATTGCAAACGTTTCGCAAGTTATACCTGAACTGGCAGTTATTCCGCCAATCATTCTTAAAATTTTCCCATATGTGGTGACATTAATTGCATTAGTTATCTTCTCGAAATCATCACAAGCGCCTAAAGCTGCAGGGGAGCCGTTTGATTCAGGAAAACGCTAAAAAATACGAAAGGCTGGCCATTGTGCCAGTCTTTTTTGTATAGGTTTATTTTGAATGGAAAAACTAAAACTGTATAGTAACAGATGAAGGGAAATATATGTTAGACGTACCATACATAGAATAGAATAGTTTACGATTGATAAGGAGGATGGTCCATGCCCGTTTTAACAGAAGCCGTTAAGGAAATGAAGGGGTATAAGCTTCATATTGTCAAGACAGATAAATATAAAACAAATACAATTGTTTGGAAGATGAAAGCCCCATTGACACAGGATGCTGTAACAAAAAGAGCTCTTCTTCCCCATGTCCTGCAAAGCAGTTCAGCTAAATACCCTACTACTGCAGCACTCCGTTCTTATTTAGATGAGCTATATGGGGCAACTTTATTTATTGATTTGGCAAAAAAAGGAGAGTATCAGGTAATCAGCTTTTCTTTAGAGATCGCCAATGAAAAATTTCTGAGCAATCCCAGCCCGTTACTGCAAAAAGGCTTTGAATTATTAGCAGAAGTACTAACAAATCCGAACGTTTCTGGCGATTCACTTGACAGTGAAACCGTAGAAAAAGAGAAGCGAATATTGAAGCAGCGAATACAATCAGTTTTTGATGATAAAATGCGTTATTCAAATGTCCGCTTGTTAGAAGAAATGTGTAAGGGCGAACCGTATGCTCTTCAAGTGAACGGTCAAGCAGATGATGTTGACCCTATCACGCCTTCAAATTTATATGAGTATTATAAAAAGGCTTTTGCAGAGGATGAAATGGATTTATACGTCATCGGTGATGTCAATGAGGATGAGGTAATTGGATTTGCCAATGATTTGCTCCAATTTGAAAATCGAACACCGCAAATGGTTCAGTCAACAGAAGTTAATAAAAAATCAGAAGTTCAAGAAATTAAGGAACAACAGGACGTAAAACAAGGGAAACTCAATATAGGTTACCGGACAAATATTGCCTACGGTGATTCTGAATATTACGCATTACAGGTTTTTAATGGAATATTCGGAGGTTTTTCACATTCTAAACTATTTATCAATGTCCGTGAAAAAGCCAGTCTTGCTTATTATGTAGCAAGTAGATTGGAAAGCCATAAGGGGCTTATGATGGTCATGTCAGGAATAGATTTGGCCAACTATGATCAAGCAATTGGAATTATTCGGGAACAAATGGAGGCAATGAGAAAAGGAGAGTTCACTGATCAAGAAATTGACCAGACCAAAGCTGTCGTTCGCAACCAAATGCTTGAAACCGTCGATACTGCAAGAGGACTAACAGAGGTACTTTACCATAATGTAGTCTCTGACAGTAATATTGATTTAAATACTTGGTTAGAGGAAATGCAAAAAACGACTAAAGAAGATATTATTGCAGTTGCTAAAAAGATTGACTTAGATACAATCTATTTCCTTACTGGAAAGGAGGCAGTAGTCAATGGATAAAATCACCTTTGAACAGCTACAAGAAGAATTATTTCATGAAAAGATGTCCAATGGTCTAAACGTATATATTTTACCAAAAAAAGGTTTCAATAAGACCTATGCAACTTTTACAACAAAATATGGATCAATTGATAACACCTTTATTCCATTAGGTAAAAATGAATATACAACCGTTCCTGATGGGATTGCTCATTTTTTAGAACATAAACTTTTCGAAAAAGAAGACGGTGATGTTTTTCAGCAATTTAGCCGTCAAGGTGCTTCTGCAAATGCCTTTACCTCCTTTACAAGGACAGCTTACTTATTTTCGAGCACATCGGATGTTGAGAAAAACCTTGAGACATTAATTGATTTTGTTCAGGAACCTTATTTTTCAGAAAAGACGGTTGAAAAGGAAAAAGGAATTATTGGCCAAGAAATTACCATGTACGATGACAATGCTGATTGGCGCCTTTACTACGGGCTAATCCAAAACATGTATCAAAACCACCCAGTTAAAATTGATATAGCGGGGACGATTGAATCAATTTCTCACATAACAAAAGGCCTGCTATATGAGTGCTACAATACCTTCTATCATCCAAGCAATATGCTTTTATTTATTGTCGGACCGGTTGATCCAGAATCGATCATGAATCAGGTGCGTGACAATCAGGCAAAAAAAGAGTATGAGGCAATGCCTGAAATTCAACGGAAATTTGATCAAGAGCCAATGCCAACTGCTGAAAAAAGGCAGGTGCTTGAGATGAATGTCCAAACATCTAAATGTTTAGTTGGAGTTAAGGCACTTCATGTTGATCAAAGTGGCAAAGAAATGCTGAAAACTGAATTAGCCATAAATGTTCTTCTAGATATGTTGTTTAGTAAAAGCTCTGAAAACTATCAACAGCTTTATAATAAAGGGCTTATTGATGATACGTTTTCATATGATTATTCGCAGGAAAAAGGCTTTGGTTTTGCTATGCTAGGTGGAGACACAGATCAACCAGATCAATTAGCCAAGGAGCTTGAAAGGATGCTCCTAACTGTAAAAGCTGGGGATGTTTTTTCAGAAGAACAACTAGAGCGGACAAAAAAGAAGAAGATTGGGGCATTTTTACGAGCTGTGAATTCACCTGAATATATTGCCAACCAATTCACGAGATATGCCTTTAATGATATGGACTTATTTGATGTTGTGCCAACACTTGAGCAAATCACTTTAAATGATGTTATCTCACTTGCAGCGGATTTTATTGCTGAGGAACGCTTCTCCGTATGCCAGGTTGTACCTAACAAAAAGTAAAAAGAGTAGAAGCGCCGGCTGTTGGCGCTTCTATTTAATGTTACAATGGATGTATTGATAAGAAGAGAGTGAGATCATGCCGAAGTACGCATTAATTACTGGAGCCAGCGGAGGAATTGGTAAAGCAACTGCCTGGAAACTAGCCACTGAAGGGTACAATTTATATTTGCATTATCATACGAATGAAAAAGCTGTGAATGAATTGGTGTATGAACTTACCGTTTTTGGCGGAGAATATATTCCTATTAGAGCAAATTTAAATGATCCTGACGGTTATAAAAAACTATGCTCGCACATTTTTTCAATTGATGCAATCGTATACTGCAGCGGTCACAGTCATTATGGACTTTTAGTTGATTTAGAACAGGCAGAGGCTGAATCATTAATGAGAGTCCATATTATGAGTCCAATGTTAATAACTAAAGAGTTACTTCCAAAATTAACAAGTAAGAGGTCTGGAAATATCGTTGTCATAACTAGCATCTGGGGCCAAACGGGCGCTGCTTGTGAAGTAGCCTATTCAGCAGTCAAAGGGGCTCAAATTGCCTTTGTGAAGGCCCTAAGTAAAGAGGTCGCACTAAGTGGTGTTCGGGTGAATGCGGTATCTCCAGGGGCGGTAAACACATTAATGATGGGCAAGTTTACGAAAGAGGAAAAAGAGGAAATTGAATATGAGATCCCAATGGGGAGAATTGGTAACCCCGATGAGATAGCAAATGCAGTAAAATTCTTACTGTCAGATGATTCCTCGTATATAACAGGTCAGGTGCTTTCGATTAATGGCGGTTGGTATACATAAAATATCTAATTTTCTATTGCATAATTACCACCTATTTAATCCAAAATAACATTGTACTATTCCTAAGGAGGGTTAATATATGTCTGTTCTAGATAACTGGAAACAGTGGGAAGATTTCCTTGCTGACCGTCTTCATCAAGCACAAGGCCAAGGGATGAGTGAGGGAGCAATTAGCAATCTTGCTTTTCAAATTGGTGATTATTTATCAACGCAAGTTGAGCCTAAAAACGAACAAGAAAAAGTACTTGCAGACCTATGGTCCGTGGCAAGCGAAGAAGAGCAGCAAGCAATTGCAAACATGATGGTAAAATTAGTCCAAAATAATGGTAGTCGCTAAGAGAGAGGTTCTCCTCTCTTTTTTTGTTTATTTTTATGATAAAGGTGAATGTTAATTATGAACAGATTTTTGCGAAATCTACGAGACTCCTCGAAAATGCTATCGCATTTCCTTCGTGCGTGGGCAGATTCGAAGATGTATATTCAATGTCCAGAGGGAACAACGAGCCGTGTGAGTCGGTACGATCGAGGAGGCTCACCGGTAAGCCCGCGGAAAGGGAGCGGATTTCTCAAAAATCTAAAACAAAATATTAGAGCTGCCTCCTCTGTGATTTTACTTTCATCTTATACAGAAATCATATATTATAAGGTTTAGATGAAGTAATGAAAAATTTGTCGTTTTACATTGGAGGTTTTTTATGGAGAAGAAAGAATGGTATTTAGAATATGAGATTCAAAAAAACCGTCCTGGATTGTTAGGTGACATTTCATCTCTATTAGGTATGTTAGCCATAAATATTGTAACGATTAATGGTGTTGACGAAGGTAGACGAGGTTTATTAATGCTAGCAAAAGATGATAATCAAATTAAACGTTTAGAGTCAATTTTAAATACAATGGACACAATAAAGTTAATAAAGATTAGAGAGCCAAAACTACGTGATCGTCTTGCTATAAGACATGGAAGATATATACAAAGGGATGCGGATGATAAAAAAACATTCCGTTTTGTAAGAAATGAGCTAGGTGTTTTAGTTGATTTTATGGCAGAATTATTTAAGCAGGAAGGCCATAAATTGATTGGGATACGAGGAATGCCAAGGGTAGGAAAAACAGAGTCTGTGGTTGCTGCTAGTGTCTGTGCAAATAAGCGTTGGCTTTTTGTTTCTTCTACGCTATTAAAACAAACCGTTCGAAACCAGCTTATTGAGGATGAGTATAATAGCAATAATCTATTTATCCTTGACGGAATTGTCTCAAGACGGGCCAGTGAGAGGCATTGGCAGCTTGTCCGTGAAATTATGCGTTTACCTGCTGTCAAAGTGGTAGAACATCCTGATTATTTCGTCCAAAATTCGGAGTATACACTTGATGACTTTGACTATATTATCGAGTTACGAAATGGTGCGGACGAGGAGATTACTTACGACGTTGTGGATAAAAATAATTTGTTCTCCGGGTCTGATTTTGGAGATTTTGATTTTTGAAAATTGGAAGGTGTTAAAAGGTGACTGAACTAGGTAACCGATTGAAAGAAGTACGCTTGGCTAAAGGATTAAGTCTTGACGATGTACAGTCTATCACAAAAATCCAAAAGAGGTACCTTATAGGAATTGAGGAGGGTAATTACTCTGCGATGCCTGGGAATTTCTATGTACGGGCATTTGTAAAACAGTATGCTGAAGCATTACATTTAAATCCCGATGAGATCTTCGATACGTATAAGGGAGAAATTCCTGCTACCCATCATGATGATTTGCCAGAGCAATTGTCCAGGGTGAAGACTCGCAAAAGTTTTACAGAAAGCAGTTCGAAAATATTTGATGTGCTTCCGAAAATTTTAATAGGTGTGTTCTTAATTGGGGCTGCAGGAGTTTTATATTATTTTTTAGCAAATAACCTCGGTAATAACGCAAATGATGCTGTTAACAACGACAATGAGCCTGTTAAGTTTGTAAGATCTGATAATCTTGATCAAGTTGAAGAAGATACAGAGGAAGGTACAGAAAATGGTGAAACAGAACAGGCAGAGGAGAAAGATCCTGTACCTGTTGAAGAAACACCGAAGCAAGAATTAACAGTTGTTGAAAGCGGTGGAATTAAAACCACGTATGATTTGAAAAATGCCGATAAATTTGAACTTAAATTAGTTTCAAAGGGTGAGTCTTGGGTTAATATTAAAGATGAAGCAGGCAAATCCTATTTCCAAGGAATGCTTTCAACAGCAGCAGGTGGTACCCCAAGTACAACTGTGGATTTAACGAACGATGGTAATATAATCATTGTGGTCGGAAGAACGCTCGATACTGATATATTTGTAAATGATCAAAAGCTTGAGTATGCGATTGCACCGACAGAAGTAGTTCGACAGGACATAACGATTCAATATGTTCCGAAGGACAAAGAATAGTCATCCGAGATGACTATTCTTCTTCGTGCTAATAAAGTTTTGGAGGATATTATATGAATGTACCAAATAAAATAACGGTTTCAAGGATCTTATTAATTCCCTTATTCCTAATCATCATGCTTGCACCACTTAATTGGGGAGAAATGCAGTTACTTGGGGCGGTATTGCCGGTGACGCATTTTGTTGGGGCACTTATTTTTATTTTTGCAGCTGCTACTGATTGGGTAGATGGGTATTATGCCCGTAAATACAATTTAGTAACGAATATGGGAAAATTCCTTGACCCATTAGCAGATAAACTTCTTGTCTCTGCCGCTTTAATTGTCCTTGTTGAGCTTGGTTTTGCAGCTTCATGGATTGTTATCGCGATCATCAGCAGAGAATTTGCTGTAACAGGTTTACGTCTTTTACTTGTTGAAGGTGGGGAAGTTGTAGCTGCTAACACGCTTGGAAAAATTAAAACATGGGCCCAAATCGTGGCCATTTCAGCTTTACTTTTACATAATATTATTTTTGAAATGATTTCTTTTCCCTTTGATGATATTGCTCTTTGGGTTGCCTTAATCTTTACCATGTGGTCAGGCTGGGATTATTTTTCTAAAAATAGTCATGTATTTAAAAACTCTAAATAAGTTGTCTTTGACAGTCATGCAAAGGGGTAATGAAGATGAATGCTGAGATTATTGCGGTGGGTTCTGAGTTATTATTAGGACAGATCGTCAACACAAATGCTCGTTTTTTATCGCAGCATTTAGCAGGAGCAGGTATTAATGTTTTCTTTCACACAGTGGTTGGAGATAACCCTGACCGTTTGAAAACTGCTATTGAGATTGCTGAAAAGCGCTCGAATTTAATTATTTTCACAGGAGGACTTGGTCCTACTAAGGATGATTTAACAAAAGAAACCATCGCTAAACATATTGGAACAAATCTCGTGATGGATCTAACGGCATTAGAGTCAATTGAGCAATATTTCAAAAATGTCAATCGAGTAATGACTGAGAATAATAAGAAGCAAGCACTAGTTTTAGAGGGGTCACATGTTTTGCCCAATCAAAATGGCATGGCTCCTGGAATGGTACTAGAGAAGGAAAATCATACATATATGCTGCTGCCAGGACCGCCTAAGGAAATGGAACCGATGTTTTTACAATATGGTCTTCCTGCCCTTTCGGTAGAGGAGATGGAAAAGATCGTTTCAAGAGTTTTAAGGTTCTTCGGAATTGGTGAAGCAGCACTTGAAACGGAAATTATTGATTTAATTGATACTCAAACCAATCCGACTATTGCACCGCTAGCCTCAGATGGAGAAGTGACGTTAAGGTTGACGGCAAGACATCAGGACACTCAAGCGGCACAGAAGATGCTGGATGAGGTGGAAGAAAAGATACATTCCCGTGTTGGTGAATTTCTCTATGGCTATGAAAATACCTCTTTAATGGAAGAGTTAGTAAAACAGCTAAAGGAAAAGAAAATGGCCATATCTGCCGCAGAAAGCTTAACGGGCGGGATGTTTCAACAGAGTCTGACTAGTTTCACTGGTGCAAGTTCAATCTTTAAAGGCGGCGTTGTTTGTTATACGAATGAAGTGAAGCACAATGTCTTAAATGTTAAGCGGGAAACAATTGAGAAGCATGGAGTTGTTAGTGAAGAATGTGCAAAAGAGTTGGCTGAAAATATCGCCACATTGATCTCAACGGATATTGGAATTAGTTTTACCGGTGTTGCTGGCCCAGACGAACTAGAAGGGCAGCCGGTTGGAACGGTATATATTGGAATCTCAATAAAGGGCCAACCAACTGTTGTTGAAAAACTAGTGCTGGGAGGAAACAGAAAAGCTAACCGCACAAGGACAGTCAAATACGGATGCTATCATTTAATAAAGCTATTACAAGAATCACAGAAAGCTATTTAAGCTTCTGTGTTTTTTTTATAGAAGGCTGTGTTAATGGATACTGTTGATTTTAGAACCTGTTGATTGGAGTGTAAGGCGCTTGACTCTTCGAAAATGAAAATCACATTTTCTTCGTGCAATGTTTCACTACCGTAGCCTTCCTTGTCCTGCGGGATGTACGAGCTGAGTGAGACCCCACAGGTGCGAAGCTGTAAGGAGGCTCACGGGCGAGCCCGCGGAAAGCATAGCGCCTGTAGCGTAAATCAACAGCCTAGTTTAACACAGTCTTATAGAAAGGAAAATGTCAGATAATAGAGGAAAATGGTTGATTTCGTTAAGAAGATTTATATTTATTGGATAAAAGTTTATCTATTTACCTGTTTTTACATGTCTAATTGATATGAAAAAACAGAATAAACGTTCGCTGTTTTACTCGACAAAAAAGCTAAAAGGGGTTATATTATTAATAGGTTTTAAATCAATAGATTTTGGCTATAAAACTTTTGTTTTGATATAAAGGAGGAACAAGTAGTGAGTGATCGTAAAGCGGCCTTAGAAATGGCGCTAAAACAGATTGAAAAGCAATTTGGTAAAGGCTCCATTATGAGAATGGGAGAGCAAGGTGAAACAAAGATTTCAACAGTTCCAAGTGGATCCTTAGCACTTGATGCAGCACTTGGAGTAGGTGGATACCCCCGCGGTAGAATAATTGAAATTTATGGCCCTGAGAGCTCTGGTAAAACAACTGTAGCATTACATGCTATTGCAGAAGTTCAAGCAAAAGGTGGACAAGCAGCATTTATTGATGCTGAGCATGGTGCGATTTGTTGCTAAGTTAAATCCATTGGAAACAATGGGCTAAAGCTTAGCCGAGTAAAGACCACGGAAGTAAAACTCCAAATGTAACCGGTGGTTAAAAACTCGAACTGTATGACTAATTTGGCAGGTGAAATACCTGCTTAGGATGAATGCGAGCATTCCTACCCTAATACCCCGACATGCTATGATAAATCCGTGTTTATCATGGTGTGAAGCTCGGAGAGGACGGCGAAACTTGACCTGAGATGGTCAGGAGTAGTCGGGGGGCTAGAAAATTCCTATGCGTAGAGGGTCCTCTGGACTAGAACGAACCAACGGAAGTACGGCTCGAAAGGCGTGGAGATACCAAAATGAAGGTACTCACATCCGAAAGGATGACCAGTAGTGGATTTTGTGCTCGTGTTTGCAAAATCTGTGATTAACCAGTATAGGTTATTCGGGAATTTAAACCTCTCGCAGTGGTTGAATTCTTTGCTGGCGGGTTAGAGTTGGACGCTAAGGGAATATGTAAAGCTAAGTCATACGGAACAAATGAAGCCGAGAAGTGGATGCTAAGGTTGCGGAACCAATGACACTAATCAGTAGGAAATGGCTGATGAATCTCGGTGGCAGCAGCCCGTAGTAGGTATGAAGCACTGATAATAAGGTGTGGACCGAAGGGGCATAGTTAGTAGTTATGTTACAAGAGTAGATTTGCGACTAAACTGACAAGGAAGCCGTTAAGGAATCGAAGTAATTAGTCGATTTCAATGAGCACAACTGACTAAAACCTGCAATCCTTCAAAGCATTTCGTGTAGTTATACACGATTGAAGGGGGTACAAGAACTTGTCGAGACCAAGAACAGAAGCCGAATACAAATCCCTGCAAGATAAATTTTATAACCAAACAAAGAAATGTTTGGAAAGAAACGAACGCCTAAGTTTTAAAGGGCTTCTCGAAATCGTTAAATGCGATGCAGTAATAATAACGGCAATACACAAGCTAAAAGCAAATAAAGGTAGTAGAACACCTGGAAGCGATGGAATTGTCATGGAAGATATTTTGGTCAAAGATTATCGTGAGGTAGTCGAAGGGGTTAAAAAGAAACTGGACAATTACAAAGCATTGCCTGTAAGAAGAAAACTAATTCCGAAAACAGGTAAGAAAGGTGAATTTAGACCACTTGGCATTCCGGCAATCATAGACAGGGTTATACAAGAACTGATTAGGGGCGTAATAGAGCCTATAATTGAAGCCCAGTTCTATGACCACTCTTACGGGTTTAGACCCATGAGAGAAGCAGGCCAGGCGGTTGAATACCTTAACCATATTATGAGACGTACAGGGTACACATGGTGTATCGAAGGTGATATAAGCAAATTCTTTGATGAAGTTAATCACCGTATTCTTCTAAAGACCTTATGGTCTATGGGAATAAGAGATAAACGGATATTAATGATTATTAAAGAGATGCTTGAAGCCGGAATAATGAATGAATGCAGTAGAAATGAACTTGGAACACCACAAGGAGGAATTATTTCTCCATTGTTAGCAAACCTATACTTACATCGTATGGATATGTGGATAACAAAAGAGTGGTATAACAAGAAGACAAGGAAAAGTTTTGTAAGCCAAGCGTCTAAAATTTCTACATTAAAGCATCATTCGACACTAAAACCAGCGTATTTAATACGTTATGCCGATGATTGGGTCATTGTATGTCGAAGTAAAACGGACGCTGAAAAGTGGAAATACCGGATAGGAGAATATCTGGGAAATACATTAAAACTTCGGCTTTCGGAAGAAAAGACATTAATAACGGACGCCAGAAAGAAACCTCTAAAGTTCTTAGGGTTCAAGATTAAAATGCTCAGTAATCGTGGAAAAGCAACACATGGGATATTGCCGAAAGTAACGCCGGATGAAGAACGAATTGATCTGAAGGTAAAAGAATTACGTAAAGCTATCAGGAGATTGAAATACGCCAAAAACAAAGAGTTCTTAATTAGTGATATAAATCTTATCAATTCCCAAATTAGAGGAATAATTAATTATTACTCAGCGGCAGATGGTGTAAATGAAGTTCTTCGAAAGTACAAAGAAACACTGAAATATGCTTCTTATAAGGCATTAAAGAAGTATGGTGCAAAATGGACTCCGGCAAACAAAACAGACAATTTAAGGGAAGTTCACGAAGAAAGAACTGAACAAATTGCGGCAATTGAATATGTAGTGCCTAAACGAATACCTAAGAAGCATATAACCGAAAAGGATAAAATAGTTGTTGGTATCACTTCCATAGCTTTTGCAAAGTGGCAAATGGTTACGAAAAAGAAGTTAACGGAATCGCCATATACAATAGATGGAAGAGAACATTACACAAAAAGGTCAAAGAAGAAAGCAGCTTTATACAGGGCTGATTCTATCTTTAATGACATCCAATCGGTTTTAATCGCCTATGACACAAAAAGTCAAATATATAATTTTGAATACTTAATGAACAGAGGATATACTTTCAATCGGGATAGGGGAAAATGCAGGTGTTGCAGTGATTTCGTCACTGGAGAAACGGTAAATATTCACCATGTAAAACCATATTTACCATTGAACGAGATTAATAAGGTTGCGAATTTGGCAACAGTGTGTAAACCGTGTCATTATCGAATCCATAACGAAAAAGAATTAACAGGGATACCACCTACGGTGGGTAAAAGGATTGAAAGTTTTAGGAAGAAATTAGTCAAGCAAATCGCATAACTATTGATGGAACGCCGTATGCGGGGAAACTCGCACGTACGGTGTGAGGCGGGGGAAAACAGCTCCTAACGGGTAAGCCGAGGATGTCTGTTACCTATCGCTATCCCTTGATCCAGCATATGCTCAAAAACTTGGTGTAAACATTGATGAGTTATTGTTATCTCAGCCAGATACTGGGGAACAAGCACTTGAAATTGCCGAGGCTCTAGTTCGAAGCGGAGCAGTTGATATTCTTGTTGTCGACTCCGTTGCAGCATTAGTCCCAAAAGCGGAAATTGAAGGCGAAATGGGAGATTCTCACATGGGTCTTCAAGCACGCTTAATGTCTCAAGCACTTAGAAAACTATCCGGTGCCATTAATAAATCTAAAACAATCGCAATCTTCATTAACCAAGTTCGTGAAAAAATTGGTGTCATGTTTGGAAATCAACTCGTAGTTGCTTAATCGTTTTTTAGATTAAGGAGTTTACACTGGGTTTCCCTTACTAGTGATAGTATGTAAAATAACCTTGTGAACCCTATTGCCTAGGGGTGTGATGAAAACATTGCTAACGGTGAAGCCCTCCATGTATGGGTAATACCGTGCCAAGCCTTATCTTGATAAGGAAGGTGTAGAGACTACCGAAAAGAGCTGTAAGGCTAACTGAGTAGGGTACGGCAGGTGATAGGCTGCTGCTGGAAGTGCAAGGCTCTCTAATTAGAGATGAAGAGATAGTCCGTGCTATAGAAATGGAAAATCTATAGGTCGCCAGAAACAACTCCAGGTGGACGCGCGTTGAAATTCTATTCGACGGTACGTATTGAAGTACGTCGTGCAGAGGCGCTTAAGCAAGGTACTGATATCGTAGGTAACAAAACAAAGATTAAAGTTGTTAAAAATAAAGTTGCTCCGCCATTCCGTACAGCTGAGGTAGATATAATGTATGGTGAAGGTATTTCTAAAGAAGGCGAAATCATTGATATCGGCTCTGATTTAGAAATTGTTCAAAAGAGTGGATCATGGTTTTCCTATAATGATGAAAGACTGGGACAAGGCCGTGAAAATGCAAAGTTATTCTTAAAAGAAAATCCAAGCATTCGCCAAGAAATCCAACAAAAAATCCGTAATCACTATGGTTTAGATGGTGACAAAATCGTTACAGAAACAGGAGACGATGAGAAATTAGAATTACTAGACTAAAATTTTAAGCAAAACCTGAAGCAGGTTTTGCTTTTTTGAAATAAAATGAATAATTATTAAAGTGGATGTATGTTTATTCATTTTGATCCTACCATACTCTTTGCGAAACACTGAACAAATTCTAAATATTTCAAAAAGCTGGTAGGACTTACCCTTGACAATGAATATACACACATTTACAATTAAAATGTATATTTTACATTTTGTTAATATTACATGAAAAGCCTTAGTGCTTGCTGTATGTTGAGTCTAAACAATGTACATGCCGACACTTAAAAAAGTGTAAGAAAAAGTTCATAGCAAGAGGAGGTGTAACGATGGAAATTATTACTATCATCTCCATTTTGCTTGGCATTATCGTCGGTGCCGTTGTTGGCTATTTTGTTCGTAAATCCATTGCTGAAGCAAAAATAGCAGGTGCAAAGAATGCGGCAGAGCAGATTCTTGAAGATGCAAAGCGCGATGCTGATTCATTGAAAAAAGAAGCTTTGCTTGAGGCAAAGGATGAAATTCACAAGCTTCGTACAGAAACTGAACGTGAGGTTCGTGAACGAAGAAATGAACTGCAAAAACAAGAAAACCGTTTACTGCAAAGAGAAGAGAATTTAGACCGAAAGGATGAAACGTTAAATAAACGTGATATTCTTTTGGAGAAAAAGGATGATTCTCTAAACCAAAGACAACAGCATATTGAACAGATGGAAAGCAAAGTGGACGAGCTGGTACGAACACAACAAACTGAACTCGAACGAATTTCGAGCTTAACGCGTGAAGAAGCTAAAACAATCATTATTGATAAGATGGAGCAGGAGTTAACCTATGACACTGCAATAATGATTAAGGAAAGTGAAAACCGCGTGAAAGAGGAATCTGACAAGAAGGCAAAGGAAATTCTATCTCTTGCAATCCAACGTTGCGCTGCTGACCATGTGGCGGAGACGACTGTATCCGTAGTCAACCTTCCAAACGATGAAATGAAGGGCCGTATTATTGGCCGTGAAGGAAGAAATATCCGTACCCTTGAGACACTTACAGGGATTGATTTGATTATCGACGACACTCCAGAAGCTGTTATTCTATCAGGTTTTGACCCTATTCGTCGTGAAACCGCACGCTTGGCACTAGAAAAACTAGTTCAAGATGGGCGAATTCATCCAGCACGGATAGAGGAAATGGTAGAAAAATCTCGTAGAGAAGTCGATGAGTATATCCGTGAAGTGGGTGAACAAACGACATTTGAAGTCGGCGTTCACGGTCTGCATCCAGACCTTATTAAGATTCTCGGCCGTTTGAAATTCCGTACAAGTTATGGGCAAAATGTCTTAAAGCACTCCATTGAGGTCGCACAGCTATCAGGCTTATTGGCAGCTGAACTCGGTGAAGATGAGACCTTAGCTCGCCGCGCAGGCTTACTTCATGATATTGGTAAAGCCATTGACCATGAGGTTGAGGGAAGTCATGTGGAAATTGGTGTGGAACTCGCTACGAAATACAAAGAACATCCCGTGGTAATTAATAGTATTGCATCCCACCATGGTGATACAGCACCGACTTCAGTAATTGCAGTGTTAGTCGCTGCTGCTGATGCTCTATCTGCTGCAAGACCCGGTGCACGAAGTGAAACTCTTGAAAACTACATCCGCCGCTTAGAAAAGCTGGAGGAGATTTCAGAATCGTATGAAGGTGTTGAGAAGTCATTCGCCATTCAAGCTGGACGTGAAGTTCGTATTATCGTTAGACCTGATGCGGTGGACGATCTAGCGGCACATCGATTGGCACGCGACATTCGAAAACGCATTGAAGAGGAACTTGACTATCCTGGACATATTAAAGTGACAGTCATCCGTGAAACAAGGGCTGTAGAATACGCAAAATAAGAGCGGTGCGAATGCACCGCTTTATTTATTGGAATATTACATACAATAAGTGGCAGCAGAAAATTTTTTTTACGAAAGGGAACAAAATGAATTTACTATTTATCGGAGATGTAGTCGGCTCACCAGGACGTGACATGGTAAAAGAATATCTTCCAAAATTAAAAGAGAAATACAGACCGCATTTTACTATTATTAACGGAGAAAATGCTGCTGGGGGCAGGGGGATTACAGAGAAAATCTACCGGGAGTTTTTAGGTCATGGCGCACAGGCAGTTACCCTTGGCAATCATGCCTGGGATAACAAAGAGATCTTTGAGTTTATTGATAATGCTAAGAACATGGTCAGACCAGCAAATTTTCCCGAGGATACACCAGGGAAAGGTTTAGGATTTTTTAAAGTAAATGATCTAGAAATTGCTGTAATTAACCTTCAGGGCCGCACCTTTATGCCGCCGCTGGATTGTCCTTTTAAGAAAGCAGAAGAATTGGTAGAAATCGCCCAGGAAAGAACCCCCTTCGTCTTTGTTGATTTCCACGCTGAAGCAACGAGTGAGAAACAGGCGATGGGCTGGTTTTTAGATGGAAGGGTATCTGCAATAGTGGGAACACATACGCATGTTCAAACAGCAGACAATCGTGTATTGCCTGGTGGGACTGGTTATTTAACAGATGTGGGAATGACCGGTCCTTATGACGGTATCTTAGGTATGGACCGTGAGGCGGTCATAACGAAGTTTCTTACCAGCCTTCCAGTTAGATTTGAAGTACCTAAAACAGGTCGAAACCAGCTAAGTGCGGTCTATATCGAGCTGGATCGAAAAACGGGAAAATGCAAGAAGATTGATCGTATTTTAATAAATGATGATCATCCCTTATATTCTTGATTTGCAACCTTCCAAAATGGAAGGTTTTTCATTTGAACTTTAATATTAATGGCTTTTTTTTGTCCAAGCCGGAATATGTCTTTTATCGGGTGAATATAGTAGCAGTGGAATCTTATATACCTGATTTGTTCATGAAACTGCTCATGCCAGGATCGGGATTATACAAGGGGGAGCTAGGAATGGAAATATTAAAAGTTTCAGCAAAATCTAATCCTAATTCTGTAGCTGGTGCGCTTGCCGGAGTTCTGCGTGAAAGAGGTGCTGCGGAAATTCAGGCGATTGGTGCAGGTGCATTAAATCAAGCCGTAAAGGCAGTAGCAATTGCTCGAGGATTTGTAGCACCTAGCGGAGTTGATTTGATTTGTATCCCAGCGTTCACTGACATTAAAATTGACGGTGAAGAACGCACAGCTATAAAGCTGATTATCGAACCGAGGTAAGAGATAAAAAAATATGAAAAAGTTATCTGTCTACCTGCTTACAGAGCAGGTATTTTTTATTTCTAATAAATGAAAAAACTATAAATATATTATTCTGATATAAAATAATGTGCTTTTACGATCAGACCGAACTTTTACGCTTAGGGAGAAGAAATTGGATAAATAGCTATAAATCAATGTTTATCTCGTTTTTAAATCTCATGTTCGACAACCAGAAAAAGTCAATTTTTAAATTATGAAAAAATATTCATATTTTAGACAATATTTCGCGCGAAAGGGTTGCAATTTTCTGTGCATAGGTCTAGAATTGTAAGCGTTTAGTACATTATCCATGTAATAAATTTTAGCCTTTAAAGTATTAAAGGGACTTATTTCTAGTGATTTACTTGGAAAAGTGCTACACTAATAGAAAATAAAATATATTTTTTACATATCCAAAGGGGTGTAAGTCATGATCAATCAACTTTCGTGGAAAGTTGGCGGACAACAAGGGGAAGGTATTGAAAGTACTGGGGAAATTTTTGCAATAGCTTTAAATCGCCTCGGTTATTACTTGTATGGTTATCGTCACTTTTCATCTCGTATTAAAGGTGGTCATACCAACAATAAAATAAGGGTAAGCACTACACAGGTTCGCTCGATTTCTGACGATCTTGATATCCTTGTCGCGTTTGACCAAGAAACCATCGATGTAAACTACAAGGAACTACATGGTAATGGAGTAATCCTAGCGGACTCTAAGTTTACACCTAAAAAGCCTGAAGATACAGAAGCAGCTATGTATGCGGTTCCATTTACAGAGATTGCCACTGAGTTAGGAACTTCTCTAATGAAAAACATGGTTGCGATTGGTGCAACTTCAGCTGTTTTAGATTTAGATATTCAGGTATTCGAGGAAGTAGTGCAAGAGATTTTTGGTCGAAAAGGCGAGCAGGTAGTTGCTAAGAATATGGAAGCAATTAAAGCTGGCTTTGATTATATGAAGGAACAACTTGGAGTAAACGCTCAAGTAATGGAGCTAGAAAAAGCAGATGGCAAAAAAAGGATGTTTATGATTGGGAATGATGCTATTGCATTAGGTGCTCTTGCAGCAGGTTGTCGTTTTATGGCTGCTTACCCGATTACACCAGCGTCTGAAATTATGGAATATTTAATTAAGAAACTGCCAGCACTTGGTGGTACGGTGATCCAAACAGAAGATGAAATTGCTGCAGTTACTATGACCATTGGAGCTAACTATGGCGGTGTCCGTGCACTAACAGCTTCTGCAGGGCCTGGTTTATCTTTGAAAATGGAAGCAATTGGATTATCCGGTATTACGGAAACACCATTAGTAATCGTTGATACACAGCGTGGAGGCCCATCTACAGGCTTGCCAACTAAGCAAGAGCAATCTGATTTAATGGCTATGATCTATGGAACACATGGAGAGATCCCAAAGATTGTAATGGCGCCAAGTACGGTGCAAGAAGCGTTCCATGATACTGCAGAAGCATTTAACCTTGCTGAAGAGTATCAGTGCCCTGTTATTGTCTTGACTGATCTTCAACTCTCTTTAGGTAAGCAGACAGTTGAACCATTAAGCTTTGATAATGTTGAAATCAGACGTGGCAAGCTCGTTCAAGGAGATCTTCCAGAAGCCGAAAACAAAGCATACTTTAAGCGATATGAAGTAACAGAAGATGGAATTTCACCTCGTGTTATTCCAGGTATGAAAAACGGAATTCACCATGTTACAGGGGTTGAGCATGATGAGACTGGTAAACCGTCCGAATCAGCTGTAAACCGGATTGCACAAATGGATAAGCGTTTCCGTAAGGTAGAAAATATCCGCTTTGATACACCTGTTCATAAAAATATTAAGCATGAAGATGCTGACTTCCTGCTTGTAGGGTTTAACTCAACTCGCGGTGCAATTGAAGAGGCAATGGTTAGGCTGGAAAAAGACGGCGTAAAAGTTAACCATGCGCATGTTCGTTTGATTCATCCTTTCCCAACTGATGAAATGCTGCCACTTATTCATTCGGCGAAGAAAGTAGTCGTTGTCGAAAATAATGCAACAGGCCAATTGGCAAATATCATGAAAATGAATGTAGGTCACGCTGAAAAGATTCATAAGCATTTAAAATATGACGGTAACCCGTTCTTACCACATGAAGTGTATACAAAATGTAAGGAGTTGTTCTAAATGGCAACTTTTAAAGAATTTCGCAATAATGTAAAACCGAACTGGTGCCCTGGCTGTGGCGACTTCTCTGTACAGGCTGCAATGCAGCGTGCTGCAGCAAATGTTGGTTTAGAACCTGAAAACTTAGCTGTTATCTCTGGTATTGGCTGTTCAGGCCGTATCTCTGGATATATCAACTCATATGGCTTCCATGGTATCCATGGTCGTTCCCTGCCGATTGCTCAAGGTGTAAAGATGGCGAACCGAGATCTAACTGTTATCGCATCAGGCGGTGATGGAGACGGCTTTGCAATTGGTATGGGTCATACTATCCATGCAATCCGTCGTAACATTGATATTACGTATATTGTAATGGATAACCAAATTTACGGCTTAACAAAGGGACAAACATCTCCACGTTCTGCTGCTGGTTTTAAGACAAAATCAACTCCTTTAGGTTCGATTGAACAAGCAATCTCGCCAATGGAAATGGCTTTAACAGCTGGAGCAACTTTTGTAGCACAAAGTTTCTCAACAGACTTAAAGGATCTTACTGCACTGATTGAAGCGGGTATGAAGCATAAAGGATTCTCTCTTATCAATGTATTTAGTCCTTGTGTAACCTATAATAAGGTGAACACTTATGATTGGTTTAAAGAGAATCTTACAAAGTTAGCTGATATCGAAGGCTATGATCCTTCTAATCGTGAAGATGCGATGCAGACACTTATGAAGCATAAAGGTCTGGTTACGGGCCTAATTTATCAGGATACAGAGAGAAAATCCTATCAAGAACTAATCTCTAGCTATTCAGAAACCCCTTTATCAAAGGCAGACTTAAATCTTGATCAAAGCTACTTTGATAAATTAGTTGGAGAATTTATGTAATTTCCTGTAGAAGAAATCCCGCGGTCAATGGCCGCGGGATTTCTTTAGCTCTTTCGTGACGTGCATCACATATTTTCAATTAATTATCATCTACAATTACTAGGTAGAACTATTCTAAAATAGTTCTATCTAGTAAGCATAGATCTAAGGTAAGTACCTAGTTTTTCTATTGTTTTCAGACCTATTAACCTTTATACTATTATAATGTGCAGATTATCTATAATATTTTCTTATCTGTAAAAATAAATGGTGTAAACCTTCATTTTAAATTTTAATAGACGATTAAAAATGATGATTGAAAGGAGCCTTTAATCCAAATGAACGAAAATCAACGTAAAGAAAGTCAACAAGTGCAGACAGCCAATTCTTCGGACAAAAAATCCGCCAAGGATTACAGTAAGTACTTCGAACAGGTAATTACCGCACCGTCTTTAAAAGATGCAAAGAAACGCGGAAAAGAAGAAGTGAAATATCATAACGATTTTTCTATTCCTGAAGAATTCAGAGGAATGGGAGAGGGCCGTAAATTCTATATTCGTACCTACGGATGCCAAATGAATGAACATGATACGGAAGTAATGGCTGGAATCTTTTTAGCATTAGGCTATGAGCCAACAGACAATACAGAGGATGCGAATGTTATTCTGTTAAACACATGTGCGATTCGTGAGAATGCAGAAAATAAGGTGTTTGGTGAGCTAGGTCATTTAAAGGCACTTAAATTAGAAAAGCCAGATTTACTAATAGGTGTTTGTGGTTGCATGTCACAGGAGGAATCTGTTGTTAATAAAATTCTTAAGACCTATCAGCAGGTTGATATGATCTTTGGTACACACAATATCCACCGCTTGCCAAACATTTTGCATGAAGCATATATGTCAAAAGAAATGGTAGTTGAAGTATGGTCCAAGGAGGGCGATGTAATTGAAAACCTTCCAAAGGTACGCCGTGGTAATATCAAAGCTTGGGTTAATATCATGTACGGCTGTGATAAATTCTGTACCTACTGTATTGTTCCTTTCACACGCGGTAAGGAAAGAAGTCGTCGTCCAGAAGAGATTATTCACGAAGTCCGCCAGCTAGCAGCTCAAGGCTATCAAGAAGTAACTCTACTTGGACAAAACGTAAATGCATATGGTAAGGATCTAGAAGCGATGAACTATGGCCTTGGTGACCTTATGGATGAATTGCGTAAAATTAATATCCCTAGAATTAGGTTCACAACAAGCCATCCACGCGACTTTGATGACTATCTTATTGAAGTACTGGCTAAGGGCGGCAATTTAATGAATCATATTCACCTTCCAGTTCAATCCGGCTCAACAGATGTATTAAAGATTATGGCACGTAAGTATACAAGAGAACAATATATAGAGCTAGTTCGCAAGATTAAAGCGGCTATCCCAAATGTGGCTCTTACTACGGATATCATTGTTGGTTACCCGAATGAAACGGATGAACAGTTTGAAGAAACTTTATCCTTATATCGAGAAGTAGGTTATGAGCTTGCATACACATTTATTTACTCTCCTCGTGAAGGTACTCCTGCTGCGAAGATGCAAGATAATGTTCCAATGGAAGTAAAGAAAGAACGTTTGCAGCGTTTAAATGCATTGGTTAATCAGCTTTCTTTAGAAGCTATGAAAAAGCATGAGGGTCAAATAGTTGATGTCCTTGTTGAAGGAGAGAGCAAAAACAACCCAGAGGTCTTAGCTGGCTACACATCTAGGAACAAGTTGGTAAACTTTAAGGCTCCTAAATCAACAATTGGTAAGATCATTAAAGTAAAAATAACTGAAGCAAGAACTTGGTCTTTAAACGGAGAGATGGTAGAAGAATTCGAACCAGTAGAGGTGAACTAAGTTGGCGAAATATACAAAAGATGAAATCGTCGCTCGTGCTAAAGAATTAGCAGGCATGATTGCTGAGACAGAGGAAGTAGATTTTTTTAAACGCGCTGAAGCGCAAATACACGCAAACCCAAAGGTGAGTACTTTAATTTCTGACATTAAAGGCTTGCAAAAACAAGCGGTTAATTTACAGCACTATGGAAAACCTGAAGCATTAAAAAAAGTAGAAAATAAAATCAGTTCAATCGAGCAGGAATTAGATGATATTCCTGTTGTTCAAGAGTTCAAACAATCTCAATTGGAAGTAAACGAACTACTTCAGTTGATCGCTTCAACAATATCAAATAAGGTTACGGATGAGGTCATTGCTTCAACCGGTGGGGATGTCTTGCGCGGAGAAACAGGTGCAAGTATGAATAGCG
Organism: Bacillus sp. MRMR6; assembly: GCF_001940785.1. Lineage (GTDB taxonomy): Bacteria > Bacillota > Bacilli > Bacillales > Cytobacillaceae > Neobacillus. The sequence goes on from NZ_MSLS01000001.1 coordinate 373,908, forward strand.
GCGGTTCTTGCGGTGGACACGATCACGACCACGATCATTAAAATATTTAGCCAGGCTTCTACATGAAGCCTGGCTGTTTTTTTGTTTATCTCACTTTTAGATTAGTACTTGCCTAAGTGGAACCTACATAAAAGTCCCGCATAAAATGAACCATGACTAAACTTTTATCCAGTATTCGCAGAAATATATCGCACACTAGTCTAGATATTAGCATAGGATGAAATGAAAATGAATGAGGAGGGTTCGCGCGAAATGGGAGAATATAGAGAGATAATTACAAAGGCCGTAGTTGCGAAGGGACGTAAATTCACCCAGTCCAATCATACGATCAGCCCGGCACATAATCCAACTAGCATTTTAGGGTGCTGGATTATCAACCATAAATACAACGCGAAAAAAGTTGGTAAAACTGTAGAGATACACGGCTCTTATGACATCAATGTTTGGTATTCCTTTAACGATAATACCAAAACAGAAGTAGTGACTGAAAAGGTCCAATACTGTGATGTTATTAAGTTGAAATACCGTGATGATGATTGCTTGGACGACAATGAAATTTGTGCTCGAGTTCTGCAGCAACCTAATTGTTGTGAAGCAGTTATTTCCCCAAATGGCAATCGAATCATTGTCCATGTCGAAAGAGAGTTCCTAGTGGAGGTAATTGGTGAAACAAAGGTTTGTGTCGCTATTAATCCAAAGGGCTGTGAAGATTGCGATGATGACTGGGGAGTAGATGTGGATGACGAAGAATTTGAAGATTTAAATCCAGATTTCTTAGTCGGCTTCGAAGAGGAATAAACATACTAGGAAGTCTTTACTTCCTAGTTTTTTCTTTTTGACAAGTTGAATACTTTCTATGTATGTTTGAAAACAAAAATCAGCAACCTATTTTTAGGAGGTGCGAAACGTCATGGATCCTAGACAACCTGGAAATAAAAATATGCCTGATTTTGACTCACTTAATGACCGAATTATTGCAGAAGAACCAAACGGACCCCATTTAGTTATTAATACGAACCTTGATCCAGAAAACTCAACAGATAACAACCCCTATTATCAGGGGAATCAAACACAAAATCCAAAAGCCTTTACAGATTATTTCGAAGAATAAAAGAAGAGCCAGATGGACTAGTCCCTCTGGCTTTTTCATGACTATTTTAAAAATTATCATAATCATAACATTCGTTAGACAATAGAGTTGTATACTTTATAAAGGAATAAACTTGTTTTGAGGTGTTTCCATGCAAAAAGAAAAGTATACACATTTAATTGGTAAAGATTTATTACCAAATATTCAATTGTCCTCTATAGGACCCTTTGACCCAATCATTGTTAGGAATCATTCAAAGTCATGGAAAACTATCGGAATAGGTAACTATGCTGGCGTTTTTACACACGAGTCAAAGCCAAATTGGGTTGTTAAAGTGTATGGCCGTAAACCTGAAGAATTAATAAAGGAAGTAGAGGTTTACAGGAGATTAGGAGAACACAAGACGTTCTCCACACTGATTGACTTTGGTGAAAATTACTTAATTTTAAAAAGAATAGAAGGCATTACCTTGTTCAACGCTGTCATAAAAGGAGTCCCCATCCCTGAAACTGTTATATCGGATGTAGACAAAGGGATTGCTTATGCAAAGTCAGTCGGATTGAACCCATTTGATGTTCATGGTAAAAATGTAGTGATGAGTAATGGGAGAGGTTATATTGTGGATGTATCTGATTTTTATAAACTGGGAGTCTGCAGAAAATGGATAGATCTAAAAAAAGCCTATGACAAATTTTATAAACCGTTTTTATATAAGTATCACCCTCCAGTACCATTCTTCATCCTTGAGAGTGTTCGAAAAGGGTATCGCTTTTATCAAAAACTAAAAAATTGCTAATAGAAAACGAAAGCCCTCAAGAGGAGGGCTTTAACAATAGCAGGAAGAGACCATATTTTTTATCCATTAAGAACCTGAAATTGTCTCATAAAGTCACTGAAAGCTTTGCATGATTCGTATGGAACAGCATTGTAGGTTGAAGCACGGCATCCTCCAACCGAGCGATGTCCATTTACACCAATAAAGCCTTCCTTTTTAGCTTCAGATAAGAACTTTTTCTCCAACTCTTCATCCTTTAAGCGGAAGGTAATATTCATGAGTGAACGGCTTTCTATTTCAGCATGACCAAAATAAAAACCGTTGCTTTGGTCAATTGTGTCATAGATAAGATTTGCCTTTTCCTCATTTCGTCTGTTCATTTCAGAAAGTCCGCCTAAATCTTTAATCCAATTCAATACTTCACCAATCATATAGATTCCAAAGGTTGGCGGCGTATTATATAGAGAATTGTTTTTGGAGTAAGTGCTGTATTTTAACATCGTTGGTATAGACGAACTTGCTTTCTCAATCATATCTTTACGGATAATGGCCAGGGTTACACCAGAGGGGCCAAGATTTTTTTGCGCACCGGCATAAATTAATGAGAATCGGCTAACGTCAAATGGCTTCGAGAAAATATCACTAGACATATCTGCAATCAGTGGAACATCTCCCGTATCAGGGAAATTCTTCCACTGCGTTCCGTATATAGTATTATTTGAGGTAATATGCAAATAAGCATCGTTTGGACTGAAGTTCAGTTCATCAATTTTAGGAATGTGACGATATTGATTATCTTTTGTGCAGCTCACTTGATAGGGATTTCCAAATAATTTAGCTTCCTCAAATGCTTTTTCAGACCATACACCGGTCATTACATATCCTGCTTTTTCCTCTGGTTTCAAAAAGTTCATTGGAATCATAGAGAATTGAAGACTTGCGCCTCCTTGCAGAAAAAGGACCTCGTAATCTGCGGGGATGGATAACATTTCCTTTAATAAGGAAATGGCTTGATTATGTACCTCTTCATAAGCCGCACTCCGATGGCTAAGCTCCATAACCGACATACCCGTACCACGAAAATCAATAAGTTCATTTTGAGCTTTCTCCAGAACCACAAGTGGTAGGGCAGATGGTCCTGCATTAAAATTAAAGGCACGCTGTATTAATGAATTCATTTTCTCACTCCCCGTAAAAATTATTAAAATAATATTCATATTTTAGACTATTTAAATAATAAATGAAAGTAGGTAACTCACTTTTTTGTGACTAAATCAAAACTTAGAATAAAATGCTTAAAAAAATCCGACAGGCAACCACTGGCACCTGTCGGATTTTTGTTCTTTTAAACTCCTTTAAAGGCTTGGTGGAGCAGGTCGCCTAGTTCTCTCATGAGAGGACGTTTCGGGTTTACATTTGTATCAGGATCATTGAAGGCATTTAAGGCTAACATACTGATTTTACTTTCAAACTCCTCTTGATTTATTCCACATTCTTCAATACTAATTGGCATGTCGAGTTCACAGGCAAGCTGGGTAACCGCTTTACAAAGGCTTTCGACACCTTCTTCCATGTTTCTGGCAGGGAGCCCTAACATTTTGGCAAGCTCAGCGTAGCGTTCTCCAGCAATAAAATGATCATATCCCGCAAATGGCGTAAACTTAGTAGGTTTCTTGGAATTAAAACGAATCACATGCGGTAGAAAGATTGCATTTGCCCGTCCATGGGGAATGCTAAATTCCGCTTCTACAGCATGGGCAAGGCTATGATTAATTCCTAAATAAGCATTGTTAAAGCTCATACCTGCAATGGTTGAAGCGTAATGCATTTTTTCCCTAGCGAGTTCATCTGCTCCATTTCGATAAGCTCTCGGCAGATAATTGAAAACGAGTTGAATGGCTTTTAAGATTTGTCCATCTGTAAAGTCATTTGCCACAACCGATACATAGGCTTCAATGGCATGTGTCAATACATCCATACCCGTGTCAGCAGTGATATGCTTAGGGACGCTCATCACAAACTGCGGATCGACAATTGCAATATCAGGTAAAAGCTCGGGATCTGACAGCGGGTATTTAATATTAACCTGCTTATCAGAGATAACGGTAAAGGAGGTCACCTCCGAGCCAGTTCCAGAGGTTGTTGGTATGGCAATCAGCTTTGCTTTTTGGTGAAGTTTTGGAAAGGTGACAACCCGTTTTCTTGGATTTAAGAACTTCTGCTTTAAGGCGTTGAAGTCAGCCTCAGGCTGTTCATAAAATAACCACATAGCTTTTGCTGCATCAAGTACTGAACCGCCACCCAAGGCAATAATAACATCAGGCTGGGAGTTTCCCATGCGTTCTGCACCATCAAGAATAGTATCGATACATGGGTCAGGATCAACTCCAGAATAAATATCAAAATGATCAAAATCAGCTCTTTTTTTAAGGAAATGAAGGACTTTATCAACGTAGCCATTCTTAATAGAACTCGGGCTTGTTACGATAAATGCTCTTTTGATTCCGGGTAATACTTCTAATACTTGTACAGAGTTCTTTTTATAATAAATTAGAGGGGGTGTTCTTACAATTTGGGCATTCACATTCCGTTTGGCTACTTTTTTTAAATTAATTAAATGCATAGCTCCTACATTGGTAGAAACAGAATTACCGCCGTAAGTTCCGCATCCAAGTGTTAAGGTTGGCGGAAAATCATTGTAAACATTACCTGTTGCCCCTTGCGCAGAAGGGGTATTAACTAAAATTCGGCCTGCTCTTATCCTTAAAGCAAACTCCTCGATCACTTCTTGATTTGTAGTGTGAATGGATGCTGTATGGCCTAAACCTCCATATTCGAGAGTTTCTTCTGCAAGCCTAAGGCCTTGCTCTAAACTGTCTGCTTTATAGCAGACTAAAATCGGACTTAATTTTTCACATGAAAGCGGGTATTGTGGTCCAACACCCTCTAGTTCAACGATTAAAATTTTTGTCTCAAGTGGAACCTCAATTCCGGCCATTTCTGCAATTTGGTAGGCTGCTAGTCCCACAATCATTGGGTTTAAGGTGCCAGTTTCGGGCTTAATTGCAATTTTCTCAAGCATCAGCTTTTCTTCATCGCTTAGAATATAACATTGATTCGAAATCAGTTCGATTAGGACGTCTGTATAAATCTCCTTATCAATAATTAGAGCCTGCTCGGAAGCGCAAATCATTCCGTTATCGTATGTTTTGGAAAGCAGTAAATCTTGGACAGAACTCTTAATATTTGCAGTCTTTTCAAAATAACAGGGCACATTACCAGGACCAACGCCGATAGCGGGTTTACCGGAACTATATGCAGCCTTAACCATACTTGCTCCGCCAGTTGCAAGAATAAGAGAAACCTTCGGATGCTTCATTAAAGATTGAATAGCTTCAAGTGTGGTAGTTTCAAGCCACTGTATACAATGTTCAGGCGCGCCAGCCTTTACAGCTGCATCCCTAAGAAGTTGTGCGGTTGCAATCCCAGAGTTTTTTGACATAGGGTGGAAGGAAAAAATAATTGGATTTCTCGTTTTTAAGGAAATGAGAGATTTATAGATAACGGTTGAGGTAGGATTGGTAACAGGAACAAGTGCTGCAATTACACCAACCGGCTCTGCGATTTCAAATGTTCCCTCATGTTCATTTTCGCTGATAATGCCAGCTGTCTTTAAATTTCTGATGCTGTTGTAGATCATTTCGGTTGCAAACATATTCTTAGAGATTTTATCCTCAAGTATTCCTCGCTTTGTCTCTTCAACGGCCATTCTGGCTAAATCTACATGGTTTTCGAGTGCCGTAAGGGCCATCTGCTTTACCACCTCATCTACCATTTCCTGATTAAAACTCCTAAACTGTGTTAACGCTATTGCTCCGTTATCTGCCAAGTGATTAACCATCATTTCCAACTGTTGCTTTTCTAGCTCTTTTTCTATCACGGCCATTGACTAAAACCTCCCATACGTATCTTAAATTCCTATAACGCTTTAAAATATATCAACTGAATAAAACGAAAATTGTAGAAAGCTGTTGCGAAAAATGGGGAATCACCCGTTTAGAGGGAAAGTTCAAAAAAAGTTCAGAAAATAGTAAACGGTGTTATTTTATGTATATTTATGGTCGAAATAATTTTTATATTTGTAGAAATAAGATGGAGTGATAGAAGTGCTTTTAAAAAATGCCAGATATTTAGATGAATCTAATAAAATTGTAGATGAAGGGAAAATAAATGATCACTATAAATGGATTCTGAAAATGTAATAGTTTTGAATAGATAATTTAAGAAAAAACCAACCACCCTAATAAAGAGAGTGGTTGGTTTTAATTAGTTTTCCAGCATGTTAACCATCAACTGGGCATTATGTGCCAAATTAAGCTTAGCGGTTGGTGAAAGGTACTTCTGGTTATTTTCCTTATTTAGATCTGAGATGAATTTTTCTACGAATTTTAGCGAATCCCTTGCAGAGCCCTTTTCAAAATGATGGGCTGCTTGCTTAAGGGAATTTTTAAGTTGTGCACTTAGCGGACCAGTGACCTCTCCATTCGCTTGATAATCTTCAAGAGCCTTTTCAATTAAAGAAAATACACCTGGAGTCCAGAAAGTAGGAACAGGAACATTTGAGAAGTCTGTATCACTTCCAAAATAGAAGCTTGTATAGGACGGTTGATTATAGGTGGTATTTTGTCTTGCAACTTCCGCTCTGTACTGAGGGTCGTGCATTAACGTATATAATTTTCGGTCTGTAACTTCCGTACTTAAATAAATTCGAATAGAAGAACTATCAGCAGTCCTTACAAGAAGCTCTTCACGCCAATCACCAAATATATCAGCTACTAAACCAGGGTTCCCTTTGGTACCGTTATTTGTCCTCGTACCTGTGGCGGTAAGGACTCTTCCTTTTTTCCAGTCGTCAATGGTCGGAGAAGTGTTACCTGTCCCATTCACAATTTGTGTAGTCATATCGGCAGACCATTTAATGTTCATATTTGTGCCAGGACCTGAATTGGAAATTTTTTCTCCATCAGCAGTCCATAACCCAACTGCCCACGTTTCTAATCCCGGCTTTGATGGATCAACATCGCCAACCATACCACGGCCAGTATCTCTGCCGGTATAATCACCATAGATCACTTCACCGGTTTTGGCATCGCGAAGTGCATATCCATATGGAGCCCATGCCCCACCTTCAAAAACCATAAAGATTTCCATTCCAGGTCTGTTTGGATCGATATCTGTTACGTGCATCGCATCGCCATGACCAAGTCTGGCATTTGTTCCAGGTGCAGCACTTTGTGGAGGCATGATATCCATTGAACTGTATAATAAGGAGCCATCATGATCAATGGTCGCACCACCGTAAACAATTTCTTGTTTTCCGTCACCATCTACATCTGCAGCACTTAATGAGTGAGCTCCTTGGGTAGTAATCGTTCCAAATTCAGGATCAGTACCGTCTACACCGTGAGGGCCATCGTTAAATGGATTACTCATTGGTGTCCATCCACTGTCAACTGTCCAATTTTCTTTAAGATTTTTGCCATCCCAGCTGTATGTAACTAGATTGGTTCTGGTGTAGTAACCACGAGCAAATACTGCATATGGCTTTTCTCCATCTAAATACGCTACATTTGCAAGGAAACGGTCAACACGATTGCCGGGTTCAATTCTACCCATTGCATAGTCGCCCCACATCAATCCATCGTCATGGCGACCAGGGTTGTAATCGATCGTCTCCATTTCTTCGCCTGTTTCACCGTTAAATACTGTTAAATATTCAGGACCTTCCAAAATAAAGCCCTCAAATTCTCTTAATCTGTTATTACCACTTCTTTTTAGAGCATAATCATCCATGAAATAATCGGTCAAGCTCTCTGCATCTTCTCTTGATAGAGGGTAGCTGTATTGTTGCTCTATACCAAAAGCCTCTTCAAGGGTACTTGGCCAGTTTCCGTTCACGACTTCTGCGTGTTGATGCCAGCCCATAAACATTTTCAAAACATGGTTATAGTAATCTTTCCTGCTCATACGATAGTCATCTTGATTGCTATACCCTGCTTCTATGTCTCTTTGAGGCATTGTAATATATTTTTCAGACGTTATATTCCCTTGTTTATCAAAATTAACGATTTTTGTTCCCGGAGCAGTTTTGAACATCATTTCAGATTTTCCGTCTCCATCAAAATCATAAACTAGGAACTGTGTATAGTGTGCACCAGAGCGAATATTTACCCCTAGGTCTATACGATACAGAAGGGTTCCATCAAGTTTATAGCTATCAATATAGGTATTGCCTGTATAACCTCTTTGTGAAACGTCCTTTGAGTTTGAAGGCTCCCATTTAACAAAAAACTCATATTGTCCGTCCCCATCGACATCTCCTACACTCATGTCATTTGCAGAATAAGTATAATTTTCACCTACGGGTGTTACACCATCTGCTGGCTTGTTTAGTTTGAGGTCAACATAGGTGTTTGCCCATGGAGATACGGATGAACTTTTATCTAACTCTTTTCCACCTAATACGGAGCTGACCGAATAACGGGAAGTGGAGCTTCCGTTTGGATCTAAAAGGTTGGTACTATCGTCAACAGTGGCAATAAGTTTGCCGTCACGATACACATTGAAGTTAACTCCGGTTAATCCTTTCTCAGAATAACCGCTTACTTCATTAGCCAATAATCTCCAGCTAAGAAAGATACCATTGGAAGTAGAGGCAGCGACCAAGCCCCTATCAAGGTATTCTAATTGCACCCCCTGAGGAGTATATGAAAGTTTGCTTTTTTGTACATCAACAGCTGATGCACCTGAAACCCCGGATAAAAGCAGTGGTAATGCAATAGCTGTCGATAAAACCTTTTTAGTAATTGACTTTCTCATCAAATTTAATCGCCCTCCTACATTCTTAATTTAAGATTGAATACGCTTACAAAACAATTCGCTAAGCACCTCCATTCAGACAATATAACTACGTATATACACCAAGCTGTTGAATTACGACTATAAGTATATTTTAAAAATTCTGAATACTAAACTTGAAATTCAGTCTTATTTAATAAAAAAACAGTGTTAAATTCAACTAAAAATACCTTTTTATGCCTATTTTAGTAGTCTGAAAGAACTATATCTTCTTTCTAGCACACATGTACAAAAGTGTGCTAGAAAAGCAAAAAAGTCTAATTCACAAAGTGGAGAATGCAAAAATGTCTAATGGAATACAGGTTCAGTTTGTGTTTATCATTAGATGCAAGGATAATTACTAATAAAAGAGGTGTTATCTATGGGTAAACAACCAATAAACATTTTTCTTGCTGCTGATTCAACGGTACAAGCTTATGTTGCCAGTGAAAGAAATCAGGGAGGATGGGGAGAGTTTCTTCAGTTGTATTTTTCAAAAGAGGATGTCCATGTTTTAAACCATGCCATAGGCGGCCGAAGTTCTAAGACCTTTATCGAAGAAGGTAGATTAGATAGGATTCTAAAAGAAATAAGAATGGGTGATTTCTTGTTCATCCAAATGGGTCACAACGATTCAACAATTAGTAAGCCCGAAAGATATACGGACCCTCACACTACCTATAAAGAGTATTTAAAAATGTATGTCAAAGGTGCAAGAAACTGCCAGGCTGAACCAATCCTCATCACACCAGTCGCAAGGCTGCACCATGAAAATGGGAATTTTTTAAACGATTTTCCAGAATACTGTCAGGCAATGAAGGAAGTGGCGGCTGAGGAAAAAGTATATTTGATAGATTTAATGGATAAGAGCTTGAACTATTTTGATACCATCGGCTACGAAGAAGTATTTACCTTCTTTATGGCTTCTGTAAACGAAACAGACTTCACTCATTTCACTAAAAAAGGAGCACATAAGATGGCTTGGCTTGTAAGTGAGGCAATCAAAGAAAGTGCTTTACCCATTTCAAGGTTTATCCGTAACAGATCCGAAAACACTGTTTTTTAATAAAAGTAAACTGAATTTTAAATTTAATCGTAATCCTAGTTTACATATAATAATATTGAATGTTCATACCCTGCAGTAAAATTCACTGATTTACTTAGAATATGAGGAGGTAATGAAATGCATAGACATGAAATCGAACAGAAAATAGAACTCCTAATTGATAACCTGATTAACTTAAATGACCCAGACGGGAAATATGCCATTCCACTAGCTGATGGAAGAAAAATCGATAATAAAAGCTTTAATTATTGGGAGTGGACAGCAGGAGTCGGCCTTTATGGGATGATGAAATATTATAAATTAACAAAAAAGGAAGAAGTATTATCCCTCATCGTTAAGTGGTTCGATGACCAATTTAAAGAGCTTCCAGTAGAAAAGAATGTTAACACAATGGTTCAAATGTTAACGCTTGCATATTTATATGAAGAAACTGGGAATCCAACCTATCTTCCTTACCTAGAAACTTGGGGTGACTGGCTGTACCATGATATGCCAAGAACAAAGGACGGCGGAATTCAGCATGTAGTGTTCGGTAATGAAAATTATCAGCAGTTATGGGATGATACCTTAATGATGAGTGTTTTGCCACTAACGAAAATCGGTTTACTGCTAAATAAGCCTGAATACATTGAAGAGGCAAAGAAGCAATTCCTAATACATATTAAATATTTATTTGATAAGAAAACAGGTTTATGGTTCCATGGCTGGACTTTCGAAGGCAATCATAACTTTGCGGAAGCATTATGGGGACGTGGAAATTCATGGGTAACCATTGCCATTCCTGAATTCTTAGATTTGGTCGAACTTCCTGAAAATGATCCGGTTCGTCAAATGTTAATTGATACGCTAGAGAGACAATTAGAGGCGTTAGAAACATGCCAACATGAAAACGGATTATGGCATACGCTTTTGCTAGACCCTACGTCCTATGTGGAAGCCTCTTGTACAGCTGGATTTGCCTTTGGAACGTTAAGATCTCTCCGGAAGCGGTATGTGGATAATAAATATCAGAACATGGGATTAAAGGCAATTCAAGCGGTGATTGAAAATATTAATGATAATGGGGAGTTACAACATGTTTCTGCTGGTACCGCAATGGGGGTAACACAAGAGTTTTATAAAGAAATACCTGTTACGGCTATGCCATATGGACAATCAATGGCAATTCTTGCATTAGTTGAGTACTTATATCACAGAATTTAAGAGAATGAGGGCCTACTAGATGAAAAAATTAAATGTGTTAACAAGAATTTCAGAATGCGGCGTGGTGGCAGTAGTTAGGGCGGAATCAAGTGAGGAAGCCTTTCAAATCTCAGAAGCATGTGTAAAAGGCGGTATTGCTGGAATTGAAGTAACTTTTACAGTGAAGGACGCTGCAGAAGTAATTAAAGGACTTACTTCTTATTACGAGAATAACAATGAAGTGATCATAGGGGCGGGAACCGTTCTTGATGCCGCGACTGCACGTCTAGCGATCTTAGCGGGTGCACAGTATATTGTGAGTCCTTGTTTTGATGAAGAAACTGCTAAACTATGTAACTTATATCAAATACCGTATCTGCCAGGCTGCATGACGATTACGGAAATGAAGCATGCACTTGAATATGGAGTCGACATTATTAAATTATTCCCTGGAAGTGCCTTTGGCCCAGATTTTATCAAGGCTGTGAAAGCACCGCTGCCACAAGTAAACCTTATGCCAACAGGCGGGGTAAGTTTAGAAAATGTGGCTGAGTGGATTAAAAATGGCTGCGTTGCGGTAGGAGTTGGCGGTAATTTGGTTGCTCCTGCCAAGACTGGGAACTATGAGCAAATAACCGAAATAGCAAGCCAATATGTTCTTAGAGTAAAAGAGGCAAGAGAGGCATCAAGATGAGGAAAATAGTTACTCTCGGAGAAATCATGCTGCGCTTATCTACTTATACGGGTGAGCGGCTCATGCAGGCAAATAACTTGACGATGCACTATGGCGGGGCTGAAGCAAATGTAGGTGTATCGCTTGCTCACTTTGGATATGATGTCTTTTTTGTCAGTAAGGTTCCCAATAATCCACTGGGGACGGCTGTTGAAAGACATTTAAAATCTCATTCTGTATATACAGATTTTTTGGTAAAAGGCGGAGAACGGCTTGGAACCTATTACCTTGAATCAGGTGTAGGGGGAAGAAGTGCACAGGTAACCTATGACCGAAAATACTCTAGTTTTTCCAATCTATCATTGGATGAATTAGATTTAGATGATATTTTCCAAAATGCAGACCTCTTTCATGTTACCGGAATTACCCTTGCCCTTTCTCAAAATTTAAGAGAGTTAGTACTTACCGCATTGAAAAAAGCAAAAGAGGCTGGCGTCAAAACGAGCTTTGATTTTAATTATCGCTCATCCTTGTGGAGTCAGCAGGAGGCATCTGCTGCGATCAAGCCTTTGCTGCCTTTCATAGATATCTGCTTTTGCGGTGAACTGGATGCGATTCATTTACTAGGGATTGAACCTGCTGAAGCAGCACTCCAGCGTGAAGACCGGCTGGTTTACTATTATAAAAAAATTCAAGAAATGTATCCTAATATGCAGTATATGAGTTCAACCTTCCGAACGGTTTTGTCTGCTTCTGCAAATAAGCTTCAAGGCAACTTTTATACGAACGGTGAACTCTATCAATCTAAGGAGCATAACATTGACCAAATTGTTGACCGTGTTGGCGGCGGTGACGCTTTTGCGGCAGGTGTTTTATTTGGAATTCTAGAAGGAATGCCTGCAAAAAGAACCATTGACTTTGCAACAGCAGCTTCAGCATTAAAGCATACTGTCCATGGTGACTGTAACGCTTTTACAGCAGAAGAAGTTTCTAAAATAGTAGACCATGGCTCAGGAAAAATTAATCGTTAATATGTTTTTGTGAAAAGTGTCAAAAGAAATCTGACTAATAAAGGAGAATGCTAAATGGAAACTCGTTATGCCCATCACCCAGAGGATATGAAAAAATACACGACAGAAGAACTGAGAAGAGAATTTTTAGTTGAAACACTTTTTGAGGCAGGTCAAGTACACTTAACTTATACCCATGTGGATCGAATGATTTTTGGCGGTGTAACACCAGCTGAAAAGGAATTAACCATTAAACTAGATAAAGAGCTTGGCGTTGAATATTTCCTAGAGCGACGTGAAATGGGAATTATCAATATCGGTGGAGATGGAATGGTTATCCTTGACGGCGAGGAGTATAACATGCAGCGCCGCGATGGTTTATATGTTGGAAAAGGAATAAAGGAAGTGTTATTCCGTTCGAATGACCCTGAAAATCCAGCAAAATTTTATATTAACTCAACACCGGCCCATCACAAATATCCAACAGTAAAGATTGATATCAATGAAATTACACCTCTAGAGGCTGGTGCTCCTGGAACATTGAATGAGCGGAAAATCTATCAATATGTCCACCCCAATGTTTGTGAAAGCTGTCAGCTACAAATGGGCTTAACCATGCTCTCTCCGGGAAGTGTTTGGAACACAATGCCTTGTCATACACATGAACGCAGGATGGAAGTGTACCTATACTTTGATATGGAGCCTGAAACCCGCGTATTCCATTTCATGGGAAAACCAGATGAAACCAGACATTTAGTCATGAGTAATGAACAGGCTGCCATTTCCCCGAGCTGGTCCATCCATACAGGAACAGCAACTAGCAACTATACATTCATTTGGGGTATGTGCGGTGAGAACATCACTTATACTGACATGGACTTTGTGAAAATGGAAGATCTACGATAATCAATTAACTGGAGGTACAAGTGATGAACCTTGGAGTAAGGGCACATGACTTTGAAAACCGCCCGACAGAGGAGTTAGTTAGTGCGATTGCTGGAAAAGGACTTACCTCTGTTCAGTTGGCCTTAGGGAAGTCTTTCGAACACATCAATTCAAGCCTTGGGAGTTTAAGCCCTGGATTGGCTAACTATATTGGTAGTGCATTTAAAAAGCAAGATCTTCAGATTGCTGTATTAGGATGTTATTTTAATATGATTCATCCGGATTTAACTGAAAGAAGAAAAGGGATGGAGCGTTTTAAAGAGCATATCCGTTTTGCAAGAGATTTTGGCTGCAGTATCGTTGCAACCGAAACTGGAAATGTAAACGCGGATATTGTCTATACAATGGAAAACTTCCAAGAGAAGCCTTTTTTAGAGGTCGTTGAAAGTGTACGTGAATTAGTACAAGAAGCAGAAAAATTTGGGGTTATCGTGGGAATAGAAGCCGGAGTGAATCACCCGGTGTATTCAGCTAAAGTAATGAAAAGACTGCTAGATTCCATTGATTCTAACAACCTCCAAGTGATTCTCGATCCAGTAAATCTATTAACAATCGACACCTATAAAAATCAGGAAGAGATTTTTCAAGAGGCAATGGATTTATTTGCTGATAGAATCGTGGTCCTTCACGCTAAAGATTTTATCATAGAGGATAACCAGCTAGTACCAACTGCCGTTGGCAAAGGGCTACTGAACTATGACTATATCCTGAAGGCAATTAAGAAGAAGAAACCGTATATGAATATCTTATTGGAGGAAACAAAAGAGCCATTTGTTGATGAAAGTGTCGCTTTTTTAAAGGAAATATATCAACAAGCTTGACTATACGAAAGGGGAGAGAATCATGAAAACACTTTTCTCATTGGAAGGGAAAGTTGCTTTAGTCACTGGAGCAAGCAGAGGTCTCGGCCAAGGAATGGCAGTAGGATTAGCGGAAGCAGGTGCGACTGTTATTGGTGCAGGAATGAGTGATATGACAGGTACCCGGCAGCAAATCGAGTCTGTTGGTGGAACCTTTCATGAACTAAAGGTAGATTTATCACAGCCGGGAGCTGCAGTAAAGCTAGTAGCAGATGCGTTGGCCATTACCGATCGTATCGATATTTTATTGAATAATGCAGGCATTATTCGCCGGGCAGACGCTGAGAATTTCTCAGATGAGGACTGGCTAGAAGTAATCAATGTAAATCAAAATGCTGTGTTCCAATTATGTCGTGAAGCAGGCAAGCACATGATTGAAAAAGGGTCTGGGAAAATTATTAACATTGCTTCGATGTTGTCATACCAAGGCGGACTGCGAGTGCCAGCTTATACAGCAAGTAAACATGCAGTAGCAGGCTTAACGAAATCATTTGCAAATGAATGGGCAGGTAAAGGTGTAAATGTAAACGCCATTGCACCAGGATACTTTGAAACAGATAATACCGCACAACTAAGAGGAAATGCGGACCGAAACGCTTACATTACATCTAGAATTCCACAAGGACGCTGGGGTAAACCAGAGGATTTAAAGGGAGCGGTTATTTTCCTAGCTTCAGATGCCTCTAGTTATGTGAATGGTCATATATTAGCAGTTGATGGCGGCTGGCTAAGTTCTTAATATTAATATAAAAAATACTACCCATTAAAGTTGTCTGTTAACTCTAATGGGAGTTTTTTTAGCTAATATGAAAGTATAAGAGAATCTAGGCACTCGCCTTAAGGACTTGGAGAATGCCAAGTTTTTCTAAACATTTCAGATCATGGGGGAAGACCAATGAATAAAATCGTAGTTTGTGGATTAAGTAATCGTGCATTAGGAATGTTTATTCAACCAGTCCTACATAATTTTTCAGTTAGCAATCAAATTGTCGGCTTGCTTGATACTGACATTCGGAGAATTGAGATTTGTAAAGAAAGTTTTCCAGAACTAACAAATGTTTCTGTATATAACTCCGACCAGTTTCAGCAGATGATTGACGAGACAAATCCTGATACGGTCATAGTTACGAGTCGGGATGACACACATATTGATTATATTTTACAAGGCCTAGAGAATAACCTGACAGTTATTACGGAAAAGCCAATGGTAACAAATGCGGCTGATGCTAGGAGAGTTGTTGAAGCGGAGGAGAAAAGTAAAGGAAAAGTCATTGTCGCTTTTAATTACCGCTATAATCCCTTTCATCGGAAAATTAAAGAGTTAATTTTAGAAGGTAAAATCGGCAGGGTGACTTCCGTCGATCTAAACTGGTATATCGATACATACCACGGGGCCAGTTACTTTAAGAGATGGAACCGGAATAGGGAATTTTCGGGCGGGTTATCGATTCATAAATCAACCCATCATTTTGACTTGGTCAATTGGTGGCTAGATCAAAAACCTGAAGAGGTGTTTGCTTATGGCGCACTGAATTACTTTGGGAAAGAGGGAGAAATGAATCCAAGCCCGACGGACAATCGCTATTGCGGTACCTGTCAGGAACAACATTTATGTCAATATTATATGCGCTGGTCTAACCGTCGGAATAGCATCGCGGTTAAAGATGATCATATCAAAGCAGATAATATTGAAAAATCAGCACACAACTATACGAATTATCGACCGGATTCTTGTATTTTTGATCATGAAATTGAAATCGAAGATACCTATGTGGCAACGGTTAAATATGACAAAGGTGCCTTCTTAAGCTACTCTGTTAACTTTTCGCTTCCGTACGAGGGCTATCGTTTAGCTATTAATGGTACGAAAGGAAGAATTGAAACGACCGAATTTCATGAACCAAGCCGAATTCCATTCCCAATCCCTGAACAAACGATTGAATATTATCCTTTATTCGGGGGCTCAAAAGAAGTGATTCATGTTTTGCAAAATGAAGGAGGCCATGGCGGCGGCGATCCAGTACTTCAGGAAGACTTGTTCTTAGGAGTGGACCCTGCTAGACCATATCAGATATTAGCAGGTGCGAAAGAAGGCGCTTACACCATTGCGTTGGGTGAGGGAGTTTGGCGCTCTAGCAAAGAGAATAAGCCAGTTAAGATTAAGGATTTATTGAACAAAGACGCGAATCTTTCTAGGACAGTATAGTTAGTTGCGGATAGCTAGATTTAGTTGCGGATAGCTAAATTTAGTTGCGGATAGCTAAATTTAGTTGCGGATAGCTGGATTTAGTTGCGGATGGCTGGATTTAGTTGCGGATAGCCGGATTTAGTTGCGGGTAGCTAGATTTAGTTGCGGATAGCAGAAATTAGTGGTGGGTATGAGAAATAGTGAACGAATTAAGGAGGACGTAGGATGCCGCAATTAGTACTTGAAGAAAATAAAGTGAGTCAAGCAATTGACCGAGTGGTCGAAAGAACTTTTAATATGGACTTTAGCTGGGATTGGCCAGGGGGAGTTGCCTTTTTCGGGGTAGCCGAAGCGTATGAAGCGACTGGTGAAGAGAAATATCTACAAGCTATTAAAAAATGGGTGGACGAGGAGTTAGAAGATGGCCTTCCTAAATTAACGGTAAATGCATCATCCATTGGCCACATCCTATTAACCTTATACAAAGCCACTAATGATGAAAAATATATAGAGAATGCTATTAAAATGGCAGACTACCTGCTCCATGATGCAGAGCGCTTTGATGATGGAGTGCTACAGCATACAGTCAATGGAACAAAGTATCAATTCCCAGAACAGGCTTGGGTCGATACGATGTTCATGGCAGGCTACTTTCTATTGAGAATCGGGCACATGCTCGAAAGGGAAGATTATTTTAATTTTGGATTAAAGCAATATCATGGACATGAGAAATTTCTTCAAGACGACATCACCAATCTATATTACCATGGCTGGGATAACCTCTCACAAAACCATATGTCAGGTATTTTTTGGGCAAGAGGGAACAGTTGGGCTGCTTACACTATGGCCAGAGCGCTCGAACTAATTGAAGTGCAGCATCCTTCATTTATGATCATCCAAGGCTCATTAAGAGATCAGCTAAGTGCATTAGTAAGACTTCAATCCGAATCAGGAATGTGGCATACGATTGTCGATGACCCAACCTCCTATCTTGAGACATCAGGAACCGCTGGAATTGCGGCAGCATTGTTAACAAGAGGAAAATTATATAATAAACAAATTCAAAAAGCACTAGATGGCATACTGAATCAAATCAGAGAAGATGGTTCTGTTATGGGCGTTTCGGCTGGAACCGCTGTTATGTATAATGCAGATGGCTATCGGGAAGTACCTTACAAACGGGTACAAGGGTGGGGCCAAGGCTTGGTTCTAGCCTTCTTATCCCTACTTTTAAAAAGAGAAAACAGAAAATAAATGAAACCTGTGGAAGAAATAAAAGGCTTCCACAGGTTATTTAGAATTATCGTTTATAACAAAAATACAAGAATGTACTAATCTACAAAAAAGTCGTAAGTCCAATAGAGTTTCAATCAAAAAATGAAGATTGCTGAAAAATAGGGGCTGGATTACTCTACAGGTACTAACCACAATAGGGGGATGGGGGAGCATGTCAAATACTGAAAATCAGATTCCAGAACTTCGTCAGATGGAAAGTCTGAATCGGGGATTGGTTGCTGTAAAAGTAGAAAAAGGGGTTTATATCGGCTGGCGCCTATTTGGAACGGATCCAGAAGAAATATCTTTCAATGTTTATCGAGATGGAATCAAGGTTAATCAAGAACCGATTACCTCAAGTACAAATTACCTTGATAAGGAAGGCAATGCTGATTCTCTCTATTCAATATGTGAAATCTTAAATAAAGAAGAGCAGCCAACATCTGAAACGGTAAATGTTTGGGACACAAACTATCTAACGGTTCCACTAAATAAACCAGAGGATGGAGTTTCWCCTGATGGAGTCAGTTACACCTACCATGCAAACGATGCAAGTGTCGGTGATGTGGACGGAGATGGTGAATATGAAATCATTTTAAAATGGGATCCATCTAATTCGCATGACAATGCACATAAAGGCTACACAGGAAATGTATTTTTAGATGCTTATAAATTAGATGGAAGACATCTTTGGAGAATTGACCTTGGGAAAAATATCAGAGCAGGAGCACATTACACACAATTTTTAGTATATGACCTTGATGGTGACGGAATGGCTGAGATTGCTTGTAAAACGGCTGACGGTACAAAAGATGGTCAAGGGAAAATCATCGGGGATAGTGAGGCAGACTACCGTAATCAGGATGGTTTTATCCTCGAAGGACCTGAGTATTTAACGATATTTGAAGGTCTGACAGGTAAAGAACTCGTTACGACAGATTATGACCCGCCAAGAGGGAAAGGATCTGATTGGGGCGATGATGAAGGTAACCGCGTTGACCGTTTTCTTGCCTGTGTTGCCTACTTAGATGGTGTAAAACCAAGTCTAGTTATGTGCCGAGGCTACTACACTAGAGCCGTATTAGTGGCCTTTAACTGGCGTGATGGTGAGCTTACAAAAGTATGGAAGTTTGATAGTCTTGAAGCTGGCAATGAAGGGTATTCTGGACAGGGAAATCACAGTGTAAGTGTAGCGGACGTAGATGAAGATGGAAAAGATGAGATTATTTATGGCTCATGTGTGATTGATCATAATGGTACAGGTCTATATACAACAGGCTTAGGACATGGTGATGCGATCCACGTTGGCAATCTTATTCCAAGCAGACCTGGTTTGGAGATTTTCCAAGTACATGAAATTCCACAGGTAAATGGAACGGAAATTCATGATGCAAAAACCGGTGAAATTCTTTGGGGCATTCCTTCTACAGAGGATGTCGGAAGAGGGATGGCCGCTGATATTGACCCACGATATGACGGTGTGGAAGTTTGGTCGTCGACTCATTGGCGAACAGGTGGAGCAGGCTTATACAATAGCTCGGGCGAGAAAATATCTGACACAAATCCACAGTCCTTTAACTTCGCGGTTTGGTGGGATGGAGATTTATTACGAGAGCTCCTTGACCATGAATACGATGTAGAAACTGGTATTGGTGTTGGAAAAATAGATAAATGGGATTATGAAAATGGCAGACTTGTCAATATTCTAACAGCAGACGGTACTAGGTCCAATAATGGAACCAAAGGAAATCCTTGTTTGCAGGCTGATATTTTGGGTGACTGGAGAGAAGAAGTGATCTGGCGGACCAATGATAGTACCGCCCTAAGAATCTATACAACAACGGATGTTACCGATCATCGCATCTATACACTTATGCATGATCCTAATTATAGATTGGCAATTGCTTGGCAGAATGTCGCCTACAACCAGCCGCCGCACCCAGGATTTTTTTTAGGACATAACATGGAAAAGCCGCCTGTTCCAAAAATCTATGAAGTGAAGCCAAAAGACAAAGAAAAAAATAAGGAAGACAGCGGAAAACTTTATTTGTAAGGAGTGGCCGATTTGGATACGATTAATATTTTTTTAGCTGGAGATTCAACAGTTGCAAATTGTCCCCCGCAAGAGGCCCCAATGGCCGGCTGGGGGCAAGTCTTTCAAGCCTTCTTTACCGAAAAGGCGAGAATCCATAATCATGCAAAGGGTGGGGCGAGTACCAATAGTTTTATTGAAGAAGGCAGATTAAAAACGATATTGGACGCGATTCAACCGAATGATTATCTTTTCATTCAATTTGGGCATAACGATCAAAAGTCATTTGGTACAGAGCCATTTACAACCTACCAGTCCTATTTGACTGAATATATTAACGGTGCCCGTGAAAAAGGTGCCGTCCCGATTTTGATTACATCCGTTCACCGAAGAAATTTTGATGAAAACGGTAAACAAGTTAATACACTCGGGGAGTACCCGTTATCCATGATCCAGGTAGCGGAAAAACTTGATGTCCAGCTAATTAACTTATGGGAAAAAACAGAACATCTTTATCAATCCATGGGAGTAGAAGCTTCAAAGCAATTATTTACATGGTTTGCCCCTAATGAGAATCCTAATTATCCAGAAGGAATACAGGACAATACACACTTTTGTGAAACTGGGGCGAAGGAAGTTGCAAAATTGGTAATAGAAGGTATGAAAGAATTACAATTGCCAATTATTAAGTTTATAAAAGAACTAGATTAATATAAATGCTATATATGAGGTGACTGGAATGGGTAAAAAATTATATCATGGGGCCGCTTATTATCCGGAACTGTGGAATGAAAGAGTTATAGAAGAAGATATTCGCCATATGAAACAGACAGGTATAAACGTGGTAAGAATAGGAGAGTTTGCTTGGTCAACAATGGAACCTGAAGAAGGGAAAATTGATCTCGGTTTTTTTACCAGTATTATCAATAGACTATTTGAAAATGGAATAGAAACGGTTATGTGTACGCCAACACCAACACCTCCTATTTGGTACACTCACGGTCATCCAGAAAGAATGTATGTTGATCGGGATGGCTTGGTGATGGGTCATGGGTCAAGGCAGCATGCTTGTACCAACCATCCTTATTTTAGAGAAAGAGCCGCACTAATTACGGAACATATTGCGAAAGCTGTTGGTAGTTTACCAGGTGTGATCGGTTGGCAGATTGATAATGAGTTTAAATGTCATGTTAGCGAGTGCATGTGTGAAACATGTAAAGGTTTATGGCATGAATGGTTACAAAATCGCTATCAAACGATTGAGGATCTAAATGAGGCTTGGGGTGCACAGATATGGAGTGAGAATTATCTTAGCTTCGAGCAGGTACCACAGCCGGGACCTGCACCGTTTTTGCACAATTCATCTTTAAGTACGATGTACCAAATATTTTCAATGGAAAAAATCGCTGAATTTTCCGATGAGCAGGCAGAAATCATCAGAAAACACTCTACTGCACCGATTACACATAATAGCTCTGTCTTTTTTAGTGTAGATAATGAGCGGATTTTCAAAAATCTTGACTTTGCTTCGTTTGACACGTATGCAACGATTGAAAACTTTCCAGCTTATTTGATTAATAGTGATTTATGGAGAAATTTTAAAAAAGATAGAGGCTTTTGGGTGATGGAAACAAGTCCATCCTATGCTGCATCCCTAGAAAGCTACGCAAGCCCCCATCAAAATGGGTATTTAAAAGTGGAAGCGGCGGCTGCTTACGCATTAGGTGCTGAGGCTTTCTGTTACTGGCTTTGGAGACAGCAGCGTGCCGGCTGTGAACAGCCACATGGGTCCGTCCTAAGTGCATGGGGAAAACCTACCGTTGGATATCAGAACGTGCTGGAAGTTGAGCAGCTTAGAAAAGAAATCGAACCGATTATTTTAGCAACAAAACCAAGTCAAGCGGAACTGGCCATCACCTATTCTGACCGGGCTAAAGCATTCTTAAAAACAGAACCACATCGAAAGTTAAACCCTCGCGCTTTAATAACAGATTTTTATAAACGCATTTTAGCCATGGGTATTCACCGAGATTTGATTCCAGAGGGTGCCAGTCTAGAAGGATATAAGCTTTTATTTACCCCTTTCATCCCATATCTATCAAGTGATTATATTGCGAGGGCAAAGGAGTTTGTTGAAAATGGAGGGATTTGGATTGCAGGTCCGTTAACAGGGGGACGATCAGAAGAACATACCGTTCATACGGATTATGCGTTAGGAGCATTAGAAAAAGTATCAGGTGCTGAGGTGCTCTTTACCTATCCTATGGATGATAGCGGGACAGTCGGACGCGCTTTTGATGTATCTGCACCGCTAGGACTATGGAGTTCTGTATTTGAATATAACGAAGAGACTGCAGTTGGCGTTATTGAAGAGGGTCTTTCACAAGGAAAATCCTTTATTACAGAACATAAATTAGGTGCTGGAAAAATCGTTATGCTTGGCTCTTTGCCGCTTGGTGATGAGGGAGATCTAATGCTTCAAAAACTAGTTAAACATTACGCAGCAGAAGCAGAAATTTCATTGCGAACAGATGTTACAGACGGTACAATTGTTGCTCCAAGACAGGGAGACGGCAATACTGTTTGGTTTGTAATCAATATGGATGGAAATGGCGGGAGCGTCACCATACCACAGGCCGGCACTGACTTACAAACAAACAGCAAGATAGAACCTGGTAAACTAGAAATTGGAAAATTCGACTATAAAATCATCCAATTTGATCATAAATAGGAAGTATAGGAGGGGTTAGAATGATTCGGAAAGCATCTGTCATGAAAGTGTTTGAAGGCTGTCATGAAGAGTATAAAAAACGTCATGATGAATTATGGCCTGAAATGGAAACTGAACTGAGAAACCACGGAGCACACCATTATTCCATTTTCTTAGATGAAAAAACAAACAACCTTTTCGCCTATGTTGAAATTGAAAGTGAAGAAAAATGGAGCCAAATGTCACAAACAGCCATTTGTCAAAAATGGTGGGTCTATATGAAAGACATCATGGAAACAAACCCAGACAACAGCCCTGTTGCCACAGAATTAAAACCAGTATTTTATTTAGATTAAAAGAAAAGTACTTCAAAAAATGAAGACCATCATCCATTGGTGATGGTCTATTTTTTTTATCCCGCATTAACTGCCCGTAAAAGCCCGATAAGTTCAACTAACCATCAGTGGGGGATGAAGAACCACCCCACTGATGGAAGTTTCACTTTATCCTCTATTCAATTATTGCAAAAGACGATATGCAAAAAAGTATGATTGATGGAAAAAGCGAACCTATATAAGGTTGGAATATATAGTAGTTTATTTCAGGAGAAAAGAGGAATGAAAATGGGAAAAGGGACAAAATGGCCTGTTGAATGGAAAGAATTTAGAGATCCAATATCGGGAGTAAAGATTACCCAATTAACAGATTATCTAGCGCATAGTTTTCATCTGTATTTTACAAATGACGGCTGGTATGACAACGGAACCAAATTACTCATCTGCTCAGATAGGGAAAATGCGACAAATCTATATAGCTTAGATCTGGTTAATGGAGAAATCACACAAATAACCGACTTAGACCCGAATGTGCCCAAGGGCATACAGGGGACATATATCAATTCTGTTCGGAATGAAGCTTACTTTACATTGGGTAAAACCATAACCAGCATCAATCTTGACAACCTTGAAGAAACGGTCATTTTCAATCAGCCTGCCGGATATAACTTCAGCAACCTAAGCTGTACAGCTGATGGGAAACATTTATGCTTTGGCCTTTCAGAGGATTTATCTAGAAAAATCCAAAGCAATCTATCAGGCGGTTATGTAGGATTTGAGGAAACAGAAGCAGCAAGACCGCACTGCCAGATTTGTCTGCTTTCGTTTGAAACGGGAGAAACGAAAGTCATTCACGAAGAGAAACGCTGGATTGGGCATGTGAATGCTTCACCAACACAACCGCATCTTATTACATTCTGCCATGAAGGCCCTTGGGAAAAAGTAGACCACCGAATTTGGGCAATGAATATAGAGTCTGGAGAAGTTTGGAAAATCAGAGAAGGGGAACCAAACCAATTTGCCGGTCATGAATACTGGCATGCTGATGGAATTCATATTGGATATCATGGATTTACCGATTCTTTAGATCGAAAAGATGGAAAATTCCTAGGATTTACGAAATTTGATAATACAGAACGCCAAGAATTTGAATTCCCTTACCAAAACATGCACATTCATTCTAACGATACAACACTAATTGTAGGTGACGGACAGCAATCAAGTGCCTATCATGGCGAAAAATACCAGGATTGTATTTTCTTATGGAAGAATACGGCTAGTGGGATGGAAGGACCAAGGATTTTAGGCAAGCATCGTGGTAGTTTTCAAGTCCAGCAGCTTCATGTTCATCCGCGCTTCAGTCATGATGCTAGTAAAATCTTATTTACATCTGACCGGACTGGTTACGGGAACATTTATCTTGCAGACGTTCCAGAGTTCGAAAGTCTGCCTGAGCTTGTGGATGGAAAACTAGTTAAGAATTGATTGTGCAACCCAATGCAGCTGACTAGAAAGATCCAATAATAAGGAGAAAAGATGGCTAGACTTTCGCTTTTTTATTTTTTATTTTTCTCAACACAGGCAGTGTTTATTTCGTTTGTGCCATTGTATTTAAAAGATTTAGGGCTAGGCACGAGCCAAATTGGAAGTGTTTTAGCAATGGGGTCTGTTGTCACTGTTTTTTCACAGCCTGTGTGGGGGTTTATAAGTGACCGTATTCAATCTTCAAAGCGGACATTACTCATTGTCCTTTGTGCAACTTTGGTGGGCAGTCTCTTATTTTTCTCAGTTAAGACTTATTTGTTAATCATCTTGTGTTTTCTGCTCGTAAATATGTTTAGAACCTCATGCGGGCCTTTAGCGGACAATATTGCTGTTCTCTATACAAAAAAGCATAACAAAAATTATGGAATGGTCCGTGTTTGGGGAGACGTCGGAGTAGGAACATCCTCTTTGTTACTAGGGATCTTAACGGGTGTTTATGGTATAGAGTATCTTGGCTGGATGTACACAATTATTTTGTTAGCAGCCATCCCCCTTGCCTTTACACTAATTGACAGCAGCCCAAAAAAACAAGTTCCTATAACAGTCCGTTCACTAGGTAAATTAATAAAAAACCGAAAGTATATTAGTTTTATTTTTGTCTGTTTGATCATCTTTGTTCCTCACCGAATGAATGATAGCTTATTTTCCTTATATATTAGTGGTTTAGGTGCTTCCGAAGCTCTCGTTGGAAAGGGGTGGATGATTGCTACGTTCGCTTCACTTCCTGCATTCATCCTAACCGGATACCTGGTAAAACGTGTAACTGAGTGGAAGCTCATTGTGGCTGCAGCCATTTTATATTCAGTCCGGTGGTTTTTATATAGTCAGTTTGATGACCCTGTGATGTTAACGTATTTGCAAGTTATGCAGGGGGTCACATTTCCAATATTTTCAGTCGCTGCCCTTATTTTTATTACAAAAATTGTTCCAGAAAATCTTATCGCAACTGGTCAAATGTTTTATGCAGCTATGATTTCTGGACTTGGGGGGATCATTGGCGGGGCAGGTGGGGGCTGGTTTATGGAAACATATAGCTCACCATTAACCTATAGGCTGTGCAGCCTGCTTTGTTTAAGCGGGGCAATTCTATATTTGGTTATTAGCATTAAAAGTGGGAAAAATAGAAAATTTGCAATCGAAGAAGGTAGTCATAGGGTATAGAATTTACGGATGGGGGAAGTGGAATGAAATTATCATGGTTAAGCAAAGCCCCAAAGGATCAGACAGGGGTTTCATGGGGAGTTCCTTGGGAAAAGGGTGTATTAGATCGCTTAGATTCCCTTTGTCTACAGGATAACAGGGGGAATAAGATACCGACACAGAGCTGGCCGATGGCTTTTTGGCCAGATGGAAGTGTCAAATGGACTGGACATGCCGCAGTTTTGGAAGAATCACTTGGATCCACTTTCGACTTATGTAAAGTGGAAGAATCTGTTTCTACTAGACCTTTAAATGTGAACGAAACCATAGATACCATTGAAGTAGATACTGGCGAAGTTAAATTCACTCTTAACAAACAAGGCAATAGCCTAATTGATTCCATTACAAGAGGAAATAAAGTAATTGGAGAAAATGGAAGATTAATAGCAATCAAAGAAGTCCGAAGTAAGGAAAACGGGATAAAGACCATTAGAGAAGAGGCATTACAAAGTAAGATAAATAAAGTAGAAATAGAACAAGCAGGACCGGTAAGAGCAGTGATAAAAATAGAAGGAAGTCATCAATCTATATTTGGCACTGAAACCATGCTTCCTTTTGTGATAAGATTATACTTTTTTGCAAACGCTTCATCGGTAAGAGCCGTTCATACTCTTCTTTATGATGGAAATCCGGAACAGGATTTTATAAAGGGTGTTGGAATGGAACTAACGGTTCCATTAAGAGGGGAACCATTTAATCGTAATGTCAGATTTTCGGGTGATACTGGAATATTTTCAGAGCCAGCACAGCTATTGCTTACACGACGACATCGAAACGCGGGTGATTTATACGAAAAACAAGTTAATGCTGAAGTCATTACATTTTCTGAGCAACAGCACCAACCATTACTTGAACATGCAAGACAAAATGCAATTTGGAATGATTTTAAGATATTTCAAGATTCTTCAGATCACTACCGGATCATGAAGCGGACAGGTGACGAATACTCGTGGGTCGAATCTACTCATGGAACGAGAGCAACAGGTTTAATGTATGTGGGTGGTGTTGACCATGGTGTTGCCATCGGCTTAAAGAATTTTTGGCAAAAACATCCTTCTTCACTCGAAGTAAATGATCTTAGCAAATCAAAGGCAAAGCTCATAGCATGGTTCTGGTCACCAGATTCAGAAGCAATGGATCTAAGACATTACAATAATGAAACACATGTGGTGAGTGCTTATGAAGGCTTTGATGAACTAAGAGCAACTCCAGAAGGGATTGCTAATACGAGTGAATTGTTTTTCCACTTCTATTCTGAATCCCCGGCAAATGATCATTTAATAGAAAAGGCATTGGAGTGGCAAGCACCATTAGTATTAGTTTGCGAACCAGAATACTATTACCAGACAAAAGCAACAGGAATATGGAGTATTCCTGATCGAAGCACACCTATAAAAATGATGTTGGAAGATCAGCTAGATGCAGCTTTTAATTTTTATAAAAAAGAAATTGAACAGCGTAGATGGTACGGATTTTGGAATTATGGGGATGTCATGCATACCTATGACCCTATTAGACATCAATGGAGGTATGATTTAGGAGGATTTGCGTGGCAAAATACTGAGCTTGTGCCAAATATTTGGCTGTGGTATTCGTTCCTACGCTCCGGTCGGGAAGATGTATTTATTATGGCAGAAGCGATGACCCGGCATACGAGCGAAGTGGATTGCTATCATTTTGGTGAGTATGCAGGATTAGGGTCAAGACATAATGTGGTCCATTGGGGCTGCGGCTGCAAAGAGGCCCGAATTAGTATGGCAGGTCTCCATAAATTCTATTACTTTTTAACGACAGATGAAAGAACACGAGACTTGTTAACAGAGGTAAGAGACTCAGATAAGGCCTTATCCACTCTAGACCCTATGAGAGAGTTTTATACAAATGAACAGCATTCAACTCACGCACGAGTTGGTCCTGATTGGGCGGCATTTTGTTCTAATTGGTTTTCCGAGTGGGAACGAACTGAAAACGAGGCATATAAGGAAAAAATTATTACAGGTATAGAAACTCTCAAGAAGCTTCCGTTGAGATTGTTATCTGGACCTACTTTTGGCTATGATCCAGAAACTAGCACTCTTTTGCATATGGGGGATGGAAACCAAGGAGGCTACCATATGGTCATAGCATTTGGCGGACCACAAGCCTGGATGGAAATTGCCCAAAATCTTGATGATGAAGAATGGGAAGATATGCTTGCTGAATTTGGAGAATTCTATGTACTAAGTAATGAAGAAAAGTTAAAAAGAAGCAATGGTATCCTCCATGATCGACTATTTAGTCTTCCAATGCTAGCTTCTGGGATGGTGGCTTATGCTGCTGCTAAGAAAAAGGATTCAGCACTTGCTGAAACAGCATGGCATCTATTATTAAATGAAGAAATCAGCGAAATGGTGCTGCCAATTAAAGAACAAAAGGTCAATGCATGGAGGAATTTAACCGAAATACCGAGCATCACAACGAATACAACTTCGCAATGGTGTCTAAATACAATCATTGCATTGGAATTAATAGGAGATACCCTAGTAAATAAGGACTTTCAAGAAAGTATTAATTCGACAATAAAGTACTTAAAAGGATAAAAAACTTATGATATCAAGGCTTTTCAAAGTACAAAAAAATGTAATTGTCAGAAAAATGAAAGCGGTTTACATTTAAAGTAGAACATGACTCAGTCAATCGGTTGATACCCAGAAATGGGAGAAGTCATTATGCTGATCAAGATCTAAAAACAAAAGATCGCAGGGGGTATAGAAAATGATGAAAAAAATGAAAAAACTTAAAAAGTTAAAAAGCAAAAAAGTAGTAGTCTCGTTTTTAACTGCTATGCTGCTTACTTCCACCTTAGCAGCCTGTACTAGTTCGGAAACATCAGGAAATGATAGTAAACAAGGAAAAGACACAAAGCCTGAAATTAGAATCATGACGACGGCTTATACACCTGATCCTCCTTCAAATGACAGCTTAGTTATAAAAGAACTTGAGAAATTTACAAATACGAATATTACCATGAACTATGTTTTAGATAGTGCATATGGAGATAAGTTGAATATTACACTAGCATCTGGTGATCTACCTCATATCATGATGATTCCAAGTAAGATTCCTAGTTTCATAAGCGCAGTTAGAGACGGGGCGTTTTGGGAGCTTGGGCCATACTTAAAGGATTATCCGAACCTAAGCCAAGCAAATGAAATTACATTGCAAAATAGTTCTATTGATGGAAAAGTCTACGGTATTTACCGTGCACGTCCGCTTGGAAGACTTGGTGTGACATTTCGTAAAGACTGGTTAACGAACCTTGGTATAGAAACCCCTCAAACAATTGATGAATTTTATAATGTTTTGAAGGCATTTACACATGACGATCCTGACGGCAATGGTCAAGACGACACGTACGGAATGGTCATTTCGAAATACACTGGTCCATTTGATATTATGCAAATTTGGTTTGGTGCTCCAAATAAATGGGGTGTTGGTAAGGACGGAAGCCTAGAGCCTGATTTCTTCTCAGATGAATACATGAATGCATTAAAGTTCTTTAAGAAATTATATGATGAAAAATTAATTAATGAAGACTTTGCCGTTATGGATCCTCAAAAATGGGGTGACCCATTATTAAATGGTCAAGCTGGAGTCATTGTCGATGTATTGGATCGCGGACGCCGTGCTGATGAAGATATGAGAAAAGCAAACCCAGATTTAAAAGAGCCAATTGATATTTTTGGTGCGGTGGAAGGACCAAAAGGACTTCGTTCCCTGCCAACATCAGGATACTCTGGATTGCTAGCAATTCCTAAAACTAGCGTGAAAACAGAAGAAGAGTTAAAACAAGTGTTAGCATTCATTGATAAATTAAGTGAAAAAGAAGCACAAATTCTTGCTTACAATGGTATTGAAGGACGCCACTTTGAGTTGAATGATGGCAAACTAGTGTCACTTGCTACTGATAATAAGGCACTTATTAATGAGTTCACTGACTTAAACCAGTTCTATACAGGCATTCCTGAGAATCGATTCCATCAGCCAGAAATGTCACCAGTTAGAGAAAAGGAACAGCAAATCTTGAAGGATAACGAAGAGATCGTTGTGGCAAACCCTGCAGAAGCATTACTATCTGAAATCTATGCTCAAAAAGGCCAGCAGTTAGATAATATTATCAATGATGCGAGAATTAAATTTATCGTCGGTCAAATCGATGAATCCGGCTTTAAGGATGCCATTAAGTTATGGCGCAGCACAGGTGGAGACGATTACATCAAGGAAATCAATAAACTATACAAAGAAGCAAATAAATAGGATTGATTTTGACAGGCAGTGTTTGTACACTGCCTGTTTTAGAAAATGAATATAATGCAGAAAAACCATAGATGATGAGTATGAAAGGAGAGAAGAGATGGCTGGCCTTAAAGCACAGAATGTTGAAACCGAATTTAGCCAAGTATCAAAGGCACAAACAAAAGCCTCAAAAGCAAAAGTACAATTAAATTTGACCAATCTTCAACGCTTAAAAAGAGATAAATGGCTGTATTTGTTATTAGTCCCAGGTTTAGTTTACTTCATTATTTTTAAATATCTTCCAATGTGGGGAATCGTGATTGCCTTCCAAGATTACTCGCCTTTTCTAGGAGTTTTTGGAAGTAAATGGGTGGGATTTGAGAACTTTATAGATTTCTTTAAAAATCCAGACTTTTTTAGGCTGTTAAGAAACACCTTTATTCTTGCCTGTTTAGATTTAATTTTCTTTTTCCCGGCACCTATTATTCTGGCACTTCTCTTGAATGAATTACGTATTAATTCCTATAAAAGAACAGTGCAAACCTTTATATATGTGCCGCATTTTATGTCCTGGGTAATCATCGCAAGTATTACCTATATCTTTTTTACAACAAGCGGTGGAGTAATTAATGAAATTGTTTCCTATTTTTACGGAAAACCAATTAACTTCCTTTCAGCTCCTGAATGGTTTAGACCATTAATCATGGGTCAAATCATTTGGAAAGAGTCCGGATGGGGTACAGTTATTTTCCTAGCGGCATTATCAACAGTTGATAAAGAGCAATATGAAGCAGCCATAGTCGACGGGGCAGGGCGGATGAGACGCTTATGGCATGTTACACTGCCGGCTGTAAGCAGTACGATTATTGTTCTCTTAATCCTAAGGCTTGGAAATTTCCTTGATACAGGATTTCAACAGATTTTCCTTATGACGAATTCCTTGAATCGTGATGTTGCAGATGTATTTGATACGTATGTCTATTTTGTGGGGATTACACAAGGTGCGTATAGTTACAGTACTGCAGTAGGTTTATTTAAATCAGTAGTGGGAGTTGTCCTAGTATTAGGTGCGAATAAGCTGGCCAAAAAGATGGGTAAGGAAGGTATTTTTTAAGCAGCGGTTTAATTACAGGAGGTGGAAAAAATGGCAGGTATGCCAAAAATGCACAATACCCCGGCAGGAAGGGTATTTGATGTTTTTAACTTTATCTTTTTGGGGTTAATTGGACTATTAATGATTTGTCCGTTTCTATATGTTATTGCAGGTTCATTTGCAACTGAGGCTGAGCTGACAAGAAGAAGTTTCTTTGTCTTCCCGGAAACATTTACTCTAGATGCCTATAAGTATATCTTTGCTACCAATACTTTCGTTCGGAGTATTCTTGTTTCAATGGGTATCACTCTAGTAGGAACATTGGTATGTTTATTCTTTACATTCACAATGGCCTATCCACTTTCAAGAAAAACGCTGATGGGCCGAAGTTTATTTATGAATCTAGTGGTATTTTCGATGTTATTTAGTGGTGGTATGATCCCTACGTACATCGTTGTAAAGTCTTTAGGTTTACTAGATTCTTATTGGGCATTGATTTTACCAATAGCTATCAATCCCTTTAACTTGATCATTGTAAAAACGTTTTTCCAAAATATTCCGATAGAATTAGAGGAAGCAGCAAAGATCGACGGATGTACCGAGATAGGGATTTTTTGGAGAATCATGCTGCCTTTATCTAAGCCAGTAATCGCTACTTTTGCCCTATTTTATGCAGTAGCGATTTGGAATGACTTCTTTAGTGCATTGTTATATATTACTGACAGTGCGAAATGGCCGGTTCAGGTATTGCTTCAACAAATTATTATTCTATCGCAATCACAGCTTGGCGATGCAGCATCAGCGGGAGCTTCTTTTGTGGAGCCGCCGGATCAGTCATTGAAATTAGCTGTCGTTGTTGTTGCTACATTACCAATATTAATTGTGTACCCGTTCCTGCAAAAACACTTTGCCAAAGGGATGCTTTTAGGATCAGTAAAAGGTTAATAGACAAAAACTATAGTCTAAAGGGGCCATTTGCCTTGGATGATTTATTCATTCAAGGCAAATGGCCCTTTTAGTTTTTTGAGTAACCTAAAAAGCAAAATTCAGAACTTCTCCATAAAAGCGCCTTCATTTTTTGACAAAAGTGTGACATAATAGTTCCAAACATGTAAGGGGAAATAAATCTTGGGGGTGTACTAGTGGGTTTGAAAGACAAGAAGGCGAAACGAAAATCATTCCATTGGAGAGGAAGTTTCCATCGTAATAGTTTTATTTTGATATTAGCGATCGCCAGTATTCCAGGCTTAATCACGGGTCTTAGTATCTATTGGTTTGCTGTTGGAAAGGTTGAGAATGAATTAACTTCCATACATGATAGTCAAATCGAGCAAAGGGCAAAAAATATAGATGAGGAATTTAAATACCTAGAGTATTCTACGTCACATTGGGCCTTTGAACCGCGTTTTAGTGAATCATTACAGGATATTGATTTTGTTAAACAATTTACTGAAACCTATGATATTACGAAGACACTGCTTTTATTACAAGGCAGTCATTCACTGATAAAAGATGTAGATTTATATATTGAGAGGGAAAAGCCAATCTTATTTAATAGTGAATATAATGTGTTAGATGAGAAATCAAAGGCTTTTTACCATGATACACTACAAACAGGAAAAAAGTTGCAATGGGCAGAGTACTCAGCAGAAAATGGTTCCGAACATAAAACATTAGCATTTGTGCATAGCATTCCAGCAACCAGTAAGGAACCTTTTGGGTCTATTATCGTTACCATTGACCGCTACAAAGTTCTTCAGCTTCTAAAGACTTTGACGCCATATGATAATGGGGCAACCTTCCTTTTAGACGGTAAGAACGAAATCTTACTGTCGTCCAATAGTACGAAAGATGCCAATTTTGTAAATGTTTTAAAGAATGAGTTAGAGAAGCATAAGAACTCTGAAGGATCTTTTCAACTTGAAAACAATAAAAAAATGTATTCTGTTTCATATGGTCAATTTACGCGAGTTGATTCAAACTGGACCTATGTTTCTGCTGCACCGATGTCTTCGATTACTGCACCACTAGTACTGGTCTCAAGATTGATTTTAATTTTTAGCTTTTCAGCACTTATTTTAGCTTTTGTTTTATCTTGGGTTACATCGAATAGACTATACTCTCCAATTAAAAGATTATTAAACAATTTAGGACATGAAGATGAAGGATTGTGGAAACGTAAAGGTAAGGATGAATTTACAGTCATTGAACAGCAATGGCAGATGCTTTCACAAAAAAGTGATTTAATGCAGACACGCTTAGCAGAACAGCTTTCACAAATTAAGAGTAGTTTTGTACTCCAATTAACCCAAGGGTATTTATATCATTATAGGGAAGAAGATTTACGTACAAGAATGGAGAATTATGGCTGGAATTTAGAAGGTAGATCGTTTACGGCGCTGGAACTTCAGCTTACAGGTTTGAGTGAATCAAAGGTTAGCTTTTCTAATAATGATGAAAGTTTAGTTACATTTACTGCATCTAATATCGTGGAAGAATTAGCCGATGAAATATTTGATCAGTTTAATGTGGTCAGATTTGAGGATTTATCAGTCGGGATATTAGTCATTGAACAACATCACCCATCTTTCCGAGAGAAATTACATCTCTTTGCTGATAAAGTGACACAAACTATAAATGAGATATTAAAAATGCAAGTGACGGTTACAATTAGTGAACCAACTGAGAGTATCAAAAAGATTCCACATATATTTGAAGCGGTCAGAAGCGGTAAACGGTTTAGAATCTTTGAAAATAGTAATCAGGTTATTGACTTGCAAGAACTTGTACGGACAGATAATGTGAATCATTTCCATTATCCATTTGCAATAGAAAAAGAAATTATACAGGCCATTCGAATGGGACAGGCAGATGAAGTGGAAAACTTAATAAAACCATTTCTGCAGGACCTAACAGAGAAGGGCATCAATGAGATTAACTTTCAGCAGGGGGTCATCCAGCTATACAGCAGTATTCAACACGAAATTCTTCATTCGGGAATCCATCCTCATGATCTTTTTGAAGGTAAGAATATGTTTGAAGAACTTTCTCAGCTCCGTGATTCTGAAAGGATTTTAAACTGGTTTACAAAGGATGTCATTCGCCCATATCTTCAAAAGTTGGAAGGCCGAATGAATCTTGAATTAAAACGAGTGATTGAGAAAGTTGTTGTAAAAATACAGGACAGCTATATGGATGATATTTCTTTGGAAAGCTGTGCTGACGAAGTAGGAACAAATCCATATTCTTTAAGTAAGGCCTTCAAACAAATGGTGGGCATTAATTTTATTGATTATTTAACACAATTACGAATTGATAAAGCAAAAGAATTACTTATTCACTCGGATATGAAAATTAATGATATTGCCGAGAGTGTAGGTTACAGACACAGCTACTTCAACCGGATCTTTAAAAAGCAAATCGGTGTTCCGCCAAGTCAATACCGGAAACTCAATCAGGATTTTAACCAAATAAAAGCCGAAAACGATGGTTAGCAAATAACCATCGTTTTTCTTTATTTTAAAAGCTTTTGTCTACTTAAACAAAAAAGTATGGTTGTAGGAAAAATCAAATCATTCTATAGTAAGACAAAAACAGCTGATTAGTGAGCAGGTGGAAAATGAATAAAAACTTATATCACCAATTTTTACAGCCGTCTGATGAGTTTACACCTATACCATTTTGGTTTTGGAATGATCTTATAACAAATGATGAAATTATTAGGCAAATCCGTGATTTTAAGGAAAAAGGTGTAATGGGGTTTGTTATTCATCCAAGAATGGGTATGCCAAAAGAGATTGGTTACTTGTCTGACCTTTATTTAGACTTTGTAGAAACTGCAGTCCAAGAGGCTGCAAAACTTGGAATGCAGGTCATGTTATATGATGAAGCGATGTATCCATCCGGTTCGGCAAAGGGTCTAGTTGTAAAAGATCATCCTGAGTATGCAAGCCGAGGATTAAGAATGGAAGAATATCATACCAGTGGGAATCTTGAAATAATCTTAAGATTAGTAACAGGGGAAACACTTGTTTCTGCACAGGCTGTTGAAAGAACCTCCGAAAGCAGGAATCGTCCCAGCAGTACTCAAATCTTGGAGGTTCATGATGAAACCCTTAAGTTTATTCCGCCCAACGAAAATGAATGGTCTGTTCTTTTATTTATTGAAACATTTTCAAATGGGACGATTAGAGGAATTCATTTTGGTGAGGATGATGGTGAAACAGGGGCCCCTCCTTCAGCAGATTTGTTAAATCCTGATGCAGTAGCAAAATTTATTCATCTTACCCACGAACGATACTATAGCAGACTAAAAAAATATTTTGGAAATACGATACAAGCCTTTTTTACAGATGAACCAGAAATATTGGGCCGCGGCAGCAGAAAAAGATTGATACCTTGGACCTATGGTTTTATGGAATGGTACATCCAGAACGGTAATTGTGAAACGGACCTTCCTGCCTTATTTCTTGATTTGGGGGAACGAACAGAAAGGGTTCGGAGAAATTATCAAAAATCTGTAAAGATACGCCTGGAGGATGCTTTTTACAAACCAATCAGCGAGTGGTGCATGAATCACGGGATTGCTCTGACAGGACATCCTGCCCAAAGCTGTGACATTGGTCTTCTTCATCACTTTCAAATCCCAGGTCAAGATCTTGTTTGGCGCTGGGTAGCACCTGAGGATGACAAGGGAGTGGTTGGACCACATAGCACGGTGGCGAAATGTTCTGCTGATGCTGCCCGTCATCGTGGCAGGAGGAGAAACCTGAATGAATTCTTAGGGGTTTGTGGGAAAGAAAGTGGATGGGATTTAAGTCCTGGGGATATGAAATGGTACATGGATTGGCTCTTAGTCAGAGGCGTTAATCTGCTATGCCCACATGCCTTTTATTTTTCAATCGATGGAAGGAAGCGCAGCCATGAAAGACCGCCAGATGTGGGTCCGAACAATCATTGGTGGCCTTATTATCAATCTTTTTCCGAATACATGAAGAGGTTAAGCTGGCTAATGACAGATAGTGTTAACCAAACCGGCATTGCTGTGTTATGCAAGGACAATAATCTGCCTTGGAAAATCGTTAAGCCCTTATACGAAAATCAATTAGAATTCAATTACTTAGAGGAAGCCCTTTTACCAGACTGTGACCTCGACCAAGGGAAGCTAAAAATTCAAAACCAGTCATACGATGTGCTTTTAATTGAACAGTTTGAAACATTGGAAGATAACACTTGTCAAATACTAGAGCAATGGATTGCTAGCGGAGGAAAGGTGATCATTTATGTTGAGCAACAGCATTCTGAAATAATAAGAAATGCCACATATGCTCATACGTTAGAGGAACTATTAAGATCGATCAATACCAACCGAAAAATCGAGTTGAAATCAGCATCTAAAGATATTCGTGTCAGTCATCTAGTCAAAGAAGGCATTCACTTTATCTTACTTGTAAATGAAGGTGAATTTCCATATGATGGCACGGTTCTAGTGGATGTAAAGGGGAAGGTGGAAAAGTGGAATCCATGGAGTGGGTCTCGTGATGTGACGGGAGTATCTGTGAACTTGAATAAAATGGAAATTCCTATTTCGATAAATAGAAGGGAAAGTCTACTCCTTTATGTAAATGAATCTGAAACACCTATCAATGATAAAGGAGTAAAGCAGTTTGAAAGTTTTCTATTAGCTTCCATCAAGGATCACTGGAACATCATGAGGGATTCGGAACAATTGAACACGATGTTCCTAGAATCTTGGACGAATTGGCCGGATTTTAAATACTATTCTGGTACATTAGTCTATCAAAATTCTTTCTTTATTGATGATGACCAAGAACTATTTGACCAGATTACCTTGAACCTTGGAACCGTTTTTGAATCGGCACATGTTTGGATCAATAACCAAGATGCAGGAGTAAAAATGTGGGCACCGTATGTTTTTGAAATCAAACGTTTCTTAGAACCTGGCCATAATAGCATCAGAATTGCTGTTACGAATAGCAAAGCCAATCAAATGGATCATAGGCCTAACCCATCAGGTTTACTGGGTCCAGTTGTTATTGAAGGCTATAAACTTGATGAAAAAGCAGGAGGATTCATCGAATGAACGAAAAAAAGTTTGAAACGGGAGAATGCCTTTATCGAAATTCTCTAAGTAGCAAAAAAGATATTGAGAATTGGAGATTGGAAGGAAAGGCAAGGATCAGTTTCAAGGAAAACCGTTTACATTTGGAGAATGAGTTAGACCCTCAAGAATATGGGGACAATGCTCATTGGGTGTTCTGGTGTCCTGTGAATTTTCCTGATAAAGTGATGATTCAATGGGATTTTTACCCTATAAGGGAGCCTGGACTTTGTATGATTTTTTTTGCAGCCGCGGGCAGAAAGGGTGAGGATCTTTTCGATGAACAATTAGCTGCAAGAAATGGGAGATATCCAGAGTACCATTCTGGTGAAATAAATGCTTTGCATTTATCCTATTTTAGGCATAAACATGCCGACGAACGTGCTTTTCGTACTTGTAATTTGCGAAAGAGCCATGGATTCCATTTAGTTGCAGCAGGTGCTGATCCTCTCCCGCCTGCAGAGGATGCCATATCGCCTTATCATATGAAACTAATAAAGTATGAAGGAATGGTTCAATTTTCTATTAATGACCTTCCTATCCTTGAATGGGAAGATGATGGTGAAACATATGGTCCTATTTTGAGAGGTGGAAAGATAGGTCTTAGACAAATGGCACCTATGAAAGCTGCCTATACAAACTTAACCGTACATCAAGCAATCATTCAACGTGAATAAGACACCATACTTGAAAAATTAAAGATCATAGGGGGATGCAGCGATGCAGATGAATGGAGTATTAGGCGGATTTTATCGGCTGTGTGAATGGGTTATGAAGTTGGCCTATATCAATATTTTATGGATTTTCTTTTCCATCCTTGGTTTGGTTGTTTTGGGATTGTTTCCTGCAACAACAGCGATGTTTGCCATTGTTAGAAAAATGCTGATGGGCGAAGACGATGTCCCAGTATTTAAAACCTTCTGGGCAACATATAAAATTGATTTCATAAAAAGTAACCTTTTAGGTCTTACGATGGTGGTCGCTGGATACATATTATATATTGATCTCGCATTTCTGAGAACAACAGCAGGTCTCCTGAATTTACTCTATTACCCAACTTTAATGGTTAGTTTAGGATTTATTTTAACCGCATTTTATGTGTTTCCAACTTATGTACATTTTGATATTAAACTGCTTCAAGTAATAAAGAATGCTTTTATCATCATGCTTATGAATCCTATTTCAACCATTTTAATGGTAATGGGGAGTATAGCCATATTTTTTTTAATGACAACGATTCCAGGATTAATCCCGATCTTTAGCGGCAGCTTTCTAGCGATTGTGCTCATGTGGTCCTCTTTCTTTGCTTTTTCGAAAATAAAGCAGAATCAAGAAGCCGCTTAAGAAATTGGAGAAGACCACCAGAACGTTTATGGTGGTCTTCCCTAATTTACTAACGAGACGGATAAAAAAATTCTAAAACAATATTCATAAGTCTGCTTGTAAGAAAATAAGATGTATTTATGTTTAAACACAGACACTTGGAAGGGGGCGTGAAGTATGCAAAGCTTGCGCTGGGCATGGAGCTACATTCGAAATTATAAAAAAAGGTTGTTTATCGGCCTGCTGTTAGCACTTTCTGTTTCAGCCCTAAATATGTTGAATCCGTACTTGGCAGGAAAAATCGTGGATGATGTAATGTACGGACAAAATAAGAGTTTGCTATGGCCGTTTATTGGGTTAATGATTGGAGTTACAGTTGTTAGAACCTCTGTCCGATATGGGTATCAAATTATGTTTGAAAATCTATCTCAGAACGTCATTTTTAGAATAAGAAAAAACCTCTATCAAAGGCTCCTCCAGTTGGATTTTAGCTTTTATGACCGCACCAAAACCGGAGACATTATGGCCCGGATGACAGGTGACATGGAAGCGATTAGACATTTTACGGCCTTTTCGATTTATATGATCTTTGAAAATATAACCGTGTTAATCTTTGCGATTATCTTTATGTTTACCATCCATCCACCATTGGCTGCAGCGATTTTAGCTGTTACACCTATTATCGGTTATTTTGCATTTAGACTTTCTAATGATGTAAAACCTACATTTACAGAAATCAGAAATCAATTTGCCAATCTTAACTCAGTAGTTCAAGAAAATATAAGTGGAAATCGTGTAGTCAAGGCTTTTGCCAAAGAAGACTATGAGATTGAAAAATTTTCTATGGAAAATAACGCATTTAAGGAGAAAAATCTGCAATCTGCCAGAGTATGGGAGAGATATCTGCCAGTCCTTGATTCGCTAGCCGGTGTCTTCATTGTCATTATGATCTTGGCAGGTGGGATCATGGTGATAGGCGGTACCCTAACTATAGGAGAATTAGTCATGTTTAACTCCTTAATATGGGCTTTGAATAATCCAATGCGGATGGCTGGTTGGCTGATTAATGACACACAAAGGTTTATTGCGTCTGCAGAAAAAGTAGAAGAATTACTTGAAACGAAATCTGCCATTAACAGTGGAGACAAAGGAACTAGCTTGACTGTAGAGAAAGGAAAAGTTGAATTTGATCATGTTTATTTTAGCTATGGTGATGGATTAGTCTTGGATGATATTAGCTTTACTGCCAGCCCAGGACAGACAATTGCTGTAATTGGACCAACAGGATCAGGGAAGTCAACGTTGGTAAATTTACTTAGCCGCTTTTATGACACAACAAGTGGAGAAGTAAGAGTAGCAGGAATCAACATCAAGGAATGGGATACCCATAAATTAAGGTCCGAAATGGCAACCGTCATGCAGGATATATTTCTTTTTTCCGATACCATCGAGGGAAACATCGCTTATGGTGAGCCTCATGCTTCCATGGAAAAAGTTCAAAAAGCAGCAAGGATGGCAGAAGCACATGAATTTATTTCCTCCTTACCCGAAGGCTATGACACCATTGTGGGTGAAAGAGGAGTAGGTCTATCTGGAGGCCAGAAACAGCGAATCGCACTTGCACGTGCCCTTTTAAAGGACCCGGGAATTCTAATCCTTGATGATACCACCTCGAGTGTCGACATGGAAACGGAAGAGAAAATCCAACAGACGTTAAAGACCCTTCAACAGACGATCACGTGCTTTATCATTGCCCATCGCATTTCTTCTGTTAAAGAAGCAGATCAAATCCTAGTTATGGAAAACGGGAAAATTATTGAAAGAGGAAACCATGAAGAGTTACTCGAGAAAAGAGGATACTATTACAACGTTTATCAGAACCAGTATGGAAACTTTGATATTGAGCTAATGGCAAGGAAGTGAGAATGAATGGCACGCAATAAATTCAATGTAGACGAGGAATTGGATACTCCGTTTAATGTCGTCCATCTTAAGAGATTACTAGTGTATTTAAAACCGTTTAAAAACACAATTATGTTAACGGTATTGATTATGCTTGTCGCAAGCTGTGCTAATTTAATTGGACCCTATCTAATAAAAAAAGCAATTGATGATGAAATACCTTCAGAGAATATAGCTGGTCTATTTATGCTCGCAGGAGTTTATCTATTTGCCTTAATGATAACAGGAATCTGTATGAAATTTAGAATTAGAATGATGTCTGAAATAGGCCAAAGTGTGATTAAAAACATCCGAAAGGATTTGTTTACTCACCTGCAGAAGTTATCATTTTCTTTTTACGATAGTCGTCCACATGGGAAAATCTTAGTCAGGGTTGTGAACTATGTAAATTCATTAAGTGACTTATTGTCAAACGGATTAATAAATTTGATTACAGACTTATTTAGTCTTTTGGTCATTATAGGTTTCATGCTAGCGATTGACCCTAAATTGACGTTATACGCAATGGCAGGATTTCCGATATTGGCTGCCATCATATTCCTCATTAAAAATGCTCAAAGAAGGGCTTGGCAAAATTTAAGCAATAAAGTATCAAATATGAATGCCTATAT
Source organism: Bacillus sp. MRMR6 (assembly GCF_001940785.1). Lineage (GTDB taxonomy): Bacteria > Bacillota > Bacilli > Bacillales > Cytobacillaceae > Neobacillus. The sequence goes on from NZ_MSLS01000001.1 coordinate 415,076, forward strand.
GCATGAAAGTATAAGTGGAATTAAGGTGACTCAAGCCTTTGTTAGGGAAGAGGAAAATAAAAGAATCTTCCACGAAGTATCGGATGGATACCGCAAATCATGGATTAGAGCGATTAGAGTTCATTTTCTGCTTTGGCCTTCTATTGAAAACATCTCTGTACTGACCGTTTCGTTTATCTATGTGATTGGTATTTCCATGATCGGGGAAGGAGTCACAGTGGGGTCCTTGGTTGCCTTTATCGGTTATATCTGGATGTTCTGGGGACCCTTAGCGAACATTGGAAATTTCTATAATGCCATTATTAATGCTACCGCCTATTTAGAGAGAATTTTTGAGATGATGGATGAAAAGCCATTCATCTTAAGTGATCCAAACGCGAAAGAACTCCCTCATATCAAAGGTAAAGTGGAGTTTGAAAATGTTGTGTTTGGTTATGAAAAAAATGGCAGGAACTTGGATCACATCAATTTCAAGGTGAATCCGGGTGAAACAATTGCGATTGTCGGTCCAACCGGGTCGGGGAAAACTACCATTGTAAGTTTATTAAGCCGATTCTATGATATTAATAGCGGCAAAATTAATATTGATGATATCGATATAAAATCCGTTACGATTTCCTCGCTTAGGAGACAAATGGGTGTAATGCTCCAGGATCCGTTTATCTTTTCAGGTACAATACTAGATAATATCCGGTATGGCCGATTAGATGCAACGGACGAAGAGGTCATGGAGGCAGCGAAGGCAGTGCAGGCACATCAATTTATCGTCCAATTAAAGAATGGTTATTTAACAGAAGTAAATGAAAGAGGAACCATGCTATCCAACGGACAAAGGCAGCTTATTTCCTTTGCTAGGGCATTATTAGCCAACCCGAAAATCCTCATATTAGATGAGGCAACTTCTTCCATTGATACCGAGACAGAATTGGCCTTACAAAAGGGACTTGAGGTACTGCTTGAAGGTAGAACATCGTTTATCATAGCACACCGCTTATCTACCATCCAAAATGCAACCAGAATCTTATTTATTGAAAAAGGGAAGATTGTTGAGGAAGGTACACATACAGAATTGTTGGATAAAAAGGGATATTATTGGAAGTTGTACACTTCCCACTATTCATCCCTAGATGCTGGTTAACTTACAAAAGCCCTCAGGTGTAGATCCTGAGGACTTTTTGTTTTACATACAACTAACAACATGTGCGTACAAGTTCATTTCCAAATATGGAAATGAAAAATATTTTTGATTATTTCCTTTGAAAATAAGCAGTGAAATGGTAAAATTTAAATATTACATACGGACAAGTTTACTAGAGATAAAGTATTTTTTTAAAAAAATTGGCTACGCTTACAGTGCTGAGTATTTTTAATATTATAATAAAGGGGTGAGGATGAATCTAATGAAAAAAGTTTTTCAACGACTTAAGAAAATGTATAACGATTTAAAAATTAAGTACAAACTTTTTATCTTAGTTTCATGGACGATGATTATTTCCTTTTCCTTTATTTTCTTTGGTTTACAATATGCGTTCCATGCATATGATGAACAGCTTTATAGCAAATCTTCTCAGGTTTTAAGCACATCCTCGAATGGGATTGAGAACGAATTAAAAAACCTTGAAGAAGTTTCCTATAATATTTTGACAGACCCACAGATTCAGCAGTACCTAGCCTCCATAAATGAAGAAAGTACCGAATATGAAAAATTTCAGCTGCGCACTAACATGATGGACAAGCTTCTTAGCTATGTAAATAAAGAAAAATACATACTATCTGTAAATTTAATTGATGCATATGGTGAAGAATATAATGTCGGCCCAAAAACTCTTAAAATATCAAATGAACAAAAAGAGAATATTATTGAAATGGCCGTTGAGGCTGACGGGAGCAATGTTTGGATTCATCCGAAAAATACTAATTTCACGTTTGCGACAGCACGGGAAATAAGACAATATCGTAATTTAAGCTTCGACAATCTTGGAACCCTCATTATTTATATCAATATGGATAAATTAGTTGGCAATATATTAGAAGGCTCCAAAAAAATAGATGGTGAATTCTTAATTGCTAGCAAAAACGATTTGATTTATCCGAAGGAAACAGAAACTCCCTTTAAAGAAGCAGCCCTTTCTGCTGGTGCAGGCTATCAAATTAAAAATATAGATAAAAAGAATTACTTTCTTGTCCATATTAAATCTAATTACTTTGAATGGGAATATTTGAATGTGATTCCCTTCAATCATATCTTTAAAGATATTAATATAATCAAAACACTCCTAATCATTATTTTTATTCTTATGTTTTTTGCGGTAACTTTTTTAGGTATTCGATTTGCAAGAAACATTACAAGCCCACTAGAAAATTTAGTTGCTGGTATGCAATTTGTGAAAGTAGGAGATTTTAAGGAAGCGAGAAAAGAAGCTCTTAAAACTTCCGATTTTCATGATGATGAGGTAGGGACACTACAACAAAACTTTCAGAATATGATTCAACAAATTGACGAACTAATCAATGAGAACTATTCCAAGCAGCTTACCATTAAAGAAACAGAGTTTAAGGCACTTCAGGCTCAGATAAATCCCCACTTTTTATACAATACGTTGGAATCAATCAATTGGTTAGCAAAAGGGAATGGACAAACACAGATTTCTAAAATGGTAGAATCACTCGGTTATTTACTTCGAAATTCAATTAGCTTAAAACAACCGCTAATTACGATTGAAGATGAACTTAATATTGTTAAAAATTATATCACGATCCAGAAATATCGATTTGAGGAAAGATTAGATTTTCACTTACAAGTTGATTCAGATATAGTTGGCTATTATATACCAAAACTAACCTTGCAACCGCTTGTCGAAAATGCCATTCACTATGCATTAGAGCCAATGATTGACCCGTGTAAAATTAGTATTTACTCAGAATTAGACAAGGAAACAATCAAATTAGTTGTGGAAGACAAAGGACCTGGAATGGAGCCTTCTTTTATTGAAAAATTAAAAAGAGGGGAAGTAAAAACACGGGGCCAAGGAGTTGGATTATCAAATATTGACGACCGGATAAAACTTTCTTATGGTGAACAATATGGGGTGACAATTGAAAGCGCACCCAATCAAGGGACGAAAGTAATCATTGTTTTGCCTTACGATCGGGGGGGAGATTATGTATAAAGTATTGTTAGTAGATGATGAAAGAATTATTACTGAAGGAATCTCACGGGTAATCAATTGGGAGTCAATCGGGACTACCTTAATCGGTACGGCAAGAAATGGTATAGAAGCCTATAACATAATCGAACAAATAAAGCCAGATATCGTCATTAGTGATATCAAAATGCCTGGAATGAATGGTCTAGAATTAGTTGCAAAGGTATATAACGCTTTTCCTGAAATTAAGTTTATTTTACTTTCAGGATTCAGTGAATTTGATTATGCAAAACAGGCAATGGAGTTTGGTGTTAAACACTATCTATTAAAACCTTGTAATGAAAATACGATAATGGATGCTGTTAGTGAAATATGCGGGGACTTAAAAGAAAAACATAATCGCGAGCAATTTGTTCAAAAGATGAAAGGAACCCTTGAAACAGTCCTTCCTTACGCTAAAGAACAGATGCTTAAAGAATTTATTACGAATCATTATAATAATAAAGATTTAGAGCATTATCAAAAACTTTTTCAGCTCAACATAGAAAAGGAAAATGTAAGACTGGTTTTGTTCCAATTAGAAGGAGATATTCAATTTGAGCATATGTTTGCCATTAAAAATATTGCTGAACACATCTTTGATGAATATATCCTCAGTTGTACTGTTGGGGAAACGATACTATTTCTAATTGGAGACACCTATGTAACTGGCAAACTACACTCACATATTGAAAAAATACAAGAAACATTTTATCAATATTATCAAGTTGATTCCACAGTCGCCATTAGTGATCCAGGAAAAATTAAGAATGCAAATAAATTGTACAAGGAGGCCCTTGACTGTCTATCTTATCGTTTTTATTTAGGTGAGGGAGGGGTTATTACAAAAAAGGATATCACGTTTCAAAACAATACAAAGGATGTAGAGTTTTATTATGATGATGAAAATTTCTGCAGATTAGTCAAATCCGGCAGCTGGGAAGACGTTTTGAAAGAAATCTTCACATTTTTTAATCAACTTGGTGAATTAAGACATGATATTAACATCACAAAGTCTTATGTAATCCAGTTGTTTAACTCGATGATTCGTTTATGTGACCTGAAAGAGATGAATATGTATTTAACGAAAATAACACTTCTTCTTGAAATGGATACCATTCAAAATATGAAGAGCTTTTTTGAAAATGTCGCTAGGGAGATCACTGAATTCTTTTATAACCAAAATAAAAATAAGCATTCGGCTATTATTAATAAAGTGATAGAAGTTATAAATCAGTATTTGGCCAACCAAAATTTATCTTTGCATTGGGTAGCAAACGAAATGTTATATATGAATGCAGATTATCTGGGAAAATTGTTCAAAAGAGAAACAGGTGAAAAATTCTCTAACTACCTAACGCGATTAAGAATTGAAATGGCCATTCATTTGATTGAGAAAGAGAACGACGTAAAGGTATTTGAAATAGCTGAGAAAATTGGCTACGGGGAAAACCCCCAATATTTTAGCCAGGTATTCAAGAAACATACGGGATTTACACCATCAGAGTTCAAAAGAGAATCGTTACAAGGGTTATAAAAAAACAAAAAGGGGAAAAAAACGATGAAAAAAATATTGTTTTCGACTTTGTCCCTAGTAATGGTAATGGTTGGCGGCTGCAGTAACCTTGAGATAGTAGAATCAGCGGCTAGTAAAAATAAAGAAACCGTTACTCTTAGAATTGCTTGGTGGGGTGAGCAGCCTCGACATGATTATACATTAGAAGTTATTGAGATGTTTGAAAAGAAATATCCCCATATTAATATCGAGTCGGAATATGCAAATTGGGATGATTATTGGAAAAAGTTAGCCCCGATGGCAGCCGGTAATCAATTGCCAGACATTATTCAAATGGATTTATTATATTTAAAAACATACAGTGATAAAAATCTTCTTGAGGATTTAAGTCCATATATAGATAAAAATATTATTAACACAGACTCTATCAGTAAAGAGGTTCTTTTGGGCGGGAAAGTCGATGACCATTTATATGGGTTTCCTTTAGGGATGAATGCACCCGCGATTATCGGTGATCCAGAATTGCTTTCTACCTATCCAAAATCCAATTGGACTTGGACCGATTTTGAGCAACTAGCTGTAAAGGTCCATAAGGAAAAGCGAATCTATGGTACGAATGGGATGAAATCACCTGATGTGTTTTTTTCGTATTACCTGCGTACGAAAGGAATGAATTTGTATAATGAAAAGGGGACTAAACTTGGATATGAAGAGGATCAATTGTTTATTGATTACTTCGAAATGCAATTAAGATTACTAGAAAAAGGAGCCTTCCCACGGGCAGATGTAACGGAGCAAATTAAGAGTATAGAAGATGAACTATTAATAAATCAACAGTCCCCGATGACATGGGCCTATTCAAACCAATATATTGGATTTTTAAAGGCTGCAAACCGTCAGCTGGAACTTATCCTGCCACCAGGACCTGGACAAGAACAAGGATTAACGGTAAAGCCGAGCATGCTTTTTTCCATTTCTAAAGGTTCCAAGAAAAAAGAGGCAGCTTCACAATTTATCAATTTCTTTATTAATGATATTGAAGCAAATAAAGTAATAAGAGGAGAAAGAGGAGTTCCTGTTTCTAACGAGGTGATAGAGCAGATACAAAATGGTCTTACCGAGGATGAGAAAAAGGTTTTCGACTATGTCAATAAAGTAAAAAATAACAACGAAAAGGTTGAAAAGGCTAACCCTCTCGGCGGTATTGAGGTCGTAAATCTATTGCAAGATGTCTCAGAACAAATCTTGTTTAAAAAAGTAACTCCAATTGAAGGAGCACAAAAATTTAGAACTGAAGCAAATAAGATCCTTTCAAAARACAACTAATTTATTCAAAAACTACTAAGGCTTCCTTGAACTTGTTCAAGGAGGCCTTTCTTTATTATATATATTGATTAATAGTCTGATTTTTAAACAAAATAAACGGAAAATTGGATTCAGACAATTCCGATAAAAACTTACAATAGTAAATGTAAACACTTACATAAAGGTGTTAAAAGAAAAAGGGGGAGACAAAATGAAAAAAATCTTAGTTTTATTATTCAGTTTTGTACTAGTCTTTTCATTAGCAGCATGTAACGGCAGCAGTTCAACAAGCGGTAATAATTCTGATTCAGAACCAAAAGAAGATGAGAAAAAAGATGAAAAAGTTACACTACGTATTGCATGGTGGGGATCTCAACCACGACATGATTACACACTAGAAATTATTAAAATGTATGAAGAAAAAAATCCAAATGTAAAAATTGAAGCTGAATATGCAGCTTGGGATGACTACTGGAAGAAGCTAGCTCCACAGGCAGCAGCAAACGAATTACCAGATATCGTTCAAATGGACCTTTCTTATTTTTCACAATACGCTCAAAATGGTCAAGTTACTGACTTAACTCCATATTTAGATAAGCAAATCAACACAAAAGATATTGCTGATACTATTATCAGCGGTGGTAAGCTTGGCGATAAGCTTTATGGAATTAACGCAGGGGTTAACGTAGTTGGATTCCACTATGACCAAGAACTATTGAAAACAATCGGTGTAGATTCTCTTGATGAGAATTGGACTTGGGATGACTATAAGGAAATCGCACTAAAAGCAAAAGATGCAGGTCTATTCATGGATACAGGAATGAAAGCCGATGTATTCTTTAACTACTATTTAAGAACACAAGGGAAGTCACTTTATAGTAAAGATGGAGCTTCTCTAGGTTATACAGATGACAAATTGTTTGAAGACTTCTTTAACATGACATCTGGTTTAGTAAAAGAAAAAGCAGTTCCAACTCCTGACTACTTAGCACAGTTGAAAGGGATTGAAGATGACCCAGTTGTAACTCAAAAAGCAATTGGTATCTGGCAATGGTCTAACCAATTCGTAGGTTTACAGCAAGTTGCAAATCGTCCATTAGCAATTAACAATATGCCAGGACCTGACAGCAAACAAGGCCTATACTTAAAGCCAAGTATGTTCTGGTCTATGGCTAATAATTCAAAGCATAAAGAAGAAGCAGCGAAGTTTATCGACTTCCTAATCAATGATGTTGAGGCTAACAAGTTAACTCTTGGAGATCGTGGAGTTCCAGGTTCTTCTGTTGTCAAAGACGCATTAAAGCCATTACTTTCACCTGCACAAGTTCAAGTATTTGACTATGTTGACTGGGCAGAAGAAAACAGTTCATCATTTTCCGGTCCAGATCCAGTTGGTGCTGGTGAGGTCATTGAAACACTAGATAGTATTGCTGAGCAAATGGCATACGGTAATCTAAAAGTAGAAGATGCAGCTAAGCAATTTAGACAGCAAGCTGAGAGTGTTTTAGCTCAAAACAAAAAATAATAACCATTTCGATAGCTGATCGGTCTTAAAGATCAGCTATCGTCCTTTCAACTAAGGAAGTTGATCCTAAGAAAAAGGAGTTGAATATATGAGTACACCTGTGGTAAAGCGAGATGTAAATATCCCAATTAAAACAGTTAGTAAAAGACGGCGGATCATCAATGAAAACTTAACAGGCTATGCGTTTATTAGTCCATTTATCATCGGATTCCTTGCTTTTACATTAATTCCTATCATTGCATCTTTATATTTATCATTTACAAACTATAATTTATTTTCTGCCCCAAGATGGATAGGCTTTGATAACTACATAAAAATGTTTACAGCAGACCCGCGTTATTGGCAGTCATTAAAAGTCACACTGATTTATGTATTAGCAGGTGTTCCTTTAAGACTTGCTTTCGCCCTGCTAATTGCTATGATTCTAAATACTGCTTCTAAAGCAGTGGGGATCTACCGAACATTATTCTATTTACCTTCCCTAATTGGAGGGAGCGTCGCGGTAGCAATCATGTGGCGGAATGTTTTCGGTGACTTGGGAATAGTGAATATCGTATTAGATTTGCTTGGACTCAATGTGGTGAGATGGTTTGGTAACCCGACCGCTGCTCTATGGATGTTGATTTTCTTATCTGTATGGCAATTTGGTTCCTCGATGCTAATCTTCCTAGCAGGATTAAAAGGCATTCCAAAGAGTTATTATGAAGCTGCAAGTGTAGATGGTGCGAACGGAGTACAGAAATTCTTCAAAATTACTCTTCCAATGCTAAGCCCAGTAATTCTATTTAATACAGTTATGCAAACGATTGCGGCCTTTATGACTTTTGTACCAGCTTTTATTATCTCGAAAGGTACAGGCGGTCCGTTAGACGGAACTCTTCTATATTCTTTATATCTATTTATTCAAGGTTTCGAGTTCTTTAATATGGGATATGCTTCAGCAATGGCATGGGTCATGCTCATTATTGTCGGAGTGTTAACCGTGATCATCTTTGTTTCATCAAAATATTGGGTTCATTATGAATCGGAAGGAGGCAAATAACGATGCTACAAAAGTTAAAATCACCAAAATGGTGGATTTACCATCTACTTGTCGGCGGATTTGCAGTATTAATGTTGTATCCTGTTATTTGGCTCCTAATGAGTTCTTTTAAACCTAGTGATACCATCTTTGTTACGGCTAAATCGCTCTTCCCAGATCCATGGATTTGGACCAACTTTACAGAAGGCTGGAAAGGTATAGGCGGAAATACGTTTGGCGTTTTCATCAGAAATACAGCAATCCTAGTTGTTATTACCTTAATCGGACAGGTTATTTCATCGGCTTTCATTGCCTTCGGTTTTGCACGATTACAGTTTAAAGGAAAAGCATTTTGGTTTGCGATTATGATGGTTACGTTAATGCTTCCACATGATGTGTTAATGGTTCCACAATATATCATTTTCTCAAAGCTTGGTTGGTTAAACTCGATTAAACCGCTTGCAATTCCAGCCTATTTCGGACATCCGTTTTTCATCTTCCTTTTAGTCCAATTTATTCGGACCATTCCAAGAGAACTTGATGAAGCGGCGATCATAGATGGATGTAGCACTTTCAAGATTTTCACTAAAATAATCTTACCGTTAATCAAACCAGCTTTAGCAACAGCATCTATTTTCTCCTTTTATTGGACGTGGGAATCCTTATTAGGGCCTGTATTATACTTGAATTCCCCATCGAAATATACTGTTTCTATGGCATTAAACATGTTCCTGAGTAATGAAACAGTATCAAACTGGGGTGCGATGTTTGCCATGTCTGTTGTAACCTTGATTCCAGTATTTGTAATCTTCTTTATTTTCCAACGCCACGTTGTGGAAGGAATTAGTACTAGCGGATTAAAAGGTTAATAGGTGACATTAATGATACGTGCTGACAAGTTTTGTTTCACTTTGCCACTTCCACATAAGTAATTTAATTGGTGAAGTGGCAAAGAATAAAAGTTTTCAAGTGAGTAGGAGGATTACAATGGAAACTTCAGGTTTTATGGGCGGTTTTAATAAATTACTAGAATGGATCTCAAGATTAGCTTTCTTGAATATATTATGGATCACTGGCACTATACTTGGCTTTGGCATCTTTGGTTTTTTCCCAGCAACTGTCGCTATGTTTGCGGTTGTCCGTAAATGGATGTTTGGGAAAGAAGATCTATCCATTTTTAAGACCTTTTGGACTGCTTACAGACAGGAGTTTTTAAAGAGTAATCTTCTTGGATTAATCATTATTGGTTTTGGACTTGTTTTATACATAGATTTTTATTTTGTAAATCATGCAGCAAGTAGTTTGAAAGCCATTTTATACGTTCCATTTTTAATTATTACTTTTATTTATATCTGTATGTTGTTTTATATCATTCCAATCTTTGTACATTATGATATGAAAATAAGTCAGGTCATAAAAAACTCCTTCTTCGTCATGATTTTGAATCCACTTTCTACATTCTTTATGCTAATTGGAAGCTTTGGAATTCTCTTTGTGCTTTCCTATGCACCTCCGATTTGTATTTTATACAGCGGAAATCTATTAGCCTTATTTATTATGAAGCCTGCCGTTAATGCGTTCGAGAAAATAGGCAGTAAATCTAAGTTAGTATTTCAAGAACAATAAATAATCGGGCTCTCTACTTTGAGACCCGATTTTTTCATAGCCAGAGGAAATATATGTCTGTTTTTTAAACAAAATAGACGGAAAATCACCTTAAGCGCTTTCAATAATTAGAATATTATGAATTATAGTGGGGGAATTTTTGTTTTTATCCCCTAAGTATAGAAAGGGGGGAGAAATTTATCATTCTAGATTTCTAATAAATGAACTAGCTATTATTCAATTTAATGGGGGTAAAAATGTTTAAAAAACTTTCTAAAAAATTGCCTGTCGTTGTAAGTTCCGCGATGATACTATCCATGTTTACCGGCGTTGGGTCAGTAAATCCTACACCTATTCAAGCAGAGGGATCAAGCAGTAGTGCGGGTCTTAGGTTTGACTTTGGATCTGCTTCAAGCCCTGTTGCAAAAGGTTATACTCAAGTAACAAATACAATGATTTACAATAGTACTAGAGGGTACGGATTAAGTAAAGCAGTTGCTGAGCGTGATAGAGGAAATCCCGACGATATAAAAAGAGATTTTGTAATTGATGGTAACTATTCTTTTATGGTCGATGTTCCTAATGGTGAATATTTTGTAAATGTAGTTACAGGAGATAATATTGCTTCTAGTAGAACAAGTTTCAATATTGAAGGGCAGTCGCTTGGATCAATCTCGACTGGTACTGGGCAATTTGCTGAAAAGTCTACTATTGTTAATGTAAAGGATAATCAGCTTAATGTTGCTATTAGTGAAAATGGGCGAATTAATGCCTTAGAAATTGTTCCAATGACGTCACCTGAGGGATTAGAAGCGAGTGAAAAAAATCTTTACCCCGATTCAAGTGTAACATTAAGCTGGAATTCGGTAGATGGTGCTACAACCTATAATGTATTCAGAAAATCAGTAGGAGAGATAGAAGCTGTTAAGGTTGGTACAACAACAGCTCAAGAATATGTTGATAGAACCGTTCAGCTGGGTTATACATATGAATACTATGTAACTCAAGTGAATAGCGCTGGTATAGAATCTACGAAAAGTGAAGAAATCTCTGTGAATTTCTTTGATGAAACAGTAGGAACTCCTAAGGCTCCTAGTAGTGTTGCCATATTAGAAGCATCAGAAAACTCGATCAGCTTTAAATGGGATAGCGTTGAGGGTGCGTTATTATACTACGTATACAGAGCTACATCAGAAGATGGAGTATATAAAAGGATGGGAATTTCGGATAATCAGGAATTTACTGACCAGTCTGTATCCCCAACTAGGAACTATTATTATAAAGTGTCTGCGGTAAGTTTAGGAGGAATTTCAGAATCGTCTACGGTTATTAAAACTCCAATTACAAAGGTGTTCCAACGCCAAATGGAAAAGCTTGATAGAGGATTAGTCGCAGCAAAAGTAGAAAACGGTGTGTATGTCGGCTGGAGAATGTTAGGAACTGATCCCAACAGCGTTTCGTTTAACCTATACCGTGATGGTGTAAAAGTAAATAGCAAACCAATTACCTCAAGTACCAATTATTTAGATGCAAACGGAACACAGGATTCTAAATACGATGTTCGTGTAGTTTTCAATGGGAATGAGGAACCGCTTGCAGAAACGGTAACCGTTTGGGGGCAAAATTATTTTGACATGCCTCTCGATAAGCCGGAAGGTGGTAAGACACCAGATGGTGTAACCTATACCTACTCCGCTAACGATGTAAGTGTCGGTGATGTGGATGGAGATGGTCAATATGAGTTAATTGTCAAATGGTATCCTAGCAATGCAAAGGATAATTCTCAATCTGGAAATACTGGTAACACATTAATTGATGCCTATAAGCTTGATGGAACAAAACTGTGGCGTATTGACTTAGGGAAAAATATTCGTTCCGGTGCCCATTATACGCAAATGATGGTGTACGATTTAGATGGAGACGGTAAGGCTGAACTGGCAGTTAAGACAGCAGATGGGACCATTGACGGTGAAGGCACTGTAATTGGGGATGCAAAGGCGGATTACCGCAACTCTGGCGGATATATATTAGCTGGACCAGAATTTTTAACTATTTTTGACGGTTTAACAGGTAAGGCACTAGTTACAACTGATTATAATCCACCAAGAGGTAATGTAGCTGCTTGGGGAGACAACTATGGTAACCGTGTTGACCGCTTCTTAGCCGGAATTGCCTACCTTGATGGTGAAAGACCAAGCCTTATAATGGCACGTGGTTATTATACAAGGTCAGTACTCGCAGCCTATAACTTTAGAGATGGTGAATTAACGGAGCTGTGGACCTTTGATAGCAATAACCCGGGATATGCCGGCTATGCTGGTCAGGGTTACCATAGCTTAAGTGTAAATGATGTGAATCAAGATGGAAAAGATGAAATTGTTTATGGTGCAGCCGTAATTGATGATGACGGAACAGGTTTGTATACTACCGGTTTAGGGCATGGAGACGCAATGCATGTTGGCGATCTTGATCCATCTAGACCTGGTTTAGAAATGTTTGCAGTCCATGAGAGCAGTGGGGCAAAATACGGTATAGAATTCCGCGATGCGGAGTCGGGTGAAATCATTTGGGGTGAACATACGGGCAGAGATACTGGTCGAGGAGCTTCAGCCGATATTGATCCTAGATATCCTGGTAATGAATCATGGGCAATTGGTGGCGCTTGGAATGATACCACCGGTGGTTTGTACACTGCTAAAGGTGAAAAAATCTCAACTTCTATTCCTCCTGCAAACTTTGTAATTTGGTGGGACGGGGATCTCCAGCGTGAGATTCTTGATCATGGCAATTTTAACACAGCAGCACAGGTTGGTGTAGGTACGATAGGTAAATGGGACTATGAAAATAACAAAATGGTCAACTTACTAACTGCAGACGGTACTTTCTCGAATAATGGAACAAAAGGCACTCCAAACCTGCAAGCAGATATCCTTGGAGACTGGAGAGAAGAAGTCATTTGGAGAACTGAAGACAGCAATGCATTACGAATCTATACGACTACAAATCTAACTGAGCATCGTATTTATACGTTAATGCATGACCCTGCATATCGTTTAGGTGTTGCTTGGCAGAATGTTGGATATAACCAGCCGCCGCACACAAGCTTCTTTATAGGTCAAGATATGGAAGCGGCTCCGGCTCCAAATCTTTATTTTAGTGAAGTGTTACCGGCATTAGCTGATGTGAATCCTAACACATTTGATTTAAAGGTGACGAATGGCAAAAGTCCATTTACCGTTAATATTGAATTAGACGGCGGGGGCAATGTTTCAGAAATTAATTCTGCAACTATTAAGCTTGTCATCAATGGTAAAGCGATTTTTGCAGAACCCCATTCTTCTGTTAATGGAAATAAGAAAAAGAAATTGATGGTCAAATTTGACCGTCAAAAAGTCGTTGACGCTTTACAAGGATACAGCGGCACAGTTGATATCAGTGTTGGCGGTTTCTTATATGATGGAAAGAGCTTTATTGCAAAAGAAACACTAACTATTAGTCAATAACAGAATGGGAGAGATAGAGTGTTTTTACTATCTCTCCCTTCATCATTTTTATTATCTAGGGGAGGAACGAATTTTGAAACCATTTATACACGATACTTTTTATTAAATAGTGAAGCAGGAAAGATTTTATATCATGATTATGCCAAACAGATGCCGATCATTGACTACCATTGTCACTTAAACCCAAAAGAGATTACTGAAAATAAAAAGTTTAAAAATATGACAGAAATCTGGCTGAATGGTGACCATTATAAATAGAAGTACCTAAGGATTACAAACTACTTGGAAAAATAGTAGAGGATATTTGCTACAATAACACAGCTGCTTATGAAACGGGCGTATAAACATCAAAGGAGAGATCAATCTTGAAAATCGGATTTATTGGAACGGGCTGGTTCACTAAAACACATGCTGATATTTTAGGGGAAATGGATGGGGTAGAGATAACAGCATTTTGTGGAACAAGTGTGGAGAAAGCAGAAATAGAAGCAAGAAAATGGTCAAAGGCATCTGGCTACGCAAATGTAGAAGAAATGCTGGATAAGCAGAAACTTGATGCAGTTTACATATGTGTTCCCCCAATGGCACATGGAGCAATCGAACATGCTTTGCTAGAAAGAAATATTCCCTTTTTTGTAGAAAAGCCAATTGGAATAAAAGATGAGCCTGACGCAATTGCGAGAAAAGTAGAAGAGCAGGGTCTTATTACATCTGTGGGATACCACTGGCGATATAAAGATACGACCAAAAAGGCGTTAGCATTACTTCAGAATCGTAAAGCAGGAATGGCACTTGGATATTGGATGGGTACAATGCCTATGGTCCCGTGGTGGAGAGACGTGTCAAGGTCAGGCGGACAATTTATGGAACAGACTACCCACATTGTCGATCTTTTACGATACTTATGCGGTGATATTAAGGAAGTGTATGCAGCTTATAATAGTACAATGATGGCTGAAAAAGTGGAAGGAACAACCACTTCAGATGTCGGCAGTGTGATTGTTAAGCTGCAAAACGGTATGGTGGCAACGATCTCAAATACTTGTATTCTCCCGGAACCAAATAAATCAGGACTTGAAATATATACGGACGAAGGAGTTCTAGAACTGTGGAATCACCAGTTAAGAGACGTCCGAGGAAAGAGAATCGTGGAATATACGGAACAAAATAATCCGTATTTCGTTGAAAACCAAATCTTTCTTGATGCGGTCAGAACAGGAAATACATCTAATATTTTATCAACCTATCAAGATGCGGTAAAAACACATCAAGTGACCGTTGCAGCGAATCAATCTGCAATGACCGGAAAACCAATTTCCTTAATGCTGGAGGAGAAACAGGAAATCTGAGTTTGTCATCATTCATAAAAATGATAATGTTTTAGTGACCTTGAAACCTTTCCAAAAAGGAGAAAAGATCAACATCCAATCAAATGTAGTAGAGGTTAGGGAAGATATTCCTGTCGGGCATAAGATGGCTCTTACAACGATCGAAAAAAATGCAGATGTTATAAAATACGGCTACCCGATTGGCAAAGCGAAAGCGCTGATTCAACCAGGCGGGTGGGTACACACCCCTAATGTGATGACAAAACTCGGTGGTACCCTGGAGTATAGCTTTAAACCTACTGAGAATAAAGTTAACCAGAATGAAAACAAAGAACGAACCTTCCGCGGGTATATGAGAGCAAACGGAGATGCAGCGATTCGTAATGAAATTTGGATCATTAATAAATGCCATTAGTAAATTTAGAACGAGAGTATTTCCGCTGCTGCTTCGCTGGGTGGATGACAAAATCAAGTACTCAACTCATGACCTTCTCGTTGGCTGCCTTATTCGTTTACTATCGTCCAATTAGAATGATAGATGAGGAACATATGGCTGGGATAAGAAGAGATGAAGAATATAAAATTCGAGATGCTAAAGAAGCGATTACCGCATTAGCTGAAGCCTGGGAAAATAATGATAGTGACCAGCTTGTATTAAAAATTCTTAAGAATGAAGAAATATGGGGTACGAATTTAGCAAAAGTGGATGGACTTCACGAAGCAGTCTCTAATCATCTTAAATCAATTCTTCAAAAAGGAATCCAGGAGAGCTTGCAACAACTGCTGGAGATTTCAGCTAGTAAAGGGGGAGTTACTCATTAGGAGTGAAAATAGTATGATACCGTTATGGGATTCTAAGGATTTAGATAATAGTGGATTTAATACCGACTGTCCGAGCATTCAGCTTTATTTACTTGAGGGCGAGGGGCCGCATCCGGTCATGATCGTTGCTCCAGGCGGGGCTTACTTTTTCCGTGCTGATCATGAAGCACATCCAGTAGCCCGTTGGTTAAACTCTATTGGGATTTCCGCGATCGTCTTAAATTATCGTGTAACCCCTTATAAGCATCCAGATCCACTTACCGATGCTCAAAGAGCAATCCGAATGGCGAGGTATCATAGAGAGAAGTGGAATATAGACCCCGAACGTGTCGGAATTCTTGGTTTTTCGGCTGGAGGACATTTAGCATCAACTGTTGGTACCCATTTTGACTTAGGAAATGAGTTGTCAGGCGACCCCATTGATCGTTTAAGCTGCCGTCCAGATTTAATGGTGCTTTGTTATCCAGTCATTACAATGGGTGAACATACACATGAAGGCAGCAGAACGAACTTGCTAGGAGAGAATCCTAAGGATGAGGAGCTTGCTCTGTTATCAAATGAAACTCAAATTACTAGCGATACACCGCCAGCCTTCCTTTGGCATACAGCAGATGATGCAGCAGTAGACGTGGAAAACAGTTTGCAATTTGCTGCCGGGTTAAGCAGACATAAAATACCTTTTGACCTTCATGTGTTTGAAAGTGGTCAGCATGGACTTGGATTAGCTGAAGAGCATCCTGAAGCGGTAGTCTGGCCAAATCTTTGTGAAACTTGGTTGAGGAAAAGGGGGTTTTAGGCTGTGCTCATTCCGAAAGCACCGTTATTTAGAGACCCAATTTTTGATGGCGCTGCAGACCCGGCTATTATTTGGAACCTGGAAGAAAAAGAATGGTGGATGATTTATACAAACAGACGGGCAAATGTTGAATGTCAGAAGAATGCCTGGGTTCATGGAACCGACATTGGGGTGGCCTCGTCATCTGATGGGGGCATGAACTGGAAGTATCGCGGTGTGCTGAAAGGGCTTGATTTTGAGAGAGGAAGAAACACTTTTTGGGCTCCGGAAATTCTGATGTATGAAGGTTTGTACCATATGTATGTTAGTTATATTCAGGGGGTTCCTGATGACTGGCCTGGACACAAAAGAAACATTCTTCACTATACTAGTACAAATTTATGGGATTGGAAGTTGGAATCTAAATTAAATTTAAGTTCAGAGTATGTGATTGATGCTGCCATACATAGACTGCCAAATGGTATTTGGCGGATGTGGTATAAAGACGAAGCGGACCATTCTCACACCCATTCGGCGGAAAGTAAGGATTTATATCATTGGGAAGCAGTGGGGCCAGTGATAACTGGTTTCCCGCATGAAGGGGCAAACGTGTTTTATTGGAAGAACTCATACTGGATGATCATTGACCAATGGTCAGGTCTCAGTGTTTATCGTTCTGGTGATGGTGAGAGCTGGACAAGAAACAGCAAAATATTAAATGAACCTGGTACACGTGAGGATGATGGTACCATCGGCCTTCATGCGGATGTTCATGTAAATGGGGAAAATGCCTATATTTTTTATTTTACACACCCAGACAGAAAAGAAGGGGAACGATCAATCTATAAATCTAGAAGATCATCAATCCAGGTGGCAAAACTAGAGTTGGAGGATGAGATCCTTACATGTGATCGAAACGCTCCATTTCATCTAGACCTTTAGTAATTTTAGAAGGAGATATTAGACAGAATATGTTAACTAAAAATGACATTCGAATTCGAGACCCTTTTATTTTGACTGACCATGACTCAAAAACTTACTTTCTTTATGGAACAACTGATGAAAATGTGTGGGAGGGTCAGGCAGTTGGATTTAATGCTTACCAAAGTACAGATTTAGAAAACTGGGAAGGTCCTTTCCAAGTGTTCCGGCCTGCAGCAGATTTCTGGGGAGATCGCCACTTCTGGGCGCCAGAGGTTTTTTATCATCATGAAAAATATTATATGTTTGCCAGTTTTAAGTCGGAAGGGGTTTGCCGAGGTACCCAAATACTAGTTTCAGAGAACCCGCTGGGACCGTTTACTCCGCTTAGCACAAAACCAGTCACACCAAGAGATTGGGAATGCCTTGATGGTACGCTATACATAGATGAGTCACAGCAGGCGTGGATTATTTACTGTCATGAATGGCTCCAGGTACACGACGGAGAAATTTGTGCCCAGCGTTTAACAGATGATTTTTTAGCTACCGTGGGTGATCCGATTGTATTATTTAAAGCTTCAGATGCAGATTGGACCGTACCGGTAAGAGGGGAAACAGATTATGTTACAGACGGACCATTTCTCTATAATGACAAGCTAGGTAGACTGCAAATGCTCTGGTCCAGCAGGAGTAAAAATGGATATGCTGTAGGAATTGTACGCTCAGAATCTGGCAACATACTAGGTCCATGGGTTCATGAACGAGAACCATTAATTGACCAAGACGGCGGGCATGCAATGATTTTTCACACCTTTGAGCAGGAGTTAAAACTAACCATCCATTCACCAAATAAAACACCACTAGAACGTCCTGTATTTTTATCGGTAATCGTGGAAAATGGGAATTTGGCCATAAAAAAATAAGTGAGCGAAACGACAAGTTTTTATGACTGGTCGTTTCGTTTTTTTTACATAAATAATCATAACGTATTCAAAAACAAACCAACATGTAATATAATAAAAACAAAAATAAATAAAAATATATTCAATAGAGTAGTAGATTAAAGGGGATGAGTGAGCATGAAAGTAAGTTTATTTGCAACATGCCTTGTAGATATGTTCCAAAGTAATGTTGGAAAGGCGACGGTAGAGCTCCTGGAAAGGCTGGGCTGTGAAATTGATTTTCCAGAATCACAGGTATGCTGCGGCCAGCCGTCTTATAATAGTGGGTATGTAAAAGATACGAAGGAAGCGATGAAACGAATGATTGAAACCTTTGAGCATGCGGAATATGTTGTTTCGCCTTCAGGCTCATGTGCTTATATGTTTCATGAATACCCGCATATTTTTAATAATGATCCCGTCTGGGAACCAAAGGCAAAGAAACTAGCGGAAAAAACCTTTGAATTAACACAATTCATCGTGGAGGTTTTAAAAGTTGAGGATGTCGGTGCAAGATTTGAAGGCAAGGTTACATACCATACCTCCTGCCATATGACGAGATTATTAGGAGTTAAAAAAGCTCCTATAATTCTATTAGGAAATGTACGGGGCTTGGAGTTTACCGAGCTGCCCGGGAAAGAGCAATGCTGCGGTTTTGGGGGTACGTTTTCAGTTAAAATGGCCCAAATTTCGGAGCAAATGGTGGATGAAAAAGTCTGTCATGTTGAAGAGACTAACGCTGAGTATCTAATCGGGGCAGATGCAGGGTGTTTAATCAATATTGGCGGAAGAATCGATCGAAAAGAAAAACCAATTAAAGTTCTTCATATTGCGGAAGTGTTAAATAGTCGTTGAAACTGTTAACAGAAGAATGTTTGATTACCGCTGGAGGAGAAAAATAGGTTCGGCGGTAACTAGAAAGATCACCTGATTACCGTTGAAAGGAAAAAACGGGTTCGACGGTAACCAGAAAGGTCATCTGATTACCGTTGAAAGGAAAAAACGGGTTCGACGGTAACCAGAAAGGTCATCTGATTACCGTTGAAAGGAAAAAATGGGTTCGACGGTAACTAGAAAGGTCATCTGATTACCGTTGAAGGAGAAAAATGGATCAAGCGGTAACTAGAAAGGTCACCTGATTACCGTTGAAGGAGAAAAATGGAAAGAGCGGTAACCAGAAAGGTCACCTGATTACCGTTGAAAGGAAAAAATGGGTTCGACGGTAAACAGAAGAAGCACCTGATATATAAAAGCCAGGACTTATAAGGATGGGGGATACACAAATGGCTATGAAGATTGGCAAGGATGAATTTAAACAGCGTGTGGATAAGGGAATACAGGATTCCTTTATGCGCGGTGCAGTTGCCGGAGCCCAGGACGGGATGGGTGTAAAGCGAAGACTTGTTACAGAGGAAATAGGAAACTGGGAAGATTGGCGTTCACATGGTGAGGAAATCCGTCAGCATGTATTAGAAAATCTCGATTATTATTTAGAGCAGTTAAGTGAGAACGTAGCTAAGCGTGGCGGACATGTATTTTTTGCCCAAACAAAAGAAGAGGCAAATGATTACATCAGAGAAGTTGTCCAAAAGAAAAATGCAAAGAAAATAGTAAAGTCAAAATCGATGGTGACCGAAGAAATCAGCCTGAACGCAGTTCTTGAACAAGAGGGCTGTCAGGTAATTGAAACCGATTTAGGAGAATATATTCTCCAAGTCGATGACCATGATCCACCTTCTCACATCGTAGTCCCGGCTTTACACAAAAATAAAGAACAAATTCGTGATGTCTTTACTGAAAAGCTTGGCTATAATAAGACCTCAAAGCCAGAAGAACTTGCATGGCATGCACGTGAGATGCTGCGCCAGGAATATTTAACAGCAGATATCGGGATTACTGGATGTAACTTTGCTGTGGCTGAAACAGGTTCATTCAGCTTAGTTACGAATGAAGGAAATGCAGATTTAGTAACCGCACTTCCTAAAACACAGATTACGGTAATGGGAATGGAACGTATTGTTCCCACCTTCGAAGAAATGGAAGTACTGGTATCGCTTTTAACACGAAGTGCGGTAGGACAAAAATTAACCAGCTATATTACCGTTTTAACGGGACCGAAAGAGGAATTAGATGTAGATGGGCCAGATGAATTCCATTTGGTCATAGTTGATAATGGAAGGTCAAAGATCCTTGGAGGAGAATTTCAGTCGGTTTTACAATGTATCCGCTGTGCTGCCTGTGTAAATGTCTGCCCGGTTTATCGTCATGTTGGCGGTCATTCTTACGGTTCCATTTATTCTGGACCAATAGGGGCCGTTTTATCACCATTACTCGGAGGATATGAGGAATATAAAGAGCTTCCATATGCTTCAACATTATGCGGGGCATGTACAGAGGTTTGTCCTGTGAAAATTCCTCTTCACCAGCTCCTTCATAAGCACCGTGAGGTAATTGTTGAAAAAGAAGGAAAAGCACCGATCTCGGAAAAATTAGCGATGAAGGCATTTGGATTGGGTGCAGCATCACCAACTTTATACAAACTAGGTTCGAAGATTGCACCAACCGCACTGAATCCATTCACAGTCGGGGATAAAATATCAAAGGGACCAGGCCCATTGAAAGCTTGGACAGAAATTCGAGAGTTTCCAGCTCCAAATAAAGAGAGATTCAGAGATTGGTTTAAAAACCGTGAAAAGGGGAGCAAATAGATATGGCAGGAACCATTCATAACCGTGATCAATTCTTAACTCAAATAGCTGAACGTCTTGGTCGTCCACGCAGCTCCGCTCCGGTTGAAAGACCTGTTTGGAAGTTTAGACCTCAAGATGAGGTATTAAAAGGCGCATCAAAGGACGAATTATTAGAGGTATTAAAAGAACAATGTAAAAAAATCCATACTAGCATCCATGTAACGGACAGTAAGAACTTGTCAGACACGCTAAATGATGTTGTGGAAGCTTATGGCGGGGGTCCGGTTGTTACCTGGAAAGATGCACGGTTTACAAAATGGGGACTTGAGACACTTTTTGAAAAAGAGTGGCCTGCCCGGGATTATGACGTGTATAAGTGGGACCACTCAAAAGGCGAAGAGAATATTGCTAAAGCAGAAGCGGCGAATGTCGGGATTACCATTAGTGAGGTAACCCTTGCGGAATCCGGTACGGTTGTCTTATTTAGTGATGAAGATAAAGGTAGAACCGTAAGCTTTCTGCCAGCGACCTATATTGCCCTGGTCCCTAAAAGTACACTCGTACCAAGGATGACACAAGCTGCGCAAAAGATGCGTGAGATTTATAAAGAAACAGGACATGTAGCCTCCTGTATCAATTTTATCACAGGACCTAGTAATTCAGCCGATATCGAACTAAACCTCGTTGTCGGAGTACACGGACCCGTTAAAGCGACTTATATTGTGATTGATGATCTATAAAGAAGGAGACTGCCTCATTAGATTGGCAGTCTTTTTCTATCAGCAGATAGTTTCTCCCGAAAAAAGTGCAACTCGAAGGAATGGGTAAGAACTGAGGCAAAGTTCTTCCCTTAAGAGGGGGGAAATCAAAGAGTTGGGTAAGAACCGAGGCAAAGTTCTTCCCTTAAGAGGGGGAAGTCAAAGAGTTGGGTAAGAACCGAGGCAAAGTTCTTCCCTTAAGAGCAGAAATTCAAAAAGTTGGGTAAGAACCGGGGCAAAATTCTTCCCTTAAGAGCAGAAATTCAAAGAGTTGGGTAAGAACTGAGACAAAGTTTTTCCCTTAAGAGGGGGAAGTCAAAGAGTTGGGTAAGAACTGAGGCAAAGTTTTTCCCTTAAGAGGGGGAAGTCAAAGAGTTGGGTAAGAACTGAGGCAAAGTTCTTCCCTTAAGAGGGGGAAGTCAAAGAGTTGGGTAAGAACCGGGGCTAAGTTCTTCCCTTAAGAGCAGAAATTCAAAGAGTTGGGTAAGAACTGAGGCAAAGTTCCTCCCTTAAGAGCAGAAATTCAAAGAGTTGGGTAAGAACTGAGGCAAAGTTTTTCCCTTAAGAGGGGGAAGTCAAAGAGTTGGGTAAGAACTGAGGCAAAGTTTTTCCCTTAAGAGGGGGAAGTCAAAGAGTTGGGTAAGAACTGAGGCAAAGTTCTTCCCTTAAGAGCAGAAATTCAAAGAGTTGGGTAAGAACCGAGGCTAAGTTCCTCCCTCAAAAGGAGAAATTCGAGGAAAACGGTAAGAACTGAGATGAGCAGGAATCACTTCTGAATCAACAAGATCACCCAAATAACCAAAAGAAAAACAAATAAAAAACAAATTTTATATTTTAGTATTCAAAAACAAACAAAGATATATTATAATAAAACAGAAGATAACAAACGAACTAAATGGGGGAATAAAAAGATGGTAAAAAGCTTATGGAACGAAGAACTAGCATCACAGGTTACTAAAGGGGTAGAAGAACTAGTTTACCGTTCAAATTTAATCGGAACAGATCGTGCCGTATGTAACTGGGGTGGCGGCAATACATCTATGAAAACGATTGAAAAAGATTTCCGCGGCCGTGAGATTGAAATTATGTGGGTAAAGGGAAGCGGTTCTGACCTAGCTACAATGAAAGCAAAAAATTTCACAGGTCTTAACCTAGAAGATATTCGCCCACTATTTGAACGTGATGAAATGCCTGACGAAGAAATGGTTGCGTATCTCACGCACTGTATGATCGACAGCAAGCACCCACGTGCGTCAATCGAAACATTATTACACGCATTCTTACCATTTAATCATGTTGACCACACACATCCAGATAGCATCATAAGCCTATGCTGTGCTGATAACGGTAAGCAGCTAGCAGAAGAGCTTTTCGGTAACCGCTTTGTTTGGGTGCCATATGTTCGCCCTGGATTCACTCTATCAAAAATGATTGCTGAAGGTGTAAGAAACAATCCAAATGCAGAACTAGTATTAATGGAAAAACACGGTCTTGTAACTTGGGGAGAAACATCTGAAGAAGCTTATGCAAAAACAATCCAAATCATTAATGAAGCAGAACAATATATTAATGAGCGCGTGAAAGAAGAAGAAGTTTTCGGCGGACAAAAATATGAGTCTCTTACGGATGAAGAAGCAACTAGTATTTTAGCAAAAGTAATGCCTGTTATTCGCGGCACTGTAAGTGATGAAAAGAAAATGCTTTTAACATACGACCGTGGTGAAGATGTACTTCAATTTGTAAACAGCGTGGATGCACCAGAATTATCTCAAATTGGTGCCGCGTGCCCAGACCATCTTGTACATACAAAGATGAAGCCGCTCTACGTGAACTGGGATCCACAAACAAAGGACGTTGAAGCACTGATCTCAAGCATCAAAGAAGGGGTAGCTGCATTTAAAGCTGAGTACAAAGAATACTTTGAACGCAATAAAAACGAAGGCGACAAAATGTTTGAACCAGCTCCACGTGTCATCTTAATTCCTGGTGTTGGGATGGTGAACACAGGTAAAGACGTTGCAAACTCAAGAGTAAGCGGTGCCTTATACCATCGTGCGATTGCTGTTATGAAGGGTTCTACGACTCTAGGAAGCTTTGTTTCTTTAAGTGAAAATGAATCCTATAACGTAGAATACTGGCCATTAGAATTATATAAATTAACACTTGCTCCAGCAGAAGCTGAGTTTTCTAGAAAAGTAGCATTTATCACTGGCGGTGCAGGCGGAATCGGCAGTGCAACAGCTCGACGCTTGGTTGCTGAAGGCGCACACGTTGTCCTTGCTGACCTTAACCTTGAAGGTGCAGAAAAGGTTGCTGCGGAAATTAACGAACAATATGGTGCAAACCGAGCATTGGCTGTGAAAGTGGATGTTACTAGCGAGGAACTAGTTCAAGCAGCTTATGACCAAACTGCCCTAAACTATGGTGGAGTAGACATCATCATAAACAACGCAGGTCTAGCAACATCAAGTCCATTCGATGAAACATCTTTAAAAGAGTGGAATTTAAATATGAATGTTCTTGGAACAGGCTATTTCTTAGTAGCCCGTGAAGCATTCAAGCAAATGAAGCAGCAAGGTATTGGCGGTAACATGGTATTTATCGGATCTAAAAACTCTGTATACGCTGGTAAAAATGCAGCAGCTTACAGCTCAGTAAAAGCACTTGAAACTCACTTAGCTCGTTGTATTGCAGCAGAGGGCGGAGAATTTGGTATTCGCGTTAACTCTGTACTTCCAGATGCCGTTCTTCAAGGTTCTGCGATTTGGGGTTCAAACTGGCGTGAAGAGCGTGCGGCAGCGTACGGAATCCACCCAGATCAACTAGAAGAACACTATCGTAAGCGTACAACATTACTAGTAAATATCTATCCAGCAGATATTGCTGAATCCATCGCATTCTTTGCATCATCGAAATCAGACAGAACGACTGGATGTATGTTAACAGTAGACGGCGGAGTACCGGCTGCATTTACTAGATAAACTTAAAAAGATGCTTACAAAGCAGTGTGTTTTCATCTAACACACTGCTTTTCGTGCGTTTATAGGCTTGGTAAATAATTGTTTTTATTTGTAAGAAATTTCTATATAATAGGAAAGAAGCGCTTTAGTGTGTCAGCTGTACTATTTTTATTAGAGAAAAATTGGAGGCGAAACATCAATGTCTGATCATGAGGTTTTATTAGATAATGGAAAACAAAATGATCCCAAAAAGAAAATAGAAAGAAAAGAGGGAGAACCGACTCCTGCTTTCATAGGTGCTTCTTGGGCAGCGCTGTTGGTAGGAGTTACGGCTTATCTCATAGGTTTGTTTAACGCAACGATGCAACTGAACGAAAAAGGATATTACTTTGCCGTTTTAGTATTCGGACTCTATGCAGCGGTATCATTACAAAAAGCAGTTAGAGATAAAGATGAGGGGATCCCTGTTACCAATATTTATTATGGTATTAGTTGGTTAGCACTTATTATTTCTATTTCCTTAATGGGGATCGGTTTATACAATGCAGGAAGTATTGATTTGAGCGAAAAGGGATTCTATGCTATGTCCTTTGTTCTTAGTTTATTCGCAGCCATAACCGTTCAAAAGAATATTAGAGACACACAAAGGGCAAGAGAAAGATAGTTAAATGTATGGGATAATCTTATCATCAAAGATTATCCTTTTTTATTGCTTCGATATTGAGAAGGCGAACAGCCGATGATTTTTTTAAAGACTCTAGAAAAATAATAAGGATCGTCCATTCCGACAGATAAGGCAATTTGTTTAATAGTCAGGTTTGTCAAATCAAGCATTTGGCAAGAGCGATGGATTTTCAGCCTTAGAAAATAATCGATTGGGGTGAAACTCGTTTCCTGTTTAAATAAAAAAATCAAATGCTGTTTTGATAAGCCGATAAAGTCTGATACATCTTGCAATGTGATTTGTTGATGTAAATGCTCGTTCATGTACTGGATGGCTTTTTCAATATAATAGTTCGATTTAACCTCCTGCTGAGTACGTATACTCAACAGTCCGATCGTACTCAACAAATATTTCATCGTTTGTGATACAAGAAGGTGATGCTGTAAGGAATAGGTTTTATGAATTAGTGTTTCATAACATTCATGAAAAAGCTCTGCCAGTTTTACTCCGCCGCTAAAAGGAATCTCAATAGGTCCATTGGTTAAACCAAATGTTTCGATGATGCCTTCCACCTCTGTGCCCTTTATATGGAACCAATAAATGCTCCAGGGATTCTTTTCAGATGCCCCATAACGGTGAGGAGTACCAGCGGGGATGACAACGAACATATTCGCTTTCAATTTAAATAGATTTGAACCCTCAAGCTCTACCCAGCCCTCGCCATCAGCACAATAGATTAATATGTAGGTATTGCATCCTTCATTGCGTTCCCGATAATGGTATTTAGCAAGCGGAAAATAGCCAATATCTGTGAGATATAAGCTTTTAACTAAAGAATTCTCTTCTACTTCATCGACAACGTATTTGGGCAAGACTAAGATTTTCTCTGAATCAAACCCATCCTGTTTCTTCACGGTATCCACCAGCACTCACTCCATTGGTAAAAAAGAAAATAGTTTATCTTTAAGTAGTTAAAGACTTATAATCACACACTCTATTTTATTGTATAAATCCGAATATTGTCCATCAATAAGAGAATTTTGTTTATGGTCTAACCGCTATAAACCTTGTAAGGTTAACATATAACAAGGTTAAAGGAGTAGTGGAATCTGTGAATGAACCAAAACAAATTGTCCAAGTTTGGGAGGAAACAAGGGATATTCCAACCTATGGTACAGGTGAGCCAGACAAAAATCCGATGTTTCTCGAAAAGCGTGTATATCAAGGAAGTACCGGGAAGGTTTATCCCTACCCGGTTATCGATAAAATTTTTGATGATAAAAAGTTGCAAAGCTATCAGCTGATCATTATAGAAAATGAATATTTACATATAGAGGTTATGCCAGAACTAGGTGGGAGGATTTACAGGGCACTTGATAAAACCAATAACTATGATTTTGTCTACTATAATCGAGTGATTAAACCAGCGCTTGTTGGTTTGGCGGGTCCATGGATCTCAGGAGGCATTGAGTTCAATTGGCCACAGCATCACCGTCCAAATACTTTCGGCCCCGTTGAAAATACGATAACTGAAAATGAAGATGGAAGTGCTACGGTATGGGTGAGTGAAATTGATCGGATGTACGGAACAAAGGTAACGACAGGTTTTACCCTATACCCAGGTAAAGCGTATCTAGAAGTGAAGTCACAAGTCTACAACCGGACCCCGTTTCCACAAACATTTCTTTGGTGGGCAAATCCGGCAGTTGCGGTGAATGAACATACACAATCTGTTTTTCCACCGGATGTACATGCCGTTTTCGACCACGGAAAGCGGGATGTGTCCAAATTCCCAATCGCTACGGGAACTTATTATAAAATGGATTATTCAGAAGGAGTCGATATTTCAAGATATAAGAATATTCCCGTTCCAACTTCTTATATGGCGTACAAGTCAGACTATAATTTTGTCGGCGGCTACGACCATGGTGTCAAAGCAGGTTTGCTTCATGTTGCGAATCACCACATTTCACCTGGTAAAAAACAGTGGACATGGGGGAACGGTGATTTTGGGCAGGCATGGGATCGACATTTAACCGATGAAGATGGGCCATACATTGAGCTTATGACAGGGGTATTCACCGATAACCAGCCTGACTTTACTTGGCTGCAGCCATATGAGGAAAAGTCCTTTACACAATACTTCATGCCTTATAAAAATATTGGAGTGGTCAAAAATGCTTCGATAGAGGCGGCCGTGAACCTAGAGCTAAACGCAGCTACAAGTGAAGCTTCCGTATTTGTGTATGGTACGTCCTCCTTAAAGGATGTAACGATAGAATTAACAGGAAAGAAAGGAAGATATTTGCAGGAAACGGTTATTCTTTCTCCCGAGAAAACCTATCAATCTGTCATAAAGCTTGACGTAGAAGAAAGGGAACATGATATATGCGTTTGTGTGACGGATCAAAATGGAGTGATATTGATTAGTTATCAGCCACAGGAAAAGAAGATTGAGGAAATGCCTGAGGCAGCAAAACCTCTACCAAATCCTGTAGAACTAAAAACAACCGAGGAATTGTATCTTGCAGGACTACACTTAGAACAATACCGCCATGCAACATTTGAGCCTGAGGACTATTATGAAGAAGGCTTAAAGCGGGACCCAAAAGATATCCGGATCAATGTGGCATATGGGACGTTGCTTTTGAGAAGAGGTCTTTTTGCGGAAAGCGAACAGTACTTTCAGACAGCTATTCGTTCTCTAACATGGCGAAATCCTAACCCATATGATTCAGAAGCCTATTATCAGCTGGGGTTGTCCCTCAAACTTCAAGGGAAACAAAAGGAGGCTTATTCTGCATTCTATAAATCAACCTGGTCTGCTGCATGGAAGGATAGCGGTTTCTTCTCCCTTGCACAAATTGCGGCTGAAAACGGTGCATGGAAAGAGGCGCTGGAATTAATAGAAGCTTCCTTAAACCGTAATCATCGTAATCTAAAAGGGAGACATCTCAAAACCGTGATTCTCCGGAAATCAGGACGCTTAGCTGAAGCAAAGCGATTTGCTGAAGAAACAGTGAAACTGGATATTGCTGACTTTAGTGCATATAACGAACTATACTTATTAGCTATAAAGGAAGGACAATTGGACAGAGCGAACAGGATTCTAGAAGAGTTAATTAAGTTAATGCGAGATGATGAGCTAAACTATCTTCAGTTAGCAGCTGATTATGAAGAATGTGGTCTCTATGAGGAAGCAATCGAAGTCCTTAAACGTGTTGTACAGAGAAGTGTTAAATCAGTCTATCCGATGATTTATTACGCGTTAGCATACTTATCTTCTAAAATAAATGATAACAACCAGGCAGAAGCTTACCTGAATGCAGGCGGTGCAGCATCATCAGACTATTGTTTTCCTAACATCTTATTTGAATATAGAATATTGAATGCTGCAATCAAAATGAATCCAATGGATAATAAAGCAAAGTACTATTTAGGCAATCTGCTTTATGACAAAAAGCGCTATAACGAAGCAATTAAGCTGTGGGAGGAGTCCAGGGCATTAAATCCAGAGCTCTCAACTGTGCACCGGAATTTAGCACTCGCCTATTATAATCATTTACATCAGCCTCAAGAGGCACTTGTTTCGTTAAAAACTGCTTTTTCATGCAACAATTCAGATGCTAGAGTGTTATTTGAGTTAGATCAGTTATATAAAAAGTTAGGATATGAACCAGAAAAACGTCTTACTTTTTTGCACGATAACTTCCAACTGGTTGAATCTCGCGATGATTTGTTTATTGAACTTGTCACACTCTTAAATACAATGGGGCAATGCAAAGCGGCGATCAAGTTACTAGAAAATCGGAACTTCCACCCGTGGGAAGGCGGCGAGGGAAAGGTAACGGGACAATATGTTACGGCTTATACTGAACTTGGAAAATATTATCTAGCTGAACAAAAGATTTTAGATGCCATTCATGCCTTGAACAAAGCCCTTGTCTTTCCACATAACCTTGGCGAGGGTAAACTTTATGGGGCACAAGAAAATAATATCTATTATTACCTCGGCTGTGCCTACGAGGAACTGGGCGAAAAAGAGACAGCTAGAGAGTATTTTACTTTTGCGTCTAAAGGGTTAGAGGAACCGGCTAGTGCGATGTACTATAATGATCAGCCGCCTGATATGATTTTTTACCAAGGACTGTCCTGGCTCAAATTACAAAATGAAAAAGAAGCGAAAAGAAGATTCAATAAATTAATTGATTACGGGGAACAGCATTTATTTGACCAACCGAATATTGACTATTTTGCCGTATCACTTCCGCACTTCCTAGTATTTGATGACAATCTTTTAGTAAGAAATGAGATTCATTGCCGATATATGATAGCACTTGGGATGATTGGTCTAAAAGAGTTTGAGAGTGCGAGCGAGCAGTTGAAGAGGGTATTAGCCTTAGATCCTAGTCATCAAGGAGCAATGATTCATCAAGCTTTTTGCAGTACTATCAATGTTAAGGTAGGAGAAGTAAATGAGAGAGTATAGTATCGAAATACCTGAAGAGCGAAAATCTATTTATCCTGCTAAAACAAAGCTTGGCGGCACCAATCCCAATGGCGATCAAATCAGCTTTACCAACTATTACATGCTAGTAAATAATCAGCCCTTTTTCGGAATATGCGGGGAGTTCCATTATAGCCGCTATCAGTTTGAAAAATGGGAAGATGAAATCATCAAAATGAAAATGGGTGGAATCAATATGGTTGCCACCTATATCTTCTGGAACCATCATGAAGAGGAGCAGGGAGTATTCGACTGGGCTGGGAACAAAGACCTTCGAACGTTTGTGGAGCTTTGTGGTAAACATGGACTTTATGTCATTTTAAGAATTGGTCCATTTGCCCATGGAGAGGCTAGAAATGGCGGACTGCCGGATTGGCTCTTTGGCAGGCCGTTTGACCTTCGTTCTAATGATGAAGAATATTTAACGATTGTAAAAAGGTTGTATAAAGAAATCGGCAGCCAGGTTCAAGGATTCATGTTTAAGGACGGAGGTCCGGTAATCGGGACTCAGCTTGAGAATGAATACGAGCATGCAGGAGCACCATGGGAAATTACGTCAGGGACAGGGAATGAGTGGCTTCCGGCGGGTAAGGACGGTGATCAGCATATTCTCACATTAAAAGAATTAGCGATGGAGGCAGGCATCGTAACGCCGATCTATACTTGTACCGGCTGGGGAGGTGCTGCTGCTCCGCCAGAAGAGGTTCTCCCATTATGGGGAGGCTATGCGTTTTGGCCTTGGATTTTTTATGGTGATGCAAAAGAGCATCCGGCCACACCTGAATTTATATTTAGAGACTATCATAATGATGAAACGAAGATAAAAGGATATGAACCAAATTATCATCCTGAAACGCTCCCTTTTGCCTGCTGTGAAATGGGAGGCGGAATGACTAACTTTTATAAATATCGATTTAAACTGCCATATGAAAGTGTCGATGCTTTAGCGGAAGTAAAAGTGGCAGGTGGATGTAATTTTGTCGGCTATTATGTATTTCACGGCGGTTCTAATCCTAAAGGAAAAAAGACACCTTTCTTAAATGAAAATGCTACTCCTAAAATCTCTTACGATTATCAAGCCCCAATCGGAGAGTTTGGGCAGGTTCGAGATTCATATAAACGTTTAAAACGGCAGCATTATTTTTATAAAACAGTAGAGTCCTCTTTTCTAAAAACGCAGACGGTTCTGCCTTACGATACTTCAGAAATGGATCCTCTTGATACGGAGACACTAAGGTATGCAGTACGAGGAGATGGCAATTCAGGCTTTGTTTTCATTAATAATTACCAAGACCATGCTGAAACAAAGGATCAAATTAATTTTGCTATACAAATTAGGCAGGAGACTGACTCTTTAAGAATACCTAAGGAAAATGGGTTATCGCTGGCAAAAGATGCCTGCTGCATTCTCCCATACTATTTTGAAATGGAAGATGCCTTGTTAAAATATGCAACTACCCAGCTCATTACAAAGCTGGAGGTCAAAGGAGAAGCTTACTACTTTTTCTTTGTTCCAAAGGGGATGAGCGGGGAATATTGTTTCGGGCGAGCTGAAGTGGAGATTATCGAGGCAGATGCTGCAGAAATCATCTCGAACGAACAAGATGTAATCATCCGGGTTAGTGATCAGGAAATGAGCGTATGTACTGTTACCTTACCTTCAATGTCTAAATTTCATATTGTAACGTTGACCGATGAACAGAGCTTGAATTTATGGAAGGTGCTCATCAAAGGGACCGAAAGAATCTTTATCACAAACTCAACGGTGCTGGCGGCTGATGATTCAATCAGATTGGAAACTTATCATGAGGACAGGTTGGAGCTTAAAGTATTCCCTTCACTTGGAGGTTTGAAAGCAGCAGGAAAAGAGATCGCTGCGAAGAAGAGTGCTGGTATTTTTGAGGAATACTATATGGCTGCTAATAGAAAGACATTACCTATTGATGTAAGAAATGTAAGTTCCTCGAAAGCCGTGATCAACTTTTCTCCAGAGGTTTTTGAAAATAGTAAAGAACTGCTCTTGAATATTGATTATGCTGGTGATATCGGATATGCCTTTATTGACGGAGAACTGATCCACGATAACTTTTGTAACAGTGATACATGGCAAATCGGTTTGAAGCAGTATCAGAAAGAGCTATTAGAAAAGGGAATGTATATTTATGTTTCGCCATTAAAGGAAAATAGCCGTGTGAAAAGTGATTCCCCGATGGCCGCGAGAGCTGAGATTATCAATAAGCAGATGGTTGAAATCAAATCGATCTTTGCAACAGCCGTCCAAGAGATAGAAATAGAGGTACTATCATAATCAGGGTGTTTTTCTGCCATAAAAATAGACGCTCCATATGGGGCGTCTATTCATTTTGAAGGTTTAATTTATTTTTACCAGTGGCCCTGTAGTTTAAAAATACCTAGCAGCTCACCCACTGTAAGGCTTGCAGATGGGGTAAATTGATCGCTCATTAAATAATCGATGGATTGATGTAAAAGTGATTCCACCTCAGGCCGCTTCAAATGCTGCAGAATATTAAAGCTTGATACAAATAGTTTGCCTTCGCCAATTTTCACTTCAAACGAATAAGCTAAATGTTTTCCGCGGCTATGATTATCGATGACCTCAACGATTGGTTTCACTTGTGGCACGGTTTCCAAATTAATGGCCGTAGCACGGTCAACCAAATGAAACCAATTCCAATTTGAACTGCCATCATGAGGGTAATCTTTCAGTGACGGATGAGCATGAATTATCATTCCCATGGTAGTGCCAATTTGTGATGGGAACCATATATAGTTCCAAAAGATCGGTAAAAATCTTGTTTTTACTTCATCAAATTGATTTCCTTCATTAGCCATGATCCAAGCCTTACCACCATCAAGGAGAAATTGCAGTAACTCTGTTGACAAGTGATCTGATATCGCTAAATCAATATTCTTTTCTTCTTTATAGCTAAAGCCGTCAAAACCAATTTTACCAATATATTTTGCACCAAAAAGGGAATTTTTTAGTAGTTGAACATCCGACCAAATCCTGTTCGCATTTTTATGAAGCGAAGGTTTTTCATAGGACCAGAACTCCCATTCATTTTGTATGACTCTCGACCCCGCCAGGATTTGTACACTCAGAGCAAGTGATTGACTTTTATCTGCTGGAGTAACGGTTTCTATCGTTCCGAGTGATTGAACGTGACCAGGCTGTACCTCTAAGATAGGGATTTTACCTGATTGATAGATTTGGTTGCCAGCTTTTAGTTGCCATGCTACTTCACAATTAGAAAAATCAAAAGAACTAAAATTGGACAGGTCAATCCCGATCCGAAGTTTCTCACCTGCATAATGAGTTCGACTTAGGCTTCTCATTAATAGCACAGCATCATCATTAAAAGTGCGAAACTCATCAGGGGTAATGGTTCCCTTACTATCCCAAAATACATCCAATACGCCGGTAGTCGCATGCCCTTGGCCAGGGAAATCCCTAATATCCAAAAGTTGAATTCCTGAAAGCCCTGATGTTCTTCTGGCACGCTCGATATTTTCTTTGTAGGCTATGACTTGGAGTTTACCTGATGCATCAATAAATTCCTCAACACGGCTGAGCAGACGTTTTTTCTCCAATGTTTCCAAGGTGGTGTTAAGCCAATGCGGCTTTAGGACACCTTGATATTTCTCGGCTTCCTGAGGTCTGACGTACATCGTGAACTGTCCATGTTCGTGAGCAAGGACAGGCTTTGATGCCTGCATCGTAATTACCTGGTAATCTTCAAATGTATTCGGAGTCCCTGCATAGTTATTGTTAACAGGAGGGTGAGCATTTAAAGAAGGGATATAAAAGTCTCCTTCACGGTCATGTGCCGGCAGCCGCCCAAATCCAGTATTGTCTGTATACAATCTTGTTGGGTCAATCGTCCGAGATAATCGCACCATTTCATTTAAAGCTTCATGGCCCTCAGGGCTGATTAATTCATTGCCAAGTGAAAATAATACAAAGGATGGGTGTTCATTTAATTGAGTGATCACTCTCTTAAGCTCGCGAATTAAGAATTCATGAACATCCTGATCAGGTTCTTTTTCACGATTTTTATAAAAGAACGACCAGTGTGGTAATTCAGTCTGAACTAACATGCCTTCCTCATCTGCTGCCTCCCAAAATGGCTTTGGCGGTGTCCAGCCATGAAGCCGTACATGGTTAAATCCATATTCTTTTACGGTGATAAATTGTTTACGATAATGCTCCTTATCCCAGCTAGGATATCCGGTCTGAGGGAATATACAGCAGTCAACATAGCCTCTTAAAAACTTCGGTTTCTGATTAAGTAAAATCTTTTTCCCGTCAGTTTTAATGTCCCGAATTCCTAAGTGACGGATTTGCTGGTCAATAATGGTATCTGCCTCAAGGAGGGTGAAAGAAATTTTATAAAGATAGGGGATGTTGTCATCCCAATAAACAACATCATCCCAAAATGGAATGGAAAAGGTTTCTATACTCTTACCTGATAAAGGTTCAGTATATTCGGCAGCTAAAGTTCCTTCACTTGAGTAAATGTGTATGGATAAGAAACTAGCAGACTTAATCAATTCCATTTTATTAAGTTCGATCTCAACATCAATGGTTTGGGAATCGGGATTAGGATAAACGTGACATGTTTTAAGATTCGTTTTGTTATATGCCTCGATATAGATTCCGCCGGTAATTCCACCCCAGTTTGTAGCAGTATGATAAGAGTGAATATGGCTGTCTGAAAGCGGGTATCTCATCTCATTATTTACATAAATGGTGATTTTGTTGTTTTGGCCAATCTTTACATAATCCGTTAGGTCAAAGGTGTGATCAATGACTAAACTTTCACCCCCACCTGTAAACTGATCGTTTACGTATACTCTAGTCACCCAGCGGACCCCTGATAGTACTAACTGAATCGTTTGGTCTTTCATATGTTCTGGAATAAAGATATCTTGTGCATACCAAGCACTTCCAACAAATTCATGAGTCTTTTTCCAAGCACCAATCGGGTTATGCTTGCTTGGCTGCCCAAAACCTTGTTCTTCCCAAGACCCAGGGACCTTTATTTGATCCTTAAAGTCATTGGTATTTATATCCTCTGCTTTTAAGCAATCCTCCTGGTCCATCATAAAAAACCAATCTCCGTTTAAAGAAATTCTGCTTCTGCTGCTTTTTTTATCAGTATTAATCAATTTTAATAGCCTCCAACCTGCTCAATAGTTAGAATTAGTAGACGAATAGCGGGTAAAAAGATAAATTAGTATTATCATTACTTACTATCTTAAATATTCTTAACCTAGAAAGGAATGGAGGATATGGCTAATAATCCTAACTATTCTGTCATCGACGACACCCCTACCACTCCTCCTGGGATCCTCGTTTCGGATTACTATAAAAATGATAGTACCTACAGTGTTTACCGCTCCTCTGGAACAAAGGATTGGCTGATGATTTATACCATGTCTGGTAAAGGAGGGGTCAGAGTTGATGGTCAAGAGTTTACATGTACTGCTGGGACAATTACGCTATGGCCCCCTGGATCCGTTCATGATTATTACACATGCGAGGGGACTACCTGGGAAATGGTTTGGTGTCATTTCATACCAAAGCCGTCTTGGATGGAATGGTTACTGTCCATACCTAAAGAGAAAGCCATTTTCTATGCAGAAATTGATGATAAAAGTAATCAGTCAGCAATTCTAAATTCTTTCCAAAAAGTCATTTATTACAATTTAAACCTGCTTAATCACTTTCACCAGGAGCTCGCCATAAATGCATTAGAAGAAACCATTCTTTTATTAGCAAACTATACTCATTCCCAAAACAATTCAAGAAAGGTATTAGATCCTAGAATTAAAGAAGTAATTGAATTTCTAACCGAAAATTATGATAAGAAGATTATAATCTCAGAATTAGCTCATCATGTATCTCTATCACCTTCAAGACTATCCCATTTGTATAAAGAGCAAGTAGGTGAATCGATTATTGATACTCTGACAAAAATAAGGTTAAAGAAGGCTGAAGGATTATTAACCTATACTACAAGGACAATTAACGAAATATCTCATGAGACTGGCTTTAAAACACCAGATTACTTTACAAGGAAATTTACCGAGTACTATGGGGAAAATCCTTCAACATATCGGAAGAATTTTAGTGCAAAATAGGGGTTTGTAAGAGGTCTAAAAAAGTCGTACCACATGTATGTACGACTTTTTTATATTAATAAGGATTCATGTAGTAATCACGTTTGACGTTAACACAGTAAGAAAAGAAGGTATAGAGGGGTTAATATTGTTTTTCTTCCAAGCGATAACGAGCTCACAATCATGATTTTTTACTCCATCCATTTCGATAAATCGAAGGGAAGGACTAGAGATCGATTCGAAGCTTTTTGGCAGAATAGATATGCCAATTTCTGATTCAACCAGAACGGGTACGGTATCAACAAAGCGAGGTTGACTTACTACTCTAGGAGTGAATCCACTTTTTTCACATAAATGAACAATAAATTCATAGGACCCCACAGGTGAGTCATGACGGTTATGGATGATAAATGGTTCATTTTCCAGCTCTGAAAGATTGATTATATTTTTATGAGAAAGAGGATGATTTTTGTGTAAGACGATACAATACGGTTCTTTTGCAACCGTTTGAGTTTTAATATCTTCAATTCTATCTAATCCGGATGGCAAAGTGAAAGCAAGGTCCAGTTCACCTTCCTCTAATGCCTCCTTTAACATTCTGCTAGGAAAGTGATTAAGATGTAGTTCTACTTTCGGGTGCTGCTTGCTGAACTGTTTGATTAAATTTGGTAAAAAACGTCGAACATGTACATTTAAGAAACCAACAGATAGGCTGCCAATCACACCAGCATCTGTTTGCTGTGCTTTCTCAACAGCACCTGACGTCTTGTCGACAATCTCTATTGCTTCCTTTAGAAAAACAGCACCTGCAGGAGTAAGTTGAACAGATCGTTTATTTCTAATAAACAGTTTCACACCTAGCTGCTGTTCAAGATCAGCAATTTGGTGGCTGATGGCCGATTGAGCAACGTAAAGTTGATTCGCCGCTTTCGTAAAGTTTAAATACTCTGCAACAGTAATAAAATAACGTAATTGGCGGATATCCATAAAAACCTCACTTGTGAATTATTTATTATTATTCTATCATATCTAATCCACTTTAGTTTTAAAAAGGTTAAAAACCAGATCTTGTTCAAAAATAAATTAACCGTGACTTTTGTTTGAATATACTAAATAATATGAATTATAGATTACAGAAATCGCAATCATATATTTCCCATTCAGCTAGTTTCATATTATGGTTAAAAATGAAAACGCTTAAATATAGAGTTGAGGAGTGTGGAAAGATGGTCCTGCAAGTTGTTGGCAAACTTCCAAATGAAAAAAAATCATATTTTGTTAAAAATGGAGAGGGAGAACGGTATCTTTTTGGTACTCAGGTAGCTTCCATCTGTGCTACTACGGATAGCACAGGCGATAAGATGGAGATTGTTCAACTATCGGGTGGAAAAGGTGACTACTTTCCGGCACATGTCCATGAGAACGCTCATGAAGGCATCGTTGTATTGGATGGCAGACTTGAGGTAGAGCTAAATGGACAAGTTCATCTTTTGACAGCAGGCGACTATGTACACATCCCTGCAGGAACGGTCCACGCATATTGGATGCAGAGTCATCGAACACGCTTCTGGTCGTTTACGATAAATGGAAATGCTGCAAAACTATACTCATTAATTGGAGAGCCTTATGATAAGTTCGAGCGCCCGCCAGTAGCAAAAGCACCACTAGATCTTGATCGTTTTACTGAGCTTCCATCTGACATTGATACTAAATTGGCAGACCGCATGCAATCGAACGGTTTACCACAATTGGTTAAAGGCGGTACCATTCCAGATGAAGTTCAGCCATATGTACTCGAATCAGGAGAGGGAGTTCACTTGCTAAGTGGTGATACCGTTCATTCGCTTTTAACAACTAAAGCTGCTGCTGATGGTCAATTTCTCGCTCTAGTTTCTGAAGGACCGAAGGGTTTACCCATTGGTGAGCATGCCCACAAATTTACGAATGAAACATTTATGTGCTTACACGGACAAATGACACTTTGGGTGGATGGAGAGGAATTGCATTTGCTTCCAGGTGATTTCGCTTATGTGCCTGCGGGCGTACCGCACCGCTTCCGCTGCGATGCCCATTATACGAAGTTTTTGGGTGTATTAACTCCTGGCAGTTTTGAAGACTTCTTCCGTATTCTCGGAGATCCTTACGAGTATCCAATTTTTCCAAGCGAGTCAGCGCCGTACCGTTTCGATCGGGTCATTAAACGTATCGCTGAGTTAGATTTGATTTTACTAGGTAAGCCGCCGGGTCCGCCTGCTAAGGCTGAAGAGGTTAATAGTTAATGAGATATGAAGTACAAGTTTTGCCAGATCTTGAATTTGCCGCACCAAATGGAAAACCATTACTTCTTGATCTGTACTTACCTATGGGGGTGGAAAAGGCTCCGCCGGTAATCGTTTGGCTGCATGGAGGCGGCTGGAGAATCGGGGACAGGAAATTGGGACCGGATTTCCGTACCTTTTTTGCAGAACGTGGATATGGTATGGCGAGTATCGAGTATCGTTTAAGTGGCGAGGCGATTTTCCCTGCACAGATTCATGATGTAAAGACTGCGATTAGGTGGCTTCGGTGTAATGCAGGCAAATACGGATTAGATGGTGAGCGAATCGGTTTGTGGGGTTCTTCAGCAGGAGGCCATTTAGCAGCACTTTCGGGAACCACTGGCAGTGGAATACTCGAAGATTTTGAGCACGGATGTGCTGAGTTTTCGAGTGAGGTACAAGCGGTTGTTGACGGGTATGGACCTACAGATTTTCTACAAATGGATGCCTATAGCAATTTGGAGATCATCTCTCGTGACCCTGAAACAGCACCACTAGACCCGCCACGGCTACATGTATCTATGGATTCCCCAGAATCACAATTACTAGGGGCACCGATCCAATCCGTTCCGCATCTAGTACGAGAAGCAAATCCAATTTCGTATGTTGCCAAAGGAGCTCCACCCTTTCTGATTATCCATGGATTGGGAGATTCAGCTGTACCTGTTTATCAAAGTGAACTGTTGTATGACGCCCTTATTGCGAAAGGAAATGATAGCACTCTTTGTTTAATCGAAGGTTTAGGGCATGCATTTTTTAATAAAAATGATTTGGACAATACTCGGCACTCTGTGACGATTCGGTGGGCAAATACTGAGCAAGCAGAACAAGTTATGCAGAGTGAAATCAAAATTTTCGAGATGATAGAAAAATTTTTCTATAGTCATTTAAAGAAATAATAGGAATTAGCTGCTTAAATAATGAAATTTCAAACCTCCGCACATAATGCGGAGTATTTTTTTGTAAAAAAATTCAATTATCAGAAATCAAGATTTCTCAAATGCAAACTGTGTATTTCAAAAAAGATTTTTAGTGCTTTATCATGATAACTATAGGAAAAACACTTTATTCGAATGATAACAGGAGGAAATTACATGAAATTACTAACATATTCAACAAACGATACCCCATTCCGACTTGGAGTTTTAGTAGATGAGAATACCATTGTCGACCCCAACCGAGCATATGAAGAACTGTTAAAGAACCGCGGACAAGAAAGAGCAGAAGAAATTGCAAGCGCTTTAGTCCCATGCGATCCAACTGAATTTATCGCAAACGGAGAACTCGCACTCCAGAAAGCTAATGAAGCAATCAATGATGCCTTAGGAAAGGAGCAGCAGTCTTCGGCAGTTTATAAAAAAGAAAATATCCAAATCGGCGCCCCTATACTGAAACCAAATAAAATCATCTGTGTAGGTCTAAATTACAAGAATCATATCCTAGAAATGAAACGTGATTTCCCAGTACACCCCGTAATCTTTGCCAAGTTTGCCACAGCAATCGCAGGTCCTAACGACGTATTTCCATTAAATTCAAGCTTAACGAAAAAACTAGATTACGAGGCAGAAATGGCCTTTGTCATTGGAAAAAAAGGAAAGGACATTTCCTACGATGACGCCTTGGATTATGTCTATGGCTACACCGTTGCAAATGATATAACTGCTCGCGATATGCAAAAAAGAACGATACAGTGGCTGCAAGGAAAGACTCTAGATAAAAGTCTTCCACTTGGACCAGTTTTAGTAACAAAGGATGAAATACCGAACCCGCACACACTGGATATTTCCTTAACGGTTAACGGTGAAGTAAGACAAAACTCGAATACGGAGCAGTTATTATTCAATGTCAATCACCTTATTGAATTTTTATCAGGAATCGTGACGTTAGAACCAGGTGACATTGTTTGTACAGGAACTCCTGGAGGGGTAGGAGAAGCACAAAATAAATTCCTTACGGATGGTGACAAGGTAAAGGTAGAAATTTCTGGAATTGGGGCAATTGAAACAACGATCATGGAGGTGTCAGAACAATGACGATGAATCAAGAACCGATTCTAGATATTGCTCATTTGGCCCATATCGAACTATTGACACCTAAACCAACTGAAAGTCTAGATTTTTTCCGTAACTTACTTGGTATGGAAGTGGTTCATAGTGAAGGGCAGTCTGTTTTCCTTCGCGGGTGGGGGGATCAGCAGCTTTACAGCTTGAAACTTACGGAAGCAAAACAAGCTGGACTAGGTCATGTAGGGTTAAGAACGGTTTCTCCGTCTGCACTCGAGCGCAGGGCACAAGATTTAGAGGAAAGTGGACTAGGACTAGGATGGTCAGATGGTGATTACGGTCATGGCCGCTCCTACCGGTTCACGGATGCAGATGGACATAATCTAGAAATCTATTATGATGCAGAGAAATATGCAGTACCAGATCATTTAAAGCCAGGACTAAAAAATATGCCCCAGAAATACTCGGCTAGGGGTGCATCGGTTACACAGCTTGACCATATCAATTTGTTCAGTTCAAATGTAGATGCCGACAGCTTATTCTATCGTAAGCAGCTTGGATTCAAGCTCAGTGAACAAGCGATCACAGACGAGGGCAAGCAGACGACAGCCTGGCTTCACGTTACCAATAAATCATACGATCTAGCCATCTCACTTGATAAATCAGGGAGCAGAGGACGTTTTCATCATGCAGCCTTTAAAGTGGAGAGTCCAGAAATGGTGCTCCGCGCTGCCGATGTGTTTTTGGACAATGGCATTTTCATTGAAGCTCCCCCTAATAAACATGTGGCAGGTCAAACAATGTTTGTTTACGTCTATGAGCCGGGTGGAAATCGAATTGAAGTTTGTGCGGGAGGATTTTTAATCTTTTCTCCAGATTGGGAAACTGTGACGTGGACGCCTGAAGAACGAAAAAAAGGATTAGCCTGGGGGACACCGTTACCATCGACATTTCACACATATGGAACACCCGATGCAAGCAAATAAATGACTAGATGAACAGAAGGGGATGGGATCATGAACCAAACGTTAAAGCAGTTAACCTATGATGAAGCAATTGAGCGTGCAAAAAGTTTAGTTCCAGGAGTAAGTTCGCGGTCACGTGAGGGAGAATTACTTCGACATCAGCCGCTAGAAAACATACAAGATTTCATTGAATCAGGTTTAGTTAGGTCTTTAGTTCCTAGGCGTTGGGGTGGACATGAACTTAATTGGAAAACGCTAGCGGATACAGCAATTGAAGTATCAAAGGGAGATGCATCTGCTGGTTGGTGCTACTCACTGTTATTGCTGCACAGCTGGATGCTTGCGTTTTTCCCGAATAAAGCACAAGAAGATGTATGGAAAGAGAATCCTGATGCATGCTTGGCGACCTCGATTAACCCAAGTACGGATTCGAAAATCGAACGTGTAAATGGCGGTTATCGACTGACTGGTAAATGGGGGTTTTCATCTGGCATCAATCACTGTGACTGGGTGATGATTAGTGCTGAAGCTCCAACCGAAGATGGAAAAAAGGTTTTATATTACCTCGTTCCAAAAAGTGATTTAAACGTGATTGATATTTGGCATGTGATTGGAATGAAAGGAACCGGCAGCAATCTATTAGAGTTAACTGACGTATTTGTGCCTGATTACCGAACCATGGAGTTAGAGCCGTGGAATCTTTACGGTAAATCTCCTGGCATGGACCTTAATACCGCACCACTTTACCGTATCCAATTATCTGCGGTCATGCCTGTTACTTTATTGTCCGTTATTCTTGGAGCGACCAAGGGTGCCTTTGCCATTTGGCGTGACCGAGTGATCGGAAAAAATAGATCGAGAACAGGAGAGCTTGTGGCCAATTTATCACATCAACAAATCAGGCTAGCCAAGACGGCGGCGAAAATTGAGGCAGTGGACGCTCTTCTTCACCAATCCTTGGAGCTTGTGGAATCGGGTAGAGTGCTTGATTTTCAAGAACGAGTACGTTTACGTTGTAACTATGCCTACTGTGCAGAAATGTGTGCGGAGATAATGGAAACAATTTATACGAAAAGCGGTGCTGCCGCTACTGCAGAGAACCACCCACTTCAACAGTTTTGGCGGGATATTCATGCCGGAGCCCAGCATACAGCATTCAATTTCGATTGGGTTGGAGAAATCTATGGTAAGATAGAGCTTGGAATTCCAGTGAAAGAAGTATATTAAGAAAGGGTGATGATGATGACAAAAACAGTAGATCATTTAACTTCGGAACTAGTATCTTCCTTAGAGGGAGAAAAAATGGTTTCACTCATCACAATTGACGCAAAAACAAAATTACCTCAATTAAGCGTTGTATCTTGGGTGTTGGCAAAGCCAGACGGGAAACAAATTAAAATAGCACTTGGCCATAAAGCATCAAGCATTGAGAACATTCAAAACAACCCAAATGTTCTACTAGGCATCATTGGAGCTGGGAGCTGCTTTGAGGCACGAGGTACTGCGACTGTTTCAGAGGTAATTGAAAGGACGATGAAATACTGTGTAGTGACGATCGAGGTTGAAGCAGTGGAGAATGTTATGTTTTACGGAGGAAAAGTTACCGTTGAACCTGAATATGAAAAAACATACAATGCAGACCTAGCTAAGAAATTAGATAATGAAGTATATGAACTCCTAAGCCAGAACAATTAATACGAGTTCCCTAAACGCCTGAATCGAATTCAGGCGTTTATTTCTTTAGTTAAAATGGTAGTTAATTTCAAATCAAAAAGGTCAAGTAATATGGTATAGTATATAAAAAATTACCGTACCTAAATGATAGATAGAGGAACCTATATGAATCGTCTTGAATTACGAAGTTTTCTAATAAATAACAACACAAATGAAGCACCTGATTGGAATGTAATAAAAGAACTTTATCATCCAAAAACAATTGAAGTAAATGGTCAGGAAGTTTACCTCTTCAATCTAAGTTTTGATTCCTCGATTAATCCTGTTGAAGATAGTATTGTTATCTGGCAGCAGCTTCCTACCGCTTTTGTGCCCATGCATATCCATCATTATATTGAAATGATCTACGTCTATCAGGGAGAATGTACTGTTGATATTGAGAAGCGTGAAATCCCCCTTACAGAGGGCGGGATTATCATTATTGACAAAAACATTCCTCACACTGTAAAGGATATTTCAGCTACTGATATTGTTATCGATATCAAGCTCAAGCAGGATTTCCTGTCATCAGGCTTTCTCAGTCGGTTTACCAATAAGAGCATTATCTCTCAATTTTTAATCGAATCACTTATTAACAAGCGAAATGCGAACAATTATCTTTCTTTTCCTTTAGAAAGCCGCTCCAATGTTGTGGGAATTATGGACCAAATCATGTGCGAGTATTTTGATAAGGACTTTTGTTCGAATGATATGATTAACGCTTATCTTTTCATTCTTTTAACAGAGTTAATCAGGCACAGTAACAGGAAGACCTCACACCATGATCATACGACACAAAATGGTATGATGGTCTTCGATTTTCTTAAGTATATTGAAGACCATTATAAGGAATGCAGCTTAACCGAAATGGCTGCTTATTTCAGGTATCATCCAAACTATATATCCGCTGTCCTTAAAAAAGC
The DNA here is from genome assembly GCF_001940785.1 of Bacillus sp. MRMR6. Lineage (GTDB taxonomy): Bacteria > Bacillota > Bacilli > Bacillales > Cytobacillaceae > Neobacillus. Next base: position 459,168 of record NZ_MSLS01000001.1, read on the forward strand.
GACAGGAAAATCGTTTAAAGAGCTGCTACAAATTCAGCGATTAAATAAAGCGGCACAGTACTTATCAAACACAGACTTGCCGATACCTGATATTGCAGAAGAAGTTGGCTACTCGAGTGTATCTTTCTTTTACAAAAAATTTAATGAAGTGTTTGATCAAACACCAAAAGCATACAGGGAAAATCAAGATTAACCTTCTTAGCGGAGGGTTCTTTTTTATGTATATCAAATCTTTGATTCGAGCAATAAACTTCTTTGCTTTTACTATTAAACCTTCTGGAAACGCTTGCTACAATGAGAATAGAAAAAAGAATAGCAACGAGGAGTGTTAAAAATGAAGTTTACCTTTACACCAGATTTTCTTTGGGGTTCGACTACAGCAGCCTATCAAGTGGAAGGAAATAATGTTAACAGCGATTTCTGGGCAGAAGAGCATGCGGAGGGCTCACCATATAAGGACAAATCAGGTGATACGATAGACCATTATCGCCTATACCGGGAAGATATAGCCCTAATGGCCAGCCTAGGTTTAAAGGCATACCGATTCTCTATTGAGTGGTCCAGGGTAGAACCAGAACCAGGACAGTACTCACGGTCGGCGATTGAACATTATCGGGATGTTCTCGAAACATGCTACAAACACGGTATTACACCGATGGTAGCGATGCATCACTTTTCTTCTCCAAAGTGGTTAATGAGATTAGGAGGCTGGGCAAGCCCAGAGGTTCCCGATCGATTTGCAAAATATTGTGAAGTAGTTTTCAATGAAATCGGACATTTAATTCCTTATGTACTGACTATGAACGAGATTAACCTGCCTGTCATGTTACGTGAGATTTTTTCAAGAATTGGATTTATCCCGCCTGTTGGCATAGACAGAGATGCCTGGACGGCCCCTAAATGGAGAGAATCAGCGGCAAAATTGTGCGGAACAACAATTGAAAATTACTTTACCTTCCATATGATTTCTGATGAGTCATCGATTAAGATTCTGAAAGAAACTCATAGGAAGGCCCGTGAGGCAATTAAGCGGGTTCAGCCAAAAACGAAAGTCGGGTTATCAATGGCCCTTTCAGATATACAGTCCATCCCTGGCGGTGAGGAGCTGGCAGTTCAAAAATGGCAAAGTTATTTTAGACAATATTTAGATATGGTTGAAGGGGATGACTTTTTCGGGCTTCAAAATTACACGAGAGAAGTGTATGGGCCTGAAGGGCAAGTGAAGCCAACTGAACATGCAGAGCTTACCCAAATGGGGTATGAATTTTATCCAGAAGCACTTAGTAATGTCATTCGCAAGGTTTCTAAGGATCTATCCATTCCAATTATTATTACGGAACACGGTATCGCAACAAATGATGATGAGCGGCGCGTAGAATTTATCCGTAAGGCATTAGAAGGTGTTCATGCGTGCTTAGACGAAGGATTTGACATCAAAGGATACCTTCACTGGACCACTTTTGATAATTTTGAATGGCAATCCGGCTATTCGATGAGATTTGGTCTCATTGAAGTGGACCGCTCAACGCAGGAACGGAAGGTAAAAGAAAGCGGAAGATATTTAGGAAGTATTTCACAAACGAACAGCTTAATTGGAATGATCGTTTAAATCAAGAATTGCTGGGAGAGAAAAATGAAGCTAATAGTAGACGAATTAACATGTGAGTATAAAAAAAATCCACTAGGCATTGATATAAAAAGACCTCGAATTAGCTGGAAAATCCAATCCGACCGACGGGGAACCATGCAGAAGGCGTATCAGATCCAAGTAGCAAATGATGATGAATTCTGTGATCTAATATGGGACACAGGGAAAGTCGAATCAGCTGAATCGATCCATATTGAATATGAGGGTCCAAATGTCCACTCACGAATAAGATATTATTACCGCGTAAAAATTTGGGATAATTATAAACGTGAAGCTAATTGGAGTGATACCGGTTGGTGGGAAACGGCATTGTTAGCTAAAGAAGAATGGAAAGCAGCATGGATTACTCCGGATTCTAAAACGCTTGATCCTCTTTTTGAACCAGCTTTTCTATTAAGAAAAGAATTTACTCTTAAGAGTGGCATTACTTCCGCTCGTATTTATGGCACTGGTGTTGGCTTATATGAATTATACCTAAATGGTGAGCGGGTCGGAGATGACCTTCTTGCACCAGGATGGACTAGTTATCATAAACGACTGCAGTATCAAACGTACGATGTAACAGAGGAAATGCAGGCTGGTGCTAATGCGATCGGTATTATGTTAGCAGACGGCTGGTATAAAGGAAATCTTGTCAGGGAAAACAATCGAAATATTTATGGAGAAAAGCGCGCAGCTTATTTTCAACTGCATGTAACCTATAACGACGGTTCTGAGCAAGTAATTGTAACGGACTCAACATGGAAAGCTTCAACAGGCCCGATTGTATTTTCTGAAATTTATCATGGGGAAACCTACGATGCCAGGCTGGAACAAGCGGGCTGGAGTAAGTCTGCCTTTAATGACCAGGACTGGGCAGAAACCATAGTTCAAGAAATGCCGTTCACTGAATTAGTGGCACAAGAAAATGTTCCTGTCCGAGTAACGGAGGTGCTGAAACCAGTTGAAGCTTTTGTAACACCTGCTGGTGATACTGTCTTAGATATGGGGCAAAACATGGTTGGTCGAATCCGCTTCAAAGTAAGCGCTCCTGAGGGAACGCGAATTTTCCTAAAACATGCCGAGGTGTTGGATAAGGACGGGAATATTTACTTTGGTAACCTTAAATTTGCTCAGCAGAAGGTGGAATATATCACCAAAGGAGCAGGGACAGAAACCTTTGCCCCGCATTTTACCTTCCAAGGTTTCCGTTATGTGAAGGTTGAAGGATACCCAGGGCAGGAAAACGGACTGCCGCTTGATCACTTTATCGGTGAAGTCATCCATTCTGATATGGAGCAGGCAGGTGAATTTGAGTGCTCAAATCCTTTGATTAACCGGCTGCAGCAGAATATTGTTTGGGGGCAAAGAGGGAATTTCCTCGATGTACCGACTGACTGCCCGCAACGGAGCGAAAGACTGGGATGGACAGCGGATGCTCAGGTCTTTGTTCAAACAGCACTGTTTAATTACCATGGTGGGCCATTTTTTACAAAGTGGCTAAGGGATTTAAAAGCCGATCAGCTACCAGACGGGAATGTGCCATTTGTTATTCCAAATGTGGAGGGTGGAAAGGGCTCCGCTGCTTGGGGAGATGCAGCAACGATTATTCCATGGACGGTATATCAGACATATGCTGATAGGCGTTTGCTAGCAGAACAATATGACAGCATGAGAGCATGGGTGGAGTACATCCGTAGACAGGGTAAAGATGAATACCTATGGAACACAGGCTTTCACTTCGGTGATTGGTTAGCCCTAGATGCCAAAGAAAACAGCTTTGTTGGCGCCACACCAAAAGATTTTATCGCTACGGTCTTTTATGCCTATTCCACTAGAATTCTAAGAGATGCGGCAGAGGTGCTTGGAAAAACAGAAGAGGTCGAGGAATATAGTGATTTACTGAATAAGATTATCGAGCAATTTAACCAAGAATTTGTTTCTCCATCAGGCAGATTGGTATCCCCAACACAAACTGCTCATATCATTACCTTAATGTTTGATATGGTGGAGGGGAAAGCAAAGGAACGGACAGCTTATGAGCTTAACGAGCTGATTATTCAAAATGATTATCATTTAAATACAGGTTTTGTGGGGACACCATATATTTGTTTTGCTCTTTCAAAAGGCGGTTATCATGAAACAGCCGTCAAATTACTTATGAAAGATGATTACCCATCCTGGCTCTACCAAATTAAAAAAGGTGCTACTACCGTTTGGGAGCATTGGGATAGCATTAAGCCAGATGGTTCGTTCTGGAGTGACCAAATGAATTCCTTTAACCATTATGCATATGGGTCGATTGGAAATTGGATGTACAAAGTGATTGCAGGCTTGGATATGGATGCCAGCAGCCCTGCCTATAAGAAAATCAAAATCGAACCGAAGTTTGCAGGGATTTCATTAACTTCTGCAAAAGCAGTCCATGAATCGATGTACGGGCAAATACTATCTTCCTGGCATCTTACAGAGGAAGAGGTAGAACTTGAAATCAAGATTCCTGCTAATACAACAGCAGAAGTTCTTTTACCACAAGCAAAACTTTCCGATGTTCATGAAGGTAACCAGCCATTAGCTTTAGGTGACATTCACTCTTATCAGGAAACTTCAGCAGGTGTAAAACTAAATGTAGGTTCTGGCTCTTACCACTTTAAATATCGTAACGAGCGCGGATTAAGGCCAAGCTTTACTGTGGATACGAAGCTAATTGATTATCTTGACTACAAAGAAGCCGTTGAGATACTAGAGAGAGTTGCACCGGGTATTACAAAACCACCTGCAATTTTTTCAACAAAGGCAAGAAGTTTGAAGGAATTGGCTGAAAATGGAGAGGCCAACCTTACTGAGGAAAAAGTGGTGGCTATTATTGAAGAAATAAATAAGCTTGAATGGGAAGCAGTTTTAGTAAATTAATGTTAAGCCTGTCATGGTGGAATGACAGGCTTTTTCGCATTCTAATTTTTCCTATATTAAGTTAAAATAAATATACTTATATAACTAGAACCTGTCGGGGTGAATAAATGAAAGCCAATCTGCTAGACGAATTATTGAAAATTACAGATGAGGAGCAGGCCATTCTTCAACAAAAAACGGAGATCAAAAAGGATATATATACAAGTCAAGCTGTCTTTGTTATCGAAAGTGAAAAATTTCTAAGTAAAGATAAAATGATTATGCTCAGGAAACATACCCGTTTTATCAATTTTCCAAAGCATCGTCATAATTATATAGAAATTAATTATGTGTTAAACGGTCAGTTAAAGCAAAGAGTGGGGAATGAAGAAATATGCCTCAAAAAAGGGGAACTATTATTTTTAAACCAGCATATTGAACATGAAATTGAGGCGTGTGCAAAAGAGGACATTGTTATTAACTTTATCATTCAGCCGCAATTCTTTGAGTTCATCTTTTCCTACCTGTCTTCTGACAACTTAATTAGCAACTTTATCATAAATAGTCTTTATAATCACACGCAAAATGGACAGTATCTTTATTATGCTGTTTCGGAAGTCGCTCAAATTCAAGAATTAATTAATAAAATGATGGAGGAGATAATGAATCCATCATTACTATCTGATTCGACCATTAAACTTTATATGGGATTACTTATGATTGAGTTGATCAAGAATTCGGATCATCTTAAGCCAAATGAACAAAGTCCAGCAAACCACTATATAATGGTCGAGGCTATGAAATATATTGAACTACAATATCAGAATGCTTCCCTTTATGAGCTAGCAGAGAAATTAAACCAGCCGCACTATGCTTTAAGCAAGAATATAAAAAATGCTACAAAATATACATTTAAAGAACTATTGCAAGAAAAACGGTTAAATAAGGCAAAGCACTTATTAGAAGGTACTACAATACCAATAACCGAAATCGCAGAACTAGTTGGTTACGATAACATCAGTTATTTTTATAAGATCTTTAAAAATAAATATGGACTCACTCCAAAAAAATTCCGAGAGCAACCTATAAATTGAGGTTGTTCTTTTTTGCAAATAAGGACAATAAATTAACCGAATTACGATATATGAATTTTCTATTATTCTAGTAGAATAGAGGTATCAGTAAGCGTTTGCAACCGGAAGGTGATGTTAATGATAAAGTATAGTATTGCAGTCGATATTGGCGCCTCAAGCGGCAGACTTATTTTAGGATACCTTGAGAATAACGAAATGCAGCTGAAAGAAATTCATCGTTTTGAAAACAAAATTGTGCAAAAGGGCGAATCTTTTTGCTGGGAAGTTGATAAGCTTTTTCAAGAAATCATAAATGGGTTGAAAAAGTGCAATGAAATGGGAATCAAGCCAGACAGCATTGGAATTGACACTTGGGCAGTAGATTTTGTGTTACTAGATGAAAACGATCAGCCATTAACCCATGCCGTTTCTTACCGGGACCCTCGAACAGATGGCATGATGGAAGAAGTCTTTGAACTCTTCTCAAAAGAGAGACTTTATTTAGAAACCGGAATCCAGTTTCAAAAATTCAATACCATCTATCAGTTATATTCATTGAAAAAGAGTCAGCCTGAAATCCTAGAAAAGGCTAAATCATTTTTAATGATTCCTGACTATCTAAATTTCCTGTTAACAGGTAAAAAAGCAAATGAATATACCAATGCAACCTCAACACAATTGGTGAATGCATTTACAAAAAAATGGGACCACCAAATATTAAACGTATTAGGCATTAATAAGGAAATGTTCCAAGAGATTCACATGCCAAAGACCTCTCTTGGTAATTTGTCATCAGAAATCGTGTCAGAGATTGGCTTTGATATGGACGTGATTCTTCCCGCCACCCATGATACGGGTTCAGCTGTTCTATCGGTGCCGGAGCAGGATGATTCGATCTATATCAGTTCTGGAACTTGGTCGTTAATGGGTGTGGAAAACTATTTTCCAATTTGTATTACGAAGGCACTTGATTACAACTTTACCAATGAAGGCGGCATGGATTACCAATATCGGTTCCTAAAAAATATAATGGGGCTTTGGATGATCCAGGAAGTGAAACGAAATTACCTTGACGAATATACATTCGCTGAGCTTGTTGATTTAGCACGTGAGGCAAAAGACTATAAAGCAATCGTCAATGTAAATGAAGACTGTTTCTTAAAACCAGATAATATGATCCAGGAAATCATGAATTCTTGCGTCCAAACAGGGCAGCCCATTCCAAGTACTCCTGGAGAAGTCGCTAAATGTGTGTTTGATAGTTTAGCAGCCTGCTACCAAACAGCGGTTGAAGAAATTGAGGAGATTTTTGAAAAATCATTCAGCAAAATTAACGTCATCGGCGGCGGCTGTCAAAATGAATTGCTTAATCAACTGATCGCTGATGTAACCCATAAAGAGGTTTACGCTGGACCAGTGGAGGCAACCGCAATTGGTAATATCGTAGCTCAGCTCATTTCACTAGGTGAGATGAATGGTATTAAGGAAGCTCGTTCGATCATCAAAAACTCATTTGAAGTTAAAAAATATATGCCAACAACAACAGTGACAAACTGAGTACAGAGAGGAAGATCAATGATGTCAATTAATGAAAACTTTGAACTTGCAAAACAAGCCTATGCAAAATGGGGAGTAAATGTAGATGAAGTGATTGAAAAGCTAAAAGCCGTTCCGATTTCCATTCATTGCTGGCAAGGTGATGATGTCGCTGGATTTGAAGTAAATCAAAATGAATTATCCGGCGGGATCGATGTAACAGGAAATTACCCTGGTAAAGCAACTACACCAGAAGAGTTAAGAAGTGACTTAGACAAAGCTCTTTCGTTAATCCCAGGAAAGCACCGCGTCAATTTGCATGCAATTTATGCAGAAACAAATGGTGAAGTAGTAGAAAGAGACCAGCTCGAGCCAAAGCATTTTGAAAACTGGGTAAACTGGGCAAAAGAAAGAGGACTTGGTCTTGACTATAACCCAACATTATTCTCCCATCCTAAGGCAGATGATGGCTTAACACTATCACATCCAAACGAGGAAATTCGTGAGTTTTGGATCAACCACTGTATCGGCAGCCGTAAAATTGGTGAGTATTTCGGTAAGGAGCTTGGTACAGCGGCCTTAACAAATATTTGGATTCCAGATGGATATAAGGATATTCCAAGTGACCGCCTTACACCAAGAAAAAGACTAAAAGAGTCATTAGATAAGATTTTTGCTGTAGAAGTAGACGAAAAGTATAATTTAGATGCTGTTGAAAGTAAATTGTTTGGTATCGGCTCTGAAGCATATGTAGTGGGTTCACATGAATTTTATCTAAACTATGCAGCGAAAAATAATAAATTATGTTTACTAGATACAGGTCATTATCACCCAACAGAAATGGTTTCAAACAAGATTTCTTCTATGCTTCTATTCAGTGAGAAGGTAGCGTTGCACGTTTCAAGACCAGTGCGCTGGGATAGCGACCACGTCGTAATCCTTGATGATGAATTAAAAGAAATTGCCTATGAAATTGTTCGCAATGATGCATTAGACCGCGTCATCATCGGCCTTGATTTCTTTGATGCCAGCATCAACCGTGTGGCAGCTTGGACCATCGGGACCCGTAACATGGTCAAGGCACTGCTCTATGCGATGTTAACACCGAATGATTATTTAAAGCAGCTTCAAGAAGAAGGAAACTTCACAGAAAGATTGGCATTAATGGAAGAATTCAAAACCTATCCATTTGGCGCCGTGTGGGATTACTACTGTGAAAAAATGGGAGTACCAGTAAGAGAATCATGGTTAGAAGACGTAAAAGGCTATGAAAAAGAGGTATTATCTAAGCGTTAATAATAAGGCTTTGTTAAAGATGACTGTTGATTTCGCAAACATCAACACTATACATTAACACAGCCAATAACAAAAAGGCGGGCCATTTTTTAAGGTCTGTCTTTTTGTTTTTCAAGCAATATGATATATTAAAAGAGAAAATAAAACATAAATAAAAATAAAACAACATAAAACAAAAATGATTTATAATAAGGAAGGGTGCAGAGGTGTGCTGGTAGCCGAAAGACAGAGGAAAATTGTGGAATTGGTTAATGAGAGATTAAGTGTGCGGGTTACTGAATTGAGTAAGATCTTTTCAGTAACGGAAGAAACGATTCGCCGTGATCTTGAAAAGCTTGAAAAGGAAAACCTCTTAATGCGGAGTCATGGTGGGGCAGTTAGTATTGAAAAGAATGATTCAGAAACGTCCTATCTAGAACGTGAAGTGACAAATGCTGCTGAAAAGAAGGCTATTGCTGCTGCTGCAGTTAGTACAATTGAACCGGGAGATCAAATCCTTCTAGATGCCAGTACAACGGCATGGTATGTAGCAATGGAACTGCCTGATATGCCTTTGACGGTACTCACCAACTCAATAAAAGTTGCGATCGAACTGAGTAAAAAGGAACAAATCAAAGTGATCTCAACCGGCGGTACACTCCTGTCACAATCACTATCTTTTGTTGGTCCACTAGCGGAACGTTCGCTTAGTATGTATCACGTAAACAAGGCATTTCTCTCTTGTAAAGGTGTCCACCTGGAAAGAGGGCTTAGCGACTTTAACGAGTCTCAAGCATTAGTAAAAAAACAAATGATGGAAATTGCTGATGAAACCATCTTAATGGTTGATTCTAGTAAATTCGGAACCAGAGCTTTTTCCCAAATTGCCTCACTTGCAGCTATTGAAGCCATTATTACGGACTCAGATATTGATGCACAGACAATAAATAGTCTTGAAGAGAAAAATATTAAAGTTGTCATTGCCAATTAATGAAAAACAGACCAGGTTTGGTCTGTTTTTTAATTTTCAATAGGCGGTGTTAAAGGGTATTGTGGTTTTATAAACCTGTTGATTTGCACGGAAGGCACGAGACTCCTGCGGGACTAGCAGGTCAGGGTGAGACCCCGCAGGCGCGAAGCGAGGGCACTGAAGAACTTCCGTTTTTTATATTTTATAAATAAGGAAAAGACATTATGGATGAAAAAAGACAAAAAAAAGCAACTTCCTACCGAAATTCGAAGGRAAGTTGCTTATACCTCTGCCTATTTCCTATTCTTTTTCATTAAGAAGTTTTATTATCCGTTTGAGATTGACAGCGAATATGGTTGTGGCTCCTTGAATTTCCATACCAAATAAACCCGAGGATTTGGCTGTTTCAAAACCGTGCCCATGCTTGAGTTCACTATTTTTTGCTTCAATTTTATAGCGGTTTTTTGCCAGGGTTTTAAATCTTTCCGTTTCTTGAAATGCTTCCTGGTCTAGATGCTCAGTAGACTTGATTGTTATGG
>NZ_MSLS01000002.1 GCF_001940785.1 Bacillus sp. MRMR6
CGCGAATTGGTGGCACGGCATTGCGACCGTTATCCAGACAATATTTATCTTTTAATTCTTCAATTATGAATGAAAAGTCGACTAGTTCTTTAATTTGGCGAAGCATATTATCTTTTGGAACAATGAGATCATAAATTCCTATATATGGGCTAAGATTGAATGAATCTTGAAAGGAAATCATTTCGGTACCACCTTTAAAGTCTTGTTACCTTAATTATAAAATAAAAAGCAGTTGAAGGGTTGATAAAATCAACCTTCAACTGCCTCAAAACAAAGGACTTTTTCAGTGCCCTCCGCTTAGCGCCGAGGAGGCTCCGGACTTCCTGCGGAAAGCGAAGTACCTGGAGCACAAATCAACAGCAAACTTTAATTACAGCCAAAGTATTTTGGCCAAACTGGTGAGAAGGGAGTAAATTTCGCCAAAATCTACCTCCTTAAAAATATTTAATGAAAATATAGTGAAAATGAGGACAAATTCAATTGCGGCATTAATTTTATTATCGTATTATTAAATACATATGATAAAGATTGTTTACTATCTCACAATCAATATAAAAGAAAAATGACTAGTATTAATGAATAAGTTATAAAATAAAGAAAATAACGTACGTGTTAAGGAGAGTGTTAAACGTGAATATAACTATTTATGATGTTGCCCGCGAAGCAAATGTTTCAATGGCAACTGTTTCACGTGTAGTAAATGGAAATCCAAATGTAAAGCCGGTAACTCGAAAGAAAGTTTTAGAAGTCATTGAAAGACTTGGGTACCGTCCGAATGCAGTAGCAAGAGGATTGGCAAGTAAAAAGACAACTACTGTTGGGGTTATTATCCCTGATATCTCTAACATCTTTTTTGCGGAATTAGCTCGTGGAATTGAAGATATCGCAACGATGTATAAATACAATATCATCCTAAGCAACTCTGACCAAAACCTGGACAAAGAGTTACATTTACTTAACACCATGTTAGGTAAACAAGTAGATGGGATCGTGTTTATGGGTGGAAATATCACTCAAGAACACGTGGTAGAATTCGAAAAGTCTCCAGTCCCAATCGTTCTAGCGGGATCTATTGAAGAATCAGGAAAAATTCCTTCAGTCAATATCGACTATGAAAAAGCCGTTTTTGACTCAGTTTCTGAATTTGTAACAAACGGTCACAAACAAATTGCTTTTGTTATTGGGCCTCTTCATGAGCCAAGAAATGTCGAGAGGAAACTAAAAGGCTATAAAATCGCGCTAGAGAAAGCAGGAATTCCATTTAATGACGAGCTTGTCATTGAAGGGGATTACACTTATGATTCTGGGCTTGAAGCATTTGAGAAATTAGTGGAGGCAGACCAAAAGCCGACTGCTATCTTAGTTGGTTCTGATGAAATGGCACTTGGTGTTATTCATGGTGCACAGGATAAAGGATTTAGTATCCCTGAAGACTTTGAAGTGATTACCTCCGATAATACAAGACTGTCACTTATGGTGCGTCCGCAGCTGACAACCATCGTTCAGCCTTTATATGACTTAGGTGCCGTTGCCATGCGTTTATTAACAAAGTTAATGAATAAGGAAGAGGTTGAGGAACAAATCGTCGTTCTTCCACATCGAATCGAGCATCGTAAATCAACAAAATAAAAATATAAAAAAACAGTGTCAGTATACCGAGTATCCTGACACTGTTTTTTTTGTCTAGAAATTATAAAAGGTTCAGGATGTGGATAACGTTCTCTGCATCCAGCTCCAGCGCCTAGCCCCTCTATGGTCTACAGCCACTCCTGAATTGAAGGCAAAGAACGCCTTCAGGTTCAGGAGCGTCTTATGCTTGTCGTGGCTGATCAAGCCGCTTGCGTTCTTTAGTCTTCCATCGTGGAAAGGTCGCCAGTGGGTAAATCAAGTTCCCAAGCTTTTAGGACACGTCTCATAATTTTACCGCTTCTGGTCTTTGGAAGCTTTTCGCGGAACTCAATTTCTCTAGGAGCAGCATGAGCAGCTAGACCTCTTTTAACGAAAAGCCTTATTTCCTCTTTCAGCTCATCAGTAGCCTCAAATCCGTCCCTTAATGCTACGAAGGCTTTAATAATTTCACCGCGAACAGGATCAGGCTTCCCAATTACGCCTGCCTCTGCAATTGCAGGGTGCTCTACAAGCTTACTTTCCACTTCAAATGGGCCAACGCGTTCGCCGGAGGTCATAATAACATCATCGACCCTTCCTTGGAACCAGAAGTAACCATCTTCATCCATATAGGCAGAATCGCCTGAGAAGTACCAGCCGCTTGGCATAAAGTATGAATCATACTTCTCTGGATTATTCCAAATGGTATGCATCATAGATGGCCAGCCTTTTTTAATCGCCAGATTCCCCATGCGGTACGGAGGAAGTTCATTTCCCTGATCATCTACAATGGCAGCGACCACTCCAGGGATTGGTTTACCCATAGAACCAGGTTTAATTTCCATACAAGGGTAATTACTAATTAGCTGTGCACCAGTTTCCGTCATCCACCAGTTATCATGAATTCGTTTGTTAAAGACCTTTGCTCCCCACTTTACCACTTCAGGATTTAAGGGTTCACCAACACTTAAAACATGACGGAGACTGCTTAAATTATACTTCTTAACGATTTCATCGCCTGCTCCCATCAGCATTCGGAAGGCAGTTGGAGCACTATACCACACAGTCACACCGAAATCTTCAATCATTTTATACCAATTATCAGGGCTGAATCGGCCTCCAACAATCACATTAGAGGTTCCTGTTAACCAAGGGCCAAAGATTCCATACGATGTACCAGTAACCCAGCCTGGGTCAGCTGTACACCAATATACATCATCTTCTTTCAGGTCAAGAACCCATTTAGCAGTTTGATAGTGCTGAATCATTGCATTATGTACATGCAATACTCCTTTTGGTTTGCCTGTCGATCCAGAAGTGTAGTGAAGGATGAGACCGTCTTTCCGATCAACCCACTCGATTCTTAGATCAGAGCTTGCTTCTTCGAATTTCTTCTTAAAGTCTAAATACGGCCCTTGTTCATCAATATTTTCACCTACAAGGAAAATATGCTTCAGTGCTGGGAGATCGCCTACAGGCACACGCTCTAATAAATCAGGAGTTGTAATCAGAACTTTAGCTTCACTGTCTTGTAATCGATCTCTAACTGCGCCCTCCATAAAGGCCTCAAACAACGGACCAACAATGGCACCGAGCTTAATTGCACCGAGTACAGAGAAATATAATTCCGGAGATCGAGGCATAAAAATAAATACGCGGTCGCCCTTCTCAACGTCACCATAGGATCTCAAAACATTTCCAGCCTTGTTTGAAAGCTCTTTCATTTCTTTGAATGTGAACTTTTCATTTCTTGAGTTGTCTCTGTAGTATAATGCAACCTTATTTTTGCGGAAGGTATTAGCATGACGGTCAATCGCCTCATACGCCATATTTACAAGACCAGTCTCATGCCATGTGAATTCTTTTTCTGTTTCTTTCCAGTCGAAATTCTTATATGTTTCTTCATAGCTTCTTAAATTATGCTCCCCTTGCATAACTGGCAGAGTCTCCACTTTCATTCCAATTCCCCCTCTTGCGTAATATGAAATAATTATAGTACAAATAGTGAGTATTCTCAATTTTTAAAATAATATTTTATTTTTATTTACCAAAATCTCCTTTTTTGATTAAACAGAAAATTTTGTGAAGTGCCTATAAATCTATAAAATTTATGTATAATAGAAGGTATTATTGAAGAATATTTTCAAGGTGGTGAAGGAATGGAACATAAAAAAACCTACAATGCAAAGGAACTTAAAACTCCACATGGAACCTTAATTATTGAAGGACCTATTCATTCGGATAAATTGGCAGGCTATGAATTTCATGAACACCTTATAGCGTTTCGTCCACCCGCTCAGCAGCATCAAGCTCTAGTCGGTATTGCTAAACTTGAAGAGGGCAGAATTATTATCGCAAGAGACCACCATACAATCGTTGGATATGTTACCTATCTTTATCCAGACCCCCTCGAGCGGTGGTCAGAAGGTAAGATTGATAATTTAATAGAACTCGGGGCAATTGAAGTCATCCCCAAATTTAGAGGTTGTGCAGTCGGGAAAAATCTTTTAAGGGTGTCAATGATGGATGATGCTATGGAGGATTATTTAATCATTACAACTGAGTATTATTGGCATTGGGATCTAAAAGGAACTGGTTTGAATGTCTGGGAATATCGGAAGATAATGGAAAAAATGATGAATGCAGGCGGCCTTGAATGGTATGCAACGGATGAACCTGAAATTTGCTCTCATCCCGCGAATTGCTTAATGGCAAGAGTTGGTAAGAGGGTCGATATGGAAACTGTTCAACAGTTTGACCGGCTCCGGTTCATGAATCGTTTTATGTATTAAGAAGCGGCTTCACCTGGCATTTCGGTTAATTGAGGGGGATTTCTAATGATCGTAGAAGAGATTATGATAAAAGAAGTTATAACTATTTTACCGACAGATACCATTATGCATGCCATGCAGGTGATGGAATCAAAGAAGATTCGCCACATCCCTGTCGTCAATACTGACAAACAATTAGTTGGGATTGTAACCCTTTCTGATATCAGGGATGCAGCTCCATCTATTTTCCGTGCAGATGAACATCTAGAGGATTTACAAAGACCTGTGGACTCTATTATGAAAAAGGATGTCATTACCGGACATCCCCTTGATTTTGTTGAAGAAATTGCCGCAGTTTTTTATGAACATAAAATCGGCTGCATTCCAATCACTAATAACCACAAACTTGTTGGAATTGTTACCGAAACGGATATGCTAAGTACCTTAGTTGAATTAACTGGTGCACACCAGCCAGGTTCTCAAATTGAAATCAGGGTCCCTAATCTAGCAGGGAAGCTTAGTGAGATTACTAGCATTATTAAAGCGAGAAAAGCCAATATATTGAGTGTTTTAGTTTATCCAGATAAAACAGATAATTCATTTAAGATATTAGTCATTAGGGTCCAAACAATGAATCCAACCTTGTTAATCCAAGACCTAAAACAAGCAGGCTATCACGTATTATGGCCAAATATGCCGGGTGTTTCACTATGAAGGATCGGAGTTCGTTTATTTTCTCAGAGGAATTGCTGAACTATAAATTCAGCAGTCATCATCCTTTTAACCAATTTAGGTTAAAGTTAACGTTAGATTTACTGCAAAAATTAAATGCTTTGGAAGATAACCAGATCATTTCACCGAGAATGGCAACAGACGAAGAATTATGTCTTATACATGACCCAAGTTTCGTAGATGCTGTCAGGATGGCAGGGCAGGGACAGCTTCCAAAGGAAATTGCTGAAAACTATGGCCTGGGCACTGAAGATACACCGATATTTCCTAATATGCATGAGGCAAGCTCCCTATTGGTGGGTGGAACATTAACGGCAGTCGATCAGGTTATGACAGGACAGGCACTGCATGCGCTTCATCTTGGGGGAGGTCTCCACCATGGTTTTCGGGGAAAAGCATCTGGATTTTGCATATATAATGACAGCTCCGTAGCGATTAAATATCTACAACAGAAATACAATGCACGTGTCCTATATGTTGATACAGATGCTCATCATGGGGATGGAGTGCAATGGTCATTTTATGATGACCCGACAGTTTGTACCCTTTCGATTCATGAAACAGGGCGTTATTTATTTCCTGGTACCGGTAATGTTAATGAACGGGGACAGGGAAAAGGATACGGTTATTCATTTAATATTCCAGTGGACGCTTTTACAGAGGATGAATCATGGTTAAATGCCTATTCAACGTCATTACGGGAAATTGCTGAGTTTTTTAAACCGGATGTGATTCTCACTCAAAATGGAGCAGATTCCCATTATTATGATCCTTTAACACACTTATCGGCAACAATGAACATATATCGCGAAATTCCCAAGCTTGCTCATGAAATCGCTCACAAATATTGTGGGGGCAGATGGATTGCAGTAGGGGGAGGCGGCTATGATATATGGCGGGTGGTTCCCAGAGCTTGGTCTCTCATTTGGCTTGAAATGACTAAAAATTCAAATGCATATGGAAGTTTACCATCAGAGTGGGTTGAAAACTGGCAGAAAAAAGCGCCTGTTGCATTGCCCCTAGAATGGGACGATCCAGCTGATATGTACAAACCAATCCCAAGAAAAGCTGAAATTACTGAGAAAAACTTACTCACTTTAGAAAAAGCTTTATACCCGATTAGAAATCATCAAAAAAGTGAAACAAAATGAAGAAAGGAGGAGCCAATATGCTCCTCCTTTCTTATGAAGACGGTGAATCTTCTTCCTCTTTATCTTCACTTTTGCCGCCGATTTCAACCTTATTTGATGGTGCTGATTCATTTCCTGCAATATCTACGGCAGTTACATAAAAAGTACCAGTTTTACCAGCAAAGGAGAGGGGTGAACCGGTTCGTATACTTGCCACTTTGGCTGAACCGTTATAAACACGGTAACCCACAATGTCATTATCACCAGGCGGGTTCCAAGTGATGGTTGATCCAGTTACGGTCACATTTATACTATCCGGACGTTTTCCGTTATCCACCATCTTGTCATTTGGAACCAAAATATTAGCCCAGCGTGCTTTTTTAGGAATCAGCTGACTAGTGTTTGAAAAATTCTTTCCGACCATTCTGTCAATGAAGTCCGGATTTAAAATTAAACCTTGTTGAGCAAATTCAGCTGGGGTACTATCAAGTGCTAAATATTTTTTATCCCCAATTTGCACATACTTCCCTTCAATCAAACTATCATCATACTTGGTGGGAACATTACTTACACTAAAGTAATCACTTTCAACTAAGCCTGCATTTGAACATGCCTTTGAAGGCAGTAAACCTGAAACAGCACAGTAAGAACGTTTTACAATTCCCTCAGGCATTTGGAATGATTCTGCGGGATTGACTAATTCTGGTTTAATATCATAAGCAGCATTAACTAACTCAGCCCAGAGGTTATTAGTCCTTTGAGCATATCCTGCATTCAATGATTTCGGAGTATCATACCCTGTCCAAATTCCCATTGTAATATTTGGATTAGTTCCAACGAACCAGGAATCAAAAAAGTCAACACCTGTACCTGTCTTTCCAGCCCAGTCAGCGTTAAATTTCAATCTTCTCTCAAGCCCATTTGCGGTCCCCATGCTTAGGACATCACGCATCATATCTAGTGTCAAGTAAGCTGTTTGCGGCTTAAAGACCTCGACCGGCTGCACTTCATGCTGATAGATAATTTTGCCCTTTTTATCAACAATTTTATCAATCATATAGGCATCAACAAATTTTCCACCATTTGCAAAGGTACTATATGCATTTGTATTCTCTTCGATTGACACCCCAACTTCCAATGAGCCAATGGAAGTAGAAAGGTTTTCAAAGTCAGGCTTTAGGAGGCTGGTAAAACCCATTTTTTCCAGATAAGCTGCTGGTCGCTGATGTACAATATCTTTATAAAGTTTAACCGCTGGAACGTTATATGACCAAGCAAGCGCATATCTTGCTGACACCAACCCGCTATACCGTAGATCATAGTTGTATGGCCATGGTCTATTTCTGCTAGGGTCAAGTCTTAAGGCGACGTCCGGTAAGATTGTCCCAGGTGAAGCTACACCTAAATCAATGGCCGGTCCATAGACAAGGAGCGGTTTCATTGTTGAACCGTTTTGTCGTTTTGCGTTTGTGGCGTGATTTAACTGTTCTCTTTTATGATCTCTGCCGCCGACAAAGCTGATAATTTTCCCTGTTTTATTTTCAATGAGCATTGCCCCGACTTCAACAGGTTCCATTACATTGACCGTTTCACCGGTTTCAAAATCCTTTTTTTCCTGTGGCTTTTCAGGTCCATAATTTGAATAATTATTCTTTACAACCTGCATGGCATCATAAATATCTCTATCGATAGTTGTATGGATTTCATAGCCGTGTT
Organism: Bacillus sp. MRMR6; assembly: GCF_001940785.1. GTDB lineage: Bacteria > Bacillota > Bacilli > Bacillales > Cytobacillaceae > Neobacillus. The sequence continues at coordinate 7,958 of NZ_MSLS01000002.1, forward strand.
GACGTAAGTTTTGACTAGCAAGTGTACGGTACTTATAGAATAGGCCATCATCATCTTCTAAATCCTTTTCTTCGTAGCCGTCTTTTTCAGCTAACACTTTAGTCAGTACCTTTATGGCACGATCTTCGATTTCAAAGGTTAAATAAGGGTATTTCTCAATTGGATTATCTCCTGCAGGGATAAAATCCTGAGTAATATTATATAATAACGCTTCATCATACTGCTTTTGGTCAATATAGCCAGCATCGTACATTCTTTTTAAGACTGTCTTCATTCGATTTAGGCCCGGATCAAGAACATTTTTGATTGTACCCTCTCGTGTAAAAGGTGTATATCCGAAGGGACTCTGGGGTAGACCTGCAATAAAGGCAGCTTGCGGTAAAGTCAATTCACTAGCTTTTACACCGAAGATTCCTTTGGCTGCAGCTTGAACGCCACCAATGTTTTTTCCAGAGGAATTTCTCCCAAAGGTCGAAACGTTTAAGTACGCTTCTAGAATTTCCTTCTTGGTAAAGAATTTCTCTAAACGAAGTGCAAGCAAGATTTCGTTTGCTTTTCGCTGAAAGCTGACTTCATTCGTTAAGATTTGGTTCTTAATCAACTGCTGTGTCAAGGTACTTCCGCCTGACTGAATCGCAGAGTTTGTGACCTCTTGAAAAAGAGCACGAAAAACAGCTTTCGGTACTACGCCCTTATGCTCATAGAAGTATTCGTCTTCGGTAGCAATGACAGCTTTTATGACATAATCAGACACTTCATCAAGCTTTACCTCTTCACGCTCTAAATCAGTACGAAGCTTTCCTAAATAAACATTATCAGCAAAAAATAAGTCCGATGTTTCAGTATAATTATAAATATCTTTTTTCATACTGTTGTATGAGCGAACTGGCTCGTCCTTTACAAGTGAGGCAAAATAGCCAGCACCTACACCAGTTGCGAAAGCTCCCCCAAGAATGACGACAGTCAAAAACAGAAGTAAAAGGTTCCAAAATACTTGATACGTAATTCTGGCGCTTTTTACTGCTCTTTTATGGGTAAGCAAGTTGACAGTGGATTTTAATTTATTCATCCACGCTTGCAGTTTTTCATTCATAGAATCACCTCTTATTAAATGAAACTTCCATCAGGGGGTCTTCCCCCCTGATGGTTAGTTGAATTGCTCGGGCTTTTTTGGGGAGTTACCCCCCCCACTTATCCCACTTCAATTCTTCTAAGTCTTGGAGTGGGGGTTTTCCTGTCCGTTAATGCGGGATTAAATCAGATATATTATAGCATATAGATAGGACTTAGAATGACAAAGTTCTACATTTTTCTGATTTTTCCAGTTCGTGTTTGACATTAGGATTGAAACTATGGTAAAAAAACTATAAGTTAAATTTTATATTAAAAGCTGTGAAGAGAATCAACGGTAGTTTTTCAATCCCTGTTTATAGAGAGTCAGCGGTTGGTGGAAGCTGATACATATTGAAGAATGAATTACGTCTCAGAGCTTTCACCGTGAAGATAAAAGTAGCGGAGAACGGCAAAAAACCGTTAACTTTTCGAGTAGGAGGGAATTTCCCTCAAGCTGGGTGGTACCGCGCATATAGCGTCCCTGCATTTTTGCAGGGGCGTTTTTTATTTTTCACGAGAATTAGGAGGAAAAGGAATGGATTTATTACAAGATTTAGCGTGGCGGGGACTCATTTACCAACAAACAGATGAAGAAGCATTGAGAAATGTGATGAGCAGCGAAAAAATTTCTTTATACTGCGGGGCAGATCCAACAGCAGACAGCCTGCATATTGGTCACTTGGTGCCATTTTTAACATTAAGAAGATTTCAACAGCATGGACATCGTCCTATTGTATTGGTAGGTGGTGCTACAGGGTTAATAGGTGATCCAAGTGGAAAGAGCGAAGAACGTAATCTTCAAACACTGGAAGCTGTCCAAAAAAATGTTGAAGGTATTCAAAAACAGCTAGCGGCTATTTTTAATTTTGAGGGTGAAAATGGCGCAGTTATGGTCAATAATTATGACTGGGCCGGATCCATGGATATTGTTACGTTTTTACGTGATATTGGTAAACATATTGGTGTTAACTACATGCTGGCGAAGGACACGATTGCTTCTAGACTTGATACAGGTATTTCCTTTACAGAATTCACGTATACGATTCTGCAAGCGATGGATTTCAATCATCTATACGAGAGCCATAATTGTAAATTGCAGATTGGCGGTAGTGACCAGTGGGGAAATATTACCACGGGTTTAGAGTTAATTCGCAAAATGCAGCCTGAAGGTTCAAAGGCTTTTGGATTAACAATACCTCTTGTGACAAAGTCTGACGGCACGAAGTTTGGTAAAACGGAAGGCGGAGCAGTCTGGCTGGACCCGGAAAAAACTTCTCCGTACGAATTCTACCAGTTCTGGATTAACACGGCAGATGCTGATGTCATAAAATATTTAAAGTACTTTACGTTCCTTTCCCATGAGGAAATTGAGCAGTTAGAGAAAGCAGTACAAGAGGAACCACACCTAAGGAAAGCGCAAAAAGCATTAGCCGAGGAAATGACTCGTCTAATTCATGGCGAAGCATCTTTACAGCAGGCGATTAAAATTACTCAAGCTCTATTTAGTGGCGATGTGCGCAATCTTTCTGCAGAAGAGATCAAGCAGGGCTTCAAGGACGTTCCAACCTATGAAGCGGCAGGCGAGGAAAATTTAGTGGACTTATTAGTAGCCGCAAAAATTTCGCCATCAAAGCGCCAGGCCCGTGAAGATATAACGAATGGTGCTGTTTCCTTAAACGGCGAACGAATCACGGACTCGAATTATGTATTAACAGACACAGACCAGATTGAGGGTCAGTTTACCATTATTAGAAGAGGAAAGAAGAAATACACTTTAATTAAATTCTAAGTACGAAAAAGGGCTACCGACTGGTGGCCCTTTTTATATGGATTAACCATGAGGAATGGGGCCATTTCTGACCGATTCGGTCCTCATGGAGCAGTCATGAAGCCCGAAATCCGTTGGGAGGACGTGAACCGGTCCTCATGAAGTAACTCAGTATCGAAAAATCGCTTCGTATGTAACAGTCCTCATTGAATTTCCGTTATATATGTAAAGGGGTGAACCAAGAGATGGGTTTTTTGAAAATTTTAGTTCATGCTTTGTTTATACTTCTTCTTTTACTCGTTACCTTCTTTGGTCTAGGGCCAGTAATTCTTGCAGATGGTGTCATCGAGGAACGGATCTGGACGTTGGTAATCGTAATTATTCTATATTTAATACTGGCTTTCGCATATTCCCGAGCCATTCAATGGGCTCATAAAAAATAAAAAAACCCGGACAAATGTCCGGGCTTTTTACTATTAACGAGAGTAGAATTCAACGATAAGAGCTTCGTTGATTTCAGCTGGAAGTTCAGAACGCTCTGGTGAACGAGTGAAAGTACCTTCAAGCTTGTCTGCATCAAACGTTAAGAAGTCAGGAACGAAGTTGTTAACTTCGATTGCTTCTTTAACAACATCAAGGTTGCGTGACTTTTCACGAAGGCTGATCGTTTGACCAGGAGCTAAACGGTATGATGGGATATCTACGCGAGCGCCATCAACCATAATGTGACCGTGGTTAACTAACTGACGAGCCGCACGACGTGTACGAGCTAATCCTAAACGGTAAACAACATTGTCTAAACGAGATTCTAAAAGAATCATGAAGTTTTCACCGTGCTTACCAGCAAATTTGCCAGCTTTATCGAAAAGATTACGGAATTGACGCTCAGTTACTCCGTACATGTGACGAAGCTTTTGCTTTTCTTGTAATTGTAATCCGTATTCAGAAAGCTTTTTGCGTTGGTTTGGACCATGTTGTCCAGGAGCGTAAGGACGCTTTTCTAATTCTTTACCTGTGCCGCTTAGAGAGATTCCAAGACGACGAGAGATTTTCCAGCTAGAGCCAGTATAACGAGCCATGAATGACTCCTCCTTAGTGTTTTTATTTTGGTAAAATAAAAACCGTTATGAAACCGCAGTGATAGCCATTTTGTTTTCATGCACCTTCGCCCTAGCAGCTAAGGGTTACACGATGCACCATCAAAAAGATATGGACTTTGAGAATTGTCCAGCTCCAGACTCCATCGGCTAGTGTACTTCGCTCTTCTCCCTACGATAAGTCAACATCGAATCGCTACGCTCTTCGTGTTTCCATTATCTCAGTCGAAGCGCTCCAGTCCATACGCCGATAAGCGTTGCCTTCCGCTTTTCTTATGAGGAACAAAATGAGACCATTAAAGTGTTCACATAGGCTGCAATATTTTACACAAACGATATTATATAATTTTATTCATGATAATGTCAAGTTAAGTTATTAAATTTTGCACATCAATAATTTATACTAAATTTTTCAATTATACAACAATTAGTTACAAAAATTTATTATAATGAAAGAACGATGTATATATTTGGAATTCTGGTTGGATTAGGTGATAGAATGGATATTTTTGAGAAGGAAGCATTAGATGAAAGAAATTGGTATAAACAGTTATTTTGTGCTGCAGAAAAATTTCATGCTTTTTTAGATAATGATAAGATTTACGAGGAGTTTGTTACCACTCTTGAAGAGGTCTTTCCAGAATATACCTATTATCTGCTTTTACCCCATGATCATAAGACAACTGGTAATCTTCCAATTATTGATGTTGAATTTAAACGGAAAAATACAAATGTAATGGAAGCTTATTTGTTTGGACACATCAAATTTGGACTCTCAGCCGATAAAAAGCAGTCAATTATGTATATGCCAATCAAAGGGAAACAAGGGGTATATGGTGTATTGCAATTGAATGCTCCAATACTGATGGATTTTTCTATTCAACAAATAGAGTTTACAACCTCATTAGCTATGTCAGCAGGAAGCGCATTGGAAAATGCTAAGCTCTATCAGAAATCTAGACAAGCTATATCCAATTTAAAACTAATTAATGAGACATCCCAGCGGTTAAACTCTAATTTGCAGTTTACTGAAACAATGAACTATATTTCAGAACAAATCCGTCATGCCATTCATGTACAGGAAGTTGGCTTTTTTCTATTTTCTAGTGAGCAAGAGTTAAAATTGCTTCCAGGAAGCTCGGCTTTCTTTTCAACGAGCCAAGCAGTCTACTATACGGATTACATTAAGAATAAGATTATACAGGAAAAAGATTCCCTCTTTATTGGAGATAGTAATCTTCCTAACTTCAATGAACAATTGCACTTTCGTTCGATTATGGCAGTTCCAATCTGCCAAAATACGAGAGTTCAAGGGTTTTCAGTTGTGTTACAAGAAGAACCGTATTCCTTTTCTTTTGAATCCTTTAATCTCTTAAAAGCGCTTGTTCATCATTCATCACTTGCTTTAGCAAATACCAAGCTCCGCGAGGAACTAGAAACTATGATCATTACAGATCATTTAACAAAGCTTCATTCTCGTAATTATTTGGATGAAGGTATACAGAGGTCGATGAAGGAAGATGATGAAGGAACCTTTATGCTGATTGATATTGATAATTTCAAGGAAATTAACGATACCTATGGTCATCAGGTTGGCGATGAGGTGCTCATTCAAGTAGCTGAATTAATTAAAAGCAATATTCGTACTAGTGATATTGGTGCCCGATGGGGAGGGGAAGAATTAGCCATTTATCTTCCGAGAGTTTCTCTAGAAACAGGCTCAATTATTGCTGAACGAATCGTTGAAAAAATCGCAGAATGCTCATCACCTAAAATCACGGTGTCATGCGGTGTTTCTTACTGGACAAAAGAACACTTTGATACATTTAAATTCTTGTTTAAACGGGCAGATGAGGCGCTCTATCTTGCAAAGGGTACGGGCAAAAATAAAATGGTAACACAAAATCATAATATAATAGCAAGTTAAGGCACTTTAAACAAAGTGCCTTTAACTATCTATAAGTAGAACTCATAATATATAGAAAGAATTATTGAAAGCGCTTACCAATGGGAGGCTCATAATGGAGAAGAAGAATTTTCGCTTTGAAACGGATGTTATTCATTTTGGATACAAAACTAAGGAGCATCAAGGAAGTTTAGTTCCACCAATGTATCAAACATCTACTTTTACTTTTGACAGTGCCGAGCAGGGTGAAAAAAGGTTTGCAGGTAAGGAAGAAGGGTTTATTTACTCGCGGTTAGGGAATCCAACAGTCAAGATATTAGAAGACAGATTTGCAGAGCTTGAAAAAGGAGAAGCCGCATTGGCCTTCTCTTCTGGGATGGCTGCAGTTTCTGCTGTATTGGTGGCATTAACAAAAACGGGCGACCATGTTCTTTGTTCACAAGGGGTTTATGGCTGCACCTTCGGGCTATTGCAAATGTTAAAGGAGAAGTATGGAGTTGATCACGAATTTTCAGCAATGGACGTTAAAGAAGCCATTTTAAAACAATTGCGTCCTAATACAGCTTGTATTTATATCGAAACTCCTATTAATCCGACAATGAAGCTTGTTGATTTAGAGCTAATTTCAAATATTGCTAACGAAAGAGGTATTCCGGTTGTCGTCGATAATACCTTCTGTTCACCCTATTTACAAACACCCCTTACTCATGGCTGTGAAATTGTCATTCACAGTGCTACAAAATATATATGTGGTCATGGAGATGTAATAGCTGGTTTAGTTGTGGGCAAAAAGGAATTTATTCAATCTGTTTCACGGACAACCCAGAAGGATATCGGAGGAACGATATCTCCCTTTGATGCATGGTTATTACTCAGAGGGTTAAAAACATTGCCTGTTCGAATGGACCGTCATTGTGAAAATGCACAAAGGCTTTTTGGGTTTTTACGCAGCCATCCGAAAGTCGGAAAGATTTACTTTCCAGGGGAAAGTGAACACCCGAATGACAGCCAAATCATGAGGAGCCAAATGAAAAAATCTGGGGGTCTAATTTCCTTTGTCCTTAAAGGCACAAAGGAAACAGCCCAATTATTTATGAATCAATTAAGTTTGATAAAAATTGCTGTAAGCTTAGGAGATGCGGAAACCTTGATCCAACACCCAGCAACGATGACCCATGCTGTAGTTCCGGAGGAGGACCGCAAAAAAATGGGCATAGATGATACATTACTCCGCCTATCAGTTGGTCTAGAAGCGTGGGAAGATATAAAAGAAGATTTAGAGCAAGCGCTTGAAAAAATATAAAAAAGAGGAAAGCCCCCTGATACTGGTGGGCTTTCCTCGTGTTAGAGAAGAAGCTTACAAATGCTTAACTAAAACTGCACAAAGTTCTTCCAGCTGTTCTTGATCAAGCTCATCAAAGCGGTTTTTTTCAGGAGAATCAATATCTAACACTCCGAGCAGCTGGCCATTTTTTAATAAAGGTATGACGATTTCAGATTGTGACGCTGCATCACAGGCAATATGACCAGGGAATTGATGTACATCTGCCACACGGACAGTTTCCCTTTTCAGTGCCGAAGTACCGCAAACTCCTTTACCAAGTGGAATACGAACACAAGCAGGTAGTCCTTGAAAGGGCCCGAGGACTAGTTCATTGTTTGTGTCCATCAAGTAAAACCCAACCCAGTTGATACGATCCAGAAATTGGTTTATTAAGGCACTAGCATTACTTAAATTTGCAACCTGATTTTTTTCTCCATGCAGCAGTGCATCCAATTGTTTTATGACAAGTTGATAGTTTTCCAATCTGCTTCCAGAATACATTTCGACGTTAAACATGTTTTTTCACCTTTTCTTTGTAAAAATTATTAAGTATTTTATCAAAAATACTAGAAAAAAAGAGTACTTTGTCGATAAGTTTAAAAAGGAATCAACGTTCATTGAAAGAATCATTAAGTAAGGGAAAATATGAACGTGAGCCTACAGGGGGAGTACGGATGAAAAAGAATGCAAAAGAAAAAATAGTCAAAGCTGCGATTTCACTGTTTAATTCAAATGGATATTCTGGAACGTCAATCCGAGATATTGCCTCTCAGGCTAACGTAAACTCCGCAACAATTGCCTACCATTTTGAGAACAAACTCGGCGTGTTAGAGTATTGCTTTACGCATTTCTTTGAACAATACATTAACATCATTGACGAACAATTTGCTTTGATTGATCAAGGTGCTAAGGAATGTCTCAAACGTATTACGGCTGAATTGCTTCATTTTCAATGTGAGAATATCGAATTGACAAGCTTTGTCTATCGAGAATTGTCCATGAATTCTCAAATGGTAAGAGAAATTATGGCCACTTATTCCATAAAGGAGAAATACTACTTTCAAAAGATTTTTGAAAAAGGCTTTGAAAGAAAAGAATTTCGCCCGCACTCTATTCCCTATTTGATTATACAATACAAAGGTTTACTCATGATGCCCTTTATTCATGCACATTATTTAAGAGAAGTTCTTTATATATTTCCAAATGAACGTTTTTTTGAGCAAAAGTATTTAAAAGAACTATTTATTTGGATTGAAGCAACGCTTGGTAATCGAGTAATCGAAAAAAAAGAAGCCATTTTATAACGATTGAAAAAAGCGCTAGCTGTGTACCATAGCTAAGCGCTTTTTTAGCTAATAGGAAAGTATAAATTGTTATACTTTCCTATTACGCAAAAGGGCAACTACGCCTCATGATCAGCCTTAAGGACTTGGCGAATGCCAAGTTTTTCTAATGCTATCTGAGTAGGTCTTTATGATCGTATTAAAACTTTTACAAAAAAAATGAAAATAATAGTCAAAAATTGTCGTTTACATGGTATCATAAAGGCATTGAACTTTACCATTAATGAGATTTTTTATATAGATTACTATAGGGTATTTGAAGTTTGGAACAGGGGGCTTTCATGTGAAATTTATCATTGGAACATTCATCCTTTTACTAGCCATATTTGTATTAGGGTATTTCATAAAGAAAAAGTATTTTAAAGAGATGGACAGATTAGAGGCGTGGAAGATTGACTTATTTAATCGGCCTATTCTAGATGAAATGTCTAAGGTGAAACAATTGAACATGACTGGCCAGACAGAAGAACTTTTTGAACGCTGGCGGAATCAGTGGGATGATGTCGTAACGGTTAAACTGCCTGATTTAGAGGAAAAGTTATTCGATGCGGAAGAATACATAGATCGTTATCGATTCAAAAAAGCGAAAGCAACACAGCAGGAAATCAACACTAAACTACAGGAAACTGAAGCGCTTATAAAAAAAATATTAGAAGAGTTACATGAGCTTGTAGGCAGCGAGGAAAAAAATCGATTAGAAATTGACCTGCTAAAGGAAATGTACCGTGAAACAAAGAAGACACTTCTAGCTCACCGTCACAGTTTCGGCAAAGCGGAGAAACAATTGGAAGAAGATCTTGAAGCTGTAACGATGAAATTCCATGAGTACGAAGAGAAAACGGAAAATGGAAATTATCTTGAAGCGCGTGAACTAGTCCTACAGATTCAAAGTAACTTGATCACAATAAAAAACAATATGAGTCTTATTCCACAGTTAATAATTGAATGTCAATCAATTTTACCAGCTCAACTGAATGATGTGCTTGATGGGTACCGTGAAATGACTGGTAAGGGTTACCATTTAGAACATTTGCAGCTTGAAAAGGAAATTTCAGCCTTGAGGGAAAAGCTGAGTGAAGGCATGGTTATGATTGAAGAAACTGAGATTGAAAAAGCTGAAGAGGGTTTGAATGAAGTGAAGGAACGAATTGATATAGTATTCGACCTTTTAGAGAAAGAAGTAAATGCAAAACATTTTGTCATTCAAAATGAAAAGGGAACAACAGGTTTGTTAACTATGGTACAAACCGAAAATGATTACCTTTCAGACGAAGTGGTTCATGTCCAAGATAGCTACCATCTGACAGAGCATGACTTTGAAATTCAAAGACATCTAGAAAAAGAGTTAGCTGCTGTTACAAAGCATTACGAGATCTTGCTTGAAAAGATCAGTATCAACGAGACGGCTCAAACCGTCATTTGCCAAGAATTAAAGGATATTAAAGAACAGCTTGATTCTATTCATGAAGAACAGGAGATTTTTTCACAAAAGCTTCAAGCACTAAGGAAAGACGAATTTGAGGCTAGGGAAAACGTCAAGGAATTAACGAAGAAGATTGGCGAGACGATCCGCTATGCATCCAAAAGTAATATCCCAGGCCTGCCTGAAGACTATAAGTATTTATTTGAGGATGCAAATGAAAGTATCCAAAATGTAACGCGCCAGCTAGAAGAAAAGCCGCTTAATGTTTCAGCACTTAATCAATACTTGGAAATTGCTGTTCTAACGGTTGAAAAGCTTGCGGATACAACGGTTGAGATGATTGAAAATGCGATGCTCGCTGAAAAAGCAATTCAGTATGGAAACCGCTACCGAAGCCAATACCCTTCTGTTGCAAAAGGGTTAAAGGACGCAGAAACAGCCTTCAGACAATATGAGTATCAAGAAGCATTAGAACAGGCCGCTACTTCGATTGAAGCGATCGATCCAGAGGCGTTAAAGCGAATTAAAGCAACAGTTAAATAAGGATAGATTACCTTTTACCGATTCAGTATTGTCCTGAATCGGTTTTTATTTTTCCAAATAGGAGTTTTTGTGATAATATTTACTTCTGCACAGGGTTCAAAGGAGGCGATTCTATGATTTATTTTGATAATAGTGCGACAACAAAGCCGTATAAAGAGGTGTTAGATGCCTTTGTTAAAGTATCTAGTGAATTTTTTGGCAATCCTTCCTCATTGCATGGATTAGGAATACAAGCTGAAAAATTGCTTTCTCATGCTAGAACACAAGTGGCGAACCTGCTTGAAGTTAAACCAACAGAAATTTATTTTACCTCTGGTGGGACAGAGAGTAATAATTTAGCAATAAAAGGGACAGCATTATTACATCGAAATAGAGGACGCCATGTGATTTTTTCAAGCATAGAGCATCCATCTGTACGCGGAGCTATGGAGCAACTTAAACAGCATGGGTTCGAAATAACCTGCCTGCCAGTAGATTCCGACGGACGAGTTCAGGTAGAAGAGATAAAAAATTCAATACGAAATGATACCATCTTAATATCGATTATGCATGTAAATAATGAAGTGGGGACGATTCAGCCAATCAAAGAAATTGGGCAGGTTTTACAACCATATCCTGATATTTTATTCCATGTAGATTCGGTCCAGGCGATTGGGAAAGTTCCGATGAGCCTCTACGAAAATAGGGTGGATTTATGTTCAATTTCAGCACATAAATTTCATGGTCTAAAGGGCACTGGTGCACTCTTTATTCGGGAAGGAGTTAAGATCGATTCCTTATTCTCAGGTGGAAATCAAGAGTGGAAGGTTCGCAGTGGAACGGAAAATGTGGCAGGTGCCGTCGCGATGGCAAAGGCTTTACGTTTAACAATGGAGAATAGTGATAAAGCGATCAGGAACATGGAAAAAATAAAAGCAATCCTGTCTGAAGGGTTATTGACGATTGAGGACTTAACCATTCATACCCCGAGTGAAAATGCAGCACCGCATATATTGAATTTTTCAATTAAAGGAATGAAATCGGAAGTTTTGATTCATGCTCTTGAACAGAAAGGTATCTTCCTTTCGACTACTAGTGCGTGTTCCTCAAAGAAAAAGTCACCAAGTAAAACGCTAGTAGCTATGGGCGTTTCTGAGGACTTAGCCGAAAGTGCATTTAGAATAAGTCTAACGCACGATAATACAGAATTGGAAGCAAAAAAAGTCATTACTGCTACAGAAAAAGCAGTTAAACAACTTAGAAGGGTAATGAAATAATATGGAATATGATCGTATATTAATTCGCTATGGTGAAATATCTACTAAAGGGCGAAACAGAAACAAGTTTGTTGATAAGTTAAAAAAGAGCATTCGGATGGCATTGGCACCCTTTCCAAAAGTGAAGATTGAGGCTGGCCGTGACCGGATGTATGTGTTATTAAACGGTGAAAATCCAGATGAAATAATCATCAAGCTTAGAAAAATTTTCGGCATACAGTCACTAAGCCCCGCTATCAAGGTGGAGAGAGAGATTGAAACGCTAAAGGATGCCGCCTTAAAGCTTGTATCTAGTCTTTATAAAGAAAGCCAAACCTTCAAAATTACCGCAAAACGATCTGATAAGACCTTTGAACTAGATACAGATGGTATTAATCAAACCTTTGGTTCCCATATATTAATAAATATCGAGGGGATTAAAGTCGATGTGAAAAAGCCTGATATAAATTTAAAAATTGAAGTTAGAAAAGAAGCTGTATATATGTCATGCGAAGACATTCAAGGTGCTGGTGGATTGCCGGTTGGGTCGAGCGGAAAAGCAATGTTAATGCTTTCTGGAGGAATTGACAGCCCTGTTGCAGCCTATATGGCAATGAAAAGAGGATTAGAGGTTGAAGCAGTTCATTTCTTCAGCCCGCCGTTTACAAGTGAACGCGCGAAGGAAAAAGTGATTGATCTTTCTAAAAAGTTAGCTGAAGTATATGGCTCGATGAAGGTCCATATCGTTCCTTTTACAGATGTCCAACAAGCAATTCGTGAACAAATCCCTGAAAACTATACGATGACAACAACAAGACGGTTTATGCTTCGGATTACAGATGAAATCATGAAGAAACGAGAAGGTCTTGCGATTATTACCGGAGAAAATCTTGGACAGGTGGCTAGTCAAACATTAGAAAGTATGTATGCCATAAATGAAGTGACCAACACCCCTTTGTTACGACCATTATTAACAATGGATAAAAATGATATAATTAAAATTGCAAAAGAAATTGATACCTATGACATCTCGATTAGACCATACGAGGATTGCTGTACTATTTTTGTTCCTGCATCACCAAAGACCAAACCAAAGAGAGAAAAAGTCCAGTACTATGAAAGCTTCTTTGACTTTGATCCGCTGATTGCTGAAGCCGTGCAAGAAACGGAAATGATTACAGTTAAGCCAGATGGAAAAGAAGTGGCTGAATTCGTAGATTTATTTTAGGAAAATTATTCCGAAACTTTTGTGAACAATTACCAATTGAAAAAAAGTATGAAGCCATGTGGTTCTACACATTCTATACTCACAAGGAGGTGATACCACATGGCAAGCAACAACAATTCAAATCAATTACTAGTACCTGGAGTTCAACAAGCTCTTGATCAAATGAAGTATGAAATCGCTTCTGAATTTGGTGTACAACTTGGTGGAGACACTACTTCTCGCGCTAACGGTTCTGTTGGTGGTGAGATCACTAAGCGTTTAGTATCTATGGCTGAGTCACAATTAAACGGCGGATTTTCACGATAATAACTGAATAATATGGCTACAGAGAGTGGGGTTTATTCCCACTCTCTTTTTGCATATTTTAGCTTAGGACCAGATACTAGTAGCTAGTGTAGAATTTAATGAATAATAATTTTAAATTTTCTATTTATTATGTATAATGAAATTTGGTGATGTGTTCTAAACTATTTTGAGGGGGAACGTTATGAAACGCGAAGAATTAATTGCGCCTGATAAGTACAATCTTGTCTCAGAAATTGAAAAGTTTGCAACGGAACCTAACAGAAAAGCATTAAAATGGGAAAACGAAGCTGGAGAAACACAGGAGATTACATATAGTGAATTAATGAGTAAAGTTAATCAGGCTGGTAATGTTTTTATGCAGAACGGTCTTAAGCAGGGTGACGTTGTACTAGTAGTCATTCCGAGGTTAATTGAAGCATATGTTGTATATTTAGCCGCCTTGAAGGCAGGGTTGGTGGTCATTCCGAGCTCCGAAATGTTAAGGGAGAAGGACCTGCAATACCGAATTACACATGGTGATGTAAAAGGGATAATCAGTAATTATCCGTTTGTCGAGCAATTTGCAAGCATAAGCTGTGCACAAGCGCTTGTTAAATTTGTTGTTGGAGCATCTAGTGAGGGATGGTTTTGTCTAGAGAAGGAAATGAAGCTGGCGTCCACTGACTTCCCGCCCGCAGCAACGGAACGAGATGATATGGCCTTTTTATCCTATACTTCTGGTACGACTGGAAACCCAAAAGGGGTTGTCCATACACATGGCTGGGCATATGCACACTTGAAGACAACAGCTGCGAACTGGCTTTGCATAGAAGAGGGTGATACAGTTTGGGCGACAGCAGCACCTGGCTGGCAAAAGTGGATTTGGAGTCCGTTTTTATCTGTGCTTGGATCTGGCGGTACCGGTCTCGTTTATAATGGTAAATTTGAGCCTAAAAAATATTTAAGTCTCCTTGAAAAATATTCAGTCAATGTCCTTTGTTGTACTCCGACAGAATACCGTTTAATGGCTAAGGTCGAAAACCTTCATGACTATCAGCTGCCAAGCCTGCATAGTGCCGTTTCTGCAGGAGAACCATTAAATCGTGAGGTAATTGAAACCTTTAAGAAGTATTTTAATGTTAAGGTACGTGATGGATATGGACAAACAGAAAATACTTTGTTAGTTGGTGTGACAAAAGGAATGGAATTGAAGGCAGGTTCAATGGGCAAGCCCACACCTGGTAACAGAGTAGACATTATAAATGAAGAAGGCGAGGTATGTCCGGTTGGAGAAGTTGGCGATATCGCTGTACACATAGATACACCAGCCTTATTTAAAAATTATTATAAAGACCCTGAAAGAACAGCAATGCAATTCCGTGGTGAATATTATGTAACCGGCGATAAAGCGAAGATGGATGAAGATGGTTACTTCTGGTTTGAAGGCCGTGGTGATGATATCATTATCAGTTCAGGTTATACAATTGGACCTTTTGAAGTCGAGGATGCGCTTGTTAAGCATCCCTTTGTAAAAGAATGTGCGGTAGTTGCGAGTCCTGATGAGATTCGCGGTTTTATCGTTAAAGCGTTTGTCGTCCTAAAGGATGAAATTGATGTGAATGACCCTGACTTAACAAAAACCTTACAGGAGCATGTTAAAACTCTGACTGCACCATATAAATATCCAAGGAAAATTGAGTATCTAACAGAACTTCCAAAGACAACCTCTGGTAAAATTAGACGAATTGAACTGCGTCAAAAAGAAATGCAATCAGTTAAATAAGTTTTGAAAAGCAGATGGTCCTGTACCGTCTGTTTTTTTTATAGGCTGTGTTAATGGTTATTGTTGATTTTAAAACCTGTTGATTGGAGCGAAAGGCGCTTGACTCCTCGAAAATGAAAATCACATTTTCTTCGTGCGATGTTTCGCTACCGTAGCCTTCCTTGTCCTGCGGGATGTACGAGCTGAGTGAGACCCCGCAGGTGCGAAGCTGTAATAGGCTCACAGGCGAGCCCGCGGAAAGCATAGCGCCTGGAGTGCAAACCAACAGCCTAGTTTAACACAGCCTTTTTATAAAATGACAAGCCCTAATAAAAAAAATTCAACTATTTTTTTAAGTTTCGATGTATAATGAAGAATGTTTCGAGTCTAGAAAGAATAGAGGGTAAAGAAGTATGGAAAAAAGTGAAGTAAGGCTGGGGACAATTCATGCGGGTTTTTCCTATTTGTTATGGGGGTTATTGCCGATCTACTGGAAGTTCTTGGGACATGTAAACACTCAAGAAATCCTAGCTAACCGCATTTTTTGGTCATTTGTTTTTATGGTGATTGTTCTACTCATTTCAAGAAAGTGGAGCCTGTTAGTCATTACGGTAAGAGGCTTTGCTAAAAATAGAAAGCAGATGTATGCACTGACAGTCGCTTCGCTTTTAATTAGTGTCAACTGGTTCATATATATTTGGGCTGTTAATACAGGTCATATGGTAGAAGCAAGTCTTGGTTATTATATTAATCCGCTAGTTAGTATTTTATTAGGGATGATTGTACTTAAAGAAAAACTAATTGGGTATCAGTATTTTGCCTTTCTCTTGGCTGCCATTGGGGTAGTGATTATTTCGATTTCGTACGGGAGCTTTCCGTGGATCTCGATTGTTCTTGCAGTCTCTTTCGGGTTATATGGATTAGCAAAAAAATTAATAAATGTCGACTCCACTGTAGGGCTAACTTTGGAAACACTCGTTCTCACCCCTATTGCCTTCATTTTTATCGTTTACTTATTGATAAAAGGAACAAATTCATTTTTAGCGATTGATGTAACGACTGACTTATTACTAATCGGTGCAGGGGCTGCGACAGCAGTACCATTGCTCTATTTCGCAAAAGGTGCACAGAAAATTCCATTATCGCTGTTAGGATTTTTGCAGTATATCGCTCCGACCTTGACGTTGATCCTAGGAGTATTCGTTTATCATGAGCATTTTACAAAAATGCAATTACTTGCCTTTATGTTTATTTGGTCCGCTCTCACCTTATATTCACTATCAAAAACTAAAATCTTATCACATATGGTTGTAAGACTTCAAAAAGAAAAACTTCACTTATAACATAACAAAAGCTGCCCGGCATCCCGGCAGCTTTTGTTATGTTATAAGATTTGATAAAGGATATTTATGATTGAGGCGAAGTACCTTTCGCTTCAATCAATTATAAAAATGTTCTTTTGACCTTTTCCCAGAAGGAATTGTCTTTAAGCTTAAGTGTTTTAATCCTCTTATCACTTAGTTTAATTTGAATTTTATCAACATGGCGAATACTTAATGCTTCATTATCCATCCCCATTGTCGGATGTTCATTTCCAAACGAGAGTACCTTAAGGGTAAGAGAGCGATCGCCGCTCAGAATAAAGGAGGCACCTAATGTACGGTATTTATTATTATTAATAGAGGCTACTTCACTTACCTGCATACAAGGAAGAAGCGGGTCGACAACAGCCCCGTTCACAGATTTATTATAGGCTGTACTTCCAGTAGGTGTAGCGACAATCAATCCATCACCTCTAAACGTTTCAAAATGAATATCACCTATAAAAACATCTAATTCGAAGGTTTTAATAATCGCTGAACGGATACTAAATTCGTTTAAGCATAAAAATGTGCCTTGCCCATCAACGTTTACATCAATTAAAGGATATCGTCGTACCTCCATATCCTCATTTGCAGCCGCTTCAATCATTTTTGAGGATTCCGTAAGTTTAAAGTCACAATACATACTTAAGGTATCCTTAATTGATATTCCAGCATAAAGACAATCCTCACGAAAACCCGTTTGTCTAACAGCCTGAAGAAAAGTGCCATCATCACCAATACTTGCAATGATATTGGCATCCCTGTGATCAGCAACCATCGTTAAACCGTAATGCTGAACGTACTCCTCAAGTTTCGTTTCCTTTTTAAGCGTTTTCATATCAAGGTGATGATAAAAATGTATATTGCGTCGATGTCCCATCTATGTACCTCCAGTTAACAGTGTGTTATTTTTCCCTATTTCTAACTATTTTGATAAAATATTGTTAGGCTAAAATAAGTTTAGCATTTTATTGAGACAATATGAAATTGAATCACTAAAAATTAACTAGAAGGTAGGAGGCTATACATACATATGAATGGAAAACGGTGGGCCGCTTTAGGGATTGCTGCGGCACTATTTTTTGTATCAGTCATAATTAATTTTTTATCGGCTTTTGCAATCAAGGGAGTAGAAACAAATTTCACGGATTTTTTAGCTGCCAGCGAAATGCCGTTTGAGGAGGAAGTTGTCCAAGAGGGCAATGAATTAAAGAAAATTGCTGTAGTTGATGTTTCTGGAGTTATTCAGGATGCAGGGGATGCTCAGTCCTTCATCAAAAGTGTTGGCTATAATCATAAAGCTTTTATGGAGAAATTAAATCACATTAAGAAGGATAACAGTATTAAAGGGGTCATTCTGCGAGTGAACTCTCCAGGCGGGGGAGTCGTGGAAAGTGCAGAAATTCATGATAAATTACTTGAAATTCAAAATGAAGCAAAAAAGCCCATTTATATTTCGATGGGATCAATGGCGGCTTCAGGGGGTTACTATATTTCAGCAGGCGCCAAAAAAATCTTTGCGAGTCCTGAAACACTAACAGGTTCCCTTGGGGTAATTATGGAAAGTATTAATTATGCAGGTCTGGCTGAAAAATACGGTGTAGATTTTGTAACGATTAAAAGTGGTGAATATAAGGATATTATGAGTCCGACGAGAGAGATGACAGAAGAGGAAAGACAAATTCTTCAGACAATGATTAATAATTCTTACGAAGGCTTTGTAAAAGTAATTTCTGAAGGGCGTAATATGCCAATGGACGAAGTAAAAAATCTGGCTGATGGACGCATTTATGATGGGCGCCAGGCGTTAGAATTAAACTTAATCGATGGTTTTGGCTATTTAGAAGATGTAATCGAACAAATGAAAAAGGATGAAAAACTTAAGGGTGCCAAGGTAGTCCGATTTAACGACACGTTAGGAATTGGCTCACTCTTTGGGATGAAACTTCAGCAGCTATTAACAGATAATAACGAAATGGCTGGGCTTACGGCATTACTATCTCGACCTAACTCACCACGACTTATGTACTTGTATGCGGAATAGGGGGATAGCTAATGGATACGAATGAGAATCAAACAGGTTTGATACCAGAAGATCTCACTCAAAATGGAGAGACTATGATTTCGAAACAGGACCCGATTGAAGAAGACGGTGGGGTGGGAACTATCCGTTACGCGGGTTTTTGGATGCGCTTTTGGGCTTATTTACTAGATATTGTCATTGTAGGCAGTCTTGTTAGGTTGTTAGTTAAACCATTATTTCGCCTGCTAGAAATTCCTTTAGCAGACTCTAATATGTTTGCTCCAATTTCGATAGCATCAGCTGTTATTTTCTATTTGTATTTTGTTCTAATGACGAAATACTTCAATCAAACATTAGGAAAGATGGTTTTTGGACTTAAAGTTGTAGATCTAAATACAGGAACATTATCATGGAATACGATTTTATTTAGGGAATGGATTGGTCGCTTTATTTCTGCAACCATTATTGTAGGCTACATCATTGTCGCCTTTATGCCGAAAAAACAAGGTTTGCATGATCTTTTTACAGAAACAACTGTAGTCCATGTAGAGCGCTAAATAGGATAAATAAATCTGTCATTAAATGGCAGGTTTATTTTTTTTATTATAGGTAATACTAGTAGGCTGAAAGGTTGTGAACAATTTGATTTGGCTGCTGATTGCTCTTATTATTCTTTTGGTTTTTCTTATCATCCTTATTACTAAAATAACTGTTCACATTGATTACTATCATCATAATGATAACGATGACTTAAAAATAGAATTTAAAATTTGGTTTGGCTTGATTAAGTATAAGATGAAAGTCCCACTAATCAAGATCGATGATAATTCACCCAGTATAATCGTTACGGGAGAAAAACAAATGGGCGACTCCCCTGACAACTCTAAGAATGTAGAACAACAAATTACACCTAATAAAGTTATGCAAAACATGCATAACGTCAGAGAAATTTTGAATCATGTTGTTCATATGGGTTCGATTGTTAAGAGATTTTTATCAAGAGTCTCTATTAAGCAATTTGATTGGCATACTTTAGTCGGGGTAGGAGATGCAGCAGCCACTGGTGTACTTTCTGGGGCATTTTGGACGATAAAAGGGAGTATGGTAGGAATACTCAGCCACTTCTTAAAATTAAAAGAAATGCCAAACATATCGGTCACTCCTCATTTTCAACTAGCGATTATACAAACCCGAATCACATGTATTATTCAGTTTCGAATCGGGCATGCTATTTTGGCAGGATTAAAACTTATAAAATTCTGGAAGGGCGGACGCCCAAATCTAAGAATGAATGAGAATTACAGTAAAGAAAAAACTAAATCCGTTTAAAATAGGAGGAAACAGAACATGTCTGAACATCCAATTCAAGGTTTGATGACGACTGCAATGGAGAGCTTAAAGGAAATGATCGATGTTAATACAATCATTGGGGATCCTGTTGAAACTCCTGACGGAAGCGTCATTCTAACCGTTTCTAAAGTAGGGTTTGGATTTGCTGCTGGAGGCAGTGAGTTTAAAATGGATGGCTCACAAAAGCAAGGTGAAGGGCAAAGCGGGTCGAAGCTTCCTTTTGGCGGAGGGAGCGGCGGCGGTGTATCCATCACACCTATTGCCTTCTTAATCGTTAATTCTCAGGGAGTTAAGATGCTTCATCTTGATGAAAGTACACATCTATATGAAAAGATTTTAGAAATGGCTCCTCAGGCAGTAGATAAGATACAACAAATGCTTTCGAAAAAAAATGAACCTAATCAAGGGCAGAATTCTAACCAATCAAACCCATCGTATCAGCATGATTCTCAAAAACAAGGTTTTAATATTTAATGGAAAAGTTAATCTTCCTCAAATAAGGAAGGTTAACTTTTTTCTTGGGTAAGCCTCGCCAATCGGCAGTTTTCTTAAAGCTGCTAATATTGGGTTCAAATAATTGCAAAAAAGATTCTGACAAGATATATTAACACTGTACATATCGAAGCAAACTAGAATTTTGAATACCCGGTTTGCAGCGAAAAAGGAGGATGTAAGTATGGCAAATGTAACTTTTAAGGGAAATCCAGTCACATTACTAGGAAACGAAGTGAAGGTAGGAGATAAGGCGCCAAACTTTAGTGTATTGGCTAATGATTTATCTGCAGTCACTCTAGAAAACACAAAGGGTCAAGTTCGTCTAATCAGTGCTGTACCTTCTTTAGATACAGGTGTCTGTGATGCAGAAACGCGCCGTTTCAATGAGGAAGCGAATAGCTTAGGCGACGTTAAAGTTTTAACAGTTAGTGTGGATCTGCCGTTTGCTCAAAAGCGCTGGTGTGGAGCAAATGGAATCGAAAATGTTCAAACGCTTTCAGATCACCGCGACCTTTCTTTCGGAGAAGCCTATGGCGTAGTCATCCAAGAGCTAAGATTACTCGCACGTGCGGTATTTGTAGTTGACTCTACTGACACCGTAACATATGTGGAATATGTAAGTGAGGCTACTAATCACCCTAACTACGAAGCAGTACTCGAAGCCGCTAAAAACGCAAAATAATATTTAATACAAAGAGGCCTCGCACAAACGAGGTCTCTTTCATTTAACTTGTAAAACATATTCCTTTTCATATAAAATGTAGGCTGTGTTAAGTTTGACTAGTGAAAGGTTTTTGTGAATCTGCAAGACTCCAGCGGAGGAGTGAGCAAGAAATTTTTTTATAGGGGGAGAAGAAAGTGACGATTTCTCCAGTGGAACAACTTTTTACATTATTCAATGAAACAGCCATAGTCCTGCAAGAAGAATTAGAGTGTACATATTTAGAAGCTCTTGCCGAAACAGGGGAGAACCTTTTTCATGGCAGCATTCTTCAAGAAGAACTAAGTGAACTATCGCAAAAAAGAATAAAGAAACAGTACCTAGAGATTAACTTGGATAATTTCTCCAAGGAGGAAATCCGTAAAGCCTATCAGCTAGTCATTTTAAAGGGAATGAAAGAGAATGTGCAGCCTAACCATCAAATGACCCCTGATTCAGTCGGGATGGTCATGGGCTATTTGGTTAATAAATTTATCAATAAGCCTTCCTTCCGTTTGCTAGACCCTGCTGTCGGGACAGGCAATCTCTTAACAACCGTTTTAAATCAATTATCTAGTAATGTAAATTCAATAGGTGTTGATATTGACGATCTCTTAATCAAGTTAGCCTATGTGAATGCAAACTTACAAGAGCATCCAATTGAGCTTTTTAACCAAGACAGCCTTGAACCATTATTTATCGATCCTGTCGATGCGGTGATTGCAGATTTGCCATTTGGTTTCTATCCCAATGATGTACGGGCAGCCGATTATCAATTAAAAGCCAACGAAGGTCATTCATATGCACATCATCTGTTCATAGAACAAAGTGTTCGCCATACAAATCCAGGTGGATACCTATTTTTTGTTATTCCTAATGGACTATTTGAAAGCGAGCAAGCCGGACAGCTTCGCGAATTTTTCAAAGAAAACATCATCGTTCAGGGACTGCTTCAATTACCATTGAGTATGTTTAACAATAAAAATGCAGCCAAAAGTATCCTTGTATTACAAAAGCAGGGAGAAGGCGTAACAGCACCAAAACAAGCTTTACTAGTTGACCTCCCAAAATTATCAAATGCAGTTGAAATGGATAAAATGCTAACAAAGCTTGAAAAATGGTTTCAAGAGAACAAAAGATAAGACCGATTAAGCATCACGGTCTTATCTTTTTTTGTAGGAAAAAATTTTATTGGAAAAGTCTAAATAATGAGAATTGAACTTTATTTGAACGTAACCGTTTCCAACCAATTAAACCCTTGTATTGTAATAAATACAGTGTTTTAATGGGAAATTGAGAGCAATAATCGGCATTGGTTTGTGCACAATAAAAGTGTACGTATACAGACCTCTAAAAGCTAATGTTGGTTATATAAAGGAGCGGTATTATACATGTCAAAAATTATAGCGATTAATGCAGGAAGTTCTTCACTTAAGTTTCAGCTATTTGAAATGCCAAACGAAGATGTAATCACAAAAGGACTAATTGAAAGAATTGGATTAAATGATTCCATTTTTACCATCACAGTGAATGATGAAAAAGTTACAGAAACAACTGATATTCCCGACCATGAAGTAGCAGTAAAAATGCTCTTAGATAAATTAACCACTTTAGGAATCATTGAATCATTAAATGAGATCGAAGGTATTGGTCACCGTGTAGTACACGGTGGAGAAGCGTTTAATGATTCTATTGTAATCACAGATGAAGTCCTGGCTAAGATTGAAGAACTTTCGGAATTAGCACCGTTACATAACCCAGCTAACCTTACTGGCATTATGGCTTTTAAAGGGGTGCTTCCAAATGTTCCTGCAGTAGCAGTTTTCGATACTGCCTTCCATCAAACAATGCCTGAAAGTTCATACCTTTACAGTTTGCCATACGAATACTATGAGAAGTTTGGAATTCGTAAATATGGCTTCCATGGCACATCACATAAGTATGTATCACAGCGTGCAGCAGAGCTTCTAGGGCGGCCAGTAGAACAATTGCGTCTCATCTCTTGTCACCTAGGTAACGGGGCAAGTATTGCCGCTATTGAAGGCGGGAAATCAATTGATACGTCAATGGGCTTCACACCACTTGCTGGTGTTACAATGGGAACAAGGTCTGGAAATATTGACCCTGCTCTAATTCCATTTATCATGGAAAAAACTGACCAAACGGCAGAACAAGTGCTTGATGTTTTAAATAAAAAGAGTGGGATGCTTGGAGTATCTGGCTTCTCAAGTGATTTACGCGATATTGAAGTAGAGGCAAGCAAAGGAAATGAGCGTGCACAGCTTGCATTAGAGGTATTTGCCAACCGTATTCATAAATATATCGGTTCATATGCTTCACGTATGTTCGGAGTAGACGCGATTATTTTTACTGCCGGTATCGGTGAAAATAGTGATGTTATTAGAGAAAATGTCCTAAAGGGACTTGAATTCATGGGAGTATATTGGGATCCAACTCTTAACAAAGTAAGAGGTAAGGAAGCATTTATTAACTATCCACATTCACCTGTAAAAGTTATGATTATTCCTACAAATGAAGAAGTCATGATAGCAAGAGATGTAGTGCGTTTAGCATAGATAGAAATATTGTTGGGCAAACAATCATCTGGATTGTTTGCCTTTTGGTTTAGTTCTTTCCTTTCCTGTCTTTGTGATATAATGTAAGCAAATATTGGAAGAGTAGGGGGGACAGCGATGCCTTTGACAGAACGGGAATCTGCAGTCTTAGAGGAAATACGTAACTGGGAACATACCTTATTGAATTACGAAGCAAACGACCTGCAATTAACATATGAAAAATATATTGAGCGTTCTTTTTCTCTACTGCCTGAAAATATTCAAAAGCAGTTTTTTGCAGTGATTGACAGCTGGTTGTTTCATCTACATGGGATGATTCAAGGCTCGCAGCTCCAAATGGATGCAAAAGAAAGAATCCTTTCTTCTGGGAGAATATTTAATAAGGATATTGAGAACGTCAAAGACTTAAAACAATTGAACATTGATCAATTGCAATACATAGCAATGCAGCAAATAGCCAGACACAGACTATATTCCTTTACACAGGGTGGGTTGGCCGGAACGGGAGGAACGCTTCTTTTAGGGACGGATATTCCTGCTATGGCGGTCATTAATTTACGGGTGGTTCAGCTAACCGCAATGACCTATGGATTTGAGATTAATACTCCCAATGAAATGATGACTTCTTTAAAGGTTTTCCATACAGCAACCTTGCCTCCAAGGTTACAGAAACACGGCTGGTCTGTCTTGATGAATGAATTAGAATCGAGCACAGAAGCATATTTCTATGAAGGTAATGAGGAAATTATGGATGTTACTTGGCTCGAACAACCGATACAGCAATTACTTAAAGCGATGGTAATCAGTTTGTTTCGAAAAAAAATAATACAGGGAATTCCACTCGTCAGTATGGCAATAGGTGCAGGTGCGAATTATCAGTTAACAAGAAAGGTCACGGACCTAGCGCATAAATACTACCAACTTCGTTATCTTAAGGAAAAAGAGGAGTCAGTTTAACGATGAGTAACCAAGAGCACAAGAAGGAAGCGCCTAAGAATATAAATTGTAAAATCATTACGGTCAGTGACACGAGAAATCAGGATACAGATAAAAGCGGCAGGCTGATGATCGAGCTGCTTGAACAGAATGGCCATAAAATAGTTGATTATGTGATTGTAAAGGATGAAACGACACTAATTCAGGATGAAATCCTAAAAGGCTGCGCCAGAAAGGATATTGATGTCATTCTTACAAATGGTGGAACAGGAATTGCCAAACGAGATGTAACCATTGAATCTGTTCAAGAAATACTTGATAAAGAAATTATTGGATTTGGGGAATTGTTTAGAATGTTAAGCTATCAGGAGGATATCGGCTCTGCTGCCATCCTCTCAAGGGCTGTAGCTGGAGTGGTAAGAGATAAGGCTGTTTTCTCGACACCAGGCTCGACAGGTGCAGTAAAACTTGCCATGAATAAGCTAATCCTGCCTGAAATCGGCCATGTAGTTAGAGAAATAAAAAAGGATTTATAGATGAAAGGCTCCCTTACTTAAGAATAGAGGGAGCCCTTCATTTTTATTGATGGATTTTAGCTGATAGTATTTGGTTTGCTCTGTACCATAACCATAAATCATTGATGATTGATGCAAGCTCAGCAATTTCATTGTTCAATTCGCATGAGCGGGGAAAGTTAGTTTCGGTTGAAAGTTGCGCTTGCTTTTCATTAATAGTCTGTTCAAGTTCTGCTATACGATCTGGTATCCTGCCGCGAATTTTCTCCCAATCAAACAAGATTTTATTTTGAGTTTTTTCATCATAGTTATGCCAATCTAAATGTAGATCTGGTATTGGAATTCCTAGACGTTGGTCAAAGGAAAAATGTTCGTTCATGTAACTGCCTCCAATGGTGTGATTAGTTTTATTTTACAATATTTTGATGAGTATAAACGATTGGATTGCAAAAATAGATCAAAGAGTTTAAGGGAGTTCTTTAGTTGTACGAACAACAAGCACGTCACAAGGAGCATAGCGAGTGATGTGTTCTGAAACACTGCCGATTAAGAATCTTTCCACGGCATTCATCCCTGTAGCACCGCAGATGATTAAATCTACCTTATGTTTTTTTGCCATTTCCTTAGGAATCTTAACTTTTGGAGATCCATACTCTATTTCATAGTCTACTTTTTTGATTCCTGAATCAAGAGCTTTTTG
This sequence comes from Bacillus sp. MRMR6, assembly GCF_001940785.1. GTDB lineage: Bacteria > Bacillota > Bacilli > Bacillales > Cytobacillaceae > Neobacillus. Next base: position 33,644 of record NZ_MSLS01000002.1, read on the forward strand.
TTTGTATCGATCAAGGAAATCGGTGGCTAGCTTGTTTGCTCGGTCCGCAATATCAGGGTCATAAGAATCAATTAATAGAAACGATCTTGTGTCAATGACATGAGCTAATAACAATCCAGCGTTATTCCTTTTGGCGATGTCAATCGCCTTTTTAAATGCCCATTCCGCCTCAGTTGATCCATCCACCGCGACTAAGATTTTTTGATAACTAAGTCCCATGCTTTCTCCCCCTTACCTAAATTATAACAATTTTTTCTAGGAATAGATGTTGCAATTTTTCGAAAAATAATAAGGTGATTATACCTATGAAGGGAGAAGATCTATATGGCAAAAAGGGATTCAGAGTATAGCGCTACATTTGAGATGAATGAAGACGGTGCAAGAGAAGTAAGCGAACAAATCATGGACTCTTATAATAGTGGTATTATTGACCAAGAAAGTCCGCAGGCTTCTAATGTGGAAATGGACGAGAAAAATAGATGAAGCTTGGTACATCCATCTATAAAATTTAACGATATTAGGACGTTAACCCAAGAAAGTATCCGCTCATGTGCATATCCTTTTAGTGTATAAAGACAAAATGAGGAGGAAGTATAAATGCACATGATGGGGCAGTACCACGCAGGAATAAATCCTAATGATGTAAGATTTGGTCCAGGGTTCGGTTTCGGGAGAAGGCCCGGATTCGGAAGACTAGGATTCGGAAGACCAGGATTCGGAGGACCAGGATTTGGATTTGGTGGAATTGGTTTTGGGTTTCCACTAGGATTGTTAGGGGGATTAGCATTAGGGTCAGTACTTAGACCGCCAGTCCCATTCTATCCGCCATACCCATATTATCCTTGGTACTAGGAAAAAGCTTTGCGGTTATCCGCAAAGTTTTTTTATATTGAAAAGTTCATAATAAAAAAGGTTGGGTATTCTTTGTTTTTTTTGGTAAAATGATAATGTTTTCATGGTAGGGCTTTCACTACTAAGGAAATGAGAATTCATTATACTAAGAAGAGTATAAATTGGAGGTAAGTACATGCGGATCGGTGTTCCTACAGAGATAAAAAACAATGAAAACCGTGTTGCCATGACACCAGCGGGTGTTTTTAACCTATTGAATTTTGGCCACGAGGTTTATATTGAAAAGGGAGCAGGACTAGGTTCCGGTTTCACGGACGAAGATTATGCTTCTGCAGGTGCAAAAATAGTAGACACTGCTTCAGAAGCATGGTCTATGGATATGGTCATGAAGGTTAAAGAACCACTACCTAGTGAATACCAATTTTTCCGAGAAGGGTTAATTCTCTTTACATATTTACATTTAGCTCCAGAGCCTGAGCTAACAAAAGCCTTAATCGATAATAAGGTAGTTGGAATTGCCTATGAGACAGTCCAGCTTCCAAATCGTTCGCTGCCATTGTTAACTCCAATGAGTGAGGTAGCTGGTAGAATGGCAGCGCAAATTGGGGCACAATTCCTAGAAAAGGTGCACGGAGGAAAAGGGATCCTGCTCTCAGGTGTACCAGGGGTGCAAAGAGGGACTGTGACCATTATTGGCGGCGGTGTAGCAGGAACAAATGCGGCCAAAATGGCAATTGGACTTGGAGCGAAAGTTACGATTATTGATTTAAATCCAGATCGTCTTCGCCAGTTAGATGATATTTTTGGATCCGATGTGACTACTTTAATGTCAAATCCGTATAATATTGCCGAAGCTGTTAAAGAATCTGATTTAGTCATCGGTGCAGTTCTTATTCCAGGAGCAAAGGCCCCAAAGTTGGTTACAGAGGAAATGATTCAAGCGATGACACCAGGAAGTGTGGTAGTGGATATTGCAATTGATCAAGGCGGTATTTTCGAAACGACCGACCGTATTACCACTCATGACAATCCAACGTATATTAAACATGGTGTTGTGCACTATGCTGTTGCTAATATGCCTGGTGCAGTTCCAAGAACTTCAACAATTGCATTAACCAATGTAACCGTACCTTATGCGATTCAAATAGCCAATAAGGGCTATACACAGGCATGTCTAGATAATGATGCTTTACTCAAAGGGATCAACACCCTCGGCGGTTTTGTAACCTATGAGGCAGTTGCTGAAGCACATGGCCTTGTATACTCAGATACAAAATCCTTGCTGCAACAATTCTAAAGATGGAATGGAGAGCCCAACTAATGGAGTTCTCCTTTTTGTATGCATGAAAAAACCAGCTCCTTAAAGGAACTGGTTTAGAAAGAACAAGTTGATAAAGCCGCATTTGCCGTAACTCAGTTAAGAAAGTTTTAAACCACCACTCCTCAAAGTGGGTGTTCGCAGAAACGTTCCTGCATGTCCTCCATGTCAATATAGACAGAGGCTTGTCATTATGGTTTCGATAGTAAAACTCCCTGTTACAGTTTAAAGGTTAAAACTTTATTATCACTACGAACAACGCAGCCTGTATTTGTATATTACATCAATTGAATCATTTAATCAATGTAAAAAAAATCCATCTAACCTAGCGGATGATGGTTAGTTCTTTTGGAAACTTGGTTAATACTTTAGCACCGTCACCAGTAATAAACACATCATCTTCAATACGTACACCAGCTACTTCAGGAACATAAATTCCAGGCTCAATCGTATAGACCATTCCAGCTTCAATCACCAATGGATTTGTCTCTGTTAAGGAAGGATATTCATGGACGCTGATTCCAAGGCCATGGCCAAGGCGGTGTGGGAAATATTCACCATATCCTGCATCAGAAATAATTTTGCGGGCTGTTTGATCTACCTCAGCTGCAGCAGCTCCAGGAACACTTGCTTCAATCGCTGCCAGCTGTGCTTTTAAAACCGTATCATATATTTCTTTTTGCTTATCATTTATATCACCATATGCGACGGTTCTAGTAATGTCAGAGCAGTAGCGGTCCACAACGACGCCTAAATCAAATAGAACCAAATCGCCTTTTTTAATCTTAGTTTGTCCCGGGTTTCCATGAGGAGAAGCGGCATTTACCCCGGTAAGGACCATTGTAGAAAACGACATTTCGGTTACGCCTTTTTTCTTCAAAGCAAATTCAACAGCGTTTAAAATGTCTAATTCCGTTTTCCCTTCTGTAATTTCACTACAGCCCACTTCAATCGCATAATCTGCTAATGCACATGCCTCTTCAATGATTTTTAATTCCTTTTCATCTTTAATCATTCTCAGTGTTCGTAATTTTTCTTCGGCCGAGACGGAAACTGCCTGCGGGAATAATCTAGAGAGCTGTTCATACCGCTCAACATTCATATGCTCTTTTTCAATTGACACTTTGTTTACTACCTTAATTCTGTTCTTTATGGCACGCATTATTAAATCCCATGGCTGGTCAATATCACTAAAACCAATTATTTCATGGGCCCAGCCAGACCTCTTAGCATCGTGGATTTCCATTCCTGGACAGACAAGAAATGGTTCTTCTTCTTGAAATACGACTAACGCTAATAGTCGTTCATGTGGTGTCGTATAAAACCCGCTCAAATAAAACACATTTTCTGTTGAAGTGATGAAGCTAACTTCAATATTCTCTTCTTTCATCCAATCCTGTAGTTTATGTAATCGATCGTTCACAAAACCCCTCCTAAAAACAGATTATAAATTGAGAGTAACAACGAAATCTTAAAATGTAAATAAACAAAAACAACTCATTGTCCTAAATGGTATGAAAAATGGGTATGTTGGAAGAAGGAAATGGCTTCTAAAGATGGAAGTTATACTACATATATTTTTGAAAGGGGATTACATGATGAAAGTTTCTTATCACGGACACTCTGTTGTACAAATTCAAACAAATGGGAAGACCATTTTAATTGATCCTTTTATTACTGGAAACACTCTAACAGATCTTAAGGTAGAAGAGATTAAGCCTGATGTCATTATCTTATCGCACGGGCATGGCGATCATGTAGGGGATACAGTAGAGTTAGCCAAAAAGCATGACACACTAGTAATTGCTAGCCATGAGCTTGCAACGTATCTAAGCTGGCAGGGTGTTAAAACCCATGCCATGCATATTGGCGGTGCCTATCAATTTGATTTTGGAAAAGTGAAACTCACCCAAGCATTCCACGGTTCAAGCTATATTACCGAAAACCAAGAAATTATTTATTGCGGCATGCCTGCAGGAATCTTATTTATGAATGAAGGTAAGACAGTGTATCATGCCGGCGATACAGCTTTATTTTCAGACATGAAATTAATTGGTGAAAGACATTCCATTGATTTAGCCTTCCTGCCAATAGGTGATAATTTTACTATGGGTCCAGAGGATGCTGCCTATGCTGCCAAGCTTTTACAGGCAAAAGTCATTGTTCCGATCCACTTCAATACTTTCCCGCCGATCAAACAGGACCCGACCAAATTCATAGAGTTACTAGAGGCTAAAAATGGGATAGTTCTTGAATCAGGTGAAACGGTAGAATTATAATACTTTTTTTCCTTCCTCAGGCATAAAAATAATACAAGCAGTTATATTTAAGGGAGGAAATGAAGATGAAAAAGAACAGATATTTGCTATGTCTTTTATTATGCGGTTTTATGCTATACTTCGCAGTTCCAAGATTATCAATCAATGCAGAAGGGCTTCAAGGTACCTTTTCACTTGTTTGGCTGGCTTTTGCACTTATCGTAATTGCAGGAAATCTGACGGCTATATTATACAGCCCGAAGCGTCTAGTGAAAGCGGATCAGCCGATAAAATCTAAGAAGAAATCTCGCTCTTTTCACTAAATATGTGAGCGACTGCATTGAATCAAGCCTTTTTTCACCTTATAATTAACCATAAGATTAATTATTCGACTCCATGAATAGGAATAAGAAGATAAAGGGTGAAGGTCTTGGCTACTAAGCATGAACAGATTTTACAATACATTGATGAGCTTCCTGTTGGGGAAAAAATATCAGTGAGACAAATCGCCAAGGCGATGAATGTGAGCGAAGGCACAGCATATAGAGCAATTAAAGAGGCCGAAAACAAAGGCTATGTTAGTACGATTGAACGTGTTGGAACGATCCGAATTGAACGAAAGAAAAAAGAAAATATTGAAAAACTAACTTACGCAGAAGTCGTCAATATTGTAGATGGCCAAGTATTAGGCGGTAAAGCGGGTTTGCATAAAACTCTTAATAAATTTGTTATTGGTGCGATGAAACTAGAAGCGATGATGAGGTACACAGGGCCAGATAACCTTCTAATTGTCGGTAACCGGACGAATGCACATGAACTGGCACTCAAAGCCGGAGCAGCTGTACTGATTACCGGGGGCTTCGATACGGATGAACATGTCAAAAAATTAGCAGACCGTCTTGAGATGCCGATTATCTCGACAAGCTACGATACGTTTACAGTTGCAACGATGATTAACCGCGCCATCTATGACCAGTTGATTAAAAAAGAGATTATTCTGGTTGAAGATATTTTAACGCCTCTCACAGATACATTCTTTTTGAGAACATCTGATAAGGTTGCAGATTGGCATGCATTTAATCAGAAAACGATGCATAGTCGTTACCCGGTTGTCGACCAAAATATGAAAATCCAGGGTATGGTAACCTCAAAAGATATTTTAGGACAAAACCTAGAAATAGCGATTGATAAGATTATGACAAAACAGCCGATGACAGTCAGCGGTAAGACAAGTGTCGCCTCAACAGCCCATATGATGGTCTGGGAAGGAATTGAGGTTCTTCCGGTGGTGGACGATTCTAATCGCTTAGTGGGAATCATTAGCAGGCAGGACGTCTTGAAAGCCTTGCAGATGAACCAAAGACAGCCTCAAGTGGGAGAAACGATTGATGACATCGTCACAAATCAAATGGTTTTAATGAGCGGAAGAGCAAAGGGGGAGGAAGTTTATACCCTTGAGGTTACTCCGCAAATGACGAACCATCTTGGAACAATCTCTTATGGAGTTTTTACTACAGTTGTTTCCGATGCAGCCAACCGAATTTTAAGAAGCTATAAAAAAGGAGACCTTGTGGTAGAAAATATGACCATCTATTTTTTCAAACCTGTCCAGCTCGAAAGTGTATTAGAAATTTTTCCAAGAGTCCTAGAGGTAGGCCGAAAATTCGGGAAAGTTGACGTAGAAGTCTTCAATGAGGGAATACTAGTAGGTAAGGCGATGATGATGTGTCAATTGCTTGATAGAAGCTAGGGAATCGCATATGATGAAAATAAAAAAGCCGCTTCCGATGAGAAGCGGCTGCTTTACTTATTTTGCGTCAACACCTTCGGCTTCTTGAATGGCAAAAGGTAGATAGTGCTTGTACTTTTTATACCCAACTAAGGTAAACACACCGCCGTAAATAATAAATATCGCAGCAATGATGTATTCAATCGTCGTTATGGAAATATAGATCGCATGATTAATCCCAAATAATCCAACAAACAAGCCAAGAGCTATATTTGATTTTGCTGAAAGCCACTTTTTCTCAACAGGTCGTTTACACCTGAAAAATTTAGTTTTATAAAATAAATAAAAGGCAAAACAGATGACAATAAACACAACTAGAACTGACATTTATCTTCCTCCAAAATCAAAAATCTTTTTTCATTGTAACTTTATTTCGGACAAAATGCTACAATAGAAAAAAATAATAAACTAGGTGATCTTATGAAAGAGAAAATTTTAGAATACATAAAACAGTACGAAACCATCATTGTTCATCGGCACGTTCGGCCTGACCCGGATGCTTACGGTTCTCAATGCGGGTTGGTCGAAATAGTAAAAGCTTCCTTTCCTGAAAAGAAGGTTTATGCCGTCGGAGAGGAAGATCCATCACTTCATTTCATGTCACGGTTAGATACGATTGCTGATGAAGTCTATCAAGGGGCATTGGTCATCGTCTGTGATACAGCGAACGTAGAGAGGATTTGTGATACTCGCTACACATTAGGCGATCTGCTGATAAAAATCGACCACCATCCAAATGAAGATCCTTACGGAGATTTCAGGTGGGTTGATACGACTGCTAGTTCAGTTAGTGAGATGATCTATGAATTCTACTTATTTGGTAAAGATAAGGGCTTAAAAATAAATGATAAAGCTGCTCGGCTGTTATATGGAGGAATCGTTGGAGATACAGGCAGATTTCTTTTTCCAAGTACAACGGATAAAACCTTCGCCTATGCAGGGGAATTAATCCACTATAAATTCTCAAGGACCGAGCTGTATGATAGTATGTATGACCTTGAGCCAAATATCATCAAATTAAATGGCTACATATTGCAGAACTTTGAACTATCAGATGACGGTGTTGCTTCAGTTATTTTAAATAAAGAGCTATTAGATAAGTACGATGCCATTGCTCCTCAGGCCTCTTTGCTCGTCGGAACTTTAGGCAATGTAAAAGGAGTTAAAGCTTGGGTATTCTTCATTGAAGAGGAGGACCAAATAAGAGTCCGACTGCGCTCAAAGGGACCAATAATCAATGGAGTAGCTAGGAAATTTAAAGGCGGAGGCCACCCGCTCGCATCAGGCGCCAGCATCTACTCATGGGATGAAACCGAAGAAGTAATCAGAGAATTAACAGAAGTCTGTAAAAATTACTAAGAAAAAAGTAATCGGCCCTTCCCAGAAACGGGGGGCCGATTACTAATCTTCAAAACTAATTTCAAGTGAAATGGACAAGGTAGTGTAAATGATAATTTCTCTAACCTGAAGCTTATAGCGCTTATCATTGATTTTTACGGTTTTATTTTGAATAATTTTTTTAATCAGTTCCTTACTTTTATAAACCGTATCCATATCCTTTGCAATCATCATACTGATATCATCTCTTACAGAATCCTCTATCTCTAAAACACTCAAGGAATCGAGTTTATACTTTTCAAAATTGGCTATTTTGACATTGATTTTTTGAATGGTCAGCTGTTCAATCGTCCGCTTGTTGATCTCTTTATATTCTTCCTGCCAAATTTTCTTCTCCTCTTTTAAATCGACAATTTCCTTAGTCTGTTTTTCAATCAAGGCAGTATGCTCTTCCTGCCAAACACCAAAAATATATAAAAAAATGGTCCAGCTGAGTGCTCCGCCAATGGCTGTACCTGCAAAAAAACGCTGCCAGGATGGTCGCCGGTAATAAGGTGGTATTCTCATGAAATATACTCCTGAGTTAACCAATTAATCAATAAAGCCCCAGTCTGAGCCCCGCCTAATGCTGAAAGAATAATTAGAAGCTGTTTAAAAATATCCCTAGTTTCAGCATTGAATAACCCACGTTCAAAACTATAAACGGCATCAAAGGTACCGCCAATGGCAGCCACAATTGCCCAAATCCTTAGGTCAGTGGATAGCCGGTAAACAGCAGTAAGCGGTGGTTGTCCAGTTAAAAAGGCTGCTATCCCTCCAATCAAAGCACCGCCAAGAATAACTCCTAATGCAATAAAATAACTTTCAATAAAGGTAGGGAAAAAACCAATTTCTTTCATTGCTTCAACCGCCTCTGCAAATATTCAAAGTCTATATATCATCTATATGGACAATCCTTGTTATTTATGAGAGTAGAAAAAGGATTTTAAAAGCAGAACATATTTTCCTTTTTTCATTTTTTTGCTCTATAATTAAAGATAGAGAAAATGGTAGAAGGGGTGACAAAATGTCTTTTATTCACCTTCACGTATATAGTGCCTATAGTTTATTAACTAGTACTGCCTCGGTACCTGAATTGGTCAGTAATGCCAAGGAAAAAGGTTATACTGCGCTTGCTTTGACAGACCGAAATGTAATGTACGGTACAATCGAATTTTATAAACAGTGTATAAAAAATAATCTAAAACCGATTATTGGTTTAACAGTAGACGTAGAAAGTGAACAGGAAGAGGAAGATGCTTTTCCGCTTGTCTTACTAGCGGAAAATGATAGAGGATTTAAGAATCTTTTAAAGATTTCAAGTGCAATCCAAACAAAGGCATTAAAGGGAATTCCCTATAAATGGTTAAGACATTATGCTGAAGGGCTTATTGCGATTACTCCAGGAATTGAAGGAGAGATTGAACAGGCAATCCTGAACGACCGCCCAGATTTCGCCAAAGAGTTAATTTTCAAATTTCAGTTTATATTTGGACAAGAAGGCTTCTTTATGTCGATTCAAGACCATCAATTACCAGATGAAGAAAGGTTAACAAAACAGCTGCTCGTATTGTCTAAGGAATTAAATTTTCCATTAGTTGCAACAAATCGAGTCCATTACCTAGAAAAAGAGGATATGTTTGCGCAAGAATGTATGTTAGCAATTAAAAATGGTGCTAAGCTGCAGGCAGAAGATAGGGAAAAATTAGGAACGGATCAATTTTGGCTAAAATCTGTTCCAGAGATGGTTGAAGTTTTTTCTGATATTCCTGAAGCTTTGGAAAATACGCTCTTTATTGCAGGAAGGTGCAAGGTAAATATCGAATTAAATAGAACATATCTACCGGAATATCCAACAAATAACGGAATGTCAGCAGTAGAATATTTGGAAGCTTTGTGCAAAAAAGGTTTAAGTGAACGTTTTCAGACTCCCTTAGTGGAGTATGTAGAAAGGTTGTCCTATGAATTATCGGTGATCAATAGGATGAACTTCAGCAATTATTTTTTAATTGTATGGGATTTTATGAGGTATGCACGGGAACACGATATTTTTACAGGACCGGGAAGAGGATCCGCTGCAGGGTCTCTCGTTGCTTATGTTCTATATATTACAGATGTTGATCCGATTGAACATGATCTTTTATTCGAACGATTTTTAAACCCAGAACGGATTTCGATGCCCGATATTGACATCGACTTTCCGGACCACCGTCGTGATGAAGTAATTGAATATGTTGCGAAGAAATATGGGGAATTGCATGTTGCGCAAATTGTTACCTTTGGAACGATGGCGGCAAAAGCCGCTTTACGAGATGTCGGCAGAGCGTTTGGTCTAAATCCAAAAGAATTGGAACAACTTTCGCGAGTAATCCCGGGACGGTTAGGGATTACATTAGCTGAAGCATATAAAGAATCTAAGCCGCTTAAAGCGTTTATTGATGAAAGTCCATTAAACCGCAGGCTATTTGAAACTGCTATGAAGCTTGAAGGACTTCCACGCCATACCTCTACGCATGCAGCGGGGGTTGTGATAAGTCAAAAGCAGTTAGTTGAATTAATTCCCATTCAGCAAGGCCATAACAATGTGTATTTAACTCAGTACTCCATGGAACATCTAGAAGAAATCGGCCTATTAAAGATGGATTTTCTGGGGTTAAGAAATCTATCGTTAATTGAGTCGATTACCGCTTCCATCAATCGGAGAACTAGTAAAAAAGTAGATATTCGTTCAGTCAATTTGAAAGACGCTAAGACATTTGAATTGCTGGCACGAGGTGAGACCACAGGTATTTTTCAGCTTGAATCTGAAGGAATGAGAAAGGTTTTATCCCGTTTGAAACCATCCCGCTTTGAAGATATCGTAGCAGTTAATGCCCTTTACCGTCCAGGACCGATGGAAAATATCCCGCTCTTTATTGATCGCAAACATGGACTCCAGCCTGTTGAATATCCGCACCCTGATTTAAAACCCATCTTGGAAAATACCTATGGTGTCATTGTCTATCAAGAACAAATCATTCAGATTGCCTCAAGGATGGCTGGCTTTTCTCTAGGTGAAGCAGATTTACTGAGGAGAGCGGTGGGGAAGAAGCAAAAAGAGGTACTTGATAAGGAACGAAACCACTTTGTACAAGGTGCATTGCAAAAAGGGTATGACCGCATACTTGCCAATGAGATTTATGATTTAATTGTCCGCTTTGCAAACTATGGATTTAATCGGAGCCACGCCGTTGCCTATAGTATGATTGCCTATCAGCTGGCATATTTGAAAGCGAATTTCCCGCTTCACTTTATGGCAGGTCTGCTAACATCAGCGGTGGGCAATGAGACAAGACTTGCGCAATACATCATGGAATCGAAACAAAAGGAGATTGAGGTCCTTCCCCCTTCTATCAATTACAGCAACTACCCCTTCCAGGTCGAAGAAAAGGGTATTCGTTATAGCTTAGCGGCGATTAAGGGTGTAGGCGGTACGGCTTTAAGAGGAATTTTTCAAGCGAGAAAGAAGAAACGGTTTGACGATTTATTCGATTTTTGTATCCGTGTTTCTTCAAAAGCTATCAATCGCAAAATCCTTGAGGTACTAGTCCATTCAGGAAGCTTTGATGAATTTGGTGAAGACCGAGCGGTATTACTGGCCACTCTCGATGTTGCACTTGAACATGCACAGTTATTTAAAATTGACGAGTCGAATCAATTTGAATTGTTCTCTGAGGAAGAAATGTCTCTAAAGCCAAAATATGTTTCCGTCGATCCAATCAGGCAGGAGGATAAGCTCGCATACGAAAAAATCGCGCTAGGTTTTTATCTTTCAGACCATCCAGTTTCTATTTACCGTAAAGAACTGGAGCAGGCAGGAGCACAAATGCTCTACAATCTATCGACAGACAAGAAGCAAGTAGCTTCGGGTATATATATAGCGGCTGCCAAAAAAATACGAACAAAGAAAGGAGATTCAATGGCCTTTTTTACCGTAAGTGATGCTAGCGGTGAAATGGAGGCAGTTGCGTTTCCAACTGTCTACAAGAGGTTTTCCCATATTTTAGAGCAAGGGAATTTTGCCGTCATTGAAGGAAAAGTGGAGGAAAGAGAGGGAAAAGGACAATTTAACATCCAACAAGCCTTTGAAATGCCAGCATGGTTAGCGGCAAAAACCAAGAGGCCGTCGATTTTGTATTTAAAAGTAATTGAACAGAAACAAGACGATGAATCTTTAAACCATCTAAAAAAATTATTTAAGGAACACAAGGGTAACAGTAATGTAGTTCTCCATTATGAGTCCACTAAGAAAACAGTCAGATTGGGTAATGATTATTCAATAAATCCTAGCGGTAAGCTATTGGACTTACTGAGAGATTTACTAGGTTCTAACAATGTAGTTTTGAGAGAATAAATCTTTACAACGACCACAGATATGTTATAGTTGTAGAGAGATGGCGTGGTCTGACCACTGATAAACAATAGGGGTATTGAATGTTTTGCACTAATATAAGGGGTGACATGTCTTGACTTTACGGGAAGAAGCCTTACATATGCATCGTATTAACAAGGGGAAATTGGAGTCTAAATCAAAGGTAGCAGTGCGAAATGCAAAGGATTTAAGTTTAGCATATTCACCAGGAGTGGCAGAGCCTTGTAAAGAAATTTATGAGAAACCAGAAACCGTCTACGATTATACGATGAAGGGCAATATGGTTGCTGTAGTAACCGACGGAACAGCCGTCCTTGGCCTTGGAAATATTGGACCTGAAGCGGCACTTCCAGTTATGGAAGGTAAAGCCGTCCTATTTAAAAGCTTTGCTGGTGTAGATGCATTTCCAATCTGCTTAAATACCACTGACGTTGAGAAAATTATTGAAACCGTAAAGTTACTTGAACCAACGTTCGGCGGTGTTAACCTCGAGGATATCGCAGCACCTAACTGTTTTGTAATCGAAGAAAGATTGAAGAAAGAAACAAATATCCCAATCTTCCACGATGACCAGCATGGTACGGCAATCGTTACAGTGGCTGGACTTGTAAATGCATTAAAATTGATTGGCAAAAAAATAACTGAAATTAAAGTTGTCGCAAATGGCGCAGGAGCTGCAGGCATTGCAATCATAAAATTATTATACAGCTATGGAGTAAGAGATATTATCATGTGCGATACAAAGGGTGCGATTTACGAAGGACGCCCGCAAGGAATGAATGATGTCAAAGCAGAAGTTGCTAAATTCACAAACCGTGATAACTTGACTGGCAGTCTAGAAGATGCCATTAAGGGTGCTGATGTTTTTATTGGTGTTTCGGTAGCAGGTGCATTAACAAAAGAAATGGTAGAAACGATGAATTCTGATGCTGTAATCTTTGCGATGGCTAATCCGGTTCCTGAAATTATGCCGGAACTTGCAAAAGAAGCGGGTGCGAGGGTGATAGGAACAGGAAGATCTGACTTTCCAAATCAAGTGAATAATGTCTTGGCTTTCCCAGGAATCTTCCGTGGTGCATTAGATGTTCGGGCAACTCATATTAACGAAAAAATGAAGGTGGCTGCTGTTGAAGCCATTGCAAGTTTAATAAGTGAATCCGAGCTAAATGAAGATTATGTAATTCCAGCACCTTTTGATCCTAGAGTCGCTCCAGAAGTAGCAGCTGCCGTTGCAAAAGCAGCAATGGAAACAGGTGTTGCCCGTTTGAAGGTGGATCCTGAAGATATAAAGGAAAAAACAAAGAGGCTCGCTATTATTGGTAAAAGTGAGTGATGTTGTAAGTGACTAATACTAAGGTTTATCTCGAAATTGTTAAACAGCTAAGAGCAATGATTTCAGCAGATGGCTTGAAAACTGGAGATAAAATCCCTTCTGAACGTGAATTATCCGAGCGCCTGAATGTCGGGCGCTCTTCTGTTCGCGAAGCTTTAAGGGCATTAGAGTTGTTAGGTTTAATAGAGACCAGACGTGGTGAAGGAACTTTTATAAGGGATTTTCGTGGAAATCAGCTTGTACAATTGCTTGGCACCTTCATTCTTCAGGATGAAAAAGCTAAAAAAGATGTTGTGGAAACAAAGAACTTAATTGAAATGGATTGCCTGCGGCTGGCAATGTATAGAATTAACCCCCGCCAGTTAGAAAAGTTAAAGGAACGGGTTGAAGCTGACCAAGTAGATGACGATGAGTTCTTTTATCATATTATGGAGTGGTCTGACAACCATTTAGTCTCTAGAATTTGGCTGATTCTAAAGGATTATTACTATTCATTAAACTTAACGAAAGAAGAATATAAAAGGAAAAGCTTTCTATCAATATTAGAAGCCTTAGAAAATAAGAATGAAGAAATGACGCTTGAGGCTTACAGTAAACTAAGAAATTTGTCTGTTTCTACCGACAAATACTAACAGATTTTGAATTTTATTTACATTATAGTAGGTAGACAAGCAAAAAAAGCCCAATTATTAGAATGGGTCATTTTAAGACCGTAGTGGTCAGACCAGTCAATAGGTTTGAATCTATGTAAATATAGAAAGACTTCAGAGATAGAAATTATTACGTTTATTTTCCTACAAGGGAGGTTTCTACAACTTGCTTAAAGAACTTTTTACTAAAAATACTCAAAAGAAGAAGAAATACGCTACAATACCATCTGAGGCAGCTAAGAACGATGTCCCTGAAGGAATCATGACGAAGTGTCCATCTTGTAAAACAATCATGTATACAAAAGAGTTAAATAAAAATCTCAAAGTATGTTTACACTGTGGCTATCATCATGCGATGAATTCTAACGAAAGAATTCGTAGTTTTATTGATGAGGGTACATTTAATGAAATTGACGAGAATATGATTTCGGAAAATCCATTAAATTTTCCAGATTATCTTGAAAAAGTAGAAAAAGACCGTTTAAAAACGAAAATAAATGAAGCTGTTGTGACTGGAAGCGGCAGCGTGAATGGTAATCAAGTGGTTGTTGCGATTATGGATTCCACTTTTAGAATGGGCAGTATGGGATCGGTTGTAGGTGAAAAAATTACTCGGGCAATCGAAAAGGCGGATGGAATGTCAGTGCCGTTCATTATCTTTACAGCCTCAGGTGGAGCTAGAATGCAGGAAGGTGTTCTGAGCTTAATGCAAATGGCAAAGACAAGTGTTGCTTTAAAGAAATTCAGTGATAATGGGGGCTTGATTATCTCCATTATGACACATCCAACCACAGGTGGTGTCTCAGCCAGTTTTGCTTCGCTAGGTGATTATAATTTTGCTGAACCAGGAGCATTAATTGGTTTTGCTGGACGGAGAGTCATCGAACAATCAATTAGAGAAGAACTTCCTGAGGATTTCCAAACAGCTGAATTTCTATTGAAGCATGGGCAGCTGGATGCGATCATTCCACGCTTAGAGTTAGTTGAGAAACTAACGAACATTCTCGAAATTCATCAGCCAGGAGGTGAACCTAGATGGTAGGAGAATTAGAATTTGAGCGCCCAATTTTACAATTGAAGAACAAAATTCAAGAACTAAGGGATTTCACGAAATCAGCAGATGTTGATTTATCTTCTGAGATTGAAAAATTAGAACTTCGACTTGAGAAGCT
Source organism: Bacillus sp. MRMR6 (assembly GCF_001940785.1). Lineage (GTDB taxonomy): Bacteria > Bacillota > Bacilli > Bacillales > Cytobacillaceae > Neobacillus. The sequence continues at coordinate 48,804 of NZ_MSLS01000002.1, forward strand.
TGAGAAGGATATATACGGAAATATGAAACCCTGGGACCGTGTGCAGATTGCCCGCCATCCGAGCAGGCCGACTACGCTTGATTATATTGAGAACTTGTTTGAAGGCTTTTTTGAATGTCACGGGGATCGATCATTTGGGGATGACGAAGCCATTGTTGGAGGAATTGCCAAATACAGAGGATTGCCGGTAACGGTTATTGGTCATCAAAGAGGAAAAGATACAAAGGAAAATATCCGCAGAAATTTTGGGATGCCACATCCAGAAGGGTATAGAAAAGCACTGCGGCTAATGAAACAGGCTGATAAATTTAGACGGCCAATCATCTGTTTTATTGATACGAAGGGAGCATATCCTGGAAAAGCGGCAGAAGAGCGTGGACAAAGTGAAGCGATTGCTCGTAATTTGTTTGAAATGGCGAGCTTAAGGGTTCCCGTTATTTGTATCGTGATCGGTGAAGGTGGAAGCGGTGGTGCTCTTGCACTAGGTGTAGGCAATAGAATCTATATGCTTGAAAACTCGACTTATTCTGTTATCTCACCTGAAGGTGCTGCAGCTATCCTATGGAAGGATGCTAAGCATGCAAAACTTGCAGCGGAAACGATGAAGATTACGGCTCCTGATTTGAAAGAACTTGGAGTAATTGATGATATTATTCCTGAAATCAAAGGCGGGGCACATCGTGATGTTAAGAAGCAGTCGGAAGCAATGGATTTAGCACTCCGAAAAGCCTTAAAGGAATTATTAGGCTTCTCTGAGGAAGAATTAATTACTGACCGCTACAATAGATTTAGAACAATTGGTGAATATTCTTTCGATAAAGATTATATTAGCATACCTTAAAACGTGCTCATGTAGCGCGTTTTTCTTTTGGCTATGTTAAAGGATAATGTTAACGGAAGCGAAGTGCCTGGAGCGTAAATCGTCAGGCAAAATTAACATAGCCTTTTTTTGTAATCAATCTTTAGAGCAAATCATTGTTCACCAATCTTTCACAAAGATTTCTATAAAAATTCAATGAATCCGTTTACAGCATGCTTTGAAGCGGTTGCATTTAACGGACAATTCCGTCTATTAAAATTACTAATACGATTAAGTTGTTATGGGCATTTCTTCGTGGTATTTTATAAATATTCCTGACTTTTATGTAAATAATAAAAGGGGTAACCATTGTTAATACTTATTTAATAATATACATAGATTTAATAATTTTTTTAGAGGTGAAATATATGAAAAGAATTGGTGTGCTTACAAGTGGCGGGGATTCACCAGGTATGAATCCTGCTATCCGTGCCGTTGTTCGGAAAGCTATTTTTCATGGTGTAGAGGTATTTGGTATTTACGGAGGATATTCTGGTTTAATCTCTGGAAATATTAAAAAGCTTGAATTAGGTTCCGTGGGTGATATCATCCACCGCGGAGGAACCATGCTTCATACAGCTCGCTGCCCAGAGTTTAAAACGGCAGAAGGTCAGCTAAAGGGAATTGAGCATTTAAAAGCACAAGGTATTGAGGGCCTTGTTGTAATTGGCGGAGACGGTTCTTATCGAGGTGCAAAAGCCTTGACAGAGCGTGGATACCCATGTGTTGGTGTACCAGGAACAATTGATAATGATATCCCGGGTACAGAATTAACGATTGGCTTTGATACCGCGTTAAATACTGTTATTGATGCAGTTGATAAAATTCGTGATACAGCTACATCACACGAAAGAACATTCGTGATTGAGGTAATGGGAAGAGACGCAGGTGACATTGCACTTTGGGCTGGACTTGCAGGCGGTGCTGAGACGATTTTAATCCCAGAAGAAAACTATGATATGGATGAAATTGCTGAGCGTCTTCGTAAGGGTCAGGAGCGCGGTAAGAAGCATAGTATCATCGTTATAGCGGAAGGTGTAACCAGTGGTACAGACTTTGCTAAACAATTAAAGGAAGTAGCTGACCTTGATACTAGAGTATCAGTTTTAGGTCATATTCAGCGCGGCGGCTCACCAACTGCATCAGACAGGGTACTTGCAAGCAGACTAGGTGCACGGGCTGTGGAACTTCTGATTGAAGGTAAAGGCGGACGAGCGGTTGGAATCGAAAAGAACACTCTTGTCGATTATGACATCATTGAAGCTTTAGCAAGAAAGCATACACTTGATCTTGATTTATTTAAACTTTCAAAAGAACTTTCCATTTAGGAATTGGTAAAATTAGAGGAGGATATTTTTAATGTTACGTAAAACAAAAATAGTTTGTACGATTGGTCCAGCGAGTGAGAGTATCGAGAAGCTAACACAATTAATGGAAGCCGGAATGAATGTTGCCCGTTTGAATTTCTCTCACGGTGATTTTGCAGAACATGGTCAAAGAATCGTTAATATCCGTGAAGCAGCTAAAAAGACAGGTAAAACGGTTGCCATTTTACTTGATACAAAAGGTCCTGAAATTCGTACGAATAACATGCAGGACGGGGCAATCGAACTAACTGCTGGAAGCAGTATTATCGTTTCCATGAATGAAGTACTAGGTACAACAGAGAAATTTTCAATTACATATCCAGGTCTAATTGATGATGTAAACGAAGGTTCTAAAATCCTTTTAGACGACGGCTTGATTGGTTTAGAAGTACTAAATATTGATAAAGAGGCAAATGAAATTCTTACAAAAATCCTTAACAGCGGAACATTGAAAAACAAAAAGGGTGTCAATGTACCGGGTGTTTCCGTTAATCTGCCGGGTATTACGGAAAAAGATACTCAAGATATTCTTTTTGGAATTGAACAGGGAGTTGACTTTATTGCAGCTTCTTTCGTTCGCCGTGGTAAAGATGTATTGGAAATCCGTCAGCTTCTAGAGGAAAACCAAGCTACACATATTCATATCATTCCTAAAATAGAGAACCAAGAAGGTGTCGATAATATCGATGAAATTCTTGAAGTATCAGATGGCTTAATGGTTGCTCGCGGAGACCTAGGGGTAGAAATACCAGCTGAGGAAGTACCTTTAGTACAAAAAATGCTTATTAAGAAGTGTAATACGCTTGGAAAACCTGTTATTACGGCTACGCAAATGCTAGATTCTATGCAGCGTAATCCTAGACCTACACGTGCTGAGGCTAGTGACGTTGCAAATGCTATCTTTGACGGTACGGATGCAATTATGCTATCGGGTGAAACGGCTGCAGGTCTGTATCCTGTTGAAGCTGTTCAAACCATGCACAATATTGCTTCTAGAGCTGAATCGGCATTAAATCATAAAGCAATTTTATCGGCTCGCAGTAAGGATGCGGAACATAACTTAACAGATGCGATTGGTCAATCTGTCGCACATACAGCACTTAATTTAGACGTTAATTCAATTATCACCCCTACAGAAAGTGGACATACAGCAAGGATGATTTCTAAATACCGTCCAAAGGCACCAATCGTTGCTGTAACGGCAAACGATTTTGTATGCCGCCGCCTAGCTCTTGTTTGGGGGGTCTATCCACAATTCGGTAAAATCGCAACGACAACAGACGAAATGCTTGATACAGCAGTTGAAGAAAGTGTATACAGCGGTATTGTAAAACATGGTGATTTAGTTGTCATAACTGCAGGTGTTCCTGTGGGTGAAGCTGGAACAACAAACTTAATGAAGATACATGTGGTAGGGGATATCATTACGAAAGCACAGGGCATTGGCCGTAAGTCAGCATTCGGTAGAGTAGTGACTGCTCAAAGCGCCCAAGAAGCACTGGATAAGGTAAAACCTGGTTCCATTTTAGTTACGCTTGGAACAGATCGTGATATGGTGCCAGCGATTGAAAAGTGTGTGGCGTTAATCACACAAGAAGGCGGTTTAACTAGCCATGCAGCCGTAGTAGGTCTAAACCTTGGAATCCCAGTTATTGTTGGGGTTGAAAACATTCTAGATGTATTCAGAGACGGACAAGAAATTACCGTCGACGCGTCCCGTGGAGTAATCTACAACGGTCACGCAAGCGTACTATAACAAAAAAAGAAGGGGGTTCCCTTCTTTTTTTGTTATCATAATTTGGTCCAGACATTATATAATGAATACAAGCCGTTTTTTTAAAAGGAGATCACATGCGATATTTAGCTCTTCTGATTATTATTATACCTGCTATTGATATCGGTTTCTTACTATTATCAGGCAAAGTAATCGGTGTCCTGCCTACAATTACCTTAATCATTCTTACAGGTGTAATCGGTGCCTATTTAGCCAAACGAGAAGGCTTGCAAACACTTAGAAACGCTCAAGGACAGCTAAGCTACGGGCAAATCCCTGGTGAATCCATTTTAGATGGAATCTGTGTCCTTGTAGGCGGTACACTATTGTTAACTCCTGGCTTTGTCACTGATTTAGTAGGCTTCCTATTGTTACTGCCAGCTTCAAGAAGACCGTTTAAATTTTTAATGAAAAATGGTCTACGTAAATGGATTGAAAAAGGAAATATTAAGATTATTAACTAAAAAAACGTCAACCTAATTCATTGTAGGTTGACGTTTTTAGTTTATACTTCATTTCCCTTAATAAAGGTCCAGATGTCATGAAACACATGTGCACGATAAAGGGTGCTTATAATAACAAGTGTAACAGGCCCGACAATTAACCCTAAGAAACCAATTAATTTAAAACCGACAAACAAGGCAATTAGGGTTGCTAATGGATCAAGTCCAATGTTGGAAGATAGAATCTTAGGCTCCATGATCTGCCTCTGTACAATGACTAGCAGGTAAAGGATACCCAAGCCAATGGCAAGACCAAGATTCCCGGTAATGATGCTATAGATAATCCAAGGTGCAAAAACTAAACCCGTTCCTAAATAGGGAATTACATCAACAATTCCGATGATGAGTGCAATCGTAATGGCGTAATCCACCCTAAGAATTAGTAATCCAATTAAAATAATGACTGTCGTAATACTAATAAGGGTTAATTGTGCTTTTAAAAATCCAAACAATGCCCTTTTTAAGTCAAAAAAGACTGTTCTGCTGCTGCTTTTAGCCTTTTCAGGTAAAATTTTATTGCTAAATCTTGATAATCTTTTCCAATCCTTACTAATAAAAAATGTGGCCAAAAGGGAGAAAATGATCACAGTTGCTGCTGTTGGGAACCATGATAAAATGACAGGAATGTTACCGAAAAGATTTTGAATGAATGTTCCAACCGTTGATCCAATCGTGTTGCCAATGTTTTGGATATTTCCTATGATCGTGTCTTGTTGACCCGAATCAAGTTTATTAAATACACTTGTTAATTGATTATAAAGTGGGATAATCTGTGCTGTAATATAATCCTCGATATATTTGATTAATGTATCAAGATGCTGTGGAACAACTCTAGCCAAATAATTGGCGCCAGATACGATTTCAGCTACCAACAGTGTCAGTAAACCTGCAATAATTGCAAATAGTAGGATTAGAGCGATGAAAACTGCTAGACCCCTGGGCATTCGAAGTTTTCTTTCAAAGATTTCTACAACCGGATTCATTAAAAACGCAATAATTAGTCCGATTAGAAATGGGTAGGTTACCTTTGACAAATAATAAAGAGATATTGACGCGAGGATGACAATCCCAATTACAAGAATAAACCGTATCGTCTGATTTATGTACTTTTTATTCAACAACATGCCCCCTTTCAACAACTAAACCATATAGAATTAGTTTAACATTTTTGGGCTAATTGGACAGTATTAAAACCTTAAAAACACTGATAAGAAAATAGAAACGGAATTCGGATCGTTCATAGCCATTATTGTATTCCTTTAATGTGGTACAGGGCAATTATGGTAGTATAGTGAAAAAAGGATGGATCAATTTGATATTTAGTGAATCATTATTATTCCTGCTGCTTCTACTGGTAATCGGAATTATTGCAAAAAACAATTCCTTATTAATTGCAATTGCGGTGTTGTTAATATTGAAAGTAGCAGGATTAGAAACGAAATCCTTTTCATTTTTACAGACAAAAGGAATCAATTGGGGGGTGACGATCATAACCATTGCAGTTCTAGTCCCGATCGCCAGTGGCGAAATTGGATTTAAAGACCTGTCAAGTGCATTTAAATCCCCTATGGCTTGGGTTGCACTGATATCTGGCATGGTTGTTGCCTTATTAGCAAAGGGCGGAGTATCCTTGCTTTCTGATGACCCGCAAATCACTACTGCCCTTGTATTAGGCACGATCTTGTCAGTTTCAATTTTTAAAGGTGTTGCAGTGGGTCCATTAATCGGTGCCGGGATTGCCTATACAGCAATGAAAATAATTGAATTTTTCCGCTAGATATTTTGTGAAATAATATTTTTTTACACTTTTCGGGCGCTTTTCGTTCACAAAAATCTGATAATTGTTTATAATAGGACTTGAAAGCGCATCCTTTTTTACATAAGTCTCATGATTATGGTAGATTATTTGTAAAATAACGTTTATCTTTAAGATAACATCGTGCTTTTGTTATTCTAGAGCCGAGCAAGCGCTCAATTGTTAGAAGATGCGCTCATTATTAGTTCTTTGGCAATGGGGATATTTTTCACATAAGGGATACCATTGTTTTACCTAAGCTGGGGATCCATGCAGCTCCAGTTGTTATTATACGTTTTTTTACAGATGGATAATGGGGAATATTAAAAAAAGGAGAGATTTTCTATGACAGTTACAAGAGGTCTTGAAGGGATTGTGGCAACAACTTCCTCCATCAGCTCAATTATTGATGACACCTTAACGTATGTTGGTTTTGATATCGATGATTTAGCTGATAATGCTAGTTTTGAAGAAGTGATTTATTTACTTTGGCACCGCAAATTGCCTACAGAGCCGGAATTGGCTGAATTGAAGAAACAGCTAACCGAAAATGCTGCTCTTCCACAAGAAGTTATTAACCACTTTAAAATGTATCCAATTCAAAAAGTCCACCCAATGGCAGCACTTCGTTCAGCAGTTTCATTATTAGGCTTATACGATGAAGAAGCAGATGATATGAATGAAGAAGCTAACTACCGTAAAGCAATTCGTCTTCAAGCAAAAATGCCTGCAATTGTAACAACTTTTGCACGAGTTAGAAAAGGACTTGAACCAATTGCTCCTAGGCAGGATCTAAGTTTTGCCGCGAATTTCCTTTACATGTTAACTGGAAATGAACCAGAACAGATTGCGGTCGACGCAATGGACAAAGCACTTGTTTTACATGCTGATCATGAATTAAATGCATCAACCTTTACAGCTCGCGTTTGCGTGGCAACCTTATCTGATGTCTATTCGGGCGTTACCTCTGCTATCGGTGCACTTAAAGGACCACTTCATGGCGGTGCAAACGAAGCGGTTATGAAAATGCTTACTGAAATCGGCAATCTTGAAAATGTAGAGCCATATGTTCGTGGTAAGCTTGAGAAGAAGGAAAAGATCATGGGGTTTGGTCACAGGGTATACCGCTTAGGTGATCCGCGTGCAAAGCACTTGAGAGCAATGTCAAAGAAATTAACAGAGCTAACAGGTGAGCCTCATTGGTTTGAAATGTCTGAGAAAATTGAGAGCATTGTAACAGGCGAGAAGAAGCTTCCGCCAAATGTGGATTTTTATTCAGCATCAATGTACCATAGTCTAGGTATTGACCATGATTTGTTTACACCGATTTTCGCAGTTAGCCGAGTTTCAGGCTGGCTTGCACATATTCTAGAACAATATGAAAACAACCGCTTGATTCGACCGCGTGCAGAATATACAGGTCCTGGTATGCAGACCTATGTACCAATCGGTCAAAGAGGGGTATAATCATTTTACTTTTTAATGAAAAATTGTTCTAATTAGATTGTATGAAAAGGTTAGGGTTTTCAAATACACTAACCTTGGTATACAATCTTTAATAATGGACTGCGTTAAAGCGTAGTCGATTGCTTCATACATAACGAGGAGGGAGAATACAACTATGCAAGGCGAAAAAATCACGGTTTCAAACGGAGTATTAAATGTTCCTAACAATCCAGTTATCCCATTTATCGAGGGTGACGGAATTGGTCCTGATATCTGGGCAACTTCTGAGAGAGTACTAAATGCAGCTGTTGAAAAGGCTTATAAAGGTGAGCGCAAGTTAGTATGGAAGGAAGTTCTTGCTGGAGAAAAGGCTTTTAATCAAACTGGTGAATGGCTTCCAAAGGAAACTCTAGATGTAATCAACGAATATTTGATTGCAATCAAAGGTCCATTAACTACACCAATCGGCGGAGGAATTCGTTCTTTGAACGTAGCATTACGCCAAGAGTTAGACTTATTCGTTTGCTTACGTCCGGTAAGATGGTTCGAAGGGGTACCATCACCTGTTAAGCGTCCACAAGATACTGATATGGTTATTTTCCGTGAAAATACTGAAGATATTTATGCAGGTATTGAATATAAACAAGGCTCAGAAGATGTTAAGAAATTAATTAATTTCTTACAAACTGAAATGGGCGTAAACAAAATCAGATTCCCTGAAACATCAGGTATTGGTATTAAGCCTGTTTCTGAAGAAGGTACTAGTCGTTTAGTGCGCGCAGCTATTAATTATGCGATCAAAGAAGGGCGTAAGTCACTAACTCTAGTACACAAAGGTAACATTATGAAGTATACAGAAGGCGCGTTCAAAAACTGGGGCTATGAGCTGGCTGAAAAGGAATTCGGCGATCAAGTATTTACATGGGCTCAGTATGACCGCATCAAAGATAGTCTTGGTTCAGAAGCTGCAAACAAAGCACAGGCTGATGCAGAAGCTGCAGGCAAAATCATCGTTAAAGATGCAATTGCTGATATCTTCTTACAACAAATCCTAACACGTCCACGTGAGTTCGATGTTGTTGCAACAATGAACTTAAACGGTGACTATATTTCTGATGCACTTGCTGCACAAGTAGGTGGAATTGGTATTGCTCCAGGAGCGAACATCAACTATGAAACTGGGCATGCTATTTTCGAAGCAACACATGGAACGGCACCAAAATATGCAGGTCTTGATAAAGTAAACCCTTCATCAGTTATTTTATCAGGTGTATTATTGCTTGAGCACTTAGGCTGGAATGAAGCAGCAGACATGATTATTAAATCAGTTGAAAAAACAATCGCTTCTAAAGTGGTAACATATGACTTTGCCCGCTTAATGGAAGGTGCTACAGAAGTAAAGACCTCTGAATTTGGTGACGAATTAATCAAAAATATGGAGTAAGACAAGCAGTGCCCATTAGTCGTTGGCGCCGGAGCTAGACAATTCTCGAGAGTAAAAGGTAAGGGCTGTTTTCGGGTAGCCCTTATGATTAATTTACATAAAGGGGAGAAAAGATAATGTCATTACAACGTAAAAAGATTTCGGTAATTGGCGGAGGTTTTACTGGAGCTACAACTGCATTCCTGCTTGCACAAAAAGAATTAGGCGATGTCGTTCTAGTTGATATTCCACAAATGGAAAACCCTACGAAGGGCAAAGCACTAGATATGCTTGAAGCTAGTCCTGTCCAAGGATTTGATGCAAATATTACTGGCACTTCCAACTATGAAGATACTCGTGATTCTGATATCGTTGTGATCACTGCTGGGATCGCTCGTAAACCAGGAATGAGCCGTGATGATTTAGTTCAAACAAATCAAAAGGTTATGAAGAGTGTAACAGAGCAGATTGTTAAATATTCTCCAAATTGTACTATTCTAGTTTTAACCAACCCAGTTGATGCGATGACATATACTGTATTTAAAGCTTCTGGATTCCCTAAAAATCGTGTAATTGGTCAGTCTGGCGTCCTTGACACGGCTCGCTTCCGTACATTTGTTGCCCAAGAATTAAATCTTTCAGTGAAAGATATTACTGGATTTGTTCTTGGCGGACATGGTGACGATATGGTTCCGCTTGTTCGTTACTCTTATGCTGGTGGTATTCCACTAGAAACATTAATAGCTAAAGATCGATTAGAAGCAATCGTTGAACGCACTAGAAAAGGCGGCGGTGAGATCGTTAACCTTCTAGGAAACGGGAGTGCCTATTATGCTCCTGCAGCAGCACTTGTTGAAATGTGTGAAGCAATTCTAAAAGATCAGCGCCGTGTACTCCCGTCCATTACGTACCTTGAAGGTGAATTTGGCTACGATGGTATTTATCTTGGAGTACCAACCATCCTTGGTGCAAATGGAATCGAAAAAGTAATCGAACTTGAATTAACTATAGAAGAAAAAGCAGCATTAGATAAGTCTGCTCAATCTGTACGTAGTGTAATGGAAGTTCTAGTTTAATCATTTTTGTTGAAACTCGGGGTGTAGAGCCCCGATTTTCTTTAAATAGTAATGTAATCGCTTACAAATGTGAGGTGAATCTTATGCTGTTAGGAAAAAAGAGAAAGCTAGGCAGACAAATTAATGAAATTACTGTTGGTGAGAAGCTATCTTTAACGACTAAAGTAGAGGATAAGGATATTCTGTTGTATTTAGGATTAACCGATGACGCAAACCCTCTTTTTATTCAGCATGATTATGCATCCCAAACTCCACTGAAAAAGCCAATTGTTCCGACCATCATGCTCACAGGAATGATTACATCGACAGTTTCAAAATATCTTCCTGGACCAGGAAGCCATATATTAAGTCATGAATTACAGTTTCTAAAGCCTGTCTATCATTATGGAACCGTCAATCTGCTATTACAAGTAACCGAAGTAAAGCCGGACACCCACACAATTACCATACAGGTCACTGGTACGAACGAACAAGACGAGGATGTAATCCAAGGAAAATTAAACGTCTGCCCCCCACACCGACTAGAAGGCATGGAAGGGAAAATACTAGATAATTTTTACTAGTATCAAAAAGGAATGTACTCACATTCCTTTTTTTCGTGAAAACTAACTGGTGCAGGTTTGTTGCAGGTATTCTTTTTCGTTCTATATTATAATGAAGAGGAAGTGTATTAAAGCCAGGAGGCGTTACGGATGAAAAAAGTTCTTGTTGTGGATGACGAGCAGTCAATCCTTACATTATTAAAATATAACCTAGAACAAGCAGGTTTTGAGGTACTGACTGCAATGGACGGCTTAGAGGGAAAACAACTGGCAGAAACCATGCAGCCGGATATCATGATACTTGACCTTATGCTTCCTAAACTGGACGGGATGGAAGTATGCAAGCTGCTCAGACAACAAAAAATTATGACCCCCATCCTGATGCTGACAGCAAAGGACGATGAATTTGATAAAATCTTAGGCCTTGAGCTTGGGGCTGATGATTACATGATTAAGCCTTTTAGTCCAAGGGAAGTGATTGCACGTGTAAAAGCAATCCTTAGAAGAGTACAGATTCAATCTGACAATAGCTCAGATGGTCAGTTAGAAGAAAACCAACAAATTGGGATTGGGAGCTTAAAAATATTCCCTCATAAGTATGAAGCATTCTTTAATGAAATCCGCTTAGAGTTAACACTAAAAGAATATGAATTACTTCACTATCTGGCTCAGAATAAAAATCGTGTTTTAACCCGTGATCAACTGTTAAGCGCAGTTTGGAATTATGAGTTTGCCGGTGACACGAGGATTGTAGATGTACATATCTCACATTTAAGAGAAAAAATCGAGGAAGACACGAAGAAACCTATCTATATAAAAACCGTCCGCGGTCTAGGCTATAAACTGGAGGAACCTAGCGGACAATGAGTAATTTCCGAACAAGACTTCTCATTGCCCTTATAACGTTAATTATCACCATTTTGGTTGGATTGGGAATCTTACTTGGTCAGTTATTTAAAAGCTATTATTTAGAAACGTATAATGAGCGATTACAAAAAGAAATCAATTTATTAAGTATTTATATTGAGGATAACGGCGGGGTAAACAATGTTACCACTCAGGATATCAAAATATTTAGCAGAATGCTAAACGTCAGATTGGCGATTACAGATACAGAAGGAATGATTCTGCATGACAGCGGCTACGAGAGTCAATCCAATTTAAAGGGCTTAAAAGAAAATATCAAGGAAGTGATCATTGAAGGAACAAAACAAGAAACAAAACTTGTTGAACAAGATGAATATGATTTGTACTATGCTTGGAGACCGATCTTACAGGATGGTGAAGAAGAGGGCTATTTATTTATCATAACCAAAACGAATGAACTAAAAGAAGCCTATGGGCAAATTTGGTGGATTCTATCGATTAGTTTAGGAATAGCCTTGATTGCCTTTATATACCTAGGTATCAAGATTACCTCAAGATACACGAAGCCAATTGAATCAGCAACAAACGCTGCGATCCAGCTTGCTAATGGAAATTACCGAGCAAGGTCCGTTTCGAATGGCATGAATGAAACGAGTATGTTGAGTACCTCCATCAACACGCTAGCACAGAATCTTGAAGAAATGAAAAAAGCTCAGGAAATGCAGCAGGACAGGCTCACGGCTTTGATTGAGAATATGGAGGCAGGATTACTCTTAATCGATAGTAGAGGATACATAAATTTAGTTAACAAAGGCTATGTTGACATCTTCCAAGTAAAATCAGCTGATTATATGTATAAATTATATTATGAAATCATTGAGCATGAAGAAGTAAGTGATTTAATTGCAGAAGTGTTCCGTACTGAGCAGAAAGTCAGTAAACACCTGGTGCTGCCGTTAGCAATTGAGAGAAGATACTTTGTTGCGTATGGTATCCCAATTATTGGGATAAACAATGTATGGAAGGGTGTTTTACTCGTTTTCCATGATATTACCGAGTTAAAAAAACTGGAGCAAATGAGAAAAGATTTTGTTGCCAATGTATCTCATGAATTAAAAACCCCTGTTACATCGATAAAAGGGTTTGCAGAAACACTTTTAGATGGGGCGATGAACAATAAAGAAACATTAGAAGCCTTCCTATCGATAATTAACAAAGAAAGTGACCGGCTTCAGTCCCTTATTCAGGATTTGCTCGATCTTTCAAAAATTGAACATCAAGAATTTAGACTCCATATCCAAAAGGTTAATTTGGTTGCCTTACTGAAGGATGTCAACACCATGCTTGATAAAAAGGCATATGCAAAAGAAATTAATCTCAGCCTAGAATGTCCTGTTGATGATTTATACATCCAGGGAGACTTTGATCGACTAAAGCAAATTTTTATCAATTTAATAACGAATGCCATATTATATACTCCGGCAAAAGGGTATGTAAAGGTATCCATCATTGATCATGGGAAAAAAGTAGCTGTACATGTGATTGATACCGGAGTCGGAATTGCTTCCAATGAAATACCAAGAATATTCGAGCGTTTTTACCGAGTCGACCGGGCGAGAAGCCGAGATTCAGGCGGGACGGGACTGGGCCTAGCCATTGTGAAACATTTAGTAGAAGCACATCATGGACATATCACAGTGAAAAGTAAAGTTGGTGAAGGCAGTGAATTTGTCATTGAACTTCAAAAGTATATGTAATGCCTGGAAGGGGAAATTCGATGGAACAGAAAAAACTAGTGTTAATTGATGGGAATAGTATAGCTTACCGTGCTTTTTTTGCACTGCCGCTGCTAAATAATGATAAAGGAATTCACACGAACGCTGTGTACGGTTTTACGATGATGTTAATGAAAATCATTGAGGATGAGAAACCAACACATATGCTCGTAGCCTTTGATGCAGGGAAAACCACCTTCCGCCACAAAACCTTTGGAGAATACAAGGGCGGCAGACAAAAAACTCCTCCAGAACTATCAGAGCAATTTCCGTACATACGAGAACTTCTAGATGCTTATGGGATTAAAAGATATGAACTGGAAAACTATGAAGCAGATGATATTATCGGAACACTTTCACTTACCGCTGAACAAGACGGTTATGAGGTGAAAGTAATTTCTGGGGATAAAGATTTAACACAGCTTTCTTCAGAAAAGGTAACAGTTGGAATCACCCGTAAAGGAATCACGGATATTGAAGAATATACTCCTCGACATATTATGGAGAAGTATGGTTTAACCCCTGAACAAATTATTGATATGAAAGGGTTAATGGGTGACCCTTCTGATAATATCCCTGGTGTTCCCGGTGTTGGTGAAAAAACGGCGATTAAGCTTTTAAAGGAATTTTCAACTCTTGAGGATTTACTTGCATCGGTTGAGCAAGTAAGCGGTAATAAACTTAAAGAGAAATTGGCCGAATTCAAAGACCAGGCAATCATGAGCAAGGAGCTTGCAACGATTGAAAGGCATGCCCCAGTAGAGGTAGAGGTAGATAACATCCTATATGAGGGTTATATAAGAGATAAAATTGTGTCATTATTCAAAGAACTTGGCTTCAATACCTTATTGGACAAGCTCGGAGAGGATCCTTCCGGAACTGAGGAGGTAGTGCTCGAAGACCTTGAATTTGAAACAGTGGACCAAATTACCGATGATATTTTTGCTGACGAAAATTATTTTTATGTAGAAATGCTGGATGATAATTATCATTATGCTGAAGTTATCGGCTTTTCACTTGTTAATGAAAAAGGGTATTTTTATTTGCCTGCCGATGCTGCTATCCAATCAGTCACCTTCAAAAAATGGGCAGAGGATGCAACAAAAAAGAAAACGGTCTATGATGTGAAACGCTCAGAGGTATCTTTAAGAAGACATGCTATCCATTTAAAAGGTGTCGACTTTGACATCCTAATGGCAGCTTACATTATCAATCCTTCTGAAACAATCGAAGATCTTGCTTCCATTGCAAAATATTTTGGAGTGCGAAAAATGCAAAGTGACGAATCCTTCTACGGTAAAGGGGCGAAGCGGAGCATCCCAGAATCAAGCGTTTTAGCAGAACATCTTGTTCGTAAAAGTGTGGCTATGTCAGATCTAAAGCTCTTGCTAGAAGAAGAATTATATAAAAATGAACAATATGAACTGTTTGCAGATTTAGAAATGCCGTTATCACTCATTTTAGCGGATATGGAGTCTTGCGGAATTAAGGTGGATGAAGAACGCCTTCAAAAGATGGGCGGAGAAATCCATGACAGACTTTTGGAAATTGAAGCAAAAATCTATGAGTTAGCAGGAGAAATGTTCAATATCAATTCCCCTAAACAATTAGGTGTTATTCTTTTTGAAAAATTAAATCTTCCAGCCTTAAAGAAAACGAAGACGGGTTATTCAACCTCAGCAGATGTACTAGAAAAGCTTGCCGAAGATCATGAAATCATCGAATATATCCTCCATTACAGGCAGTTAGGAAAGCTGCAATCAACCTATATTGAAGGATTATTAAAGGTGATTCATCCAAAAACGGGCAAGGTACATACTAGATACCAACAAACCTTAACGACAACAGGCAGACTGAGTTCCATTGACCCGAACCTTCAGAATATCCCGATCCGTCTGGAGGAAGGCAGAAAGATTCGTCAAGCCTTTATCCCTTCAGAACCAGGCTGGGTCATTTTTGCAGCCGACTATTCGCAAATTGAATTACGAGTTCTTGCTGATATTTCTGAGGATGAAAAGCTAATTCAGGCCTTTAAGGATGACCTCGATATCCATACGAAAACAGCGATGGAGGTTTTTCATGTTGCTGCCGAGGATGTCACTTCAAACATGCGGCGCCATGCAAAGGCGGTAAACTTTGGAATCGTTTATGGGATTAGTGATTATGGTCTTTCACAAAGCTTAGGTATTACTCGGAAAGAGGCTGGGAAATTTATTGAACGGTACTTGGATAGCTATCCTGGAGTAAGAGAATATATGGATACGATCATTCATTCAGCTAAACAAAAAGGCTACGTATCTACTTTACTGCATAGACGAAGATATATTCCTGAGATAACAAGCCGTAATTTTAACCTTAGAAGCTTTGCGGAAAGAACGGCGATGAACACGCCGATCCAAGGAAGTGCAGCCGATATCATTAAAAAGGCGATGATCGATATGGCGGAAGCATTAAAGGATAAAGACTTAAAAACACGATTACTGCTTCAGGTACATGATGAATTAATTTTTGAAGCACCTGAAGAAGAGCTTGAAACACTAAAGAAACTGGTGCCTTTGGTGATGGAACAGGCATTAGAATTGAAAGTTCCGCTAAAGGTTGACTACGCGTATGGACCAAGTTGGTTCGATGCGAAATAGTCAGGATGGAGATCTAGACACTGTTGCTTGCTATACAACCAATGAAAGGGGTCCATTATGCCTGAGCTGCCAGAGGTTGAAACCGTTAGGAAAACGCTAAAACAGCTTGTTTCAAATAAGCAAATTGAAAAAATAACCATCTTTTGGCCAAAAATAATTAAAAATCCCGTAGATATTGAACAATTTATCGATGCTCTTAAAGGTGAAACCATTGAGGATGTGGGCAGACGAGGAAAGTTTCTGATCATCTATACCGACCACTACGCGTTGGTTTCACATTTGCGGATGGAAGGGAAATACGGACTCTATCCAAAAGAGGAGTCCTTTGATAAGCATACACATGTCTTGTTCCACTTCACTGATGGAAGCGAATTAAGATACCGCGATGTCCGTAAATTTGGAACAATGCACTTGTATAATAAGGGGGAAGAGTTTGACAAACCGCCGCTAATTGGACTCGGACCTGAACCTTTTTCTGAAGAATTTACAAAAGAATTTTTAAGCGAAAAGCTAAAAAAGACCAATCGGAAAGTGAAACCCGCACTTTTGGATCAAAAAATATTGGTCGGTCTCGGAAATATCTATGTAGATGAGGCCTTATTCCGAGCAGGTATTCATCCAGAACGAATTGCTAACTCCTTGAGTGAGGACGAAATTGCAGGACTGCACAGAGAAATCATTAATACATTAAGTGAAGCTGTTAAAAAAGGGGGAAGTACAATCCGCTCTTATGTTAACTCTCAAGGTGAAATTGGAATGTTTCAGCTGGAGTTATACGCTTACGGGCGGAAAGGAGAACCATGTAAAAACTGCGGCACTCCTCTAGAGAAGACAACTGTTGGCGGCAGAGGAACTCATTTTTGCCCGCACTGCCAAAAACTATAAAGGTCTAGAGCTTTTCTTTTAACAATGGATGGGCTCCTTCCATATACTATCGTAGTGATTGACGGAAGGAGCCTTATACACCATGTTTCATTTGTTCTCCATTCTTTTGCTAGCTTTTGCGCTAAGCCTTGACAGCTTTAGTGTTGGTTTTACGTATGGCTTAAGGCGGATGGTTTTGCCAATCAAATCAGTGCTAATTATTGCTACTTGTTCTGCTTTTTCCTTAATAATTGCAGTCTCCATAGGACATGCGCTTGAACAAGTTTTCTCTCCGAGCGTTACAAAAAGTCTTGGTGGATTCATTCTTATTGGTCTAGGTGTCTGGGTCCTGTATCAATTTTTTCGGCCCGAGAAAGAAAAGGAAAAGGTCAAGCACGAAAAAACAATTGTTAATTTTGAAATCCGTTCTTTAGGAATCGCTATCAATATTTTAAAAAAACCGATGTCAGCTGACTTTGACCAATCGGGTACAATCACCGGTATTGAAGCATTTATGCTAGGCTTTGCCCTGTCTCTAGATGCTTTTGGTGCTGGTATTGGAGCAGCTATGCTTGGTTTTTCCCCGTACTATTTAGCGATTAGTGTCGCCGTAATGAGCT
Organism: Bacillus sp. MRMR6; assembly: GCF_001940785.1. Classification (GTDB taxonomy): domain Bacteria; phylum Bacillota; class Bacilli; order Bacillales; family Cytobacillaceae; genus Neobacillus. Next base: position 66,354 of record NZ_MSLS01000002.1, read on the forward strand.
CTTTATTTCTTATACTAGGGATAAAGTGCGGGAGATTCTTTCATAGAATCGATTACGTGCAGAAGTTTACGTTCCTGCCAGGAATTTTATTAATTATTATTGGAATACTCAAAATATGAGGCGATAGAAAGGATATACCAATGTCACTTGTAATCGGATTAACGGGCGGTATTGCCAGTGGAAAAAGTACAGTCTCAAATATGTTTAAAGAAATGGCGATTGTGATTGTCGATGCAGATGTCGAGGCACGCCGGGCTGTTGAAAAGGGAGAACCGGCCTATCTGAAGATTATTGCTGAGTTTGGGGAAGAAATTCTATTAGATAACGGTGAGATAGACCGGCAAAAACTAGGATCGGTCATTTTCTATCATGCTGAAAAACGACAGCTCTTGAATGAAATTGTCCATCCAGACGTTAGAAGAAGAATGAAAGACCAGACTGATGCCGCCATACGTGGCGGAGAAAAGGTGGTTGTCCTCGATATTCCGCTCCTGTTTGAAAGCAAGCTTACTTCCATGGTTGATAAAACAATCCTTGTTTACGTGGACAGAGATATACAATTAAAGCGGTTAATGGAAAGAAACAATCTGTCGTTAGAGGATGCAGAGGCCAGAATAAACTCGCAAATGCCCCTATCTGATAAAATCTCATTAGCAGACGCCGTCATCAACAACAACGGCTCCATAAACGAAACCAAACAGCAGCTAGTAGAGATTTTAAAGAGCTGGGGAGTTTTAGATTAGAAGGGATGTTTACCCTTCTTTTTTTTGTGTGTGAAATAAAATAATCAGAATAGTAAAACATTATAAAAATCCGCACGTTTATTTATCACTTTTTTCTTTTAATGTGTTATACTAATTACAACAATTCAGATTAAAAGTATAACACTTATAAGGAAGGGGCCGTGAAATGAAGGGGAGAATTGCAATAAACGGGTTTGGGAGAATTGGAAGGATGGTTTTTCGGAAAGCAATCCTTGAAAATAAACTTGATATAATCGCCATAAATGCGAGTTATCCAGCAGAGACATTAGCTCATTTAATTAAGTATGACACAATACATGGGCAATTTAACGGGGATGTAATTGCTTTAGACCATGAACTAGTTGTGAATGGGAAGAGAATTCGCTTATTAAATAATCGCAACCCCGAACAACTGCCATGGAAAGAGCTTAAAATAGATGTAGTGATTGAGGCAACAGGCAAATTCAATTCTCGTGATAAAGCAAGTCTTCACCTGGATGCGGGGGCAAAAAAAGTGATTCTAACTGCTCCAGGAAAAAATGAAGATGTGACCATTGTTATGGGCGTGAATGAAAATATGCTTGATATTCATCATCATGATGTGATTTCAAATGCATCGTGTACAACCAACTGCCTTGCACCAGTGGCAAAAGTTTTGGATGATAAATTTGGAATTGAAACAGGGTTAATGACGACTATTCATTCGTATACAAACGATCAGCGGAATATCGATAATCCACACAAAGACTTACGTCGAGCACGGTCATGTGGACAATCTATTATTCCCACTTCTACCGGGGCTGCTAAGGCATTAGCGCTAGTCCTACCCCAATTAAAAGGTAAATTACATGGGATGGCACTGCGTGTGCCAACTCCGAATGTTTCTTTAGTAGATTTAGTGGTTGACTTAAATGAGGATGTAACAATGGATGATATTAACCGAGCCTTTAATGAAGCAAAAAACGGACCATTAAAGGGAATATTAGATGTAACTATGGAACCGCTCGTATCAGTTGATTTTAATACAAATCCACACTCTGCTATTATTGATGGGTTATCAACCATGGTTATGGGCAAAAGAAAAGTGAAGGTGTTAGCTTGGTATGATAATGAATGGGGCTATTCTTCACGCGTAGTAGATCTGACCATGCATGTAGTCGGCGAAATGGCAAAGGCTAAACAGGTAAAAGTTAGCTAACTAAAGAAAATGCTGTCAAACAGGCAGCATTTTTTGTCGTTTTTAGAGTCGCAACGCTAAAAAACTGTGCATAAACTGGTTTTAATATGTCTAAATTACTTAGAAAAATGCTCATAATAGGTGCCCTCTTAACCATTATCTTAAAAAGAGAAAAAATATTAGATTGATAGGTTGCAAAAGAAATATAAAATTAGTATACTAGTCATCGTGAACTTCTTGAAATTAGGTAGTATGTGATTACTTAAAGGGTTAGGACCTCTCTGGACTAACTTTCCCCCGTGGTGGTTACAAAAATACCGTCAATAACAGGATTTCAAGAATGAAGCAAAAATGGTTAGAGGGGGAATATGAATATGGAAACAATGGGACGTCACGTAATCTCTGAATTATGGGGATGCGACTTTGAGAAATTGAATGATATGAACTTTATTGAACAAACTTTTGTTGAGGCCGCTCTTAAATCAGGTGCTGAAATCCGCGAGGTAGCTTTTCATAAATTTGCACCACAGGGTGTTAGCGGAGTAGTTATTATTTCTGAGTCACACTTAACAATCCACAGCTTCCCGGAGCACGGATATGCAAGCATTGACGTATATACTTGCGGTGATTTAAATCCAAACATTGCTGCTGATTATATTGCTGAGGCATTGAATGCACAAACACGTGAAAATATTGAAATTCCACGTGGTATGGGTCCGGTTCAAGTTAAACAAACTAAAGTTTTATAATATCTATTAAAACAAATGTGCTAAGAGGTGTATTTTATTTACACCTCTTTTTCTATTTTCCTTTAAAATGATGTAAAATAAAACTAACAACACATTTAGGAGGCAATCATGGGTATTAGCGATTTATTTACACGTTTTAGGAAACACATCGAAACAYCAGATAAGCACAAGGATGATTCATTAAAAACACATTATTATAAAGGAACGTTTAATCAGATTTTTCAATCGGTTGAACAGTTATTCCGGGAAGATGCAGATTGCCGGATTGTGACTGTTTCAAAAGACCATGGCGAAATTGCGGTTGAAATATCTAAACCTATTCCGTGTTTCTTAATCATTACCATCGTTTCTGTTAAACCTTTAGAAACAGGAATTGACTTTAATATTTCTACTGAAAAGATGGCGCCGCTTGGCATCAATCCAACTTTAAAAAACCGGATTATTGCATACTATGAGCGTATCAATAAACTACATAGCCCGATCAAAACTAGATAATATCTTCTTGTGTTAAGGTTTTCTTTTTTATAAGATATTATTAGAAAAGCTTATCGTTTATAAGTGTTAGGCTAGATTTAGGAGCTGATTCAACATGAAATGCCCTTCATGTCAAAATTATGGTACACGTGTGCTTGATTCTCGGCCAGTGGATGATGGACGTGCTACACGAAGAAGGCGTGAATGCGAGGAATGTGGATATCGCTTCACGACATTTGAAAAAATTGAGGAAATCCCGCTCATTGTTGTAAAAAAGGAAGGGACACGCGAGGAATTTAGCCGTGACAAAATTTTGCGCGGTCTAATTAAAGCATGTGAAAAACGCCCTGTTGCTTTAAAGGAATTGGAAGATATTACGCAAGGGGTAGAAAAAGAACTTAGGAATCAAGGCGTTTCTGAGATAAAAAGTGAATTGGTTGGCGAAATGGTGATGGATCGGCTTGCACATGTTGATGAAGTCGCATATGTAAGGTTTGCTTCTGTCTACCGTCAATTTAAGGATATTAATGTGTTTATTGAAGAATTAAAAGAGCTTATCAATAAAGAAAAATCCTAAGAGCTAAATCTTGATTTTGGCTCTTTTTCCACTTAGGCTGTGTTATTGGTTAGTGTAGATTTTTTTAGAAATCCGCTCCCTTTCCGCGGGCTCCCCGGTGAGCCTCCTCGGTCGTTCCGCCCTGTGGGGTCTCACCCGGCTCGTATTCCCCGCTGGAGTCTCGCAGATTTCTAACAAAATCTACTCAATATTATCCAAACACAGCCTATATTTAAATTAAGAAAGGTTTTGAAGGAAATGGCGCAGCATTGGCAGGAATTAACTCCAATTGACCGCTATGTGGTAATGTCTAATGGATTGCTGCATGAGTATGACCGAAAAGTGCTGACGTTTTTATATCAGCCTTTAGTAGGGTCAACTTGCTTAAGCTTGTACATGACATTATGGGCTGAGCTTGAGGAAAATAAATTATCGTCCGAGTCCTCCACACATCATTTTTTGATGAACTTGTTGGAGATGAATTTAAAGGATATATATGACGCTAGATTAAAGCTTGAGGGTATTGGATTACTAAAAACCTTGGTTAAAACGAAAGATGATGAGCGTTCGCTTATTTATGAACTCCATCCTCCATTAACCCCAGAACAATTTTTTTTGGATGGCATGTTGAATATTTATCTATACCGTAAAATTGGAAAAAATCACTTTTCCCGACTTAAACGATTTTTCAGTGATATAAGTAAGCCGAAGGGAAATGATTATGTTGATGTAACGAGGGCATTTCAAGACGTATTTATTTCTGCTACTCCAAGCAGTCTAAAGTATACGCGTGGGTTGTCAGAAGAATTAGATGCAGAACAGAATCAACAGTTCATTGGCCGTAAGGAACCAAAGCCAATTCAACTGAATATGGATACCTTTAACTTTGATTTATTAATGGCGGGTTTAAATGAATCACTAGTCCCCCCTAAGGCACTAACAAAAAAAGTCAAAGACGTTATTAGCAACCTGGCATACTTATATAATATTAGTCCAATTGAAATGAAAAACTTTGTACTCGGTKCTCTTGATGAAAAAGATGAAATAAATATTGGGAATCTAAGGAAGAGCGCTCGTGATTGGTATCAATTTGAGAATTATGATCAACTTCCTAGTCTCATTAATCGTACTCAGCCTGCTGCCTATCGTGTACAGTTAACCGAGCCACAAACCCAAGAGGAAAAATTGATACATTCGTACGAAACGACTTCTCCTCTTGTAGTTTTTAAAGAGCTCTCAGGTGGGGTGGAACCTTCTACGGCAAATCTGAAAATTCTAGAAGAGATTATGATAAAATATCAGCTTCCCCCTGGTGTCGTAAATGTGTTGATTGAAGTGGCAATGAGGAAATCAGATATGAAATTTACAAGTTCGTTTGTTGATAGCATCGCAAGTCACTGGGCGAGAAAACAAGTGAAAACGGTGAAGGATGCCATGGAAATAGCAAAAAATGATGACCGAACCAGCCGTGAGGCAAAGAGTAAAAAAGCTGGAAAGGGTTCATGGCAAAAACCAATTCGAAAAGAACTTCTTCCAGATTGGTTTGATAAGGCACCGGAATTGAAAGTTGAAAATAAAAAGCAAGAAAAAAAGCAGGATCTAGAGGCAGAAAAGCGGAAAATGGAAGAAATATTGAAGGCATTAGAGGATTAAGAGGTGACTTATGGAAAAAATTAATAAAACACTGAAACGGTTAGCCTCACAGGGGGATTTTCAAAAAAGATATGAAAAACAGCGTCAGGATACCCTTAATCACCCAGAAATTAAGGATTTTATTAGAAAAAATCATGATGTCATTACGAATGAGATGATTGAAAAAAGCTTAGTGAAATTATTTGAATTTACTAACCAAAGTAAGGAATGTAATAAGTGTGAAAGCCTAGAGGGATGCATCAACATGATGAAAGGTTATCATCCGGAGTTGGTGATAAACAGGAATACGATTGATGTAAGATATGAGCGTTGTCCGAGAAAAATAATGGATGACGAAAAGCGGAAAAATGAAAAATTAATCAAGAGTTTGCATATGCCTAAAGATATTTTAAACGCTACCTTCGATGATTTACAACATGATAACTCACGTGTGATAGCCATTAAAAAGTCTGGCGAGTTTATACTGAATTATGAAAAAGGTTTAGAATCAAAGGGATTATACTTTTATGGGGAATTTGGTGTAGGGAAATCTTATTTGCTAGGGGCAATAGCAAATAAATTAGCTAACAAGCAAATATCCTCGATGATCGTCTATGTTCCGGAATTGCTTCGAGAAATGAAAAGTGCAATTGGGGATTCTACTTTAAATGAAAAAATCGAAGCATTGAAAAAAGAACCGGTATTAATGCTCGATGATATCGGATCAGAGGCAGTGTCAAGTTGGACAAGAGATGAGGTACTAGGGCCGATTTTACAATTTAGGATGCTGGAAAAGCTGCCGACCTTTTTCACCTCGAACTTTGACTACGGCCAGTTAGAGCATCACTTGACCTATAGCCAACGTGGTGAAGAAGAAAAGATGAAAGCTCGAAGAATTATGGAAAGAATTAAAAGTGTGAGTGAACCTGTACTGGTTAAAGGCCATAACAGAAGACATTAAGAATGTTGGGTTACCGATTTTTCCGGTAATCCTTTTCTTTTGAGAAAAATTTTTCACAATACAGGAAAAGCCCTCAGTCTTAACTTCTAATTTGGCCAAGTCCCCCATATAAATAGAAAAACAAAGACTAGCCAAGAGGGGGGATTTGGTTGGCAGAAATCATCTTCCAGAATAAATTGGATGCGAAAAGGTTTTATAATCACATGCTGATGAGCTTACAATATAATCTTGATAACCCTAATATTCTTCTTTCAGAAGATCGACATATAGTAAAGGTATTGGATAATAGCTTAACAAGAACAGCATTTGACAATATTAAAACGGCATTTTTGGAGTTTATCACTAAAATTAAGCGTGATGATTGGTTACGAGCCATATTAACAGAACAATATTATTACGAAGACCCGGAAGAGCAGCAGCAAATTATTGACATTGTATATTCCGTACTTGAAGGGGAAAGGGCAGATCTTGCTGTCTTTATCAAGGAAAATACGGAGGATACAAAAATTAAGGAAGCGATTGATGAAATGTTTCAACATAATATTTCATTTTCGTTTGATTCATTCTTGAAATTTCGTTTGCGTCCGTATCTCCAAGCCTTAGAGAGCTATGTGGAAATTTCGATTGACGAGTATAAAATGGAGCAGGAATATCAAATATTTGTCCAAATGCTCCGTGATTTCTTAGCAGACCGTGAACCTAAAATTGAAACCCTCCATCTTTTGTTTGATGAAGAAATCACGTTTTACAATGATCAGCTTGAGGAACTTAAACGGGGAGAATTAACCAAAATGATTGACCGGAAACTTCTTTTTAATCATCCGGTTTATGTTGATTCTGCTTCGATTGCACCGTTGCTGTCAATTGCACCGACAACGATTCACCTTTACACCAAGAATCCAGAGGAACCACTCGTGCGGACAATTAAAAGCATTTTTGAGGAAAGAGTCTCCATTAAACCGTTCAAAGGTTTACGTGGAACCAAGCAAACGTATCATGAGGAACAAACGGCAAGGGAAAACGGTGCTTAAAAAATAAATGCTATTGTACTTATGTCTCTTGATTTTTTAAAATCTAGTCATTATAATACACTACATAGTCAGAAATGTGGAAGCGCCTTGTTTAGGCACGATGAGCATAAGACGAGCGTGACAGAAGGTGTACTTTTTGCCTTCCATTAACGTTGGATTATGTCTTGGGTGGCTTGGCGCTGAAGCTAGACAAAATCTATTCATGTAAATGTAATGATGAGGACAATAGTATTTCTTCACGGTTATCAGAGAGGGAGGACATGGCTGCAAGCCTCCTAGCACGGACTAAATACTTACCGCCTTTAAACTTCAGCTGTGAACCCTTCTTTACCGAAGCTAGTAATCGCTGACGGCGCCAACCGTTACCCAAACAATAAAGTTATTTCTATTTTTTCATAGAGATAAAAAATTGGGTGGAACCACGTGTTTATTAAACTCGTCCCTTTTCCAGGGACGGGTTTTTTTATTTTTATCAAAAATTCGAGAATTGTCTAGCTACAGCGCCTAGGGGCTGGGGTCATAAGCCAATCCGTCAAGAAGATTAAAGAGCAACCTTCTTGACGAACGTCTTACTCCTGTCACCCCTGGCAAGGTGCTTCCGCTTTTCTCACGAGGAGGAATTACTATGTCAATGTCAGACGTTGTGAAAGTTACGTTTCCAGATGGAGCAGTAAAGGAGTTTTCTCAGGGAACAACAACGGAAGATATTGCCCTTTCAATCAGTCCTGGCCTTAAGAAAAAGGCGATTGCAGGTAAAGTGAATGGCCAATTATATGATCTTCGCCGTCCAATCCTTGAAGACGGTTCAATAGAAATTGTTACACAGGACTCGCCAGATGCGCTAGAAATCCTACGCCATAGTACAGCACACTTAATGGCACAGGCGATTAAACGCCTCTATCCAAATGCAAACCTTGGTGTAGGACCAGTTATTGAAGGTGGATTCTACTATGATATCGACCTTGAAGAATCTTTAACACCTGAAGACCTTCCAAAAATCGAAAAAGCAATGGCAAAGATTGTGAACGAGAATATTGAAGTGGTCCGCAAAGAAGTCTCACGATCCGAAGCTGTACAGTTCTTTAAGCAAATCAATGACCCGTATAAGCTTGAATTAATTGAAGCCATTCCTAGTGAAGAAACAGTTACTATTTATGAGCAGGGCGACTTTTCTGACTTATGCCGCGGTGTTCATGTTCCGTCAACAGGCAAAATTAAGGAGTTTAAGCTATTAAGTATTGCCGGTGCCTATTGGCGTGGGAACAGCGACAATAAGATGCTTCAGCGTATTTACGGCACGGCCTTCTTTAAAAAGGAAGACTTGGCGGAGCACCTTCGCTTACTTGAAGAAGCAAAGGAGCGCGACCACCGTAAAATCGGTAAAGAACTCAGCCTTTTCACAAGTTCACAGCTCGTTGGACAAGGTCTGCCATTGTGGTTGCCAAAAGGAGCAACCATTCGCCGAGTGATTGAGCGTTACATTGTAGATAAGGAACAACGTCTGGGCTATAACCATGTCTACACTCCAGTTATGGGAAGTGTAGATTTATATAAAACTTCTGGCCACTGGGATCACTACCAAGAAGACATGTTCCCGGTTATGGAAATGGATAATGAGCAGCTAGTATTGCGCCCAATGAACTGTCCACACCATATGATGGTTTATAAAAATGCCATTCACAGCTACCGTGAGCTTCCAATCCGAATTGCCGAGCTTGGAACACAGCATCGTTATGAAATGTCCGGGGCTCTTTCAGGACTTCAGCGTGTACGCGGTATGACTTTAAATGATGCCCATATCTTTGTTCGTCCAGACCAAATTAAAGAGGAATTCAAGCGTGTTGTTAACCTGGTTCTAGCTGTTTATAAGGACTTTGATCTTAACGATTATAGCTTCCGCTTATCTTATCGAGATCCAAAGGATACTGAAAAGTACTACAATGATGATGCGATGTGGGAAAAAGCACAAGGAATGCTGAAAGAAGCGATGGATGATCTTGGCCTAAACTATTACGAAGCGGAAGGCGAAGCGGCGTTCTATGGTCCGAAGCTGGACGTTCAAGTTAAAACAGCATTAGGTAAGGATGAAACACTTTCAACTGTACAACTTGACTTCTTATTGCCTGAAAGATTCGATTTAACTTATGTCGGTGAAGATGGCAAGCAACACCGTCCAGTCGTGATCCACCGTGGAGTGGTTTCCACAATGGAACGCTTCGTTGCTTTCTTAATCGAAGAATACAAGGGAGCTTTCCCTACTTGGCTTGCACCAGTACAGGTACAGGTAATCCCGGTTTCTCCTGGAGTCCATTATGACTATGCAAAGCAGGTTCAGGAGCAGCTTCAAAACGATGGCTTTAGGGTTGAATTAGATGGCCGTGATGAGAAAATCGGTTATAAAATCCGTGAAGCACAAATGCAAAAAATACCATATATGCTTGTAGTTGGGGATAAAGAAGTGGAAGAAAATGCTGTTAATGTTCGTAAATATGGAGAGCAAAAGTCAGCAACAGCGCCATTCTCTGAGTTCTTAGCAGCATTGAAAGCAGAAGTCGAGCGCGGATAAGAACGTCAAAAGGGGAGGAAAGCTCTCCTTTTGTTTTTTACAATGAAAAAAAAGGGTTGTATAATCTTTTGTTTCTTGTTAAAATAAATCTCGTTGTCATAAACAAATGGTTGTTTGACAACACGTCTTTGTTTATGTTATAGTTATCAAGGTAAAAATTGAATACTTGTTTTAGGGAAAAAAGAAGAAGCACCCGCTTCTCACCTGATTGACGCGAAAGAGCAGTTGGCAGGTTTTACGTGAACTATTTGTTTTATTACTTATGTTCTGTAAAAGTGTGGGTGTATTCATCCGCACTTTTTTATTTGTAAAAAAGCATCTAAAAGTTTTTCAATACTTGCCGGTGCAACAACTTAGAGTCATAAGTCAGGTTTGAAAGGGAGAGCATTCTCAAGCTTCTTGACCCGAACGTTGTATTCTTGATAAACCTTGGAGGTGGCTAATTATTAGCAAAGACATGTTGTTAAATGAGGGTATTCGCGCTCGCGAAGTTCGCTTGATTGACCAAAATGGCGAACAGTTAGGAATTAAATCCAAAATCGAAGCGTTAGAAATTGCTGGAAGAGTAAATCTTGATTTGGTACTTGTTGCACCAAATGCAAAGCCTCCAGTAGCCCGAATTATGGACTATGGCAAATTCAAATTCGAGCAGCAGAAGAAAGATAAAGAGGCTCGTAAGAATCAAAAAATTATTACGACTAAAGAAGTTCGTCTAAGCCCAACGATTGATGAGCATGACTTTAATACAAAGCTTCGCAATGCTATTAAGTTCTTGGAAAAAGGCGACAAGGTAAAAGCTTCAATCCGTTTTAAGGGCCGGGCGATTACCCATAAAGAGATCGGTCAACGTGTACTAGACCGCTTTGCTTCAGATTGTAAGGAAGTGGCGACAATTGAGTCTCATCCAAAAATGGATGGACGCAGTATGTTCCTCGTTCTTGCACCGAAAATTGAAAAGTAATAAGGAGGACAATCCCAATGCCTAAAATGAAAACACACCGCGGCGCTGCAAAGCGTTTCAAGAAGACTGGTTCTGGTAAACTGAAGCGTTCTCACGCTTACACAAGCCACTTATTTGCAAACAAATCTACGAAAGCTAAGCGTAAACTTCGCAAAGCTTCTATCGTATCTAAAGGCGATTACAAGCGCATTCGTTTCTTATTAACAAACATTAAGTAATCTCGAGCAATCTCGATTTATCTAGGAGGGAAATTACATGCCACGTGTAAAAGGCGGTACTGTAACGCGCAAGCGTCGTAAAAAAGTTCTTAAATTAGCAAAAGGTTATTATGGTTCAAAACATACATTATATAAAGTAGCTAACCAACAGGTTATGAAATCTTTAATGTATGCATTCCGCGATCGTCGTCAAAAGAAGCGCGACTTCCGCAAACTTTGGATCACTCGTATCAACGCAGCAGCACGTATCAACGGTCTTTCTTACAGCCGTTTAATGCATGGACTGAAGCTTGCGGGTATCGAAGTAAACCGCAAAATGCTTGCTGAATTAGCAGTAAGCGACGCAGCTGCATTTGCTGAATTAGCAACCGTTGCAAAAACACAACAAAACAAGTAATTAGAATAGCGAAAGCGCCTTACTTCTTGTCGAGGCTAGGCGCTGCAGCTGAACATGATAAAGGCCATTCTCTAACTTTGAGGATGGCTTTTTCTATAGGGAGTGGCTGAGATGGCATATTTCGGAGGAGCCTATTTAATCATGAATCTCGTCGGTTTCATCATGATGGGCATTGATAAATCACGTGCTAAAAAGCGTCAGTACCGGATTAGTGAGAAGTCATTATGGCTTGTGGCATTGTTCGGAGGGGCTGTGGGCGGAGCAGCGGGAATGCAGCTTTATCGCCATAAGACAAAGCATGTAGCATTTAAGGTTGGATTTCCGCTTCTTGCGGTGATTGAATTAGGACTATTTAGTTATTTTTGGGCTATGTTGACATAACAGCATGGCTCTTTTTATATGCTTAAATGACAACAGGTTTAACATCCAGGGGGAATGTTAAATGAATGAGGATTTGGCTTTATTATTTGTTGTGGTAGAAGCAGGCGGAATTTTAGCTCCATTGGCATTTATTATCTTTCATTTAGTAAGGTCGTTTTTATTTATCCCGGTATCAGTAGTTGTCATTGCAGGCGGTATTTTATTTGGAACACTTTGGGGGACGGTTTTCACCATCATTGGTTTAATGGGGGTCAGTATTTTTTTCTATATTTTCATAGATAAGATGCCAAAAACACATGAAAAATTGATTAAGGTGAAAAATCGCTGGTTTGGAGAATACCGCAATCTCACAACAGGACAGATTGCGCTGTTAAGATTAATACCTTTTGTACATTATCATTTATTAAACTTTTGTCTGATGCAGAGAAAACCAGGGTTTAGGGAATACCTAAAGGCATCGTTCGTCACGAATGTCCCAATTGCATTGTTCTACACGATTTTTGGTGAATACATCAGCAGGTTTACTCCTAGTATCATATTAATCTTTCTAGTAACCCTTACAGTACTGGTCTATCTCCTCAGGGAAAAACAAAATGTCATCAAGTGGAGGGTTTTTTTCAGAGAGAATCATAAAAGCCACAGTTAGCGGCTTTTATTTTTGCTGTAAAAATTCTTTAATGGGGCTTTTCCAACTGATTTCGGCAAGCGGGTATTTATCCTTGACTTTTTTTTCGATAAAATAAAAATCCTCTTTCACCAACCCTTTCAACGTGGTGGTGGTTTCTGGTGAAATCGTGATTGAAACGACATCAATCGCATTTTTTGTGGCACCTAAGTATTTTTCTCCTGTAAATACTGCACCATTATAGGTGAGTTGGAAATTCTTTACGACTTCTTGGTCATCAAGAAAGAGGAAGCGTTTTTGTTTTCGAGCAGCCTCTAGTTTACGGTTAGGTGTCATAAGAAGTTTTACGATTAAATAAATAGTGAAGAAGATTAAGAACAATAATACTAAGCGCAGTATCCAAACCATGGGTATGCCTCCTAGTTATTTTTCCTAATATACGATAATAAACGAAAAAAGTTTCAACCTTTTCCAATTTTGATATAATTTTATTATGTTAGGAGTGGATATGGATGCAACTTAGTAAATTATTCAGCATGCAAGCAGCCTTGGATCAGCATATTGAAGAAAATCATGGTCTGAACGATGAGAATTTATTTGATAGGAAGGTTCTCGCTTTACTAGTAGAAATGGGTGAGCTAGCAAACGAAACCCGATGCTTTAAGTTTTGGAGTGTGAAACCTTCTTCAGCAAAAGAAGTCATTCTTATGGAATTTGTCGATGGGGTCCACTTCATTTTATCACTAGGAATCGAGTGCGGCTTTCAGAACAGCAATTTTGAAATGACAGACCATAGCTCGTCACAAACTGTAACGGAACAGTTTCTGGCCATTTATGAGCAGATTAATATTTTTCGAAAAACAAGAAGCTTAGAGGATTATCAAGCTATGTTTGAAGGCTATTTCCAATTGGCAGGCCTCCTAGGTTTAACAAATGTGGAAATCGAACAAGCATATTTTGATAAAAACGAAGTAAATTATCAAAGACAACAAAATGGCTATTAGCTGTAAACTTTCACTGTTTTCTGTATAATGAAGTTCTTACGTACATAAAAAGGGGGTTAAACAATGGCAAAAATGGATGAAACCTTAACGATGTTAAAGGATTTAACAGACGCCAAAGGGATTCCAGGCAATGAGCGGGAAGTTCGCGAAGTAATGAAGAAATACATAGCACCATTTGCGGACGAAGTCACGACGGATGGACTTGGCAGTTTAATTGCCAAGAAGACAGGGGCAGCAGGCGGACCAAAAATTATGATAGCCGGACACCTAGATGAAGTCGGCTTCATGATCACACAAATTGATGATAAAGGCTTCCTTCGCTTCCAAACAGTCGGCGGCTGGTGGTCACAGGTTATGCTCGCACAGCGCGTGACGATCGTTACGAAAAAAGGTGATGTTTTAGGTGTGATTGGTTCCAAGCCGCCGCATATTCTATCACCTGAAGCACGTAAAAAGCCGGTTGAAATTAAAGACATGTTCATCGATGTTGGGGCAGGAAGCCGTGACGAAGCAATGGAGTGGGGAATTCGTCCAGGAGACATGGTTGTTCCTTATTTTGAATTCACGGTGATGAATAATGAAAAAATGCTGTTAGCAAAAGCTTGGGATAATCGCATTGGCTGTGCGATTGCGATTGATGTGTTAAAGCATTTGCAGGGTGTAGACCATCCGAATGAGGTATATGGGGTTGGAACCATTCAAGAAGAAGTAGGCCTTCGAGGTGCTCGTACTTCTGCTTCGGCGATCAATCCTGATATTGGATTTGGTGTAGACGTAGGGATTGCTGGTGATACACCAGGCATTTCTGAAAAAGAAGCCATGAGCAAAATGGGCAAAGGCCCGCAAATCATACTATATGATGCCTCCCTTGTTTCACATAAAGGTCTGCGTGACTTTGTAACAGAACTAGCAGATGAATTGAACATTCCCTATCAATTCGATGCGATTCCAGGCGGCGGTACAGACGCTGGTGCCATCCATATGACCCATAACGGCGTACCATCACTAGCAATCACGATTGCAACACGCTACATCCATTCACACGCGGCCATGCTTCATCGTGATGATTATGAAAATGCAGTTAAGCTAATCGTCGAAGTCATTAAGCGACTAGATACTGAAACGGTTAATAAGATAAAATTCGAATAAATAGTGAGGATCCTCGGGCGTTTGCGGGGATCTTTTGATATTTCTCCAAGTATTCTGGGTGACATCTACAAATTTTTATGGGATATCAACAAAAAAGATGCTGATATCAACAAAAAAGATGCTGATATCAACAAAAGAGATGCTGATATCAACAAAAGAGATGCTGATATCAACAAAAAAGATGCTGATATCAACAAAAAAGATGCTGATATCAACAAAAGAGATGCTGATATCAACAAAAGAGATGCTGATATCAACAAAAAAGATGTTGATATCAACAAAAAAGATGTTGATATCAACAAAAAAGATGCTGATATCAACAAAAGGATGCTGATATCAACAAAAGGATGCTGATATCAACAAAAAATCGGCTGACTTCTACAATTAGTACCCGGATCTCTACAATCCTCCAAAATAAGAAAGCTGCCGACTCAAACATCGGCAGCAATTCCTTATTTCAATCCAGACTCTAAAGTAGACAGCATTTCTTTTTTCTCATCCTCGGAGCTATTTTTCCAAATGATCTCAAACAGAACGCCCAGACCTGGAAGCATTTTTTCTTCTCCATTTTGAATCGCATCGACAATCGTATCTTCTAATTCACCTTGTGTATTGCCGGTAACATTGTGAACAATCGCATTACGTAAATTTAAGTTCATGAATATGCACTCCTTTTTTAACCTTATTCTCTACTATCATTTTCATTTTTGGTTTTATTATGTATTTTAGTTAGGCTATAATGAGAAAAAATAAAGTGTTTTTTTAAGGAGAACAGAGTTGAAACATATACAATCAGTCAATAACCCCCAGGTTAAGCAATGGAAAAAACTTTTAACGAAAAAAGAACGCGACAAATCAGGCACATTTTTAGTCGAGGGCTTTCACTTAGTGGAGGAGGCCTTAAAAGACCAGGAGCAAGTAATCGAAGTGATTGTTTCTGAAACTGTCGGTCTGCCGCCTCGCTGGGATACAGGTTCTGTACTAGTCACTCTCGTAACGGAAGAAATATCGAATATGCTGACAGATACAGAAGCTCCGCAAGGAATTTATGCCGTTTGCAGACAACTAGACCGGCAAGGGTCAGTAGATGCTCAAACTTACTTATTTATCGATGCTGTGCAAGACCCAGGAAACTTAGGGACTATGATTCGGACTGCCGATGCTGCTGGAATTGATATGGTAATTGTCGGCCGTGGCAGCGTCGATGTTTATAATTCTAAGGTATTAAGGTCGGCACAAGGGAGTCATTTTCATCTGCCGATCGTAAGAGCAGATTTAAGTGAATGGGTAGACAAATTAAAAGAGCAAAATATTCCTGTATACGGCACAGCACTTGAAGGTGCCTCTGCATTTACTGATACTTCCACAGGAGACCGGTTTGCCTTAATTGTTGGGAATGAAGGAAATGGGGTTAGTAAGGAGCTCCTCTCTAAAACAACCGCAAACCTTTATATCCCAATCTACGGGAAAAGCGAATCATTAAACGTGGCTGTTGCAACAGGCATCCTGTTATATTATTTTAAAAAATAGGCGATACTTGTTTGAATCAGAGCGAATTTTATTATATAATACTGAAATGAATTGAAAATACCAAAAACGATGACGGAGAAAAGTATCTTGTCTAGGACCATGTAGGGAGAAAGTGCCGTGACTGCAAGCACTTTTATGGCAAAGGCAGGAGAAGTTCACCTCCCGAGTTGGCACCGGGACCACTAGAAGGCGTTTTCGCTTTTCTGTGTAAAGGTGCATCGGCTTAAGCCGTTATCTCAACGAAGCGAACGCTAGTGTTTTATACATAAGTGTTTACAAGGGTGGTACCGCGAATGACAAACCTCGTCCCTTTCCAGGGATGGGGTTTTTTTGTTTGGTCAAAGAAATCACCGGAAGTTTGTCGAATTTTAAAGGAGGAATTATCATGCAAGAACGTTTAAAGGAATTGCAGCAAGAGGCAATTCAAAAGATCGAGCTGTCTTCGAACTTAAAAGAGTTGAATGATATTCGGGTTGCGTATCTAGGCAAGAAGGGGCCGATTACTGAGGTGCTGCGCGGAATGGGTAAGCTTTCTGCAGAAGAGCGTCCTGTAATGGGAGCACTGGCAAACGAGGTTCGGGAAGCGATCGCGACACAGTTGGAAGCCAAGCAAGCGCAATTAGAAGAAGCCGCTGTTTTAGAAAAATTAGCTTCTGAAAGCATTGATGTCACTCTTCCAGGCCGTCCAGTTAAGGTTGGGAACCATCATCCGTTAACGAAAATTATTGAAGAAATTGAAGATTTATTTATCGGAATGGGTTATCAAGTTGCTGAAGGTCCAGAGGTAGAGAAGGATTACTACAATTTCGAAGCACTAAACCTGCCAAAGGGACATCCTGCAAGAGATATGCAGGACAGCTTCTATATCACAGAAGAAATCTTGATGCGGACACATACATCACCTGTTCAGGCACGTACGATGGAAAAGAACGAAGGCAAAGGGCCGATTAAGATTATCTGTCCAGGTAAAGTATATCGCCGTGACAATGACGATGCGACTCACTCTCACCAGTTCATGCAAATTGAAGGGCTAGTGGTCGGTGAGAACATTCGGATGAGTGACCTAAAAGGTACATTAGAGGTGTTTGCGAAGAAAATGTTTGGTGAAGACCGAGAAATTAGACTGCGTCCAAGCTTCTTCCCATTCACAGAGCCTTCTGTTGAAATGGACATTTCTTGTAAAATTTGCGGCGGAAGTGGCTGTAACGTCTGTAAGAAAACGGGATGGATTGAAATTCTAGGAGCAGGTATGGTACATCCAAACGTGCTTGAAATGGCTGGATACGATTCTAAAAAGTATACAGGGTTTGCGTTTGGAATGGGACCAGAGCGAATCGCCATGTTAAAGTATGGTGTCGATGATATCCGTCATTTCTATACAAATGATGTCAGGTTCTTAAAGCAATTTGCTAAACATGAGTAATAGGAAAGCGGAGGCAGGTTGTCCAAGAGGCATTTGACTATAGAGCCCTAGGCGCCGCTAGATCTTAGAGGAGGAGTGACGACATGTTCGTATCATATAAATGGCTCCAGGAATATGTAGATTTATCCGGAGTATCAGCGACAGAATTAGCTGAAAAAATTACCAAAAGCGGAATTGAGGTTGAGGGTGTAGAGGTTCTCAACGAAGGAATTAAAGGTGTAGTAGTTGGTCACGTTGTCGAACGTGTACAGCATCCGAACGCAGATAAACTAAGCAAATGTCAGGTAGATATCGGCCAGGGTGAACCTGTTCAGATTATCTGTGGAGCACCGAATGTTGCCCAGGGACAAAAAGTAGCTGTAGCTACGGTCGGAGCCGTATTACCAGGTAATTTTAAAATAAAAAAAGCAAAGCTTCGCGGAGAAGAATCAAATGGAATGATCTGCTCGCTTCAAGAGCTTGGAAGTGAAGGGAAAATTGTTCCTAAGGAGTATTCAGAGGGAATCTTTGTGTTCCCAGCAGATACAGAGGTTGGCGGCGATGCCCTTGCATTATTAAACAGAGACGATGAAGTTCTTGAGTTAGGTTTAACACCAAACCGTTCAGATTGTTTAAGCATGTTAGGTGTAGCATACGAAGTGGCAGCTATCCTTGGAAGAGAAGTTAAACTTCCAGAAAGTGATCTTCAACCTGTTTCTGAAAAAGCAACCGATTATATTACGGTAAACGTAGAGGCAAAAGAAGATAATCCACTATATGCAGCAAAGGTAATCAAAAATGTAAAAATCGGTCCAGCTCCACTTTGGCTGCAAACACGCTTAATGTCAGCGGGAATCCGTCCACACAATAATGTCGTGGATATTACGAATTACATTTTGTTAGAGTACGGTCAGCCGTTGCATGCGTTTGACTATGATCGTCTTGGATCAAAAGAGATTCTTGTTCGCCGCGCGCAGGATGGCGAGAAATTTATTACTCTCGACGATGCAGAGCGTACGTT
The DNA here is from genome assembly GCF_001940785.1 of Bacillus sp. MRMR6. Lineage (GTDB taxonomy): Bacteria > Bacillota > Bacilli > Bacillales > Cytobacillaceae > Neobacillus. Next base: position 84,931 of record NZ_MSLS01000002.1, read on the forward strand.
AACCTCCGATCATCTTGTGATTACCAATGGTACTGAACCAGTTGCTTTAGCTGGTGTTATGGGTGGGGCAAATTCTGAAGTGAATTCAGATACGACAACTGTTTTGCTAGAGGCAGCTTATTTTACCGGTCCAACAATTAGAAAAGCGTCTAAGGACCACGGCTTAAGAAGTGAAGCGAGTGCTCGTTTTGAAAAAGGTGTAGACCCGAACCGTGTTCGCGCTGCAGGTGAACGTGCTGCCTATCTAATCGCTAAATACGCTGGCGGCGAGGTATTAGAAGGATCATCTGAAGTGGATACAATGACAATTGAGCCTGCAGTGGTGTCGATTACTTTGGAAAAAATTAACCAAGTAATCGGGATCGACCTTACCGCTCAGGATGTAAAAGGAATTTTTGATCGTCTGCAATTTGCTGTTAGTATCGAGGAAAATGTGATTACGGTAACGGCTCCAACACGTCGCGGCGATATTCAAATTGAAGAAGACTTAATCGAAGAAGTGGCGAGGCTTTACGGCTACGACAATATCCCAATGACTTTACCGATTGGTTCGTCAACACCAGGGAAATTATCTAATTACCAAGAAAAGCGCCGTCTCGTCCGCCAATACCTAGAGGGTGCAGGCTTGTACCAAGCTGTAACCTACTCTTTAACAAGTGAGGAAAAAGCAGCTCAATTTGCTCTCGAGAAGGGCGACTTCATCCGCCTGGCAATGCCAATGAGCGAAGACCGCAGCATCCTGCGCCTAAGCATTATGCCACAGCTGTTAGAGGTATTAAAATACAACAGCGCCCGTCAAAATGATAGTCTAGCTGTTTATGAAACAGGTGCAGTATTTTTAGCAAATGGTCAAGAAGACCTTCCAGAAGAGCAAGAGCATCTTGCAGGTGCGGTCACTGGTTTATGGCACAGCCATTCTTGGCAGGGTGAGAAGAAAGCAGTTGACTTCTATGTCGTAAAAGGAATTTTAGAAGGCCTATTTGCAAAGCTGGGTCTTACAGAACAAGTATCCTATGTTCAGGCACAAGTGGGTAATATGCATCCAGGCCGTACCGCTGAAATTCATTTAAATGGTGAAAGAATTGGGTTTGTTGGTCAAGTTCATCCAATCATGCAAAAAGAGTTGGATTTAAAAGATACGTATGTATTTGAACTTTCCTTAAAGGCGGTTCTTGGTGCAGAAACAGGCCCGCTTCAATATGAATCGATTCCACGATTCCCATCTATTACAAGAGACATTGCGCTTGTTGTGGATAAAGAAACAGTCTCAGGTGCCTTGAAGGATATCATCCTTACTGCAGGCGGCAGCCTTCTAAAAGAGGTTCAAGTGTTTGATTTATATGAAGGCGAGCGGATGGAAGCAGGGAAAAAATCACTTGCATTCTCGCTGAAATATTTAGATCCAGAACGTACCTTAACGGACGAAGAAGTAACAAAAGTACACTCGCAGGTGCTTAAAGACTTAGAAGAAAAAGCAGGCGCTGTGTTAAGAGGATAATGGTAACACCTAAGTCTATTAGCTAGCTATAATTAAATACTAATAAAAAGAGAGGCTGAAAAATTCAGCCTCTCTTTTTGTTCACCAATTTCATCGCTTTATCCGTATTGGCAAAGTGCAGTTTTACATACTGAGGCAGCACTTCGCGGCCTTTTTTCAAAATCAGCTTGGCGGCGGCTTCGTCAACCTGTGCTCCGGCGCCTTTTGGAATTTTAAAGCCTGCCGACTCACTCAGCTTATCGATATACTGCACAAAGGCGTAGCGGGCGAGAATGGAGGCAGCTGCGACAGCTAAATGAATGCCCTCAGCCTTCGTACTAAAATAAACATTTTCCGTAGCAATTGCCTTTTGATTTTTCACGTGCTGAAAATAAGTACTGCCCTGAACAAACTGATCAATCAAAATAGCCTCTGGCTTCACGGGTGAAATTTTATCCAACACGTTTAGGATCGCTTGGTTATGTAAAATGGCTTTCATTTTCCCCTGCGACATGCCAGCTTGTTGAACCTTATTATATTTTTCATTTTTCAGTGTCATCAAACTAAAAGGAACAACATCTTTAATAACCTTAGCAATTGCAATGATTTTTTCATCATTTAAATCCTTTGAATCACGAACACCTAATTCTCTTAAAAGAGGAATATCTTCCTTTTTTACATAGGCGGCAACCACTGTAATTGGACCGAAGAAGTCGCCGGTGCCCACTTCGTCTGAACCAATCACGGACATTTGGCTGATAGCTTCAGGTAAATTTCCCTTCGGCGAACTTTTCGCTTTCGCTGGCGACGCCCCCGACTTAGCCCCAGAGCTTAAATCCGAACCCGAACCACCCCATCTGCCAGCCTCTGCCTCACTCCCATTCCCTTGAAACAAGACTTTCCCTGATTTATAGGCTGTTATCGTACAATTTGCTGTCTTCGCAGCAAAAACACTCCCAGGTGGTTGTTTCTCCATTAAACTTCTACTATAAAATTCACGCATCGTATTGATTTCTGACAAACTTCGATTTAAAACTACATTAGCCAACTTTTGCACACTCCTTAAATCTGACTTTTTATCCCGCATCTACTGGGAAATATGGGATATTCTTTCTTTCTTGACTGTTTCGCTTTTCGACATATGTCTATTCATGTTATGATATAGAATAGGATTTCTTTGATTCGAATGGAGGCATTAACTTGTCAAATACAGATAAAAGTAAAACAACCGTTGATATATACGGACAGCAATATGTAATCGTAGGTACCGAAAGCCAAAGTCACGTACGGTATGTGGCTTCGTTAGTTGACAATAAAATGCGCGAAATCGGTTCTAGGAATCCAATGCTAGATGTAAATAAGCTCGCTGTGTTAACGGCAGTAAATGCTGTCAATGATTATATTAAAATGAAGAATCAACTAGAGCTATTGCAAGACGAACTACAAAAAGAAAAGGACTGAAAAGTCATGCTGGATTTAGCCATTATCTTAATTTTATTTTTTGGTTTTTTTGTTGGACTCAAAAGAGGATTTATTTTACAGTTAGTCCATTTAACAGGTTTTATTATTGCATACATAGCAGCATATTCATACTATGACGATTTGGCCCCAAAATTAACACTATGGGTTCCTTATCCTAATTTAGGAACAACTTCACCTCTGAAGCTGCTAGCAGATAGTAGTAATATGGAAGATGCTTTCTATCGTGCAATTGCCTTTGTAATTATTTTTATCGTGGCGAAGGTCATGCTGCAGATCATTGGGAGCATGCTGGATTTTGTCGCACACTTGCCTATTTTAAAGCAGCTAAATGTTTGGGCTGGGGGGCTGCTAGGACTTGCTGAAGTCTATTTAATTTTCTTTATTCTATTATATATTGTAGCCCTAGTGCCAATGGAACTGATACAAGAACCGTTAGACCAATCGGTAATGGCGAACTTAATTGTCAATCACACGCCATTCTTGTCTGAGCAAATTAAGAGGCTCTGGATTGAATATTCAACTGCTTTAACTTCTCTGTAGCAGAGAAGTTTTTCTTTTCGGATTGCAAATACTAACCATAAGGAAGGTGGATTTTGTGGAAGTAAATAAAAAGGATTTAATTCGCTTATTGGAAACGATTGCGATTTATTTAGAGCTAAAGGGTGAAAACCCCTTTAAGGTTTCGGCCTTTCGCAAGGCTGCCTCAGCGTTAGAGTTTGATGATAGAAGCTTATCAGCAATCGAAGATTTTACGGTCATTTCCGGAATTGGGAAGGGGACCGCAGCTGTTATTGATGAATACATAAAAGACGGAACGTCGACGGTACTAAAGGAACTGAAGGATGAGGTACCTAAAGGCTTAATTCCACTTCTGCAGCTGCCAGGTCTTGGCGGTAAAAAAATTGCCAAGCTCTATAAGGAATTGGGTGTGGAGGATGTAACAAGCTTGGAAGAGGCTTGCAGAGCGAAAAAGGTTCAGGCTTTAGCCGGTTTTGGGGCAAAGACAGAAGAAAAAATATTAAGTGCAATTGCGGATTTTGGCTCAAGGCCAGAAAGACTGCCGCTTGCCTATATGCTTCCAGTTGCCGAACAAATTGAAGGGCTATTATCCAAAATGGAAGGGATTCATCAATTCTCAAGGGCTGGAAGTCTGCGAAGAATGCGGGAAACCATTAAAGACCTAGATTTTATCATTGCTACGGAGCAGCCTGAAACGGTTAAGCAGCAGCTGCTGGAGCTTCCGAGTATAAAAGAAGTTATCGGTGCCGGTGATACAAAGGTTTCGGTTGTGTTTGCATTGGATTATGATGTTTCAGCTGACTTTCGTTTAGTCAAACCTATAGAGTTTACCACAACACTTCATCATTTTACTGGCTCGAAGGATCATAATGTCCGGATGAGACAGCTGGCAAAGGAACGTGGAGAAAAAATAAGTGAGTACGGTGTCGAAAATGTTGAGACTGGGGAAATTCGCACTTTTACATCAGAAGAGGATTTTTTCAAGCATTTTGATCTTCCCTTTATCCCGCCAGAAATAAGAGAAGATGGAAAAGAAGTCGAGAATTTTTCTCCAGAGGAACCTTTAATTGAGCTTGAGGATATGAAAGGTGACCTTCATATGCACTCGACCTGGAGCGATGGAGCGCATTCGATTGAGGAAATGGTCGAAGCATGTCGGGCTAGAGGCTACAAATATATGGCGATTACCGATCACTCCAAATACCTAAAGGTTGCGAACGGCCTGACGACAGAGCGACTACTTAAGCAGCGGGAAGAAATTAGAAAACTGAATGACAAATACGATGATATTCTCATTCTTTCAGGTGTAGAAATGGACATCCTCCCTGATGGGACGTTAGACTATGAGGATGATGTCCTATCAGAAATGGATTTTGTGATTGCCTCTATTCATTCTGCCTTTTCGCAGCCAAAAGAAAAGATTATGGAAAGATTAAAAGCAGCACTAATAAATCATCATGTAGATTTAATTGCTCATCCAACGGGAAGAAAGATTGGACGTCGTGAAGGATATGAAGTAGATATTGAGATGTTTATTCAACTAGCTAAGGAAACAAATACTGCCATAGAATTAAATGCAAATCCAAACAGGCTTGACCTTGCATCTGAGCATCTGAGGAAGGCGCAGGATGCAGGCGTGAAAATTATTATCAATACTGATGCCCATAAAATGGACACATTAACACATATGGAAATTGGAGTATCAGCAGCAAAGAAGGGCTGGATCAAAAAGTCTTCAGTCTTAAATGCACTAGAGACCAATGACCTTCTAGAGTTTTTACACAATAGAAAGTAAGGGAGGACATCCCATGCAGGAGAGAGCATTAAAGGTTTTAGAATTTACAAAAGTGAGGGAGCAGGTTGTCGAGCATGCCGCTTCATCGCTAGGTATAGATAAAGTGAAGAGACTAGTCCCATCAACAGATTTCGAGGAAGTAGTCAGGCTTCAGGCAGAAACAGATGAGGCTTCCACGGTTCTAAGGATTAAAGGCAATGTGCCACTATCTGGTATTCATGATATTCGTGCGCATATTAAACGCTCGGTAATCGGTGGTGTCCTTAGTCCACACGAATTAGTCCACATCGCTAGCACGATACACGCTAGCAGACAAATGAAACGGTTTATCGCGGATATTGCGGAAGAACGAACGGAAATCCCCATTTTATTGGATATGGTTGAGCGGATTATTCCACTAGTGAGCCTGGAACAATCGATAAAGCTGGCAATTGATGAGAGTGGAGAAGTACTGGATAGTGCGAGTGAACTGCTTCGCTCATTAAGACACCAATTGCGCTCAAATGAATCAAGAGTTCGTGAAAAGCTTGAAAGTATGATTCGGTCGTCTAATGCACAGAAAATGCTGTCTGATGCCATTGTTACTATTCGAAATGATCGTTTTGTTATTCCGGTAAAACAGGAATACCGCGGACACTATGGCGGGATAATCCATGATCAAAGTGCTTCAGGACAGACTTTATTTATTGAACCGCAGGTGATTGTCCAATTAAACAATCAATTGCAGGATATCAGAGTAAAAGAACAGCTTGAAATTGAACGAATCTTATCAGCTCTTTCAGCAGAAACCGCTGAAAATGAAAGTGAATTGCAGGTCATTGTCGATGTACTTGCAAATTTGGATTTTATTTTTGCTAAAGCTAGATATGGCCGGAAAATTAAAGCATCAATGCCGACCATGAATAATGAGGGACGAATCGCTCTTTATAAAGCAAGACACCCGCTTATTCCGGTCGACGAAGTTGTCGCCAATGATATTATGCTGGGTAAGGATTACACAACCATTGTGATTACGGGGCCAAATACAGGTGGTAAAACAGTTACCTTGAAGACGCTCGGCCTTTGTTCTTTGATGGCTCAGGCTGGACTTCAGGTTCCTGCCTATGACGGATCAGAGCTGGCGGTTTTTGATGCGGTTTATGCGGATATCGGTGACGAACAGTCGATTGAACAAAGCTTAAGTACGTTTTCTTCTCATATGGTCAATATAGTAGATATTTTAGAAAAGGTTGATTTTAACAGCCTTGTTTTATTTGATGAACTGGGGGCAGGAACAGATCCTCAAGAAGGTGCTGCATTAGCGATTTCGATTTTAGATGAGGTGCACAGAAAGGGAGCAAGGGTTATCGCAACTACGCATTATCCGGAGTTAAAAGCATACGGCTATAATCGTGAAGGGGTACTCAATGCAAGCGTCGAGTTTAATGTTGAAACGCTAAGCCCAACATACAAGCTTCTGCTCGGTGTTCCGGGACGAAGCAATGCCTTCGAAATCTCGAAGCGGCTTGGGTTAAATGACCGGGTCATTTCGGCTGCTAGATCGCATGTTAGCGAGGACACAAACCAAATAGACAAAATGATTGCATCGTTAGAAGATAGCAAACGTCAGGCGGAAACGGAGCAGCAGGAAGCTCGTGATTATTTGAAACAGGCAGAGAAACTTCACCAGGATTTACAGAAGCAAATGATTGAATTTCACGAGCAAAAAGATAGCATGATGGAAAAAGCGGCTGAAAAAGCGAGTGAACTTCTTGATGAGGCAAAGAGTGAAGCGGAAAAGATTATTCGCGACCTTCGTAAAATGAGAATCGAAAAGCATGCTGAAGTGAAGGAGCATGAATTAATTGATGCCAAGCGCCGCCTGGAGGAAGCCGTACCACAGGTAAAGAAATCTTCGAAACATTTAAATCAGAAAACAAAGAAACATATCTTTTCTCCGGGTGATGAGGTGAAGGTATTGACCTTTAACCAAAGAGGGAACCTTCTGGAAAGAGTATCGGATCATGAGTGGCAGGTACAGATCGGTATCTTGAAAATGAAGGTCAAGGAAAAGGATATGGAATATATCAGTACTCCTAAGCCTGTAGAGACAAAGCCAATGGCGATTGTTCGGGGAAGAGATGCTGATGTAAAGCTAGAACTTGATCTTCGTGGGGAAAGATATGAAAATGCATTAATGAGAGTGGAAAAATACATTGATGATGCGTTATTATCAAACTATGCACGTGTTTCCATTATACATGGGAAGGGCACGGGGGCCTTACGGCAAGGAGTTCAGGAATATTTACGCAACCACCGCTCCGTTAAGAAAATTCGCTTTGGTGAGGCAGGCGAGGGTGGCTCAGGTGTGACCATCGTTGAATTTAAATAAAGTACGGGGTGAAAAAGGATGGATCAGTTTTGGGATAACATGTATGTGCATAGTGCCGCCTATTACAGTGTCGTAATATTATGCGTGGTTGTCTTTTTAGCCATTTTTGAATTAGTCACAAAATATAAGAATTGGGAAGAAATCAAAAAAGGGAATCTCGCGGTAGCTATGGCAACAGGTGGAAAGATTTTCGGGATCGCTAATATATTTCGCTACTCGATTGAACAGAACGATTCATTGGTCACCATGGTCAGCTGGGGAGTTTTTGGATTCGTCCTCCTATTAATCGGCTATTTTATCTTTGAATTTTTAACACCGAAATTTAAAGTCGATGAAGAAATCCAAAACGATAATCGTGCGGTAGGATTAATTTCTTTAATTCTGTCAGTAGGCTTATCGTATGTAATAGGAGCAGGAATTTCGTAAGGGGAGAAAAAAAGTGGAGACACTAGCAAAAGTACTACTAGGTTTATGCGGCTTGTTTTTACTGGTTGGTATCATATATATGATGTTTTTTGTATAAACAAAAGCTCAAGGTCCCCCATAAGGTTCCTTGAGCTTTTTTATTTCCAGCTTAAGCTTCAGCGCCAGCGACTAGTGAACTTCGTTAGACGGACGTGCCGCTTTTTAATTGTGTCAAAATATGTCTATTTTCTAATTGTTTAAAGAATCTGACTATAATATAATAAAAGGGAAGTGGTAAAAAAAGGAGGGATATTATGTACGATTCTAAACCGTGGCTGCAGCATTATCCTGAGGAGATTCCAACAACCTTGGAATATTCCAAAGAACCTATTCAACAGTACCTCATAAATGCAGCTAAAAGCTTTCCAGAAAAAACAGCTATTCATTTTATGGGAAAGGAAATGACGTATAAGGAACTTTACGTTGAAACTCTTAGTTTTGCCAGCTATTTACAGCAAATTGGTATAGTGAAGGGTGACCGAGTGGCCATTATGCTAGCGAACACACCACAATCGGTTATTAGCTATTTTGGTATTTTAATGGCAGGAGCGATTGTTGTACAAACGAATCCATTGTATACTGAACGTGAACTTGAATACCAAATGAAGGACTCCGGTGCAAAGGCAATCATCACACTCGATATCCTATACCCACGCGTATCAAAAGTGATGCCTTTGACAGATTTGCAACATATAATTGTAACCGCTATCAAGGAGTATTTACCTTTCCCAAAAAATTGGGTTTATCCTTTTATCCAAAAGAAGCAATATGGAATTGTCGTCAATGTTAAGCATGAAGGCAATACCCATTTGCTAAAAGAAATAGTAAAAATAAAGCCCAAGAAGCTCGTAGAATATGAATTTGATTTTGAAGAGGATCTTGCTCTCCTACAATATACTGGGGGTACTACAGGTCATCCAAAGGGAGTTATGCTCACCCACAAAAACTTAGCTGCAAACTCATCGATGTGCCAGGCTTGGCTTTATAAATGCAAACCAGGTGAAGAATCAGTCTTAGGAATTGTGCCGTTTTTCCATGTATACGGAATGACCATAGTGCTAATTTTGACAGTAATGCAGGCGAATAAAATGATCATTATGCCTAAGTTTGATGCTTTAGCCACCTTAAAAACGATTCAGAAACAACGTCCTACCTTGTTCCCAGGTGCGCCAACGATTTATATTGGACTGCTAAATCACCCAGAATTGAAAAAATACGATTTATCTTCAATTGATTCATGTATCAGTGGTTCTGCTCCCCTACCCGTTGAGGTGCAGGAAGAGTTTGAGGAGCTTACGGGCGGAAAGCTTGTGGAAGGGTATGGTTTAACCGAAACATCACCTGTTACGCACTCCAATTTCTTATGGGACCGTCCGCGTGTAAAGGGAAGTATCGGTGTACCTTGGCCGGATACGGAAGTAAGAGTGGTTGATATGGAAACAAGTGAACCAATGCCGGTGGGCGAGATTGGTGAAATTATCATTAAAGGTCCGCAGGTCATGAAAGGCTATTGGAACAATACGACTGCAACAGAAGAAACGATTAAGGATGGCTGGTTATATACAGGCGACTTAGGATACATGGATGAAAAGGGATATTTCTATATCGTCGACAGGAAGAAGGATATGATTATCGCAGGCGGGTTTAATATCTATCCGAGAGAGATTGAAGAAGTATTATATGAGCATCCAGATATTCTAGAAGTGGTGGCTGCCGGCATACCTGACCCCTATAGAGGAGAGACGGTCAAGGTTTATATTGTTTTAAAAGAAGGGTCAAAGATAACTCCGGAAGAGTTGAACCAGTTCTCAAGAAAATACTTGGCGGCCTACAAAGTTCCGAAATTATATGAATTTAGAAAGGAATTGCCGAAAACAGCTGTAGGGAAAATTTTAAGAAGAACACTCGTTGAGGAAGAAATTAGAAAAATAGAGGAAGAAGAGAAAAAGCACGCCTAGCTTAAGCTCTAATTTTTTTTGTACTAAAAAGCTTGTCCATTTGGTATAGTGAATAAGTGAAAAAATAACTCTGTATTTCTTGACAGAAACAGCTTAAATCTCTATTATAAAAATATGAATGACTATTCATTCATATTTTTCTTTTTAATAATTGGCAGTGTTAAAGCTGTTTGTTGATTTGCGCTTCAGGTGCTTCGCTTTCCGCGGGCGTGCCGGGGAGCCTCCTTGGCGCTTTGGCGCCTGCGGGGTCTCCCCTGCCCCGTACTCCCGCAGGAGTCTCGCACCTTCCGCTCCAATCATCAACAATTATCTTTAACACTGCCAAATAACTAATTAAATTTCTTCAAAGGGTGGAGAGCAGTGAAAAAAAATAAGCCAAAGTATATGCAAATCATTGATGCAGCGGTGGTTGTCATCGCAGAAAATGGTTATCACCAGGCGCAGGTTTCGAAAATTGCGAAGCAGGCAGGTGTGGCAGATGGTACGATTTATCTTTATTTTAAGAACAAAGAAGACATTTTAATCTCACTCTTTGAAGAAAAAATGGGAAGCTTTATCGAAAAAATAGATGAAATGATTGCAGGAAAACAGACGGCAACGGAGAAGTTATTAATGATGATTGAAGCTCATTTTCGTAATCTTTCTGATGACCATCACATGGCAATCGTAACTCAGCTTGAATTACGCCAGTCCAACAAAGAACTTCGTTTGAGAATCAATAACGTTCTTAAGGGATATTTAAGAGTGATAGATAAAATCATCATAGAAGGAAAAGAAACGGGAGAGTTTTCAAGCGACCTTGACGTCCGTTTAGCCCGGCAAATGATTTTCGGAACAATGGACGAGACCGTCACAACCTGGGTTTTGAACGAGGAGAAATATGATTTGAATGCGCTTGCAAAACCGGTCCACCGGCTATTAATCAATGGCTGTGGCAGTATGGAAAGCAGGTAGCTCGGGCAAAGGAATTGGGGGGATTGTATTGGAATATTTGAAATGGTCTAATCAAGACAGCATTGCAACCATCACATTGCAGCGTCCACCGGCAAATGCCTTGTCATCAGGGTTATTAAGAGAATTGTCAGTCGCCCTTGATGAAATTGAGTTAATTCGTGAAATTAAGGTCATTGTCATTCACGGAGAAGGACGCTTTTTCTCAGCAGGTGCAGATATTAAAGAATTTACTACTGTTAACTCTTCAGAAGGGTTTGCGAACCTGGGGAAGTATGGTCAGGATTTGTTTGATCGTATGGAAAAGTTCCCTAAACCGATCATCGCAGCGATTCATGGTGCAGCCCTTGGAGGCGGTCTTGAACTTGCCATGGCCTGCCACATCCGTCTTGTCAGTATAACGGCTAAGCTTGGTCTTCCAGAACTTCAGCTTGGCTTAATACCAGGTTTTGCTGGAACCCAGCGCCTACCTAAATATATAGGCGTTGCACGTGCTGCTGAAATGCTCTTCACCTCAGAACCAATCACAGGTGAGGAGGCAGTCCGTTATGGCCTGGCTAACCATGCATACCCAGAAAATGAAGTATTAGAGCAGGCTTATACATTAGCAGGTAAGATTGCAAAGAAAAGTCCTGTATCCATCAGTGCGGCGATCCAATTATTAAACTATGCTAAAACCTCAGAGTTTTACGAGGGTACTAGAAAAGAAGCAGAATTATTTGGTGAAGTGTTCATTTCAAAGGATGCCAAAGAAGGAATTCAAGCTTTTATTGAAAAGCGCGAACCAAATTTCACAGGTGAATAATTTCAGAACAGCAAGATGTTTTCTTGCTGTCTGAAGTTTTACTCTTATATTTTTTTTCTGTTAAATATTCATAATCTTATGAACTAAACAAATGTTTGCATATTAGGAGGGAAACCATGAACATTTATGTATTAATGAAAAGAACGTTCGATACTGAGGAAAAAATCACTGTAGCCGGCGGAAAAATCAACGAGGATGGCGCTGAATTTATTGTTAATCCTTACGATGAATACGCGATTGAAGAAGCCATCCAAGTTCGCGATGCAAATGGCGGTGAGGTAACTGTTGTTTCTGTTGGGAACGAAGAATCGGAAAAACAATTACGTACTGCACTGGCAATGGGCGCAGATAAAGCGGTTTTAATCAACATTGAAGATGATGTTGAGAATGGTGATCAATATACAACTGCAAAAGTTTTGGCTGAATACTTGAAGGATAAAGAAGCTGATTTAATTATAGGTGGTAATGTTGCAATTGATAATGCTTCCGGTCAAGTAGGTCCGCGCGTTGCTGAACTGCTCAACATTCCTTACGTTACTACGATTACAAAACTTGAAATTGACGGTACAAATGTAACCGTTACCCGTGACGTTGAAGGTGATTCTGAAGTAATTGAAACAAGCCTTCCTTTATTAGTGACAGCGCAGCAAGGGTTGAACGAGCCGCGTTATCCATCACTTCCTGGAATTATGAAGGCCAAGAAGAAGCCTCTTGATGAACTTGAGTTAGATGATCTAGATCTTGAAGAAGCTGATGTGCAGGCAAAGACAAAGACAATTGAAATTTACTTGCCACCGAAAAAGGAAGCTGGAAAGGTATTATCTGGAGAACTTAACGACCAAGTAAAAGAATTGGTTCACCTTCTTCATACTGAAGCGAAAATTGTCTAAATCGGACTGAAAACAATACAAAAAATGATTTTGCAGGAGGTAAAAGGAATGACTAGAAAAGTATTAGTGTTAGGTGAAACTCGCGACGGTTCCTTACGTAACGTATCTTTCGAAGCGATCGCTGCAGCAAAAACAGTTGCAGAAGGTGGAGAAGTTGTTGGTGTCTTGGTCGGTGAAACAGTAAGTTCCCTTGGAGCTGAATTAATCCAGTACGGTGCAGACCGTGTGGTAGTGGTTGAAGATGTGAAGCTTAAGCAGTATACATCTGACGGCTATGCTCAAGCGCTGTTAGCCGTTCTTGAACAGGAAACAGCAGAAGGCTTGGTATTAGGTCATACAGCACTTGGTAAGGACCTTTCGCCAAGAATCGCTGGCAAGCTTTCTTCAGGGTTAATATCTGATGCAACGGCTGTTGAAGTTGCTGGGGGAAATGTTGTCTTTACTAGACCAATTTACTCTGGAAAAGCTTTTGAAAAGAAGATTGTAACCGATGGCTTAATTTTTGCGACTGTACGTCCAAATAATATTGCTCCGTTAAAGAAGGACGAAAGCCGTTCTGGTGAAGTTTCTACCCTATCTGTTGAAATCAAAGACCTTCGTGCCATCATTAAGGAAGTGGTAAGAAAAGCAAGTGAGGGTGTTGATTTAAGTGAAGCAAAGGTAGTCATCTCAGGCGGGCGCGGTGTGAAAAGTGCGGATGGCTTCGAACCTCTAAAAGAGTTAGCACAAGTTCTTGGCGGAGCAGTTGGTGCTTCCCGTGGTGCATGTGATGCGGACTATTGCGATTACAGCCTGCAAATTGGTCAAACAGGCAAGGTGGTTACGCCGGACCTTTACATTGCGTGCGGAATTTCTGGTGCGATTCAGCATTTAGCTGGAATGTCCAACTCAAAAGTCATCGTAGCAATTAATAAAGATCCTGAAGCGAACATCTTCAAGGTAGCTGACTATGGTATCGTCGGCGACTTATTCGAAGTTGTTCCACTGTTAACAGAAGAGTTTAAAAAGTTAAAAGTTCATTCATAGAGAATAGCGGATGCCCCTAGGTGCTGTAGCTAGACATTAGGTAAGACGGGCATAATTTTGCCTGTCTTTTTCTATGCATCCGCATAGAATATATACTGAAATTAAGGGAAAATTAGTTTCGAAACAGATTATTAGCATGAACTTTTAAACGGTGATATACTTGCGGTAGTATTACAGTAATAGTATTAATAGGAGGGCTAAACAAATGGCTATTTCAAACGTAACTGATCAAAATTTCTCTGCTGAAACAAGCTCTGGCGTTGTTCTTGCAGATTTCTGGGCTCCATGGTGCGGACCTTGTAAAATGATTGCTCCTGTTCTTGAGGAAATTGACTCAGAAATGGGTGAGCAAGTGAAAATCGTTAAGCTTGATGTTGACGAAAATCAAGAAACGGCTGCTAAGTATGGCGTTATGAGCATCCCAACATTGCTTGTTTTCAAAAATGGCGAAGTTGTAGACAAAGTAGTCGGCTTCCAGCCAAAAGACGCTTTAGCAGGTGTGCTTCAAAAGCACGTATAAGGAACAAATAAGCTTAGCTAGAACTTTCTAGCTAAGTTTTTTTATTTGGTAAAAGTGTTTACTTTTCTTTATTAGCGGTTTGAGATAAAATTTTTAAGATAGAGACGGAGAGGAGTGGCCGGAATGAATGAGATTATCAAACAAAAATTAACCCTGCTGCCTGATCAGCCTGGCTGCTACCTAATGAAGGACCGTCAGGGAACGATCATCTACGTAGGGAAAGCGAAGATTTTGAAAAATCGTGTCCGTTCCTATTTTACAGGATCACACGATGGAAAAACCTTAAGGCTCGTCAATGAAATTGAGGACTTCGAATATATTGTTACCTCATCTAATATTGAAGCACTACTTCTTGAGCTTAACTTAATTAAAAAATACGACCCAAAATATAACGTAATGCTTAAGGATGACAAAACCTACCCGTTCATCAAGCTTACGGCGGAAAAACATCCAAAGCTGATTATTACGAGAAAAGTAAAAAAAGATAAGGGGAAATACTTTGGTCCATACCCAAATGTCATGGCTGCAAATGAAACAAAAAAGCTACTCGACAGAATTTACCCTTTACGAAAATGCTCGACCCTGCCTGACCGGGTTTGCTTGTACTATCATTTAGGACAGTGCCTGGCACCATGTGTATTTGAAGTGCAAGAAGAGACCTATAAACAAATGACAGACGAAATTACCCGTTTCTTAAATGGCGGTTATAAAGAAATCAAAAAAGAACTAACGGAAAAAATGTCGGCAGCGGCTGAAGAATTAGAATTTGAGCGGGCAAAAGAATATCGCGATAAAATTGTTCATATCGAAACCATTATGGAAAAGCAAAAAATCACGATGACCGATTTTACCGATCGTGATGTATTTGGTTATTCCTTTGATAAAGGCTGGATGTGTGTTCAAGTCTTCTTTGTGCGACAGGGTAAACTGATCGAGCGGGATGTCTCGATGTTTCCGATCTATAATGAGCCTGAAGAAGAAATCCTTACGTTTTTAGGGCAGTTTTATGATAAAACCAATCACTTTAAGCCTAAGGAAATTTTGATACAGGACGAGACAGATCTCAGCCTGGCCGAACAGCTTTTACAAGTGAAGGTATTGAAGCCTCAGCGCGGGCAAAAGAAGGACCTTGTTAAAATGGCTGTAAATAATGCAAAAATCGCCTTAAATGAGAAATTCTCCTTGATTGAAAAAGACGAGGTTCGAACCATCAAAGCGGTTGAGAATCTTGGGGAGTTGCTTGGAATTTATACACCGCACCGAATTGAGGCATTTGATAACTCAAATATTCAGGGAACAGACCCTGTTTCGGCGATGGTTGTTTTTATAGACGGGAAAGCAAATAAACGTGAGTATCGGAAGTATAAAATTAAATCGGTACGAGGGCCAGATGATTATGAGTCGATGCGCGAAGTAACGAGAAGGAGATACTCCCGTGCTTTAAAAGACGAACTTCCGCTTCCAGATTTAATTGTTATTGACGGCGGGAAAGGACATGTTGAAGCGGTTAGAGATGTCCTAGAAAATGAACTGGGTCTAGATATTCCGTTGGCGGGACTTGTAAAAGATGACAAACATAGAACATCTCAGCTGTTATATGGGAATCCGCTTGAAATTGTTCCGCTTGCGCGAAACAGTCAGGAATTCTATTTACTGCAAAGAATTCAAGATGAGGTCCATCGTTTTGCGATTACGTTCCACCGGCAAATTCGTGGGAAAACGGCCTTTCAATCCTTACTGGATGACATTCCAGGCATTGGGGAGAAGCGCAAAAAGCAGCTTCTAAAAGAATTTGGTTCAGTTAAGAAAATGAAGGAAGCGACAGTGGAAGAGTTCAAAGCCATCGGTATTCCAGCAAATGTAGCAGAAGAATTATTGAAAAAACTTCAAACTTAGTGATTGTCAGAAAAATTAGACCATGCTATAATGAGTCAGTCAATAATTGAATATTTACTATCACTTTTATTTACTAAAGTGAAGGTAGAGGTGCGAGCTTCAATAGTAATGATTCGGAGAAGGGTGAGCTTCTAGGATGAATCATGAAAGGGGATGTTCGCCGAAGTAAGGAAAGTCTCATTTCTTTCTTTGCTGGTCCTGTATTGAATAAATGCCGGATTGTCAAGACGACTAGTCTTGGAGAGCTATCTTACATTGTATGCGAAAAAATATCTTCGTAATTTTAGCAATGAGATGCCCTCTCATTGCTTTTTATTTTTTTCAGACGTACACGATAGCTAATCCTATTGGAAAGAAGGAGAAATAATGGGGTTAATTGTCCAAAAATTTGGCGGGACTTCTGTTGGCAGTGTCGAAAGAATCTTAAAGGTAGCAGAAAATGTGAAAGCAGAAACAGAAAGAGGCAATCAAGTAGTTGTCGTTGTTTCAGCGATGGGGAAATCGACTGATCACCTAGTAAGTTTAGCGAAGGAAATCTCGCAGCAGCCAAATAGACGAGAAATGGATATGCTTTTATCAACAGGAGAGCAGGTAACCATTTCGCTATTATCAATGGCGCTTAATGAACAGGGGCTTGCAGCTGTCTCACATACTGGCTGGCAGGCTGGGATTATTACTGAAGCAGTACATGGAAATGCACGAATCACAAGGATCAACACAGAACTAGTCCAGCAGCAGCTAGCTGAAGGGAAAGTAGTGATCGTTGCAGGATTCCAGGGAATAACTGAAGATGGAGACATTACCACACTAGGGCGCGGCGGCTCTGATACAACTGCGGTGGCATTAGCTGCAGCATTAAAAGCCGATAAGTGCGATATCTATACAGATGTAACCGGAGTTTTCACGACAGATCCACGATATATCAAGAGCGCACGTAAGTTGCTATCTGTTTCCTATGATGAAATGCTTGAACTTGCTAACTTAGGAGCGGGCGTATTACATCCAAGAGCAGTAGAATTTGCCAAGAATTATTCGGTTCGCTTAGAGGTCCGTTCTAGTATGGAGAACGTGGAAGGAACAGTGATTGAGGAGGAAGCATCAATGGAACAAAATTTAGTAGTCCGCGGGGTTGCATTTGAAGACGAAATTACCAAAGTTAGTGTATTTGGGTTATCGAATTCCCTAACAAGCTTATCAACCATTTTTACCACACTTGCTGAAAATCATTTAAACGTAGACATTATCGTTCAAAGCACAACAGACGCAAAAACAGCTAATTTAGCATTCTCCATTAAAACAGAAGATTTATTAGAAACATTAAATGTTCTTGAAGATAATAAAGATGTTCTGAATTATGAACAGCTGGATGCAGAAAACAAGCTGGCTAAAGTTTCGATTGTTGGCTCTGGAATGATCTCAAATCCAGGTGTGGCTGCAAAAATGTTTGAAGTCCTTGCGGCTAACAACATCCATGTGAAACTAGTAAGCACATCTGAAATCAAAGTTTCTGTCGTAGTCGAAGAGCACAACATGCTAAAAGCAGTAGATGTTCTGCACAAAGCATTCAACCTCTCACAAGACAGCCAATAAAATAAAGCTTCTATAAAATAAAAAAGGCTATCAACAGAGATTCATCCTCTAGTGATAGCCTTCAAATATACCCTGAGTGTCCGCCTGAGGTGGACAAATCGATGGTTTTGTCCACGGGCGGTGACAGGCACCGCCAATTGGCACCGTCAATTTTTGACACATTACATTATTATAGGGAATCCTTTTTGTCCCATTTGACGGTGAATTTGACTTTGTTTGCTTTTTTTACTGGGTGCTCGAAGGTTTCGGCGATGACTTGTTTTTGGAGTTCGATTTGCTGGGCTAGGAAGCCTGCTTCTATTTGGAAGAAGTGTTCGGCTTTGGATTTTACTCGTGAGACGAATAGTGGACTCATTAATTCAAATTCGATTTCATCTTTGAGTTCTGCTTTTACTTCCAAATGTCCCCACGATGCATTGTTGAAAAAATCAATTAGCTCATCAAAGCCATTTAAAGGATATTTTCTTGCAAGTCTTTTCCCGGCCCAATACAAAATTTCTGGCGTATCTTTTCCTAAAATTTCAGGCAGGACAAACTCACGAATCAGTTCATAACCGAAGATTGAAACGGATCTTGAATCATCGGGCTGGGTAGTTTCTTTTACAACTGTGCTTTCTTTCACATCTTTCCCCTCTTTCTACTTTTCTATTATATACAATTAAAGCTTTTAGGCAGAACATTTTTGAATGTTTTTATTGTTTAGAATGAGGGTGGAAAAAATTGCTATTCCGTAATATCTACATCCACTTCAATTTATTATTATCGTACCCTAAAGTCGGTTCAATTCTAACGTGAAATAAATTGTTTTTTGTGCGAAACTATTGGATATTTTAGAAGAAAAATCCATTTAATTCAAACCAAATTGGTAGTCTATTATAATATCAATATATTTAAAAAATTTTATTTTTATAGGATTTTTGTGTATCCGTTTTCTTGACGCTCTATGATGATGGGAGTAAAATGAACTTGTCACATATTCGTCACACTGATGCTAAGTATATAGTAATCTTTTGAAAAAAGTACAACAGGGGTTTTGGCTTAACATCATGTTGAAAATTTTAAGGGGGGTAAATAATGGCGGGAAATCGCGAGTTTTTGTATCGGAGATTGCATTCTTTGCTGGGAGTTGTTCCAATTGGAATCTTTCTTATTCAGCATCTAGTAGTAAACCATTTTGCTACAGGGGGACCTGAGTCCTTTAATAAGGCTGCAGATTTTATGGGAAATCTGCCATTTCGCATCGTTCTAGAAACTGTAATTATCTATTTACCAATTTTATTTCATGCAATCTATGGGCTGTATATTGCTTTTACCGCGAAAAACAACGCAAGCCAATATAGCTATTTTAGAAACTGGATGTTCATGCTCCAGCGTGTATCAGGTGTAATCACCTTGATCTTTATTACCTGGCATGTTTGGGAAACGCGTGTAGCAGCAGCGTTCGGTGCTCATGTTAACTACAGCATGATGAATGAAATCTTATCATCTCCATTTATGTTTGCTTTTTATGTAATTGGTACAATCTCAACTGTTTTCCATTTTGCTAACGGTTTATGGTCATTCATGGTTAGCTGGGGAATTACCGTTTCACCTCGTTCACAAGTAATCTCGACCTACATTACAACAGGAGTTTTCGTGATATTATCAATTATTTTAATTCGTACTTTATTAGCATTTGTGTAAGATTGAACGTACTGAAAATATTGGATTTTGGATTAAGGGAGTGAGTCACGATGAGTAAGGGTAAGGTGATCGTTGTCGGCGGCGGATTAGCCGGCTTAATGGCAACCATTAAAATTGCAGAAACAGGCACACCAGTAGAATTATTTTCACTTGTACCAGTTAAACGTTCCCACTCCGTTTGTGCACAAGGTGGTATGAATGGAGCTGTAAATACAAAAGGTGAAGGAGATTCTCCATGGATTCACTTCGATGACACGGTATATGGCGGAGACTTCTTAGCAAATCAGCCGCCTGTAAAGGCAATGTGTGAAGCGGCACCTGGAATTATTCACTTAATGGACCGTATGGGTGTTATGTTCAACCGTACTCCTGAAGGTTTACTAGACTTCCGCCGATTCGGAGGTACGCAGCATTCTCGAACTGCCTTTGCGGGAGCAACAACAGGACAACAGTTATTATATGCATTAGACGAGCAGGTTCGTCGACATGAAGTAGCCGGCTTAGTTACAAAATACGAGGGCTGGGAGTTCTTGGGTGCTGTACTTGATGACGATAGCGTATGCCGCGGAATTGTTGCCCAAAACTTAACCAGTATGGAAATTAAATCATTCGCAGGTGACGCTGTTATTATGGCTACTGGCGGCCCTGGAATTATCTTTGGAAAATCTACTAACTCTGTTATTAACACAGGCTCTGCAGCTTCAATCGTATACCAGCAGGGTGTCTATTATGCAAATGGTGAAATGATTCAAATTCACCCAACTGCGATCCCTGGTGACGATAAGCTTCGCTTAATGAGTGAATCTGCTCGTGGTGAAGGTGGACGAGTTTGGACATATAAAGATGGAAAGCCTTGGTACTTCCTTGAGGAGAAATATCCTGCATATGGAAACCTAGTACCACGTGATATTGCAACACGTGAGATTTTCTCTGTCTGTGTGGATCAGAAGCTTGGTATTAACGGCGAAAACATGGTGTTCTTGGATCTTTCACATAAAGACCCAAAAGAATTGGATATTAAACTAGGCGGAATTATCGAAATCTATGAAAAGTTCATGGGTGATGATCCTCGTAAAGTTCCAATGAAAATTTTCCCAGCCGTTCACTATTCTATGGGCGGACTATGGGTAGATTATGATCAAATGACAAATATCCCTGGCCTTTTCGCTGCTGGTGAATGTGATTATTCACAGCATGGTGCGAATCGTCTTGGAGCTAACTCCTTACTATCGGCTATTTATGGCGGGATGGTCGTTGGGCCTAACGCTGTTCGATATATTAATGGTCTTGAGAAGAGTTCTGATGCTATTGATTCTTCTGTTTACGATCGTCATGTGAAAGAACAAGAAGAAAAATGGAACAGCATCATGTCTCTTAACGGTACAGAAAATGCTTACCTGCTTCATAAAGAGCTTGGTGAGTGGATGACTGACAACGTTACGGTCGTTCGTCATAATGACAGGCTGCTTAAGACAGATGCGAAAATTGAAGAATTGCTGGAACGTTACCAAAATATCAATATTAATGACACTTCTAAGTGGAGCAACCAAGGTGCCGCATTTACTCGTCAACTGCAGAACATGCTGCAATTGGCACGCGTGATTACCATTGGTGCGTATAACCGTGATGAAAGCCGTGGTGCACATTACAAGCCTGAATTCCCAGAGCGTAACGATGAGGAATTCTTAAAAACAACAATGGCTAAGTTCGTTGACAGCCAGACTGCTCCAGCTTTCCATTATGAAGAAATAGACGTTTCCTTAATCAAGCCTCGTGAACGTAACTATGCAAAAAAGAAAGGGGAGTAGGAAAGAATGTCTGAAAATAAAACGGTAGAGTTTATCATTACACGTCAAGATGCCTTGGATTCTACTCCTTACGAGGAGAAATTTGAAGTCCCTTATCGTCCGAATATGAACGTGATTTCGGCACTAATGGAAATTCGAAATAATCCGGTAAATGCAGAGGGACAAAAAACAACGCCAGTTACTTGGGAAATGAACTGCCTTGAAGAGGTTTGCGGTGCTTGTTCAATGGTCATAAACGGTAAACCGCGCCAGTCTTGTTCAGCACTTGTTGACCAGCTGGAGCAGCCAATCCGTTTGGCTCCAATGAAAACATTCCCTGTTGTTCGTGACCTTTCAGTTGACCGTAGCAGAATGTTTGATGCATTAAAGAAAGTAAAAGCATGGATTCCAATTGATGGCACCTATGATTTAGGGCCAGGACCTCGTATGCCAGAAAGAAAGCGCCAATGGGCATATGAACTTTCAAAGTGTATGACTTGTGGTGTTTGTCTTGAGGCATGTCCGAATGTTAATAGCAACTCCGACTTTATCGGCCCGCAGCCGCTTTCTCAGGTCCGTCTATTCAATGCACATCCAACCGGTGCAATGAACAAGCAAGAGCGCTTAGAAGCGATCATGGGCGACGGTGGACTTGCTAACTGTGGTAACTCACAAAACTGTGTACAATCATGTCCAAAGGGTATTCCTTTGACTACATCGATTGCTGCATTAAACCGTGACACCACCATCCAAGCGTTCAGAAGCTTTTTCGGAAGTGACAATGCTTAATCGTTTAGATTCGAAACCATCTTTTCTATCGTGAAAAGATGGTTTTCTTATTTTCAATTCTAATTTTACCATGGGTTTCGTCCGTGCTTTTTGTTATACTTTAAGTAGTAGATTGTAAAAGGATGGTTGGTTATATGAAAAAGCTACCCTTGCTGTTCATTTCTTTAGGACTTATTATTTTTGCCATAGGAGCATGGCAGATTATTGATACAAAACTTCAATCAAACGCTTCTCTAAAAGAAGCGAAAGAACTGGTCGGTAAGGTCCAGTCTGACCCTAAGCCTGCATCTGCGGAAAAGGACAAGCCAAAGTTTGGGGACACAGTTGGTTTATTAACTATTCCCAAAATAAAGGCAGAATTAGCGATTGTCGAAGGTACCGACCCAAATGATCTCGCTAAAGGTGTTGGGCATTATACAGGATCGTATTTTCCAGGCGAGAACGGGCAAATAGTATTATCAGGACATCGTGATACCGTCTTTCGTCGTTTAGGCGAATTGAAGATCGGTGACAAATTTGAAATACAGATGCCTGATGGTGTGTACACCTATGAAATTAGCCATACAAAGATTGTGGAGGCCGACGATCGGACAATTATTACGCTTCAGGATGAAGAAGAAGAATTAATTGTTACTACCTGTTACCCATTCAGCTACGTAGGAGATGCCCCGCAGCGCTATATTATCTATGCCAAACCTATGTAAAAAGCCCATTTTTTGAGTAAGGGCTTTTTATTTTGCCAAAGTATAAAGTTTTTTTCTGAAAATATCTCCGCAAAAGCATTTATAGTCACTACATATGCCACCCTCACATATGATATGTTGACTAAATATATCACAACAAACGGTTCATACTGGCGAAGGCAAGGAGGGTCACAATACTTGAAGGAGAATGAATATACTCACAAGCCGTTACTCACCAAACGTGAAAGGGAAGTATTCGAACTCTTAGTACAGGATAAAACTACTAAGGAAATCGCTGGTGAATTATTTATAAGCGAAAAAACAGTTCGAAATCATATTTCAAATGCCATGCAAAAGCTTGGTGTCAAGGGGCGTTCACAAGCAGTTGTAGAGCTCCTTCGGATGGGAGAGCTTGAGCTTTAATCCTGACCGGTTTCCCAAAGGGAAGCCGGTTCTTAATTTTTTAGGCTTAAAAGAAGGATATTAAATAAATTATAGTTAAAACTCATTGGTAAGTGTAAAAGAGGTGTTAAAAATGGGACAAGATGAAAAACAAATTCAACAGGGTATTGAAGAAACCCAAAAGCTGCAGGCGGCGATGCAGGAGGCTCAGGAAACGAAGGAACCAGCCGAAAACACCGTCACTCCTGACGATTTGTTAGCGAGAGAAAGAACTCAATTGGCAATGCAAAGGACGTACCTTGCCAATGAACGCACACTGTTAGCCTATATCCGTACAGTCATGGCATTCCTTGGGGGTTCTGTTACACTAATCCAATTCTTTGAAAATAAAGTATTCGTCGTAATTGGTTATATACTCATTCCAGTAGCCTTTACGGTCTTTGTCCTAGGGATTATGAGCTTTTTTCGCTGTAAAAAAACAACCAAGAAAATGGAACTGATTAAGTAATTATAAGTTTAATCTTGAAATTTTCCCGGAAAAAGGTGAAAATAATAACAAGATTTAAGGTTATGACAGTTTTTTAAAATAATTCTGATTGTCTAGCCTTACAAGGGGTGAAGGAGAAATGAAAGCGGAAGAAACGCAAAAGATAAGCGTAGAAATGGTCGCTAACATAGAAAAAGACCTACGGTATATATCTGGAATCATCAAACAAAAAGGCAGAGAAATGTTAACAAACTACAAGATTACACCACCTCAGTTTGTCGCGTTACAATGGTTGTTTGAGGATGGAGACATGACAATTGGTGAACTTTCTAATAAAATGTTCTTAGCATGCAGCACGACAACAGATCTTGTTGACAGGATGGAAAAAAGTAATCTTGTCATGCGTGTAAAGGACCCTAACGACCGCCGCGTGGTCCGAATTCACCTTCAAGAAGAAGGCGAACGAATTATCAACGAGGTAATTATTAAACGGCAGGCATATTTGGAGGAAGTGTTAACGAATTTTTCGGCAGATGAAATTCAACTTCTTCAAACCAATTTAATGAAACTACATCAAGAAATGAAATAAGATTCAACCCGCCGGATGTTCGCAGTCACACGGACCATTCATGAGGCGGGTTGAATTCTGTGTTCTATCGGGTGGAATTGATTAGTAAAGGATGAGGCGATTAGCTTGAAGCAACCAATTGGTGTAATTGACTCAGGTGTCGGCGGATTAACAGTTGCCAAGGAAATTATGAGGCAGCTGCCGAATGAAAAACTCATTTACTTAGGGGACACTGCCCGCTGTCCGTATGGCCCAAGACCTCTAAGGGAAGTGAAAAGATTTACCTGGGAATTAACAACCTTTCTATTGAAGAAGAATATTAAAATGCTTGTTATTGCTTGTAACACAGCAACTGCTGCTGTCCTAGATGAAATTCGTGAGGAACTGAACATTCCTGTGATTGGTGTTATTTATCCTGGTGCCCGGTCAGCCATTAAGCGGACGAAAAACTATCGGGTCGGAATCATTGGAACAGAAGGAACCGTCAAGAGCGGAGCTTATGAAAAAGCTTTAAAGGCGTTAAACAGCAAGCTGTCCGTTAAAAGTCAGGCGTGCCCCAAATTTGTTCCTCTAGTGGAGAGCGGTGAGTTAGAAGGTGAGCTGGCGGAGAAGATTATCACAGAATCTTTACAACCCTTGCTTAATGAAAATCTGGACACACTCATTCTCGGCTGTACCCATTATCCTTTGTTGGAACCTCTAATTCAACAAGTACTGGGGCAGAACGTGAATGTGATTAGTTCAGGTGACGAGACGGCCCGAGAAGTAAGTACAATTCTCCAATACAATGGAATCCTCGAAACGAATGAGGCAGAATCTGATCATGAATTTTATACAACCGGATCAAAGGAGATTTTTTCAAAAATCGCCTCACAATGGCTCGGAAAAAATATTACCAATGTGAAAAGAATAACCCTATAACAAGAGCTCTTTTAAACAGGAGCTCTTTTTGTTGGAGATCGTCTATTAGTGGCCAACGATTCCCATAGAAGGTAATAAGCGAGTGCCAAGGGAATCGAACGTGTAGATTTTCCCGAAACAAAGGAATACCTAGATAAAAAGTTTTAAATTTGTCCTATTTTTCTTTCTCAGGCGGGTCTATTTTTTTTAATAGGCTCGTATACATGATAGTACAAACTGTCTTGGGAGGGAAAAAATATGTCAAAAAATAAATCCAAACAAATTATCACAGTTGTTTTAGCATCATCACTTCTGTTATCAGGATGCGGTTTATTTGGAAGTGAAACGAAGAAGAAAGTAGATCCACCAAAGGTCACCGTGACCGAGGAAAATGTGACCGAGGAGACAACTGGCCAAACCGGAGAGGAAGCGGAAGTTTCGTCATTACAAACCGAACTTTACCTGATTGACAAGAACGGTTATGTCGTTCCACAAACCTTAGCCCTGCCAAAAACAAACAGTGTGGCAAAGCAGGCATTAGAACACCTAGTCGCAAATGGACCGGTAACCAATATGCTTCCAGATAATTTCCGGGCGGTTTTACCTGAGGATACCCAGGTCTCTGTGAACATTAAAGATGGCGTCGCCACTGTTGATTTCTCCAATGAATTTAAAAACTATCAATCAGAAGATGAGAAGAAAATTCTCCAATCTGTAACATGGACACTAACTCAATTCGATACAGTTGATAAAGTAAAGCTGCAAATGAACGGACATGAATTAACTGAAATGCCAGTTGACGGCACACCAATTAGTGATAATCTATCAAGAGCAACAGGCATCAATCTTGATACAGCTGGCGTCATCGATATTACGAATACAAAGCCAGTAACCGTTTATTATATCGGTGGTGAGGAAGGTGCTTACTACTATGTACCGGTTACAACAAGGATTAAATCAAGTGAGAAAGACATATACACGGCAGTTGTTAACCAGTTGATTAAAGGACCTCATGCAAAATCAAATCTAGTATCAGAGTTTATGTCGGATGTCGCACTTCTTGAAGCGCCGAAGGTTGAAGAAGGAAAAGTAACATTGAACTTCAATAAAAATGTCTATGGCAGCTTTGAAGAAAATGTTATTTCGCAGAACCTCTTAAACGCGCTGGTTCTTTCCTTAACAGAGCAAAAAGGAATTAAAAGTGTTGCGATTACAGTGGAAGGCAAAGCGGAATTGGTTGACGATAAAGGGACAAAGTTAACCGAGCCTGTAACTCGTCCAGAAAAAGTCAACACAGGTAGTTTTTAAAAATATATTTTTGATATACTATATAGTGACAATGTAAGAGGTTGGCCATATCGCCGCCTCTTCTTTATTTGGTTTAATAGAGGCTTAGCACCTCAATAGAGGAGGAATTATTATGCGTTTTGATGGCAGGGAACCATTACAATTAAGACCGATACATATTGAAACCAACTATTTAATGCATCCCGAGGGATCAGTTCTTATCTCCGTAGGCAATACAAAGGTGATCTGCACCGCAACCATTGAAGACCGGGTGCCTCACTTTATGAGAGGTGAAGGAAAGGGCTGGATTACGGCTGAATACTCCATGCTTCCACGTGCTACAGAGTCTAGGAATATTCGTGAGAGCTCGAAGGGGAAGGTTTCAGGGCGGACGATGGAAATTCAACGCTTAATCGGCCGTGCGTTGAGAGCGATTGTAGATTTATCCGCACTTGGTGAAAGAACGGTCTGGATTGATTGTGACGTAATCCAAGCGGACGGAGGAACTCGGACTGCCTCGATTACCGGCGCGTTTGTGGCGATGACATTAGCACTTAATTCGTTCGGGGAGAAAAAACCCATGAAGTTTCCGATAACAGATTATTTAGCCGCAACAAGTGTAGGGATTTTGAAAAACAACGAAGTGGTTCTTGATTTAAATTATGTTGAAGATTCAAAAGCGCTGGTTGATATGAACGTCGTTATGACTGGAAATGGTGAGTTTGTTGAATTGCAGGGAACAGGTGAAGAATCAACATTCTCGTATCAACAGCTGCAGGATTTGCTAGGAGCTGCACAAGAAGGGCTGATGGAATTGTTTGAGCATCAAAAACATGCCTTAGGCGAAGACATTACAAAGAAAATAGACGAAAGACGGAAAAAATAAGAGGAGATCATCCAAAATGAACGAAGTAATTATTGCGACCAAAAATCCTGGCAAAGCTAGAGAGTTTGAGCATATCTTTGCTCCAAGAGGAATTATCGTAAAAACCTTGCTTGATTTTCCGGCGATTGAGGATGTAGAGGAAACAGGCATGAGTTTTGAAGATAATGCTATTTTGAAAGCTGAAAGTGTATCAGAACAATTGAATCGAGTGGTGATTGGAGACGATTCAGGTTTAGTCGTCGACGCCCTCGAAGGCAGACCAGGAATTTTTTCAGCTAGATATGCTGGAGCACAAAAGGACGATCAGGCAAACATCGATAAAGTCTTAGCCGAACTACAAGACGTCCCAGAAGCGGACCGTACGGCACGGTTTTACTGTGCACTCGCTGTTGCTATCCCTAAAGGAAAAACAATGACGGTGTCAGGCACCTGTGAGGGACTTATTTTAGAAGATCGAAGAGGATCAAACGGATTCGGCTACGATCCAATCTTCTTTGTACCTGAGAAAGGCCTGGCGATGGCAGAGCTTTCCTCTGATGAGAAAAATAAAATCAGCCACCGGGCAAATGCTTTAAAAGAACTAGAAGATGTTCTTGAGACTATAATAGAGAGAGCGGAATAGGGATGAGTAAAGTACTAATTGTTAGTGACAGTCATGGTCTGACTAGGGAACTTGAGATTCTCAGGGAGAGGCACCTGGATGAAGTAGATTTGATGATCCATTGCGGCGATTCAGAGTTAAATCATGAAGACGCAGCATTAACTGGGTATCTAACCGTCATGGGGAATTGCGATTTTGGCAGCTATCCGCTAGATACAATAACAGAGCTTGCTGGCAGGAAGATTTTTGTTACTCACGGCCACGGGTATTCTGTGAAGACCTCTTTAATGAACGTAAAGTATAAGGCGGAGGAAACAGGTGCCGATATTGTCTGCTTCGGACATTCTCATATCTTGGGTGCAGAAATGATCGGCAAGACATTGTTCTTAAACCCAGGGAGCATCCGCCTGCCACGGGAGCGCTTTGAAAAAACATATGTGATTTTAGATCTTTTAGATGATAAGATAAAAATGTCAGTGTTTGATATAAGCGGGAAAGAATTAAAGGATTTAGCCTTTGAATTTAGTCTGTAAGAGGGTAGGGGAGTGTAACTCTTTCCCCGCCGTTTTACACTCCTAAAAAAAATACTGAAATAGTGTTGACTTTTGTATAGTAGGGTTATATAATAAATCTTGTCTTTGAGAAACTTAATATGTCCCAGTAGCTCAGCCGGATAGAGCATACGCCTTCTAAGCGTACGGTCGGGAGTTCGAATCTCTCCTGGGACGCCATTTAACTACATACCAAAGTATATTACTCACCTAGATAGGTGAGTTTTTTTGTTTTTTCTAGGTTTCGTGCTAAACTTATCTTCATATTGAACATGTGAAGCAGCAGCGTGCTTACGCCTATGCTTTTCCATAAAGGACGGTTATTTTTATGAAAAAACGGGAGCGGCCTAAAAAGATTGATAATGTCATTTTCCTCCCTGGACTGGAAAAAAGATTAACAGATAAAGGCCTTGAAAGCCTGCATAATAAAAGATTTCGAGAAGCAATTCATTACCTAGAAGAAGCAAAAGAGCTTGATCCGGAAAATGGTGAAATTTTAGTTGGCCTTGTTCTTGCCTATTTTGAAGCGGGGGCGTTCCAAAAGGCAAAGGTTCTAGCCAATGATATGCTGTTAAAGGGTATCGGTGATTATTACCAAATGGTCGATTTATACTTAACGGTGCTCGTCCAATTACATGAATATAACGAAATTGCTCTAACAATTGAGGCATTACTAGAGGAAAAAGAAATTCCGCCAGAAAAACATGATCATTTCCTTACTTTACTCCAGTTCAGCAAACGGATGGCCGAAAACAGCAGGGTGGAAAGAGATTTCGATGAGGAAGAACCAGAAAGTAAGGCACTAAACCTGTTCGCTCTTAAAAATCTAAATGAGCAAATGCTGATAGTCTCAAATCTAGCAGAAAAAAATATCCGCCCTTTTATGGATGAAATCAAAGAATACTTGGTCTCAGACGAAGGCCATCCGTTCTTAAAAACGATGCTGCTCTCTTTATTAAAGGAGCAGGAATACGACAAGAGAATTATGGTGAAAAAATTTAATCTAGAATTAAATGTCGTACCAACAGAACTGTCAGATTTCAAAACAGAGCCGCGTTTACTAGAAATAGAAAAGCTGCTAGAAGATAGATTAGAGAGCAAAGATCCTGTCCTTTTTGAAAACATCAAAGGAATACTAGAAAGAACTTTTTTTATCAGCTACCCGGTAGACCTTGAACCAGAGAGAGCAGAAGCGTGGGCTGCAGCCTATCATTTACTAGCACAGGAGTACTTTGGAATCGAACCAGATTTTGATTTAATTTCAGAAGAATATCAAGCATCCTCAGAACATATTGCACAGGCACTTGCTAAAATCAAAGAATTAGAAGAAATTTCTTATCCTAATATATAGGTAACCATGTTGAAAGAAATTTATCCTGTGTTATAATGTAAGGGTTGCATTGTGTAAAACGTGTATTTTACATAAAATCAGTGGGTATATGCTTGTTGAACAAGACGTATCCATACTCAATTCATTTATGAATGAAATGATAATAGATTGTTGGAGGGAAAAGGTATGACAGCGAAATGGGAAAAATTAGAAGGAAACCGCGGTGTCCTTACAGTAGAAGTTAGTGCAGAAACAGTAAGCAAAGGCTTAGAAGCTGCTTTCCAAAAAGTAGTTAAGCAAGTAAACGTTCCTGGCTTCCGTAAAGGAAAAATGCCTCGTGGAATGTTCGAACAACGCTTTGGTGTAGAATCTCTTTATCAAGATGCATTAGATATTCTTCTTCCAGAAGCATACGGAAATGCAATCGACGAAACTGGTATCGAGCCAATCGATCGTCCGGATATCGACATCGAGCAAATGGAGAAAGGCAAAGAGCTTATCTTCAAAGCTACTGTACAAGTTAAGCCTGAAGTAACATTAGGCGAGTACAAAGGGTTAGAGGTTGAAGAATTCGATACAAACGTAACGGACGAAGATGTTGCGAAAGAATTAGAAACTCTTCAAAGCCGTCAAGCTGAGCTTGTTGTGAAAGAAGAAGGAACTGCGGAACTAGGTGACACAGTTGTAATCGACTTTGACGGATATGTTGATGGCGAAGCATTCGAAGGCGGAAAAGCTGAGAACCATTCATTAGAATTAGGTTCAGGTTCTTTCATCCCTGGATTCGAAGAACAACTAGTAGGTGTAGCTGCTGGTGAATCTAAAGAGGTTGAAGTAACTTTCCCTGAAGAATACCACGCTGCAGAGCTTGCTGGTAAACCAGCAGTATTCAAAGTAGTTCTTCACGAAATCAAAGGTAGAGAACTACCTGAACTTGATGATGAGTTTGCA
Source organism: Bacillus sp. MRMR6 (assembly GCF_001940785.1). Classification (GTDB taxonomy): domain Bacteria; phylum Bacillota; class Bacilli; order Bacillales; family Cytobacillaceae; genus Neobacillus. The sequence goes on from NZ_MSLS01000002.1 coordinate 115,581, forward strand.
AAAGATGTGGATGATGAAGTTGAAACATTAGACGCATTAAAAGAAAAAATTCAAAATCGTTTAGTAGACAGCAAAAAGCACGAAGCTGAGCACCATGTACGTGATTCAGTAGTGGAACAAGCTGCTGCTAACGCAACTGTTGAAGTTCCAGAAGTAATGGTTCAATCTGAAACAAACCGTATGCTTCAAGAATTCGAGCAGCGCCTGCAAATGCAAGGTATGAACCTTGAGTTATACTTCCAATTCTCAGGTCAAGACGAAAATGCACTTCGTGAGCAAATGAAGGAAGAAGCTGCAAACCGCGTACGTGTGAACCTAACACTAGAAGCAATTGCTAAAGCTGAAAACCTTGAAGCAACTGACGAAGATGTAAATGCTGAACTTGAAAAAATGGCTGGTACGTACAACATGACAGTTGATTCCATCAAGCAAGCACTAGGCGGCCTTGATGGAATCAAATCTGACCTTAAGCTTCAAAAAGCAGTAAACTTCCTAGTTGAAAACAAAAAATAAATTGAACAGCTAAGCTTTTGCTCAAGCGTTCTATTAAAAAGGTAAGGCACGATTCTATCGTGTCTTCTTTTTCCTAATTGGCCAAAAAATACATATTGATTCATCACGATAATATAGAGGGCCCTCCCAATCGGGAGTTCTTTTTAGCTAATCGGAAGAGTAAATTTTTAACAAAAATCTACCCTTTCCTATTACGTATAAGGGCAACTACGCCTCATGAACCGCCCTATCGGCTTGCCAGTCGTCCAGTTTTCTTTATACATTTTTTGAATTACATATTATAATAAGGACAGGGAAAGCTTTTTAACATTAGACAGAATGAAAAGCAGGAAATTATCGTTTGAATAACGAATAAGATAAAATCCTACTATGTGAGGACTTAATTTATTCAAAAGTGGTTAAGCTTAAATGAGTACATATTGTTCTTTTTAAAGAGCGCATCTAAACAAATTTCCGAAACAAGAAAACATATTTGAGTAAAGCTTTTCATTTCCTGTCCATGCACTTCATGTGTTACAATGCAATACATAACGCTGAAATAATAAGAAAAAAATTCGGACTTTTGTTTGTGATACGCAACTTTAAATATGGTTAAAACACGTTTTAAGGGGTGAAGGAATTGTTTAAATTTAATGATGAAAAAGGACAATTAAAGTGTTCTTTCTGTGGTAAAACTCAGGATCAAGTACGTAAATTGGTTGCCGGACCGGGAGTTTATATATGTGACGAGTGTATTGAGCTCTGCACGGAAATCGTTGAAGAAGAGCTTGGAACTGAAGAAGAAGTAGAATTCAAAGATGTTCCGAAGCCAAAGGAAATCTGTGAAATCTTAGATGAATATGTCATCGGACAGGATAAAGCAAAGAAATCGTTATCCGTTGCGGTGTACAATCACTACAAGCGTATTAATTCTAATAGTAAGATTGATGATGTTGAGCTTTCAAAAAGTAATATTTGCATGATTGGACCAACTGGTAGCGGTAAAACGTTATTAGCGCAAACATTAGCGCGAATCCTAAATGTACCGTTCGCAATAGCGGATGCAACTTCTCTTACTGAAGCAGGTTACGTTGGTGAAGATGTCGAAAATATTTTATTAAAATTAATCCAAGCTGCTGACTACGATGTTGAAAAGGCAGAAAAAGGGATTATTTATATCGATGAAATTGATAAAATTGCCCGTAAATCAGAAAACCCATCGATTACAAGAGATGTTTCTGGTGAAGGCGTACAGCAAGCGTTATTAAAAATTCTTGAAGGTACCGTTGCCAGCGTTCCTCCTCAAGGCGGGCGTAAGCATCCGCATCAAGAATTTATTCAAATCGACACGACTAATATTCTTTTCATATGCGGTGGTGCATTTGATGGAATCGAACCAATTATTAAGCGCCGTTTAGGCCAAAAGGTTATTGGATTTGGCTCAGATGTTAAGCAGCTAGATATTGGCCAAAAAGAGCTCCTTTCAAAAGTATTACCAGAGGATTTACTCCGTTTTGGATTAATTCCTGAATTTATCGGCCGTTTACCGGTTATTGCCAGTCTTGAGCAGTTAGATGAGGCAGCACTAATTGAAATCTTAACGAAGCCGAAAAATGCGTTAGTGAAGCAATATCAAAAAATGCTTGAAATCGATGAAGTACAGCTTGATTTTGAAGAAGGTGCCCTGGAAGAAATTGCTAAGAAAGCAATTGAGCGAAAAACAGGTGCCCGCGGCTTGCGCTCCATCATTGAAGGCATCATGCTTGATGTCATGTTCGACCTGCCATCACGCAATGATATTACAAAATGTATCATAACAAAAGAAACCGTAGCCGAGAACAGCGTTCCTAAGCTCGTTCTAGAAGACGGAACCGTCGTCGTAGAAGAAAAATCAGCATAATGTTATTTTAGACCCAGCCTAATCGCTGGGTCTTTTGGTTTTTATGACCAGGTTAAGAAGATTGAGCTGCAACTGGTTACTTAGAGGGAGTGTAGGTGTGACAAAACCGCAATGCTGCCCGTGCTATACGAAAAAACCGACAGCACGATAACCATGACAGACAAACATCCAAAATTTACAAAGTTGATTCCACCCAATATGGACAGTTTCTTACAATTTTGTGGTTTATTCCCCCTGTATGCAGGAGATACTTATTAATATCTACTGAGATTATTGTAGCAGGAGGGAAAAGTATGAGTTGGACGGGATTTGCCTTATTTATACAGCTTTTTTTCGGGGTTATAATAGGGCTGTATTTTTGGAATTTGCTTAGGAACCAACGAACACAGAAAGTTTCCATTGATCGGGAATCCCGTAAAGAGATGGAACAGCTCCGAAAAATGAGGTCAATTTCATTAACAGAACCATTAGCCGAGAAAGTTCGCCCGACAAGCTTTAACGATATTGTCGGCCAAGAAGATGGCATAAAGTCATTAAAGGCAGCATTATGCGGACCGAACCCGCAGCATGTGATTATTTATGGACCTCCAGGGGTCGGTAAAACAGCAGCTGCCAGGTTAGTTCTAGAAGAAGCAAAGAAGAACAATAAGTCTCCATTCAAACCTGCATCTGTCTTTATTGAGCTTGATGCGACAACGGCACGATTTGATGAGCGGGGAATTGCCGACCCGTTAATCGGCTCTGTTCATGATCCGATTTATCAAGGGGCAGGGGCTATGGGACAGGCTGGCATACCGCAGCCGAAGCAAGGGGCAGTCACAAATGCCCATGGCGGTGTGTTATTCATAGATGAAATTGGTGAGCTTCATCCGATTCAAATGAATAAACTGCTAAAGGTATTAGAGGATCGCAAGGTGTTTTTAGAAAGTGCGTATTATAATGAAGAAAATACGCAAATTCCAACGCATATCCATGATATTTTTAAAAATGGCCTGCCGGCAGATTTTAGATTAATCGGAGCGACGACAAGAACGCCAAATGAAATTCCTCCGGCCATTCGCTCACGCTGCATGGAGGTTTTCTTTAGAGAATTAACGCAAGAGGAAATCGTTAAAGTGGGCAAAAAGGCTGCAGAAAAAGTAAATCTAGCAATAAGTGATGCTGGGTTAGAAACGTTATCAAGCTATGCTAGAAATGGGCGCGAAGCTGTGAACATGGTTCAAATTTCGGCAGGGCTCGCTATAACTGAAGAACGTAATTTTATAAAAGATGAAGATATTGAATGGGTAGTCCATTCCAGCCAGCTGACACCGCGGATGGAAAGAAAAATCAATACAGATGCTCATATTGGACTTGTCAATGGACTAGCTGTATATGGTCCAAATTCTGGGGCGCTGCTAGAAATTGAAGTGACCGTCATTCCAGCAAGGGAAAATGGGTCAATTAATATTACCGGTATCGTGGATGAAGAAAGTATTGGCGGACAAGGTAAATCCGTCCGTCGAAAAAGTATGGCACGCGGTTCGATTGAAAATGTTATTACCGTACTTAGGTCAATGGGTGTTCCTGCGGATGATTTTGATATCCATGTTAATTTCCCTGGCGGAGTGCCGATTGATGGTCCTTCTGCCGGAATTGCGATGGCAACGGGTATTTACTCCGCTATTTATAAAATTCCAATCGATAATAAAGTAGCCATGACGGGTGAAATTAGTATTCATGGTAATGTTAAGCCGATTGGAGGCGTGTATCCGAAGGTGAAAGCTGCCAAAAAGGCTGGTGCCACTACCGTCATCATTCCAGAAGAAAACATGCAATCCATTCTAAATGAAATAAAGGGAATAGACATTATCCCGGTTTCCAATTTGAGCGAAGTATTTGAAATTGCACTTGAACGTAAATTTGTTAGTGATCATGTCATCCCAGCATCGATTGAACTATCTAAGAAAGAATCGATTTAAACAACAACACTTCGGTTGTTCGTGGCCGAGGTGTTATTTTATTGCTGGAAGTACGAAAGAAATCTTAAACGTTGGGGAAAATAATGATATTGGAAAAACGAAACATGTCCGTTAAATTAGACACTTTTTTTCAAATAAGATAGAATTGTACAAAGGCTATTCCCGTTTACTATAGGGGATACGATTATATGTGGAGGTGCATATTTATGGCGAATAATAGAGAAATGATCGTCCCCCTCCTGCCGCTTCGAGGGTTGCTGGTATATCCGACAATGGTCCTGCATTTAGATGTTGGCCGTGAACGGTCAGTACATGCCCTTGAAAAAGCGATGGTAGATGACCACTTAATTTTTTTAACGACGCAAAAGGATGTCTCAATCGACGATCCTTCTGAAGAAGATTTATACAGGCTTGGTACATTAACAAAGGTCAAGCAAATGCTTAAGCTTCCAAATGGCACAATCAGAGTGCTGGTAGAGGGATTAAGCCGAGCGGAAATTAAATCGATTCATGAAGAAGAAGAGCATTATTCCGTGAGCATCGTAACCTACGAGGATCCAGATACAAAAGACGTTGAAGATCAAGCCTTAATGAGAACCATGCTTGATTATTTCGAGCAATACATAAAGTTGTCAAAGAAAGTATCTGCTGAAACTTATGCTTCAGTCGTTGACATTGAGGAACCTGGAAGAATGGCGGACATAATATCGTCTCATCTGCCAATCAAGCTGAAGGAAAAGCAGGAAATTCTTGAAACCATCGATGTGAAGGATAGGATGAATCTCGTTGTTGATACGATTCACAACGAAAAAGAAGTCCTAAATCTGGAGAAAAAGATTGGCCAGCGTGTAAAGCGCTCCATGGAAAGAACGCAAAAGGAATATTACCTGCGTGAGCAAATGAAAGCCATCCAGAAGGAATTAGGCGATAAAGAAGGAAAAACAGGCGAAGTTGCCGAGCTTACCGAAAAAATTAAAAACGCTGAAATGCCAGAGCATGTGGAGAAAGCGGCTTTAAAGGAGCTTGATCGGTATGAAAAGGTACCTACGAGCTCAGCGGAAAGTGCTGTTATTCGCAACTATATCGACTGGCTCATTTCTCTCCCTTGGTCGAAGAAAACGAATGACGATATTGATATTCTCCGGGCTGAAAAGGTTCTTAATGAAGATCATTATGGTCTTGAAAAGGTAAAGGAACGCGTACTGGAGTATCTGGCTGTACAAAAGCTGACGGACAGCTTAAAAGGTCCGATTCTATGTCTTGCAGGGCCTCCAGGTGTCGGTAAAACAAGTCTTGCCCGTTCCATTGCTACTTCACTAAACCGCAATTTTGTCCGGATTTCACTGGGCGGTGTTCGAGATGAATCTGAAATCCGCGGTCATCGCCGTACATATGTAGGTGCGATGCCAGGCCGAATTATCCAAGGTATGAAAAAAGCGGGCACGATTAATCCAGTATTTTTACTAGATGAGATCGATAAAATGTCAAGTGACTTCCGCGGCGATCCATCGTCTGCGATGTTAGAAGTATTAGACCCTGAACAAAATCACAACTTTAGTGATCATTATATTGAAGAAACTTATGATTTATCGAAGGTTATGTTTATTGCGACAGCCAATAATTTGTCAACGGTGCCAGCTCCGCTTTTAGACCGGATGGAGATTATCACGATTGCCGGCTATACTGAGCTTGAAAAGGTCCATATCACGAGAGACCATTTGTTACCGAAGCAAATTAAAGAAAATGGCCTTACAAAAGGAACTCTTCAGGTACGTGATGATGCAATCTTAAAAGTGGTAAGATATTATACACGTGAAGCGGGTGTTCGTAGTTTAGAGCGCCAGATGGCAACCATCTGCCGGAAAACTGCAAAAATAGTCGTTTCAGGCGAGAAGAAGCGTGTAGTTGTTACCGAAAAGAATGTGGAGGAATTCCTTGGTAAACCTAGATTCCGTTATGGTCAGGCTGAAACAGAGGACCAAGTGGGCGTAGCAACTGGTTTAGCTTATACTACAGTTGGCGGCGACACCCTGCAAATCGAGGTTTCATTATCACCTGGTAAAGGGAAGCTAGTGTTAACAGGAAAACTTGGTGATGTAATGAAGGAATCTGCGCAAGCAGCCTTCAGCTATATCCGTTCAAAAGCGAAGGAGCTTGGAATCGACCAAGATTTTCATGAAAAATATGATATCCATATTCATGTTCCAGAAGGGGCTGTTCCAAAGGATGGACCGTCTGCAGGAATTACGATAGCAACAGCGCTTGTCTCTGCTCTATCCGGAAAACCAATCCGCCGTGAAGTGGGAATGACCGGAGAAATTACGTTAAGAGGAAGAGTACTCCCTATCGGCGGTTTGAAAGAGAAAACCTTAAGTGCTCATCGCGCCGGCTTAACGAAGGTTATCTTACCAAAGGATAACGAAAAGGATATTGATGATATCCCAGAAAGTATTAGAAATGAAATGGAGTTTGTCCTTGTTTCCCATGTGGATGAGGTTTTAAAGCATGCTCTACTAGAAGGTGGCATGCATTAATGAAAGTAGTAAGTTCAAATATTGTAATCAGTGCTGTTAAACCAGAACAGTACCCAGAAACAGCTTTACCCGAATTTGCCTTAGCGGGCCGTTCAAATGTTGGTAAATCTTCTTTTATTAACAAAATGCTTAACAGAAAAGGGTTAGCGCGGATCTCATCGAAGCCAGGTAAAACACAAACACTTAATTTTTACCTAATCAATGAAATTCTCCATTTTGTCGATGTACCTGGATATGGCTATGCCAAGGTATCAAAGTCTGAGCGTGCGGCTTGGGGAAAGATGATTGAAACCTATTTAACTAGACGCGAGCAATTGCGTGCGGTTGTGTTAATAGTTGATCTGAGACACCCGCCAACACAGGATGATATCACGATGTATGATTTCTTAAAGCACTATGAAATACCTTGTATCGTGGTTGCCACCAAAGCCGATAAAATTCCAAAGGGCAAATGGCAAAAGTATTTAAAAGTAACAAAAGAAACACTGGAACTTGATCCAAACGACCAAATTATCGTCTTCTCATCTGAAACAGGTGAAGGAAAAGACAAAGCTTGGTCTGTTTTACAAAGTTATATGTAAAAAATAAACGCCGGAGCATATCAATATGCCCGGCGTTATTTTCTCTTTCTAAAAAGAAAGTACAATCCAACTACTATAATTAAAACAGGCCAGAATTTCCAAATGAGTGATACTCCGTTTTGCAAAAAGCCAAGATAGGCGGCCATTCTATCATAAAAAAGAAGCATGAAGGCCAAGATAAGGAAAAGGATGGCGGAGAAGGCTCCAGTCCCGACCTTCTGTAATCGCAGGAAGAACCCAATCGATAGAATCAGCACAAACATCCCAATCGTATGATTTGGCCAAAATGCAAACTTTCCTGCCAAATGAAAATGAAGGCCAATTCCTGTCATCATCACGCCAGGAAGAATCGATTCATATACTCTTTCTGAATATCCCTGTGCTAAAAAAGCAATCCCGATGATCATCACTAACGTTGGCCAAGTTAATAACGGCAAAAGGAATCCAATCGCTAATTGCTGTAAAAATAAGTATGTACCAAAGCCAATCAGTATAATTCCAGGCAAAATTCGTTGACTCTTCAAAGTTAACACCACTTCCAGTAAGGTTCACTTGAAACTAGTTTGTTTTTTTGTTACTGTACATAAGTAATAGTTATTCTAAATCAATGTTTCATATATGTAACTGAAGTAGCCCATTAGGCTCTTTTGTTTTTATATTAACATATAGTTTCGTTTTCTGTTCACATTTTTCGGGTAAATATTGAATTTGCCCATGATATAATCAGACTAGTTAAGTACTGTGATATATGTAATTACTAATGGGGGGTGTCCTAATAATGCATATAGTAGTGATCGGATTAAACTATAAAACTGCCCCAGTTGAAATACGTGAGCGGTTGACCTTTAATCCATCCGACTTAGGGGATGCCATTAAAAAACTAAGTACAAAGAAAAGCATCCTAGAAAACATCATCGTCTCCACATGTAACCGTACAGAAATATATGCTGTTGTCGATCAGCTGCATACAGGCCGCTATTATATTAAAGAATTCTTATCTGAATGGTTCGGAATTGATCATGCTGAGTTTTCTCCATATCTTTTTATTTATGAAGAAGACGGTGCTATTGAACATTTATTTAAGGTTTCTTGTGGTCTAAATTCAATGGTTTTAGGAGAAACACAAATTTTAGGTCAAGTCCGGACGAGCTTTATTCAAGCTCAAGAGGAAGGAACGACTGGTACAGTATTCAATCAATTATTCAAACAAGCGATTACGATTGCCAAGCGCGGACATGCTGAAACAGATATCGGAGCAAATGCTGTATCTGTCAGCTATGCAGCCGTTGAACTGGCTAAGAAAATTTTTGGTTCACTTGAAAACAAGCATGTACTCATCCTTGGTGCAGGGAAGATGGGCGAATTAGCAGCCCAAAATCTACACGGCAATGGTGTGAAAAAGGTAACGGTCATCAATCGTACCTATGATAAAGCAAGAGTTCTCGCAAGCCGTTTTGCAGGTGAGGCAAAAACTCTGGATGAACTGCAAAAGACGCTTGTTGAAGCAGATATTTTGATTAGCTCTACGGGTTCAAAGGATTTTGTCATTACGAAACAATTGATGGAAAAAGTAGAAAAGCAGCGCAGAGGCAATCCATTATTTATGGTGGATATCGCTGTTCCGCGTGATCTTGATCCAAAAATCGCAGAGCTTGATAGTGTTTTCCTATATGATATAGACGATTTAGAAGGCATTGTAGAAGCGAACCTAAAGGAGCGTAAAAAGGCTGCTGAAAAGATTATGCTGATGATTGAAAAAGAAATCGTCGACTTCAAGCAGTGGCTCGGAATGCTTGGGGTAGTACCTGTGATTTCAGCGCTTAGAGATAAGGCTCTAGTGATTCAATCAGAAACAATGGTCAGCCTTGAACGTAAGCTTCCACATTTATCTGACCGTGATCTTAAAGTGCTTAACAAACACACGAAGAGCATTATTAATCAGTTATTAAAAGACCCAATTTTACAAGCGAAAGAACTGGCTGCAAGACCTGACGCGGATGAAGCGCTGGAATTATTCATGAAGATTTTTAATATAGAAGAGCTTGTTGCAAAACAAGAATCGAAAGCAGCCGAAACCAATCAAGCAATGGTTAAAGTACCGCAGGCTTCCTTTCAGTCATAAGGGGTATAAGTGATGCTAGACTTCCATATGACAAGGCTGCACGAATTGACAGTTGTCCTATATGCCTTCAGTGTATTGTTATATTTCTTTGATTTTCTTAATCATAACCGGAGGGCAAACCAGATCGCCTTCTGGTTACTTGCATTTGTATGGGTTTTTCAAACCATCTTTTTAACGTACTATATGCTTGAAACAGGCAGGTTCCCGGTTTTGACGATCTTTGAGGGGCTCTATTTTTATGCTTGGGTATTGGTAAGCTTGTCGCTTGGAATCAACCGATTGCTAAAAGTTGATTTTATCGTCTTTTTTACGAACATTCTCGGTTTTATTGTCCTGGCGATACATACTTTTGCTCCGGTTCAATACGATTCTCATGTGATTGGCAAGCAGCTTATGTCTGAATTATTACTGATACATATTACAATGGCGATCCTCTCATACGGGGCCTTTTCACTGAGCTTTGTGTTTGCCATTCTTTACTTAATTCAATACGATCTGTTGAAAAGAAAGAAATGGGGCCCGCGGCTGAAGCGCCTTCCAGACTTAAGTAAGCTAGAACGTTATTCTTATATACTAGTAGTCATCGGCGTTCCGATGCTGCTGTTAAGTCTCATCCTCGGCTTGCAATGGGCGATTATTAAGCTGCCTGGCATGCCGTGGTACGATATCAAAATTATTGGTTCGTTTATTTTACTCGCCGCATACAGTATCTTTTTATACTTAAGAATTCGCAGAAATCTCTCTGCTAAGCAATTAGCGATATACAATGCAGGTACGTTTCTATTTGTACTAGTTAACTTTTTCCTATTAGGACAATTATCGTCCTTTCACTTTTGGTACTCATAAACTTAGGAGGCAGTCATGAGAAAAATTATTGTAGGTTCCAGACGAAGCAAACTTGCTTTAACACAAACAAATTGGGTCATCGAACAGCTTAAAAAGCTTGGTGGCCCATTTGAATTTGAAATAAAAGAAATTGTTACAAAAGGCGATAAAATTCTCGACGTAACCCTTTCAAAGGTGGGCGGAAAAGGATTATTTGTTAAGGAAATTGAGCAAGCCTTGCTTGATCAAGAGATTGATATGGCTGTTCATAGTATGAAGGATATGCCTGCAGTCCTTCCGGAAGGATTAACAATTGGCTGTATCCCGTTCCGTGAAGACCACCGTGACGCCCTTATTTCAAGAGGACACGTCCTATTAAAGGATTTAAATCCAGGTGCTGTGATCGGTACAAGCAGCCTTCGCCGCAGTGCGCAAATATTAGCAACCCGCCCTGATTTAGAAATCAAATGGATTCGTGGAAACGTCGATACACGTTTGGCTAAGCTTGAAGCAGAAGAATACGACGCGATCATTCTTGCTGCAGCTGGATTGTCTCGTCTTGGCTGGGCAAAGGATACGGTTACTGAGCTAATTGATGCTGAACTTTGTGTGCCTGCTGTTGGTCAAGGTGCATTATCAATTGAGTGCCGAGAAGATGACAAAGAGCTGCTTGAGCTTTTTGAAAAATTCACCTGTAAGAAAACAGAAAGAGCGGTAAAAGCGGAACGAGCATTTCTTCATAAAATGGAGGGCGGCTGTCAGGTTCCAATTGCTGGCTTCGCTGCTGTCGATGAAAACGATGAAATCGAATTGACTGTCCTAGTTGGTACACCTGAAGGCCAGGAAATCTACAAAGAAGTAGTACGTGGACATAATCCGGAAGAGCTTGGGATTCAAGCTGCTGATTTATTAATTGAAAAAGGAGCCAAGGACCTGATTGATCGGGTTAAACGGGAGCTCGAAGGTCAATGATCACCTCATCAGCACTGCTGAATAAAACCGTTCTTGTTCCTAGAGGAGCAGGACATGCAAAGCCCTTTTCACAGCTTGTTGAAAAGGTTGGAGGGATTCCGGTTGAAATCCCTCTTATTGCTTTTCGTCCAATTGAAGCAAATCATCATCTTCAAAAGGCTTTGGAGAGGATGGATACATATGACTGGATTGTTTTTACTAGCAATGTCACAGTGGAAACCTTCTTTTCTTCTTATAAAAAAGACTGGGGAGATGCCCCAAAGGTTGCTGTGATTGGGAAAAGAACAGAAGAGGTCTTGCGTGAGCGAGGATTAAAGTCTGCCTTTGTACCTTCGGCCTATGTGGCAGAGCAGTTTGTCGAAGAATTCTTGCCACTGATCGAAAAAGGAACTAAAGTGTTGATTCCAAAGGGGAATCTGGCGAGAGAATATATCTCAAGCAAGCTCATTGATAATGGTGCAATGGTTGATGAAATTGTCATCTATGAAACCTATATGCCAAAGGAAAGCAGCGATAAGCTTGCGGAGATGTTATCAAAGGACGAGCTCGATGTTTTGACGTTTACCAGCCCTTCAACGGTAGACCACTTTATGAGCATCGTGAAGGAAAGACATCTAGAAGATCATGTAAATCGCTGTGTGATCAGCTGTATCGGTCCGGTGACCGAGAAGAAACTGTACGCCCACGGGTTACAGGTACATGCGTCACCAAAGGAATACACCGTGAAAGAAATGATCAAAAGCACCATTGAGTTTTTAGAAAAATAATTTTTTTGAAATAATAGTTGGGGGTATTATAATGGAACTACAATTTTCACGTCACCGCCGCTTGCGTTCAAGTGCAAGCATGCGTGCGCTTGTTAGAGAAAACCACTTGAAGGCAGAGGATTTCATCTACCCATTGTTTATTTATGAGGGGGAAAATATCCGCAAAGAAGTATCCTCTATGCCTGGTGTATTCCAAGTATCAATGGACCATCTTCATGCTGAAATGGAAGATATCGTGGCACATGGCATTAAAGCGGTTCTATTATTTGGCATTCCGAAGACAAAGGATGCGTGCGGTGAGCAGGCATTTCATGATCATGGAATCATTCAAGTTGCAACCCGCTATATAAAAAAACATTTCGCTGAAGTGCTTGTTGTTGCGGATACCTGCCTTTGTGAGTACACCGACCATGGTCACTGTGGAGTCGTTGAAGGCGAAAAGGTCCTAAACGATGAATCGCTTGAATTATTAGTTAAGACAGCGATTGCACAAGCAGAAGCGGGCGCTGATATTATCGCACCGTCAAACATGATGGACGGCTTTGTGGCAGCCATTCGTGCAGGGCTTGACGAAGCAGGCTTTAAGGAAATTCCGATCATGAGCTATGCGGTTAAATATGCATCCGCTTTTTACGGACCTTTCCGTGAGGCAGCAGAAGGCGCGCCGCAATTTGGCGACCGGAAAACGTATCAAATGGACCCGGCAAATCGGATGGAAGCATTCCGAGAAGCAGAATCGGATGTCGCTGAAGGTGCAGACTTCCTGATTGTGAAGCCAGGTATGCCATATTTAGATATTGTCCGTGATATTAAAAACAACTTTAACCTTCCAGTGGTTATTTATAATGTAAGTGGAGAGTATGCGATGATCAAGGCTGCCTCTGCTAACGGCTGGATTGATGAAAAGAAAACCGTTCTTGAGATGTTAATGGGGATGAAGCGTGCTGGTGCTGACCTCATTATTACTTATGCGGCTAAAGATGCCGTTCGCTGGCTGAAAGAAGAAGAATAATACTCGAAAAGAGGGACTCCGAATGCGCTCGTATACTAAATCAAAAGAAGCATTTAAAGAAGCTCAAACCCTTATGCCAGGTGGTGTAAACAGCCCGGTTCGCGCCTTTAAATCGGTGAACATGGATCCGATTTTTATGGAAAGAGGAAAAGGGTCAAAAATATATGATATCGACGGCAATGAATATATCGATTATGTATTATCTTGGGGGCCGCTAATTCTTGGTCACACAAACGACCGTGTTGTCGCAGGAATTAAAAAAGTGGCTGAACTCGGGACAAGCTATGGTGCACCGACAGAAATGGAGAATGTCCTAGCGAAGCTTGTGATTGAACGCGTACCATCGATTGAAGTAGTTCGAATGGTTTCATCCGGAACAGAAGCAACGATGAGTGCACTGCGGCTAGCACGCGGCTATACTGGCCGTAATAAGATTTTAAAATTCGAAGGCTGTTACCATGGCCATGGTGATTCTCTACTCATTAAGGCCGGTTCTGGGGTCGCTACACTAGGCTTGCCAGACAGCCCAGGCGTACCTGAAGCGGTGGCGATGAATACGATTACCGTGCCTTATAACGATCTTGAAAGTGTAAGATTCGCTTTCGAACAGTTTGGCGATGATCTTGCTTGTATTATCGTGGAGCCAGTAGCTGGAAACATGGGTGTTGTACCACCACAGCCAGGCTTCTTAGAAGGCCTGCGTGAGCTGACTACTGCAAATGGTACGCTATTAGTGTTTGATGAAGTAATGACAGGCTTCCGCGTTGGTTATAACTGTGCACAAGGCTTTTATGGTGTGACGCCTGACCTTACTTGTCTAGGAAAAGTAATTGGCGGCGGACTGCCAGTAGGTGCATACGGCGGTAAAGCAGAAGTCATGCAGCAGGTAGCACCAGCAGGCCCGATTTATCAGGCAGGAACACTTTCTGGTAACCCGCTTGCGATGACAGCTGGCTATGAGACATTAGTCCAGTTAACACCTGCACATTATGATGAGTTTATTCGGAAAGCAGATCGTCTCGAAGAAGGAATTACGGCGGCAGCTGAAAAGTATGGCATCCCAGTTAGCTTTAACCGTGCTGGATCCATGGTAGGCTTCTTCTTTACCAACGAAAAGGTGATTAACTATGAAACCGCGAAATCTTCTAACCTAGAGTACTTTGCCAACTACTATCGTGAAATGGCCAACCAAGGCGTGTTCTTACCGCCATCCCAATTCGAAGGCTTGTTCCTTTCAACAGAGCATTCGGACGAAGATATCGAAAAAACAATCCAAGCTGTTGAAATCGCTTTTTCAAAGCTTAAATAAAATTTGCTGCAGACATCAGCCTACTCGGCTGGTGTCTGTTTTTATTTGGTTTATTTACATCGCGTCAAGCGTTGGTCATGAAATTTTTATGAAGCCCGAAATCAGTTAGTCTCAGGAATTTCGGTCCTCATGAGAGGTTCAAGATGCCCGAAATCAGTGAGTCCAGGCAATTTCGGTCCTCATGAGAAGTTCAAGATGCCCGAAATCAGTGAGTCCAGGCAGTTTCGGTCCTCATGAGAGGTTCAAGATGCCCGAAATCAGTGAGTCCAGGCAGTTTCGGTCATCATAAAAGGTTCAAGATGCCCGAAATCAGTTATTCCCAGCAATTACGGTCATCTTGAAAGTCTCCCTTCATCATCACCACCCAAGTATCAATCCCCAACTCTACTCCAAATCATGAAACTTTTCCCCCTAAGATTGCTTTTTTATCATAAATAATCCTTTTGCTTCATATGGTGTAAGTGACATAGTGATTTTGCGTGAAAGGAAACGAAAGGAGGAGTCGCTTTGTCTCAGGAGAATCAATCGTGCCTACGGTTTTCCTTGGAGGAGTCTTTGTGGTTTAGAAAAGGACAGGAAGTCGAAGAACTTGTCTCGATTTCTCTAGACCCAGACATTACCATCCAGGAAGATGACCAGTACGTAACCATACGTGGTTCGTTACTTTTGACTGGAGAATATAAGAACTTCGAAAATACCGAGGTCAGTGAAGAAGAAAATGTAGCATCCCAGAAGTATGTGGAAAGGGTAGAGGTACCACAGGAGGGAGATTGTGAGTTTTCTCATCGTTTCCCAGTGGATATCACCATCCCGAATAATCGAATTCAAAGCATCTATGATATCGATGTTCTCGTCGAAAGCTTTGATTATTCCCTGCCTGAGCGCAGCTGCTTAAAGCTGACTGCCGAGCTTACGATTAGTGGATTGTATGATTCATCACAGCAAGAGACTGTGGAGGAAGACCAAGGCTTTGAGGTGCTTCAGCGCTACGAAGCTGAAAATCCTGCCGAACAAGATGATGAAGTGGTTATCCCTATTCAATTTCAAGAAAATCAGTATGATGCACCTACTTATGCGGAAGAACAGAATGAACAATTAGAGGTACTGCATCGCAATCACGGATTCGATGACGAAGATGATTACTTGTTTGAGTCTGAGGCCAGGAAACAGCAGGAGGGAGAACAGGAAGAAGCATTCCCTAAGTTTCCGACCCTTTCATATCAAGCAATGGAAGAAACGAAAGAAGAGGAGTACCAGCAGTCTTCCACTTGGAACGCTCATGGGCGAAGTGAAGGAGCACCGACCTATGTAGAGGAAGTCGTCGAGGAAGTGGTTGAGGAGGCACCAGTGCTTGAAGAGGCAGCCCAAGAAATGGAGGAAAGCTCTTCATCGCCGGAAAAGCCGTCCAAACTTGCAAAATTAAAGACAGCTGTAAAAAATACAAAACAGAAGACAATGACGTTAACAGAGTTTTTCGCCCGTAAGGAAGAAAATGCAGATCAGGCAAGATTGAAGATGTGTATTGTCCAAAAGAATGATACCCTCGATAGTCTTGCTGACCGTTATGACGTCTCTGTTCCAAACCTGCTCCGGGTGAATAATCTTGAACTCAATCAAGATGTGCATGAAGGTCAAGTTTTATATATACCGGTTGCATTGGCGAAAAAATAGCATGATCAAAACAAGATGAGCGGGTTTTTCAACCTGCTCACCTTCTTTTAGGCAACAATTTGAAAGAGAGCTGAGTTTACAATGAGTAACTCGAACCAGGTGGAATCTCTTATTCCAATCTTAAATAACTATCAGGTAAAGCCTTATTTTGTAGAAGAATATGGCAGTATTAAGAAGGTTTATTCTGATAAGGGTACGTTTGCTCTTAAAAGACTAGATCCGGCTATAGGGACTGATTTTATCCGTCATGTCCAACAGTTGTATCAAAAAGGCTTTAATCGTATTGTACCGATTTATCCAACGATGGATGGGAGATATGGTGTTCTTTATAATAAGAACCTGTACTACCTGATGCCGTGGATGCCGAATGAAATGAAGGAAGACCGACAGCATCGGAACAAACAGCTTTTCCGCGAATTAGCGAGACTGCATCAATTAAGTACGAAAGAAATCAAGGTCAATAAAGAAGAGCGCACCGAGCATTATGAAAAAACGATTCAGCAGTTTGAGAAAAACCAGGAATTTCTTGACGGCTTCATTGATGAATGTGAACAAAAGACCTATATGTCCCCATTTGAGCTGTGCTACTCTTTGTACTATAACGAAATTAGCCAGGCACTTCGCTATTCAAAGTCAAGGTTTGAAGATTGGTACGAAAAAACAAAGGAAAATGAGAAAGCAAGGATGGTCATTACACATGGTAAATTATCATCTGAGCACTTTTTATATGATGAAAAAGGCTATGGTTATTTTATTAATTTTGAAAAAGCCAACTACGGAGCACCGTTTCATGATCTCCTGCCATATTTGTCACGCTCGTTAAATACGATGCCAAAACGGAATGATGAAGTGGTCGAGTGGGTCCATCATTACTTAAAATACTTCCCTTTTAAAGAGGATGAAAAGCTTTTGTTCTACAGCTATCTCGCCTACCCGACACCAATCATTCAAGTGGTTGATCGTTATTATCGAAAAGAACAGCCAAAGAATGAACTGAAATTTGTCCGCCAGCTCCAGCGCCGCTATTGGAATCTGAAAAACGCTGAGTATGTAGTCATGCAAATGACGGAGATTGATAACCAAGCAAAGAAGGCAAAAGAAGGAGCCCAGCAGCAGTAAATATGCTACAAGGGCTCCTATACCACCTCGAAATAGATGGAAACAGCAATCGCAATAAAAATCGTCAATAATAGGACATCAAACACCGTTGGTAATATTAAAGTCCGAACTAGCTGAAAAATGGTAAACGGGATAATCAACTGAGAGCAAACACCGCGTACCTTGCGAAACCAAGGTGTGTAAGCATACTTGTTAACAAACTTCCTCCTCTTCATCATAAATCTCCCCTTAAGTAGGCATTTATTTTATATATATTCCACAGGTGGTTTAAATTCCTCACATTCAAGGTAATTCTTTTAAGAACCCCTAAAAAATTTCCATATTGAATTGTTCTAGGATAAATGAAATAATAAAAAAGTCTTAGAAAAATTGATTATTATGGAATTTTACAGCACGGCATGTTCTTAAAGGAGTCTTGAAAATGTTTTGGTTTATCATTTTATTTCCACTGATGATTTATCCTTGGGGCTTTGACCCGTACTACACGACAGTGAAGGCAAACTACTTATATTTATTTGTATTCGGCACATGGGCTTATTTACTATTCAAACGTAAATATCGCACTGTTATGCCAGAAAAGCAGGATACGAATGTAGGAATATTATTATTACTTTTCTTATGTTTAGTAGAAATTTCGGCTGCCTTTTCAGGCAGGTCGTATACGTCAGTGTACGGTTTAATTGATCGTAAGGAAGGGCTTTTGTCCTATTTTTCCTACGTAAGTGTTCTTCTCTTTTCCTACCGGTTATTTGACATGAAGAAATTAAATAAAATCCTGGCTGGTATGGCAATCGTATCGGCAATGGTTGGAATCTACGGGATTTTACAGCATTATCAACTAGATTTTTTTCCGAGAAATAGCGCAATGAGAAATTATCCTGGTACTTATACTTTTTTTGATAATCCTAATTTCTTTGGTTCTTATCTCGTTTTAGCACTTCTAGTAACAATACCTATTTATTTAACTGCGAAAAACATAAAGTATAGTTCACTTTATTTACTAACCATTTCCTTGACCTTCGCTAGTTTGATTTTTTCAAATACACGAAGTGCGTATCTCGGTGTGTTTTTTGGACTGGTGTTCGTGACAGTATTTGTGATAATGAAGAGAAAGTCCCTCTGGAAAAAATGGGCAGGACTTCTCCTTACTTTTGGACTAATCCTACTAGTCATTAATTTCTCAGAGAGTGATCGATACATAGAAAGAATCAATACCGTGGTGAAGGATTCCTATTCTATTGCAACCAATCAAACCACAGGTCGTGAAGGTTCGAACCGCTTCTTTATCTGGAAACAATCGCTGCCGCTTGTAAAAGAATACTTTTGGATTGGGTCAGGACCAGATTCATTTGAATTTGCTTACCCTAATGATGATGAAGAAGTTAGACAATTTCTGCATGGTTCAATTGTGGATAAAGCACACAATGAATATTTGCAAATGGCGATCACACTTGGAACACCAGCTTTGATTACTTACTTACTGTTAATTTTTGTTATTTTACAAAAAGCATTCCGTGCTGTTAAGAAAGTGGACGGACAAGAGAAAGTATTTTTGTATGGTTTAATTGCAGCCATCGTCGGTTATCTGGTACAAGCCTTTTTTAATATTAGTACGGTCCCAGTGGCACCTTTATTTTGGGCCATCCTCGGCATGACTTTGGCGAGATCATCGCGGGTACTAAATCAGGCTAAAGAATTAAACAATGAAAAACCATATTCAAAAGAAACGGTACAAAGTGCTTAAAGTATAAAAAACAAAAAAATCGGCTATGATGATTGACGTCACGAACCTTTTTTGGGTAGTATAAGAACATAATTTAAAAGTTAAGCAACGACAGGGAAGAGTACGATTCTATCTGCTTTAAGAGAGGGGAGCCAGTAGCTGGAAGGTTTCCTAAGCAGACAATCAGAAGGTCGCCCTCGAGCTTCTTCTATGAACGGATATTACATCCTATTAGTAGAGGACGGATTCAATCCGTTATCCGATGAAGTGCCAATCATTATTTTTGATTGGAAAAAAGGTGGTACCGCGAAACAAACTCCATTCGTCCTTTTATGACGAGTGGGGTTTTTTGTTGTTTTGCCAAATAGAAAGAGAACCAAGGAGGAAGGTCAATGGAAACAAAGGAGATTTCAATGCCGACAAAGTACGATCCGCAATCGATCGAACAAGGGCGCTATGAATGGTGGTTAAAGGGAAAGTTTTTTGAAGCGAAGGATGATGAAAGTAAAGAGCCTTACACAATTGTTATTCCACCTCCTAACGTAACAGGCAGACTTCACTTAGGTCACGCGTGGGATACAACCCTTCAAGATATCGTAACGCGGATGAAGCGGATGCAGGGGTATGATGTATTATGGCTGCCAGGAATGGATCACGCCGGAATCGCTACCCAGGCGAAGGTAGAGGAAAAACTTCGCAGTGAGGGCAAAAGTCGTTATGATTTAGGCCGGGAAAAATTTGTTGAGGAGACTTGGAAGTGGAAGGAAGAGTATGCTTCCCATATCCGTCAACAATGGTCGAAGCTTGGTTTAGGCTTAGATTACAACCGCGAGCGTTTCACACTTGACGAAGGACTTTCCGCTGCTGTTCGTGAGGTTTTTGTTACTCTTTATAACAAAGGTCTTATTTACCGCGGTGAGTATATTATTAACTGGGATCCATCAACAAAAACAGCCATCTCTGATATCGAAGTCATATACAAAGATGTTCAAGGTGCGTTTTATCATATGACATATCCACTGGCAGATGGCTCAGGACATATTGAAGTTGCCACCACCCGTCCGGAAACAATGCTTGGAGACACAGCGGTTGCGGTACATCCAGAAGATGAGCGCTATAAGCACCTCATTGGAAAAACAGTTATTTTACCAATCGTTGGCCGTGAAATTCCGATTGTTGGTGATGACTATGTTGACATGGAATTTGGTTCAGGGGCAGTAAAAATTACGCCGGCACATGATCCGAATGACTTTGAAATTGGCAATCGTCATAACTTAGAGCGTGTTCTTGTAATGAACGAAGACGGTTCTATGAATGATAAAGCAGGTAAATATAAAGGTTTAGACCGTTTCGAATGCCGTAAGCAGATCGTCAAAGACCTTCAAGAACAAGGCGTTCTTTTCAAAATTGAGGAGCATATGCATTCTGTTGGACACTCTGAACGAAGCGGCGCGGTAGTAGAACCGTATCTTTCTACGCAATGGTTTGTTAAAATGCAGCCGCTTGCCGATGAAGCAATTGCGCTTCAGAACAAAGAAAATAAAGTAAACTTTGTTCCTGATCGTTTTGAAAAGACATACTTACGCTGGATGGAAAATATTCGTGACTGGTGTATTTCAAGACAGCTATGGTGGGGACACCGTATTCCTGCTTGGTACCATAAAGAGACGGGTGAAGTTTATGTTGGCCACGTTGCACCTGCAGATAGTGAAAACTGGGAGCAGGATAAAGATGTATTAGATACTTGGTTCAGTTCGGCACTTTGGCCATTCTCAACCATGGGCTGGCCAGATACAGAAGCAGCAGATTTCAAGCGCTACTTCCCAACAGCTGTATTAGTTACAGGCTATGACATTATCTTCTTCTGGGTATCAAGAATGATTTTCTCCAGTATCGAGTTTACGGGTGAGCGTCCATTTAAAGATGTATTGATTCATGGTCTCGTTCGTGATGCACAGGGACGTAAGATGAGTAAGTCACTCGGAAACGGTGTAGACCCAATGGATGTCATTGACAAGTACGGTGCCGATGCATTGCGTTACTTCTTATCAACGGGCAGTTCTCCAGGTCAGGACCTTCGTTTTAGTATCGAAAAGGTTGAATCAGTTTGGAACTTTGCTAATAAAATTTGGAATGCCTCCCGCTTTGCTTTAATGAATATGGATGGCATGAAATACGAAGAAATTGATTTCAGCGGTGAAAAGTCTGTAGCAGATAAATGGATTTTGACGCGCCTAAATGAAACGATTGAACATGTAACGAAGCTATCAGAGCGTTATGAATTTGGTGAAGTGGGCCGTGCATTATACAATTTCATTTGGGATGACTTCTGTGATTGGTATATCGAAATGGCGAAGCTTCCACTTTATGGAGAAGATGAAGCAGCAAAGAAAACCACTCGTTCGATTTTGGCCCATGTCCTAGATCAAACCATGCGTTTATTACATCCATTCATGCCATTTATCACCGAGGAAATTTGGCAAAACCTTCCTCACTCTGGAGAATCGATTACAACGGCAGCTTGGCCGGTAGTAAATCCAGATTATACGGATGAGCAGGCAGCCCAAGAAATGAAAATGCTGATGGAAATGATTCGGTCTGTACGGAATATCCGTGCCGAAGTTAATACGCCAATGAGCAAGAAAATCAAAATGCTGGTGAAAGCGAAGGATGAAACCATCTTAACAGCAGTTGAAAAAAACCGAGGCTATATTGAAAAGTTCTGTAACCCTGAGGAGCTGCAGATCGGCATTAACCTTGACGTTCCCGAAAAGGCGATGACAGCGGTTATTACCGGATTAGAGATCATCCTTCCGCTTGAAGGCTTGATTAATATTGAGGAAGAAATTGCCCGGCTTGAAAAAGAAGTTGATAAATATACTAAGGAAGTAGAGCGCGTTCAGAAGAAGCTGGCGAATGAAGGGTTTATGAAAAAAGCTCCTGAAAGTGTTGTGGCTGAGGAACGGGCAAAGGAAAAGGATTATCAGGAAAAAAGAGCGGTGGTTGAGGCTCGTTTAAATGAATTAAAAGCATTATAATAAAAGAAAAGCGCAAGCGCCTTGCACAGGGGCGACTGGCATATGACGAGCCGGCAGGAAGGTTGCTTTTTACCCTTCTTGACGGATTGGCTTATGAACCCGAGCCCCTAGGCGCTATAGCTGGACAATGAAGTAAGACGAGTCCGTTTTGGATTCGTCTTCTTTTACACTAAAAAGGGGGTGCGATATGTTTACTACCTATAATGAAGCCCTTGAGTGGATTCATGGCCGTTTGAGGCTTGGGATTAAGCCGGGGTTGAAGCGGATGGAATGGATGATGGAGAAGCTTGGCCATCCTGAAACAAAGGTGCCGACTGTGCATATTGGCGGGACGAATGGAAAAGGCTCGACAGTTACCTTTCTCCGTTCGATTTTGCAAGCGGAAGGGTATCGTGTTGGAACCTTTACCTCACCATATATAGAACATTTTAATGAAAGAATTAGCATAAATGGAGTGCCCATTAGGGATGAAGAAATACTTGCATTAACAAATGTGATCCGACCTTTAGCGGATGAACTTGAGTTGACGGAGCTTGGTGGCCCAACAGAGTTTGAAGTCATTACGGCGATGTCTTTTTATTATTTCGCTCATTGCAGTGATGTGGATGTTGTATTGTATGAAGTGGGCTTAGGCGGAAGATTCGATTCAACCAATATCATCCAACCGCTAGCTAGCATCATAACAAATATCGGACTTGACCATACTAATATCCTTGGAAACAGTTACGAAGAAATTGCTTTTGAAAAAGCTGGGATTATTAAACCAAGTACCCCTATTTTCACCGCGGTAAAGCATCCTGGTGCTTTGAATGTGATCGAAGCTCAAGCTTCGGACAAGAATGCCACAATATTCAGGATGAATCACGAATTCTTTATAAGCGGTCACCAATCTTTAATGAACGGTGAACTCTTTTCTTTATCTTACGGAAATCAACCAATGAAGGGACTTGAAGTAGGGATGATCGGTGAGCACCAAACCGAAAATGCCAGTCTTGCCGTAATGGCTGCTCAATATTTGAATCAAGCCACGGCATTCAAGATTTCAGATAATGCGATTAGAAAAGGATTGAAAAACGCTTACTGGCCGGCAAGATTTGAAGTTCTATCCGAAAATCCAACTGTCATCATTGATGGTGCACATAATGATGAGGGGATTACTGCGTTAGTGAAGGAAGTTTCATCCCGCTTTACAAACAAACCTATTCACATTGTTTTTGCAGCACTTAAGGACAAAAAGTTAGATGGAATGATTAGTCAGCTCGATCTGATTGCCGATAAAATCTCCTTTGTCAGCTTTGATTTCCCTCGTGCATCAGCTGCGGAGGATTTATTAAAAATCAGCAGTTCGCAAAACAAATTGGCGGTTGATGACTGGAAGAGCTATTTACAAGAAGAAATAGCTTTATTAGAACCAAACGATGTGTTAATCGTAACAGGTTCTCTCTATTTCATCTCAGAAGTGAAACCTCACTTATGTAAAATTTTGAAAAATGACAAGATTTCCTTATGACAAGCTTAGGCTTATTTGTTAAGATTATTCTATTATCTTGAAATCATACTAAATTCAATGGAGGAGGGGAACGATGGGTGTTACACGACAAACAAAAAGAGCAATTTATCTTGTCTATTTGTTATTAGTCCCTGCTGGAATGTGGTTAACCTATAAGACCTATCCTCCTGAAATTGCCGGGAATGGGTTAGATTTACTGGCATTTTTATTACTAACCTCTACCGTTGCCTCGATGCCGATGGTCATTAATAATACACCGATTTTCTTGATTCAATGGGTATCGTTAGCTACCTTTTTAACCTTCGGAATCTTTGTCGAATTGATTTTTGCCCAAGTGGCTGTCATTGTACTACTGCTAAGATTGAAATTACGCAAGGAACAATTTTTTCGCCTTCCATTAAATTTAATTATGTTCTTCCTAGTTTCACTAATCAGCGGCGGTGTGTACTACTTACTCGGTGGTGAAACGGGTCCAAGTTTAATGAACAATCCTCAGGCACTCGTTCTAGCTGGAATTTACGCAATATTAAATTATTCTTTAAATCAAGTGATTATCTCGTTCAACTTTTATTTTATTTATAAACGAAAAGAATCCTACTTTGGTAAAGACTTCGTGGTTGAAACCATTACAACCCTGATTACACTGCCATTAGGTTTGGTGTTATATATGCTGTATCAGCAAGGAGGATTATTGCCACTCTTGCTAGTAGGAATTCCATTCGTTAGTTTATCAATCATCTTCAAGCTTTATTATTCAAGTGAAAAAGTGAACGAATATCTGCAGATGGCAGCTGAAATCGGTCATCAAATGGCTGAACAGTTAAAGGTCAATGATGTTATCGACTTATTTCTTCAAAAGTTAAGTGAGATGCTACCTGTTGATTACGCCTACATCCTTGAAGTGGTCAATGAAAATGAACTTCAATTGATTCGCCGGATTGAAGGTGGGGGTGGCCTCTCAAGTGATAATTTTAGAATTAAAAAACATGAAGGTATTAGTGGCTTTGTTTGGGCGAAGCAGAAGGCATTCCTATATTCTGAAAAAAACGAATGGAGTAAATACACCAAGGGATATGTCCCAGATCATGTGGAAAGTGTCTTAGCAGTACCCATTGTTCGCAATAAGAAGGTTACCGGTGTGTTAATGTTAATGTCCAAACAAAAACATGCCTATGAGAAATCACAACTGATGATTGTGGATATCCTTTGCTCACACTTTGCAGTGGCAGTGGAAAATGCCAAGCACTATGAATTAACAAAAATGCAAAGTGAACGCTGTGCCTTAACGAAATTATATAATTATCGTTATTTTGAAAACCACTTAAATGAGGAATTTACGAATTTGGAGCTTTTCAAGCGGAAGGTATTATCGTTAATCATTCTTGATATTGATCATTTTAAAGCCGTTAATGACACGTATGGACATCAAAGCGGTAATGAAATCCTTTGTGAACTTGCAGAAAGACTAACAAAATTAGTGAATGGACGCGGAACACTTGCCCGTTACGGCGGTGAGGAATTTGTCATTCTTTTACCTGATGTCGAGAGGCAAGAAGCTTTTCAAATGGCAGAACTAATTCGGCAATCGATTGCAAACTGGCCATTCATACTGCAGCAGTCACTTGAATTAAAGCAGCAACAAGTTAAGATTACGGCTTCGATTGGGGTTGCTACAGCACCAGAGGATGCGGAGGATTCGCTTGCACTGATCAGACATGCTGATAGAGCGCTTTATGTTGGAGCGAAGAGAGCGGGAAGGAATCGGGTTGCGGAATATTCATCATGTTAAGAAGAGGTGGGAAAGAGTTGTACTTACAACTCTTTCCCACCTCTTTTTTGGATATTAATATTCAACATCACTAATAACGGGACTGATTCGATCTCCCCAGTTGATCTGGAAGGAAGGTGGAACATAAGTACCACACTGTTGAACAAATTCATTGTGAGTGACTTGATACTTCTGATCTGCTGTAAGAGTAGTAGTATTTCCACTCTTCAACACTTTCCCTCTAACAATTAGTCTCTTTGGGTTGTTATTGGTAGGAACGGTAATACTATTACTGTATGTTAAGTCACCAAAAACACACATTTTAGAATTGGAAGAGATGTTTAAAAAGTTAACAGTTGCATTTTCTCCAACATAGGCAAAAGATCTGCTAGATATATCAAATTGTTGTGCTGTTGTTAAATTCCTTCTAACGAGCAGTGTTGAATCCGTATCAATTTTCAAGTTTTGATTAAATGTTGCGTTTCCATTTGTTTCAATTGTTAAGTTTGTTTGGCTGTTCATATTTTTACCGAGTATTAAATCCCCTTCAGCATGAATCTTAATATTACTATTATTATTTTCATTACCTGTTCCAGTCAAAGTTAAGCTGCCGTTTGTGTAAATTGTCAAATTATCATTTAGTAAGTTATTACCAGTAAAACTTCCAGGTCCATTGATATAGACTTTATTATCACAACCCGTTAGAGTTGTACATTCATTTACTCTAGGCTTTAAAATATTATTATAGGTAGGCAATTGGTAGTAGTTGGGATTTTCAGTTGTTGGCAAATTTACAATTGTATCTAAATCGATAACCATTTTTGTATCGAGCGTCGTTTGTTTTCCATTCTCTCTCCCAATAACATTGAAATTGATATTTATCTTATAAGAGTCCGCAGCAGGATTCGCTACAGAAACAAAATCCTTAATAAAGAATTCTGCATTAGGATGTTCATCAATTTTTATTGGGGGAGTAACTGTTGTTGTAGGCAACATACTTTGTAGCTCTTGAGCCATTTTAATAGTTGCTTCACGTTTAAAATCCTTTGTTGTGGAAGCACCGGCTGCTGCCATAACTGTACTAACATGGCTGTTCACTATACTTTGTTTTGATTCGAACATCCGTTGAATCTCTACCTGGAAATAAGAAATGCCCATTTCCGCTGCAGCCACGGTACGTGTCCGCTGCTCAACTACTTCATTTTGCTTTACACTGGAAAATGCTTGTCCTATAAATGAGAGAAACACAACTGAAAATACAGTTACAATTAACAGGACGGAGATTAAAGCATATCCTTGTTCATTATTTTCCTGATTCATTAATATTGAACCCCCTTTACTCTATAGAGAAATGTATTTAATGTGATTTTATTATCTGGATAGCTTTTATCACTAGTAGTTA
This sequence comes from Bacillus sp. MRMR6, assembly GCF_001940785.1. GTDB lineage: Bacteria > Bacillota > Bacilli > Bacillales > Cytobacillaceae > Neobacillus. The sequence continues at coordinate 142,287 of NZ_MSLS01000002.1, forward strand.
TTTTTAAACGAACATTGTTTAGATTCGGATTAACTGGGTTCGTTACTGAGTTTTGAATCTCAAACTTAAAGCACATATTAGGATGGCTGTAAACATCTGTTTTTGTTGTAGCATCCCTATTAACTATGTTAACTGTAATTTTACATTCATCTGTAGAATTTAGTATTTCGTATTGCTTAGCAGTCTGGTGAGTGGTTGTTAAATTGGTTATTAATAGGTTGGTTTCTTGCTGTATGAAATTTTTCGATATTGCCTTCTGTGAAAAGGAGTAGCCTTGAAAGAAAATACTCCAAATAATAATACTGATGACAGAGAGCAATGTTAGGGTAGCTAGAACTTCTACTAATGTTAGTCCACGTTCATGGCGTAGCAACAGCTTCCCCTCCCATTCTTTTTACATATCCATAGGTTTCGCTAATAATATTACCTCTCTCATTAAATAGTTGAACAATAATTTGATTTACCTGTGTTGTACTAGCATTTATTTTCGGAGATTTTTTTATTTTTATTTTCACATCATATTGGGCCTTTGTTGTTTCAAAATAATAAAACCCACTATCAGGCACATCATAATAAAAATTAGTGTAGGCAACTTTATCATTACCTGCTATTGGTGTAAATCCGACAGTATGGTTTTTTTCTTTGATAAATGCTTTTACTTCTGCAGCATCTTGCCAATCAATAAGGACTTCCTTTACGATGTTAATTGCTTGGGCTTTATCCTCATTGTGATTATTCAACATCCCCATTTGTGGAAAAATACCCATCATAGAGATTAGGACAATAGACAAAAGTGTGATGGAAGCAAGCACCTCTACTAACGTTACACCTTCTTCATTATTTAAAAGTTTCATTTTAATCAATCCCTTCTTGGGAGGAAAAATTTTAATTTCTAGTTTATTAGATATATATTAACAGAAACCACAGACAATAATTAACAAAAAACAGTATTTTATACCCACAAATGTTTTCCAGCTTCTTTAAAACTTGTTAAAAGTATTATACAATATTTAGTAGGCGAAATTTGTCTATATTTCGTACACATGTACAAAATATATAAATTTTTGATATAAAATGTAGTTTTATAGAATCTTGTATAAATAGAGAGGGCGTGGCTGGATGGTTTCATTATTTTGGGCCTTTGGGTCTATGTTGACTGTAATGTTGATTATTTCGTTTTTACCGCTTGGAATTACAGTGAAGGGAAAGCTTACCGTTGTCTTTGTTGGCTTTGTCCTGGCACTAGGTGGACTAGCAGCAGTTTCCACTTTCTCAGTATGGGCCGCGTTGGTATTATTACTTGTGCTCTCCTTTTTTGCTGCTTATATCATGGACAGTCGGTTGTCAGCTTCGCTTTACACTTTGAAATTACAAGCTGAGGATGTTGTCACAGAGACTAATTCAGTATCCTATGCAGATACACAACAGGCAATGTCTGATGAACTGGATTTCTTAGATCTATCAGAAGTCCAAATGGCTCCTACGTTGGAAGAAGCGGAGGGTAACCTTGATATTGAAGTTGCTGCACTATCTTTAGAAAAAGAAGATACACTTGAAATCATAGATGATGAGATTTCTTTTTTACAAGATCGAAATGTTGATCAGGACATAATAGTAGAAGAACATATAAAAGAAGAGGAACCATTGGAAACAGGGTACTTATCAGAAATAGAAAATATGCTTTTAGACGAATCTGAAACAGATGATTTACCAGTATTAGAAGAAGAAGACTGGTTAGCTGAACTTGAAGATTTTGCACCAGAGACGAAGGACGATAAGGCAGAACTTGACAACCACCTATTAGAAGAATTATTTATCGCTTCGAAAGAGGCTGCAAGTGATAAAGAGGAAACTCCTCTTAAAAAGCTCGAACTACAGAAATAAGGATAAACAGAAGGGGGGCAAATCTTTTGAGTAGTAAATACCAGCAACTAATGAAATTATTTACTGTTCTATTTTTAACTACAGCCGTGATTTTTAGTTCTTCTCACTTTGGCTCAGAAGCATTTGGGAAGTTTTCGAACAACGATGGAAAATTCTATGAAGGCACAACGATTGGTTCTGTAAACCTTACAGGTAAAACAGAGAATGAAGCCATTGCTATGTTGGAAGAAAAGTATGTGGAATGGGTCAATAGTACTAAGATTACTCTTCAATATAGTGAGAAAACCGTTAATTTCGATGTGAACTTATTTCAATTTGATGCTACCGAAACGGTCCTGAACCTTAAAGAGGGCCAGAATAACCATGCTAGTCTTACGATCGACCTGTTACAAGTAGAAGAACAAATTAATGTGCTTTTCCAACAGGTAGATAGTAAAGAGATCGAACTTACAAAGCTTACGGCAGATTTAACAAACACTGCTTCACAGCTTCAAAGTGGAACGTTTAGTTTTGCTTTAAACAAAGACTATTTATTAGTAGCGAATAAGAAAGCTGTAATCAGCGAGGTTGTCGTTGAATTAGATTCCGTTTCAGATGAATTATATAGTCTAATAAAAAACAACCCTGAAATTGTAATTGCCGAAGAAGCTGTCTTTTCATTCCTAGAATTTGCTAAGGCACAGAAAGTTGAGAATAGCTCTGCCCTAGATTTGTTGGCAACGGGGATTTATCAAGCAGTACTTCCTACTAATCTCTCAATTAAAGAGAGGAGTATCAGCGGCTCACTGCCAAGCTATGCCGAGTTAGGCTATGAAGCAATGGTAAATAGTGCAAAAGGTGTCGACTTGGTAATCGTCAATCCGAATAATGCAACATATACACTAGGATTTGACTTAGTGCCTGGAAGCTTAAAAGTTACCTTAATGGGTGATCAGCTGCTATATAAATACGAAATTAGCAAAAAAGACCAACAGGAATTAAAGCCGAAAACAATTATTCAATACAGCCCGTTACTCTTACCAGGAAAAACAAAGGTTGAAAATGCAGGGGCAGATGGGAAAATTGTAAAGGTTTATCGGAATATTTATGAAGGCAGTCAGTTGTTAAAAGCTGAACTGATTTCAGAAGATTATTACCCGCCGGTATTTCGTGTCGAGATTCATGGTTTAACAGGCAGCACTCAAACTGGAACGGGAACAAATACCACAGGGCAAACAACTCCATCTGAAAGTCAATCACCGTCACCATCTAACACGGAACAGCAGGATAATGACCTTTGGGGGAAAACAAATGAACAACCAAAATAACAACATAAGAAGTGATCATAAATGAAGCAAACACGTAAACGTCTTGGCGATTTGCTAATTGAAGAAGGGCTAATTACCGCTGAGCAGTTAGCAACGGCTCTTGCAGATAAAGCGGCTAATCAAAAGATAGGCGATGCTCTCTTACAAAGAGGCTATATTACCGATCAGCAGTTAGCAGAGGTTCTTGAGCACCAGTTAGGAATTCCGCACGTTAATCTATTGCAATATCCTTTTGATACTAATCTGTTTTCATTAATTTCAAAAGATACAGCCAGAAGAAATCTTATCATTCCTTTAAAAAAAGATGGGAATAAGCTTTACGTCGCGATGGTGGATCCAATGGATTTCATCGTAATCGATGACCTCAGGTTGTCAACGGGATTCAATATTGAAACAGTCATCGGCACAAAAGATGATATTATCCGAGCGATTAATAAATATTACAATACGGACGAAGATTTAGAAGAGCTGTTTGACGACCTGTCTTCAAAAGACAGGGGACAAGATGATGATGTTACTAACCTAGATTCACCGATTGTCCGTCTCGTCAATCAATTGCTGACGAACGCAGTCGTTCAAAAGGCTAGTGACATCCATATTGATCCGCACGAAACAAAAGTAGTGGTTCGTTATCGTGTTGACGGGGTATTACGTGTGGAACGGGTGTTACCGCGAAATATGCAAAGTGTGTTAACGGCGAGAATTAAAATTATGTCCAATCTGGATATTACCGAGCACCGTGTACCTCAGGATGGACGGATCAAGATTAACCTTGACTTCCATCCCATTGACCTCCGTGTATCGACTTTGCCGACCGTTTATGGCGAAAAAATCGTAATGCGGATTTTGGACATGGGTGCTGCATTAAATGATTTAAATAAAATAGGATTTAACACTCTTAATTTAAAACGATTTAACGAGATGATTGAACAGCCGACCGGTATCGTTCTGATTACAGGTCCAACAGGTTCGGGTAAATCCTCGACACTATATGCAGCATTAAACAAGCTGAACAGTGAACAAGTCAACATCATTACGATTGAGGATCCTGTAGAATACCAGTTAGAGGGGATCAATCAAATTCAGGTCAATACCAATGTTGGGATGACCTTTGCTGCCGGACTGCGTTCCATCCTTCGTCAGGATCCAAACATTATCATGGTAGGGGAAATTCGTGATAAAGATACAGCTGAAATTGCCGTACGTGCTTCATTAACAGGACACTTAGTGTTAAGTACTCTGCACACGAACGACTCATTAGGAACCGTCACCCGACTAATTGATATGGGTGTTGAACCATTCTTGATTGCCTCTTCCTTAACCGGAATCGTCGCTCAGCGTCTAGTTCGTAAGGTGTGCCGTGACTGTGCAGAGGTGCAGGAGCCATCCAAGCGTGAGATAGAAATCTTTGCAAGGCGCGGGATGAAGATCGATAAAATCTCCCGTGGAAAAGGCTGTGCTTCCTGTAATATGACAGGCTATAAAGGGAGGGTGGCACTTCATGAAGTGCTTGTCCTTAATGATGAAATGCGCCGAATCATTATGAATGATGATTCTTTTCAAAAGCTAAAAGACCAAGCGATAAAAAGTAAAACCATCTTTTTGATTGATGATGGGTTGTTGAAAGTGAAGCAAGGTATCACCACTACTGAAGAAGTTTTACGTGTTGCCACTCTGGAGTAGGAGAACTGACAAATGAAAGAAAAAATTGACAATATACTGAGGGCAGCGCTTGAATTTAAAGCGTCCGATGTGCATTTAACCGTCGGTGTCCCACCTGTATTCCGGATTAATGGAGATATGAAAAGGTACGGTAAGGATATTTTGCTTCCTGATGATACCGAAGAAATCGCAAAACTGACCATCCCGGAAGATATGTATGATTTATTTAAGGAAAAAGGTGAGCTTGACTATTCATACGGTATTCCTGGGCTATCACGGTTCCGTGTGAACGCCTACCACCAAAGAAAAAGTGTTTCCTTGGCACTCCGTGTAGTGGCTTCCAAAACACCGACACTTGAAGATTTAGATTTACCTGAAATTGTAGCAAAATTAGTTGAAAAGCCTCAGGGCCTCATTCTTGTAACTGGGCCTACAGGTAGCGGTAAATCAACTACGCTTGCTTCAATGATCGATTATGTCAACAGAACCATGCGTAAGCACATTGTTACCCTTGAAGATCCGATTGAATATCTCCATAAGCATAATAATTCAATTATTGACCAGCGTGAGGTCGGTTTTGACACCAAATCATATGCAAACGGACTAAAGGGTGCACTAAGACAAGACCCTGATATTATTCTAGTTGGGGAAATGCGTGACTTAGAGACAATCGGGATTGCGATTACCGCTGCCGAAACCGGGCACCTTGTATTAGGGACGCTCCATACATCAAGTGCTCCGTCAACGATTAACCGGATTATCGATGTTTTTCCACCTGCACAGCAGCCGCAGATTCGTGTCCAGCTTGCTTCTGTATTAGTAGGTGTCATTTCACAGCGTTTGTTCCCTACTGTTGATAAAAAAGGCAGGAAGGCAGCAACAGAAGTGTTAGTAAACAATCCTGCGATCGCTAACCTAATTCGTGCTGAAAAAATCCATCAAATCCAAAGTACAATGCAAACATCCCGTGCCCAGGGAATGCACACGCTTGAAATGAGTATAAGAGACTTACTAGACCGAAACCTGATTCAAAAAGAAGTAGCAGTAAAATACCTACAAGAAAAGATGATGCTCGATGGCTAGGTTCAAATTTGACGGACGTGACCGGCGCGGAAAACGGCAGGGCACCGTTAACGCTGCCTCAAGAAGAGAGGCAATGCTCAAGCTGAAAGAAGAAGGTATCCGTGTTATTGAAATGAAGGAAATTCCGGAAACGTTAATGACGAAGGATCTAACTTTTGGTAACCCTGTTAAGCTGCAGCATTTTGTTATTTATTTAAGGCAGTTTGCCACCTTATTGAAGGCCGGGGTAACCCTAGTAGAGGCTACCTCTGTACTTGCAGCTCAAACAGAGAGTAAAGCCCTAAAAAAAGCCTTGCTAGATGTGGAGCAAGAGCTTCGTGAGGGAAATCCTTTTTCTGATGCTGTTTCAAAGTATAAGAAGATTTTCAATTCGATGTTTATTAATATGGTAAAAGCAGGGGAAGTCAGCGGTAATTTAGATGAAACACTTGAAAAACTAGCGGATGATTTTGAGAAACAGCACGATACTAGAGCCAAAGTTGTCTCTGCATTAACCTATCCAGCTGTTATCGGGATTCTTGCCATTGGTGCGGTAATTTTCCTGCTTGTTGGGGTAGTTCCTACCTTTGTTACGATGTTTTCTGATATGGGTGCAGAGTTACCAGGAATTACGAAGTTTGTATTAGCTGCAAGTGAATTTATGCAAAAGTTCTGGTGGATAGTCTTTCTAGTTATACTCGCGTTTGTATTTTCGATTATGTATATGAAGAAAAACAAAAAAACGAAGTATTACTTGGATTACTTCATGTTAAGAATGCCGATTTTTGGAAACATGATGCAAAAGGCTGCACTAGCCCGAATGATGAGAACACTTGCTTCGCTATTTTCAAGTTCTGTTCCGATATTACAAGCGATGTCGATTGTAGAAAAAGTAGTAGAAAATGAAGTCATCGCGAAGGTAATACGCGAGTCGCGTGACTCCCTAGAAAAAGGGCGTTCTATGACAGAACCAATGAGTGACCACTGGGTCTTTCCACCGCTCGTGACACAAATGATTTTGATCGGTGAGGGAACAGGGGCATTAGATACGATGATGTCAAAAATTGCTGATTTCTATGAAAAAGAAGTCGATCAAGTGACCGATAGACTCAAGTCGTTAATCGAACCGATCATGATTGTATTTTTAGCAGGGATCGTCGGGGTCATTGTACTTTCCATTATGATGCCAATGTTCTCCATGTTCGACCAAATGAGTTGACAAAACTAGACAGAAAATTCACTAATATTACAAAGAGGTAAAATTTGTTACAGCGATTGATAAAAATCTACTTTTCTTTCACTGTCATTTATTGTATACTCATAGAGAAATATTACTAGGTTCATAGAACCAGAAGGAGACGGAATATGATTAAAAAATTAAGTTCAAAATTAAAAGAACAAAAAGGCTTTACATTAATCGAATTACTAGCAGTTATTGTTATTTTAGGGATCATTGCGGCGATTGCGATTCCTGCGATTACGAGTGTTATTTCAAAATCAGATAATAAAGCTAAGGTTCAAGAAGGCATACAAATAGTTAATGCTGCAAAGCTATATATTGCTGATACTAGACCGGCAGCTAACGAAGATATTACTCATGCAAAACTAGGAACTTACCTAGATAAGGTAAAAGTAAATGGGTATACTGTAAAGGTAGTTTATACAGCATCAGGAAACTATACTTATACTCTAACAGATCATCCGGCTGAAGATTTGGCTGACAAAGGAACAGATGGTGCTTCAGAACAAGAATTATTAGAATATGTAAAATAATGATTGGGTTTATTGTTTTTTTATATGGTTTAGTTTTAGGGTCTTTTTTCAATGTTGTTGGACTTAGAGTTCCAATAAAACAATCAATTGTTACTCCGGGATCGGCTTGTCCAACTTGTAGGCATCAATTGAAACCATATGAACTTATTCCAGTAATTTCATATTTGCTTCAAAAAGGGAAATGCCGCGGCTGTCAGTCGCGGATTTCTCCTATCTATCCCTTTTTTGAATTATTGACTGGCGTTCTTTTTGCCACAGCACCACTAGTTATTGGCTGGTCCGGAGAATTAGTCGTTGCTTTAACACTAATTTCAATGTTTATCATTATTACCGTATCAGATATACATTATATGATCATCCCTGATAAGATTTTAATCTGGTTTACAGGGATTTTTTTATTGGAACGAATTTTTGTACCGCTAACACCATGGTGGGACAGCCTGCTTGGTGCAGTAACTGGGTTTACACTTCTTCTTATTATCGTTCTTGTCAGCAAAGGCGGGATGGGTATGGGAGATGTGAAGTTATATGCGTTACTAGGATTTGTCCTAGGTTTCAAGCTTGTGCTCTTATCTTTCTTTTTTTCTACCCTATTTGGAGCCGTTATCGGTGGATTAGCATTGCTCTTCAAACTTGTCAAAAGAAAGCAGCCGATTCCGTTTGGTCCATTTATTGCAGCTGGGACATTAACCGCCTATTATTGGGGATCGGATTTAATAGATCTATATTTACAGTTTCTAAATCAAGGATTTTAAGTAAGGGGTTATAGATATGGCATTTTCCCTTTTTTCAACAAAAAACCGAATAATTAATCTCGTCATCAATGACCACTCGATTCGTTTCGTTGAACTGAAACAATCAAAACCCCCTGCTGCACAAAAATGGAACGAACGTTACCTGCCGCCAGGTATTATAACCGACGGAAGGATTGTCGATCTGGATACGCTGACGAATATTCTCGAAGAATGTATTGACGACTGGAAGATTAATCGCCGTTCGATCCGCTTCATCGTACCAGATTCACTGGTGATTATTCGTAAAGTCAGCATACCAGTTGATATTCAAGACGATGAAATAAAAGGGTATCTCTATTTGGAACTTGGCTCAAGCATTCACTTGCCGTTCGAAGAACCAGTGTTTGACTATTATCCGCTTTCTAATAACGGGAAAACAAAGGACTTGCTTTTATTTGCCGCTCCTGAACAGTTTGTCATGCAATATGCTGAATTATTCTCCAGCCTTAAACTAAGCCCAATTGCTGCTGATATTTCTCCTTTATCACTCTATCGCTTGTATCACTATCTTGAACTTGCAAGTGAGAAAGAGGTTCTGTTTACGGTTCAATTCGACTTAACAAGTGTAAATCTGTGTATCTTTGAAGAGAGTGTACCATTGGTAATGCGCCAATTCGCTCTACCTTTTAATATCGATAATTGGGAAATCAAGCAGGATTTATCTGGCTTGATGGAATACAAATACAGTGGAGATCCTGAAGAGTTAGTTATTCAATTTGAAGATATCTTCAAAGAAATTAACAAGCTTTTGGATTTTTATCGCTATACACTTAGCAACAATGAGAAAAAGGATGTTACGAAGTTTCTACTAAACGGCGATCATCCGATGCTAACGGCCATTTACGAAGAAATGAAAGAAAGATTCGAGATTCCTCTTGAGAGGATCAGTTTTGATTCTGAAATGAAAGGAAGCGTACCGGCTAATCTATTTTTATCTTTAGGTCTCGCTTTAAAAGAGGTGCAATGATGCTAGTAGAAATTAACCTGCTTCCTCAAAAAGAACGTGGAAAAAAAGGCCTTATCCTGATGCTGGTAAGCTTTGCTGTCCTATTAATAGCAGTCGGCGGCGTTTATTTATGGCAAATTCAACAGGTGAGAAGTGATATCGCTGCAGTTGACCAACAAATTGATACCACTAAAAAGCTTGCTGAAATTGAACAAAACAATGCCGGGAAAACCGAAGCACAGTTATCTGTTACTGTATTAAAAAATGCTGTGAGTTGGGCCGATAACTACCCGATTCAAACCGTTCCAGTTATGCAACATTTAACTGGATTACTGCCAGAACGAGGCTTTATTCAAACCTTTGGTTATACAGAAGCTGGTACGGTTACTCTCTCTGTTCAATTTGATAGTTCTAGGGAAGCAGCATACTTCCTAGATAACCTAAACGAGTCAGACTATATAGACGAAGCGAGTCTTAGTTCATTAGCCGCACAAGAGCTTGAAGAAGCGAAAGAAACGGCCACTACTACATCTGGAACTCAAACAGTTGATAATCAGTTGAATACTAACGATAGTTTTATTGTTACAATTGACCCTAATGATCCTTCTAGATTCATTTTTACTCCGGTAAAACCAAATGAAAGTGAATCTGCGAACACACAGCCAGAGATAAAGTATCCGACTAACAAATATGTACCAAGATATATTGGACAGTTTGAGATTAAATTCACAAAGGAAACGATTAAGCAACTCATAAACAAAGGTAATGGAGAAGAGGTGACAGCATCATGAAGCTTCGACTTTCAAAAAGAGAAAAGCTAGTAATGTTGTTTGGCATCCTCCTAGTGGCGTTATTCATCACCATTGTTCAATTCATGATGCTTTCACCCCTGAAAACTGACCTTGAAACGAAAGAGCAAACACTGAAGACAGAACAAAAGCTATTAGAGACCATCACACAGAAAAAAGCAGACGAAACGACAAAAGTTGTAGAGGATACTAGGGAACTACAGAAAAAAGTTCCAGTAGCACCCCTTCAAGAGCAATTTGTACTGGACCTTGAAAGGGCAGAAACTGTTTCTAGCAGCTTGGTTAAGTCGATGAGCTTTGCTAAAGATGTGGATGTACCAGTTGCACCCCCAGCACCGGAAACGGCGGCTAATGGCGAAACAACTGATGAGGATCTAGAGGTTAAGACGGTTCAGGAAGTGACTGCTGAACAGGAAGCTCAGGCAGCTAATACTGTTACTGGCTTAAAAAAGCTAACCATTAGCTTAAGTGTAGAATCACCAACTTATGGAGATCTTGAGAAGTTTATTAGCACACTTGAATCATTGAATCGAATTGTCGTAGTCGAATCGATAAGTTATTCGGGCGGTAAAGAAATTACTAGTTTAGATAGTAAAGATGCAGAAGAAAAGCTAACCTACAGTCTAACGGTCTCTGCTTATTACTTGCCTACCTTAAATGATTTAATAGCTGATCTTCCAAAGATTGATGCGCCAGGACCTGCTAACAAGAAAAACCCATTAAGTGCATCTACTAAATTGAGTGGAAATAACTAAATAATAATCATGGCAAAGGGCACTTTCTATGAAAAAACGAATGAGTTGGAATCAAAAAGGATACACACTTGTTGAATTATTAGCAGTCATAGTAATCTTAGGGATCATTGCATCAGTAGGCCTCGTATCGATTGATAGTGTAATCGCTAATTCAAAAGATAAAATCTTTGTTAATAATGCAAAAGCGATCTTACATGCAGCTGAGTTATATCTGAATGATGAAGTTGAAGATAGAAACAGTATAGCTAAAATCACTTATGAAGAATTGTTTAACAAGAATTATATTAATGAATTTTATGACCCATACACTGGAGAGGTATTATCTCCATCTGAAATCACTTATGTTGAGTTAATTGATGGGAAAATTTCTTCAGTGTGTTTATATGGAGAAAATCGTAACCTTTGCACAGAGATTGACAATATCTCGGTAGGTCTAATTAAATTCAACAACAATTAAAAAATTTGGCGAAAGCATCTAGTAACAAGACGACAAAAGTCTTGTTATTTTTTTTTGTACATATGGTAGGCTAGTAGAAATCAGTGTCGGGAGGGAAAGGAGTACGAATGAGTGGACAAGCCTAAAAATGGCCATACAATAAAGATTAAGTTAAATGGTGAACAGCAGTCGTTTAAAGAAGAGCCGGTAAAAAAGCTAGCTGACAAGGAAGCTGAACCGTTTTCAACGGTTATCAAGATTGATCCAGAACACCTCGAACAAGAAAGCTTCAGAGAAACAGCGGCTGCTCAGGAATCTGTCGATGAGAGTTTTGATTGGATCATTCCTGAGTCTTCCGAAAATGACATTGTCGAATATAAGATTGCCAGCAGTCAAAAGTCGAAAAAAGCCGGAAAGAAAACCGTATCCTTTTCAACCTTTTCCAAGAAAAGAAATGGTGGAGCCATTAAAAATATATTGTTCACGGCTGTTTTTGCCATTCTCATTGGAACGAGCTTAGGTGTGTTGATGTTAAAGCTCTTTATTACGGATACTGACAAACCTGCTGTTGTGCAGCCAGTCGGTGGTGAAACGGGGAAGAATACAGGGGAAGAAAAGACGCCTGCCGCGACAGCATCGACAGTAATACCTACTCAGACCATCTTTGTGGTCCAGGGTGGTTATTTTTCAACAAAAGAGTTGGCGGTATCAGGAGCGAACGCGGTAAAAGGGAAAGGGGCTGCTGCAACTTCAATTGCAATCGATGGTAAGGAATACTTATTCATAGGGGTAGCCGATTCTGTTGAGTCAGCAAAACAGTTGGGAACTTTTTATAAAGAAAACAATAGTGTCGAAGATGTATATGCCAAATCAATAGCAGTACCCGAAAAGACAGTGGCCGAGATCAATGAGACTGAAAAAGCTTTCCTTGAATCTAGTGCAGCCATTTATCAGCAGCTTTCAAAGATCAGTTCAACGGGGATCGTTACTAAAACAGCTGCAGATGACATCAATGCTTTAAGCGAACAACTCAAATCTGGTGACAAGCTAAATAATGAGAAAGTAAAGGGTCTCCATGCCGATTTGACCGGCGCTGTAGAAAAGGTTAAATCCTTCCAGACTTCGAAGGAAACTAAGAGTCTCATTGAAGCACAGCAGCACTTATTAAATTTCATATCTGCCTATTACGCACTGTAAATGACAAATCTCGATATTTTCTAGGAAATAATTTTATTGCCCTAGCCTGTTCATACTGGACAGGCTTTGCTTTTTGTAGAATAGTGGTTTTCACTTGCATATTTTGTCAATTTTCTTCGAACTTTAAGGATATAAAAATTGTTTGCGCATGCAACTTCTGATACGATTAGAGTGTATCTTCCTAAATGATGCAAAGGTATGGTGATGAAATGCAAAACCTCATTTTAGCCTCTTCTTCTCCACGGCGAAAAGAACTTCTAGAAAACCTCCAATTAACCTTCACGATTTCAAGCAGTGAAGTGGATGAAAGCTTTGATCCAATGCTTTCACCTGAGGATGTAGTGATGGAACTTGCCGAACGAAAAGCACAGGCAGTTTTTAAAGACAATCCTGAAAGCTTTGTCCTTGGCTCGGATACGATTGTGGTCGCAAACGGTCAAGTGTTAGGGAAGCCCACAAACTCCGAAGAAGCGACAAGGATGCTAACGATCCTTTCAGGGCAGCAGCACGATGTTTACACAGGTGTGGCCATTTTATCTGCAAATGTTTCAACAAAATTTTTTGAAAAAACAGAAGTAGAGTTTTGGGAGTTAACGGACGAGGAAATATCCTATTACGTGCAAAGTGGTGAACCGCTTGATAAAGCAGGTTCGTACGGTATTCAGCAGCTAGGAAGCATGCTTGTCAAAAGAATAAAAGGTGATTATTTTGCGGTTGTCGGCCTCCCGGTTGCGAGGACGGTTCGTGAACTGAGAAAGGCCGGCTATCAATTGCCGTATTAAAGCTGTTCTATAACTCCCGACTATAAGGGAGGAAACAGTGTGTCGACAAATTCATTAATGATACGTGATTTTCCGCAAGACGAAAGACCAAGAGAACGGTTTGTTCAAAACGGCCCAGAAAGCTTATCCAATCATGAACTAATTGCGATTTTATTACGGACGGGTACGAAGGATGAATCGGTACTTCAATTATCGAATCGGTTGCTGACGAATTTCGAAGGCTTACGAATGTTAAAAGCAGCGACGTTAGAAGAAATGATGGAAATTAAAGGCATCGGCCAAGCAAAGGCGATCCAAATTCTTGCTGCCGTTGAAATTGGCAGACGGATTGCCAACTTGAAAAACGAAGACCGTTACGTGATTCGCTCCCCGGAAGATGGTGCGAATTATGTGATGAACGACATGCGCTTTCTTTCACAAGAGCACTTTGTCTGCTTGTATTTGAACACCAAGAATCAAGTGCTTCATAAACAGACGATCTTTATTGGAAGTCTAAATGCCTCGATCGTGCACCCTAGGGAGGTGTACCGCGAAGCTTTAAAGCGGTCAGCGGCCTCTATTATTGCCCTGCATAACCATCGTGCGACACGTTCGTAACTGAAAAGGTTACGCAAGTGATTCTTGAACTCTTAACTTGATAGGTGGAATGATAGGGTAACGCCTTGAAACGCCTACTCTAATACTCCGACATGCGTTATTTGAAAGTGTATAAGAATAAGGTATGAAGCTCGGTAAAGTCGGCTGAAAGTTGCCGTAGTGCTCATGAGTAACCGAAAGCTAACCAGAGGTGGTTGGTGCAACTGATAAGTCGGGAGTCGTGAAAAACTTAATATGGTGAGAATGTGGTGAAACACTGACGAACTAGCGAACCAAATGTCTGGAAGTGGAACTACTTAGAAATGAGTAGACTTGATGAAATTTCAAGTGCGTTCCGTGGGCGAGTAAGTATGGTGGTTTCGAAAGCTCCATGCATCGTTACAGGCGATGGAGAGGACGCCAGGCAAGAGCTAGCACCTAAGTTAAGTATTGATAGGGTTAAGGGAACGTGGAAAGCTATCAACATGGAGAGTACACACTCGATGAAGTGTTAGGAAGGAAAGGAATATATCTATAACTTCCTTTTATGGTAGTGAGAGTAGAGGCAGAAGTGATGAAGTTTCTGTAATGGAAATGGAACAATAGCCTCAAGTCGTTTTAATTAAGCTATTTCAACTCAATCAACTCAAGGATTCTCGTAGGACTAAAAAGGTCATGAGCAAAGTTGAGTCGGGAGAGTCCTTGATATTTAGGAGATTGAGAAAAGGGAATAGATAGAAAACGATGGAATGCCGTGTGCGATGAAAGTTGCATGCACGGTGTGGAGCAGGGGAAAAGGCAGAGATAACCTCAAAGCCTTACCTATTGCTATCTTCTGGTGATCCCGCACCAAGTAAAGAGGACATTGAGGTGACCAAAAGGCTAGTGGAATGCGGAAAAATAATTGGCATCGAGTTGCTTGATCATTTGATCATCGGCGAAAATAAATTTGTCTCATTGAAAGAAAAAGGGTATTTATAAACTATGATTTTATAAAACGTTGGGTTATAATAATGGGTATGATTTTTTAGGCAATGTTACCATTAACTGACTTTAAATAACTAGAAAAAAGATATGATAGGGAAGTTCACCAAATGCCGTGAATAGTCTTATCTTATAAAAATTAACGAACACATATACGATATTAAGGTACATGACCTTACCATTTAGGAATGGATGCATTCGTATCAGAAAGGGAGATACAACTTATGTTTGGAATTGGGACAAGAGATCTTGGAATTGACTTGGGAACAGCAAATACGCTTGTATTTGTGAAAGGAAAAGGGATTGTACTACGCGAGCCATCGGTTGTGGCGATGCAGACAGATACAAAACAAATCGTAGCGGTTGGTAATGATGCGAAAAATATGATTGGACGGACACCAGGAAATGTTGTCGCGATGCGTCCGATGAAGGATGGCGTAATCGCTGACTTCGAAACTACAGCAGTGATGATGAAATACCATATTCGCATGGCCCAGAAATCAAAAGGCATTTTCTCAGGAAAGCCGTATGTTATGGTCTGTGTCCCTTCAGGAATTACAGCTGTTGAAGAAAGAGCTGTAATCGATGCAACAAGACAAGCTGGCGCGAAGGATGCCTATACCATTGAAGAACCATTTGCAGCGGCAATTGGGGCCAACCTGCCTGTTTGGGAGCCTACTGGCAGTATGGTCGTTGATATTGGCGGCGGAACAACTGAAGTGGCGATCATTTCCTTAGGGGGAATTGTGACAAGCCAATCGATCCGCGTTGCTGGCGATGAAATGGATGAGAGCATCATGTCATTCATTCGCAAGAATTATAATTTAATGATTGGTGAGCGGACAGCAGAAGCCATTAAGATGGAGGTTGGCTCGGCTGGTGACCACGAAGGCGTTGAAAACATGGAAATTCGCGGACGTGACCTGCTGACGGGTCTTCCTAAGACCATTGAAATCACGCCTAAAGAAATTGCTGTTGCCTTAAAGGATACGGTTTACGCAATTGTAGAAGCAGTGAAAAACACACTGGAAAAAACTCCGCCAGAATTAGCTGCTGATATCATGGACCGTGGCATCGTATTAACAGGCGGTGGAGCCTTGCTTCGTAACTTGGACAAGGTCATCAGTGAAGAAACAAACATGCCTGTACTAATTGCCGAAAACCCGCTTGACTGTGTAGCAATTGGAACAGGAAGAGCACTAGACCACATCCAGCTATTCAAAAACAAAGCCAAGGATACAAGATAAATCAACCTACTTTTTATAGATAAGATAGAGGTGTATAATCATGCCACAGTTCTTCTTGAATAAACGTCTGATCATTTTGCTAGTCAGCATTATTGTTCTCGTGGCATTGATTGGGTTTTCGATAAGGGAGAGAGAGAAACTATCCTGGCCGGAGCAATTTGTCAAAGATAGCGCCGGCTGGGTTCAATCCCTCGTTTCAAAGCCTGCTCATTTTGTTGCAGGATTTTTTGAAAATCTACAGGACTTACAAAATACATATCAAGAGAATAAAGAGTTAAAATCACGGATGGAGCAGCTAGTTACCCTTGAGGCGAAGGTTCAAGAGCTAGAAAAGGATAATAAAGAGCTTCGTGATATTCTTGGTGAGGAAGAAACCCTGAGAGATTATGAGCCATTACAAGCAACTGTAATTGGCAGAAACCCTGATCGTTGGCATGAAATGATTATTATTAATAAAGGCAAATTGAACGGCATTCAGAAAAATATGGCCGTTGTCACAGCCCATGGATTAATTGGGAAAGTGAAGACCGTCAATCAGTTTAGCTCAACGGTTCAACTGTTGAGCGCCATGGATCCAAAAAACAGGATCTCTGCCATTATCCAAGGTGATACCAATGTCTTCGGACTAGTAGAGGGCTTTGATAAAGAGAAAAAGGCTCTACTCGTTAAGACCATTCCTGCTGGTGTAGAAATTAAAAAAGGCCAAAACGTCATTACATCCGGTCTAGGCGGAGTGTTCCCGCAAGGTCTGCAAATTGGTAAGGTAATCGAGGTTAAGCCGGATCAGTATGGCTTAAATCAAACCGCCTTAGTGGAACCGGGAGCAAATTTTTACGATCTTGAAAATATTATTGTCATCAAAAGAAATATGATTCAGCCTAATGGCGATGAGATGATTGATGGGGAGGAGGAGGAATATTGAAGAGGCTCCTTCTTCCTCTTTTGTTTCTGTTTCTTTTTCTATTAGAAAGCATTTTTGTACAATATATCCCGTCAAAAGTTTTTGGTCAGGATTACATATTGGTGCCCCACTTTTTGTTTGCAGGGATCCTCTTTTTAATGATTTATGCAGGTAGAAAGTATGGAATTATCTATGCAGCCGTTTTTGGTCTGCTCTTTGATATTATCTGGATTGAGATTATCGGGATTTATTTTTTCCTCTTTCCGTTTGTTACCTATCTCGGATCAAAAATCATGCATTTCCTGCAAGCGCATATCATTATCGCGTTCTTAGTATCACTCGCTGGTATTGCCCTACTAGAGATTGGTGTATATCAAATGGACTTTTTGATTCATGTAACGAACCTGGAATTTATGAGCTTTATTCGGATGCGTTTTACTCCTTCACTTATATTAAACGCCGTATTTATCATCATCGCTGCCTATCCTTTAAAACGGCATT
Source organism: Bacillus sp. MRMR6 (assembly GCF_001940785.1). GTDB lineage: Bacteria > Bacillota > Bacilli > Bacillales > Cytobacillaceae > Neobacillus. Next base: position 159,903 of record NZ_MSLS01000002.1, read on the forward strand.
TTGAAAAGGTAGCTGAAGAATTGAGAGATGAGTAATTTTTTTGAAGGAAAAGAAGCAGGAAGTGTCGAATTGAATTTAGAAGGTGTATCATTACGCTTTTTTGAGCTGTAAAAAAATTTTACTTAGATACACGGCGTTCCTGAAATTATTTGAGGTGAAAAACTCTCCATGAAAAAGCGACAAAATGTTACAATAAAAGGGACTAAGGATGGACTAGTCCTTCATTTAGATGACCAATGTTCCTACGATGAACTGATAAAGGAACTAGATGAAAAATTATCCGCAAACCTAAGAACTCAAGTTGAGCGGCAATTAACACCTGTTAAGGCGGTAGTTGGCAACAGGTATTTAAAGGCTGCTCAACGTGAAGAAATAAAAGACTTAATTCGTCAGAAAAAGAATTTAAGTGTCCAAGATATCGTAACAAACGTGGTTACTAGGGAAGAGGCCGAGCAGCTTAAAGCTGAAGGCCAAGTCGTAACGGTGACTAAAATCATCCGTTCGGGACAAGTATTAGAGGTTCCAGGCGACTTGCTGCTAGTAGGCGATGTTAACCCTGGTGGAACCGTCATTGCAGGCGGTAACATTTTTATCATGGGCACCTTAAAGGGAATCGCACATGCTGGTTATTATGGCAATGACCAGGCCGTCATCACGGCATCCAGCATGCAGCCGTCACAGCTGCGGATCAGTGATTGTATCAATCGCGCCCCTGATGCCAGCCAAAATGAAAAACGTGAAATGGAATGTGCATACGTAGACGAGAATCGTCAAATCATCGTTGATAGATTACAAGTTTTAATACAATTGAGGCCTAATTTAACAAGTTTAGAAGGGGGACATTAATGTGGGAGAAGCAATAGTAATTACATCCGGTAAGGGTGGCGTCGGCAAAACCACGACTTCTGCTAATATAGGTACAGCTTTGGCCCTTCAAGGCAAAAAAGTATGTTTAGTAGATACTGATATTGGCCTTCGCAACTTAGATGTCGTAATGGGACTTGAAAATCGAATCATTTATGACCTAGTCGATGTGGTGGAAGGCAGATGCAAAGTACACCAAGCATTGGTGAAGGATAAACGTTTCGAGGATTTATTGTATTTGCTGCCAGCAGCGCAAACGGTTGATAAGTCAGCCGTCACGCCAGAACAAATGCACAAACTAATTAATGAACTGAAGCAAGACTATGATTATATTATTATCGATTGTCCTGCCGGTATCGAGCAGGGCTACAAAAACGCGGTTGCAGGTGCTGACCGTGCAATTGTTGTCACGACACCTGAAGTTTCTGCCGTTCGTGACGCTGACCGCATCATCGGTTTATTAGAAAAAGAGCAAAATATCGAGTCACCAAAATTGGTCATCAACCGGATCCGCAATCACATGATGAAAAGCGGCGACATGTTAGATGTAGATGAAATTACTACTCATTTATCGATTGAGTTAATCGGAATCGTTGCAGATGACGATGAAGTAATCCGCGCATCCAACCACGGAGAGCCCATTGCCTTGAATCCAAACAGCAAAGCATCGATTGCCTACCGCAATATTGCCCGACGCATTCTAGGAGAATCGATACCGTTACAGCCGTTAGAAGACCCTAACAAAGGCATGTTTGGTAAACTTAAGAAGTTTTTTGGTGTACGTTAATTATGTAGCCTGTCCATTTTATTGTGGACAGGCTATTTTTATGTGGTTTAATGGTAAAATATGTATAAATATCCAAAACCCATTGAAAAATGTCCAAAACCCTAAAATAAATATCCAAAAGCATTGGAAATGTCCAAATACAAAAATAAATGTCCAAAACCTCTGGAAAAATGTCCAAAACATTTAGCACCTGAATACATTGACGGATATAATGCGATTTATCTTTTTATGGTAAAAGTCATACTCTTATAGACAACCTCATAAACTTGTACAAACAATACAGAGTGATAAAGGTTGGTGGGGTTGATGCGGTCTACACCGGATGAAATACGGCGACGAATCGCAAAACGTAAGAAGGGTACGGGTTCGTCCGATAAAAGTCCAGATAATAAGTTAATGATGTGGCCTAGCGATGAAGATAAATACACATACGATCCATGGTCGTCCAAGGATCAAAAAAATGAGGATGATGGTTTCCATCCGTTATTTAAAAAAGAGGTATTTATCTTTAAAATTTTAGCTTCAGTGTTGTTATTTTTAGTAGTGGGGATTTTATTTCGCAATACATCGGCAACGTTTGAACCGGCACGAAATTTGGTAAACACTGCAATGGAAAGAGATTTTCAGTTTGCAACCGTCTCTAAATGGTATGAGGACCAATTTGGGAAACCGTTAGCTCTGCTGCCATATCCAGATGCGGAAAAAGAGGAAGACAAAACAATCGTTGATAAACCGAATTCGGTCCCTGTTTTTTCAGGAAAAGTTCTTGAAAACTTTGAAAAAGACGGTCAGGGTATCATGATTGAAACAACTAACGGTGCTCCAGTGGAAGCGATGAACGAAGGCAATGTCATGTTTGCAGGTGTTAAGGAAGGGTTAGGGAAGACGGTTATCATTCAGCATCCTGATCAAACGGAAACCTGGTACGCAAACTTAGCAGATTTAAAAGTGAGTTTATATGAGTATGTAAAAAAAGAAACCGTAGTGGGCACGGCTTCAGAGTCAACGGGTGAAGATAAAACAAAAGGCAAATATTATTTTGCTTATAAAAAAGGCGATGATTTCATCGACCCGATACAGGTGATCCGCTTTGAATAGGGTGATCACATTATTACAACATGTCCATATCCACCCGTTATTGTGGGTTATCATCGCCATATCTGTTGCTACAGCACATTTCCTCGAACTTTGCCTGTTAATTGGCATTATCTTTATACATGAAATGGGGCATGCTGCAGCAGCTTCTTTTTTTTCCTGGAGAATTAAAAAAATCACACTCCTTCCCTTTGGCGGTGTCGCCGAAATGGAGGAGCACGGAAATCGACCATTAAAAGAAGAAGCAATCGTTGTTCTTGCTGGGCCAATTCAGCACATATGGATGGTGGGGGCGGCTTATTTATTATTTACCTTCTCACTTATCTCAGAGGATATGTTTCAGCTATTTTTTAACTATAATCTTATGATTTTTATATTTAATCTTTTTCCAGTTTGGCCGCTTGATGGAGGCAAACTAATTTTTATGATGCTATCCTTGAAAAAATCATTTCCGAATGCCCATCGGTTATCCTTACTCATCTCTATGATTAGCCTATTTATTTTTTCAATAGTGACCGTAGTGGTGGCACCATCTCATCTAAACATTTGGATTATTATTGGATTTCTAGCGTTCTCCATTTTTTATGAGTGGAAACAGCGCCGCTTTATTTTTATGCGTTTTTTACTAGAGCGCTATTATGGTAAAAAGAGTGACCTCCAAGCTCTTGTGCCAATCCAAGCGAACGAGCAGGATTTGCTAATCGACGTACTTGAAAAATTCCAGCGCGGATGCAAGCACCCCATTATCGTGGAGAGTAACGGGAAAGAGAAAGGAATGCTAGACGAAAATGAGCTGCTCCACGCTTTTTTTACAGAGAAAAGAACGAACGATAAGATTAGCGACCTTCTCTTTTTGTATTAAAACGGTATAATGAACACATCGAGATTAATAAAGTGAGGCCACTAGGTTTGGAAAAACTAATTGTAAATTATGTATCGCGGGAAAAGAGAGTTGCTTTTGTGAGAAATAATACAGTTGAAAAGCTAATTTTTGACCGGCCAGAGCAGCGTTCTTTGGTCGGTAATATTTATTATGGGACTGTTACGAAGGTACTGCCGGGAATGAACGCGGTGTTTATCGACATAGGCGAAGAAAAAAATGCTTACCTGCATCGTGATGTCCTGCCTAGCTATGTCCTGTCTCCCGAGAAGAATATGGATAAAGAGAAGAAAAGTGTATCTACCCTTGTTCACCAAGGTGAAAAACTGTTGGTCCAGGTTGATAAAGATGCTACTGGCACAAAAGGTCCGAGAGTCACGGGAATCATAGAAATTTCCGGTGATCATCTCATTTACATGCCACAAGGGCGATATGTGGCTGTTTCGAAAAAAATTGCTGCCGAAAAGTCAGATGCTGAATTAAGACGCATGGGTCATTCTTTAAAAGAAGAAGCTGAGGGATTCATCTTCCGTACCTCTAGTATGGCTGCGACGGAGGAGGAAATTGTTGGAGAACTACAGAAACTCCGTGAACAGTACGTTGGTATCTCCGAACAAGCTTCACAACTTAAGAAACCAGGAATCGTTTCTCAAAAGGATACCTTTATTGAAACAATACTAGATATTGCCTCAAGAATGAAAAATGGAGAAGTCATTATTGATGACTTATCTATAAAGAAGCTTCTAGAAAATAGGAATCCTGATTTGCAGATTTCGTTTTATGGTGGTAAGGAAAACATATTTGCTTTCAACCGAGTTGAACATGAAATTGAAAAAGCTATAAAAAGAATTGTTTGGCTTGATAACGGATCATATCTGATTTTCGACGAGACAGAAGCATTAACCGTAATTGATGTAAATACTGGCAAGTTTTCCGGAAAAAGCGATTATCAGGATACGGTCCTAAAAACAAATCAGTTAGCCGCCATCGAGATTGTCCGCCAGCTTCGTCTTCGTGACATCGGCGGTATTGTCTTAATTGATTTTATTGATATGAAACGGGAAAAGGACAAGCAATCCGTTCTAGATCGTATTGAAACTGAGCTGAAAAAAGACGAAAAAAGGACGAAAGTCATTGGCTTCACCCCGCTTGGAATACTCCAGCTGACAAGGAAGAAAACGAAGGTCTCGTTATCAGAAGCTTTACAGGTAAAGTGTCCTGTTTGTGATGGGACAGGCCGAATTTTAAGTGCTGAAACGGTAGCTTTCCGCCTTGAGCGGCAGCTGTTGGAGCACCGTCATGGTGATTTTGAAGCCGTTCTAGTAGAGACAACGATTGAGGTAAAGGAAGCTTTGGCTGGACATCTAGAAATCTTAGAAGAGATGCTTCATTTTAATGTGTACTTTAAGATTCTGGAGTCACCTCATCATCAGTTTTTATTAAAACAATTTGGCACTGAAAATGAGATTGCCCAAAAAGCTGTCGAATAGTATTGACACTTTTCCTTAAAACATGCTAATATTGTAACGTTATGTTTGTAGCACCCGTGCTACTACAACCGCACAGTTCAGGTAATAAGTTTTATGCCAGGCATAGACGCCTGTATTTGGCGAGTCTGAGTTTATAAGGAGGTGCAAGTATGTACGCAATTATCGAAACAGGCGGTAAGCAAATCAAAGTAGAAGCTGGTCAAGCAGTCTACATCGAGAAGCTTAACGCAGAAGCAGGCGAAACAGTTACATTTGACAAGGTTCTTTTCGTTGGCGGAGAAAACGTAAAAGTAGGAAGCCCATTGGTGGCAGGAGCTACTGTTACAGCTAAAGTTGAAAAACAAGGCCGCGCTAAGAAAATCATCGTTTTCAAGTACAAAGCGAAGAAAAACAACCGTAAGAAGCAAGGTCATCGTCAACCATACACTAAAGTTGTGATTGAAGCAATCAACGCGTAAGGTGTTGATTCATAGATGATTTACATTACGATTAATCGTACAGAGTCCGGTTCCATTCATTCGTTTGTAATTAGTGGTCATGCTTTTTTTGCCGAACGGGGCAAGGATATCGTCTGTGCAGGCGCATCCGCTGTGTCCGTCGGAGCCATCAATGCGGTACATGCCTTAACTGACGTTACCCCAGAGATTGAGCAGGGAGACGGCTTTCTCCGCTGTGTTGTACCGGAAAACCTTTCGGAAGACATAAATGAGAAAGTACAAATTCTTCTTGAAGGTATGATTATTTCTTTACTGACGATTGAGGAAGAATACGGAGAACACATAAAAATTACCTTCAAAAAGCAGGAGGTGAAATGAAAATGTTATTGAAATTAGATCTTCAACTTTTTGCATCTAAAAAGGGAGTAGGTTCTACAAAGAACGGACGTGACTCGATCTCGAAGCGCCTAGGTGCTAAGCGTGCTGATGGTCAATTCGTATCTGGTGGTTCAATCCTTTACCGTCAACGCGGTACAAAGATTTATCCAGGTGAAAACGTAGGCCGTGGTGGAGATGATACTCTATTTGCGAAAGTAGACGGCGTTGTTAAGTTCGAGCGTTTAGGTCGTGACCGCAAGCAAGTATCTGTATACCCAGTAGCTCAAGAAGCGTAAGCTTTCAGTGAAAACTCTAACCTGATTGGTTAGAGTTTTCTTTTTGTAGTTTTAGGTAAATTTTACCATTTAGAATAAAAATCAATGGTAAAAGCAACTATTTTTTCCACTATTGGCATGGAATTGGTCAAAATAGCTTACTCTTTCGCACTTTTTTGATATACTATAAACAGTTTTTCGACACTTACTATAGGAGTTCGAGATATGGAGAAAGAATGGGATATCGTTGAGGTGCTCCGGCATTCACGACATGATTGGCTAAATCGCCTGCAATTAATTAAAGGAAACTTAGAAATGAATCGGATTGACCGTGTAAAAGAATATATAAATGAAATTGTGATTGAAACCCAAAATGAGTCTAAACTCTCTAATTTCCACTTACCATTGTTTGCAAGTCTATTGTTGCGTTCAAACTGGGAACATCATTCTTTTCAATTGGAATATGAAGTTTTAAATGAAATGGACAATATTAAAGTAAACGATGAACTTTTGACAAATTGGACCATCTCCTTTTTTTCATGTTTAGATTCAGCCATTGAGGCGTTTCAAGACAATCATTTATCGATCACAATTGAACCGCAATCAAATGGAATCCGTTTCTTTTTTGATTTTAGCGGAATAATAATAAAAAATGATCTGATTGAAGAATTTCTATCAGCCTCAAAAACACCAGAAATGGCGGTTGAGGTAAAGGAATTCTCAGCAAGCGAACTCGCACTAGAAGCTTTTATGCCCTTTTAAAGTAAATCAGGGATTAAAGCAGCGATTCTCGTCGGTATCATTCAGTTATTTAGACGGGAGGATGTAAAATGTTTGTCGATCAAACGAAGATTTATGTAAAAGGCGGCGACGGCGGTAATGGAATGGTCGCGTTTCGTCGTGAAAAATATGTACCAATGGGAGGTCCTGCTGGCGGTGACGGAGGTAAGGGTGCCGATGTCGTATTTGAAGTCAATGAAGGTCTACGTACCCTTATGGATTTCCGTTACCAAAAGCACTGGAAAGCCCCTCGTGGTGAGCATGGAATGTCCAAGAATCAGCATGGGAAAAATGCCAAGGACATGATTGTAAAAGTTCCACCTGGTACAGTTGTGATTGATGCTGAAACTAAGGAAGTACTTGCTGACCTTGTAGAACATGGTCAACGAGCAGTTATTGCCAAGGGCGGCCGTGGTGGAAGAGGAAACTCTCGTTTTGCAACCCCGCAAAACCCAGCACCAGAGCTTGCTGAAAACGGCGAACCTGGTCAAGATCGCGATGTCATTCTTGAGTTAAAGCTGCTAGCTGACGTTGGTCTTGTTGGTTTTCCAAGCGTAGGTAAGTCCACATTACTATCCGTTGTTTCTTCAGCGAAGCCTAAAATTGCTGAGTACCATTTTACGACGATTGTACCGAATCTCGGTATGGTGGAGACTGAGGATAACCGAAGCTTTGTTATGGCTGACCTCCCAGGATTGATTGAAGGTGCACACCAAGGAGTTGGACTGGGTCATCAATTTTTACGTCATATTGAACGTACCCGAGTGATTGTTCATGTTATTGATATGTCTGCAATGGAAGGCCGTGACCCTTACGAGGATTACGTGACGATCAATAAAGAATTAGAAGAGTATAATCTTCGCCTTACTGAGCGTCCGCAAGTTATTGTTGCGAATAAAATGGATATTCCAGAAGCGGAAGAGAATCTAAAGAAATTTAAAGAGAAGCTGGAAGATGATTTTCCTGTTTTTCCAATTTCTGCAGTGACCAGAAAAGGTTTGCGTGACCTGCTGTTTTCGATTGCCGATAAAATTGAGCAAACGCCAGAATTTCCACTTGACCATGAAGAAGAGGATACAGGCGTCCATCGTGTACTGTACAAGCACGAAGCTGATCCTGAGGCGTTCTTTATCACAAGAGACCCAGATGGTTCATTTGTCATTTCAGGTGAAAAGGTTGAGAAGCTGTTTAAGATGACCAATTTCCAAACGGAGGAATCTGTCCGCCGTTTCGCCCGTCAGCTCCGAGGTCTTGGTGTGGATGAAGCGTTACGAGCAAAGGGTGCAAAAGACGGAGACATCGTTAAGTTATTAGAATTTGAATTTGAATTTATAGAGTAGCCATTCTGAGGCCAGGTGGTGGAGAGATGAGAAATGAGTCGTATCACAAGAAGTTTTATTTAATTCGTGAAGATGTTTTGCCTGAAGCCATGAAGAAAACGCTGGATGCCAAAGAAATGCTTGAGCGGGGAACAGCGGAATCAATCTGGGATGCATGCCATAGAGTCGACTTAAGCAGGAGCGCCTATTATAAATATAAGGACACTGTTTTTCCATTCTCGACCATTCAGAAGGATAAATTAGTTTCGCTCTTCTTTTATCTTGAGGACCGTTCCGGCACACTTTCCAAATTGCTAGGAGTCGTAGCGTCCTCAGGATGTAATGTGTTAACGATTCACCAAACGATTCCTTTGCAAGGGCGTGCTAACGTAACTCTGTCGTTAAATACCTCTGACATCTCGATGGAAATTGAGGATTTGCTAATGGAATTACGGAAGCTTGAATTTGTAGAGAAAGTGGACGTGCTGGGAACAGGTGCATAGTTTTTGCTTTGCGCCTGTTTACTTTTCTATCCAACATCATATAGAGTTTTTTGACAAGGGGGAGTGAGAAATGATGAAAGTAGGTTTTTTAGGACCAAGAGCAACCTTCACAGACTTGGCGGTTCAGAAGGTGTTTCCAGGATATGAATATCAACCATATACCACCATTCCGGAGAGTATGGATGCGGTTGTGGAGCAAACGGTAGACCTTGCGGTTGTGCCGATTGAAAATGCCCTAGAGGGTTCTGTTAATATTACACTAGATTATTTGACACAGGTGGTTCAGCTTCCGATTGTTGGGGAAATTACACTCCCGATCAAACAACATCTGATGGTGCACCCTGTGAATCAGAATCACTGGCAGGAAGTGAGCAAGGTGTACAGCCACTCTCATGCGATTGCTCAGTGCCATAAATTTTTACATACAAGTCTTAAAGGAGTCCCGTTTGAAAGTGTCAGCTCGACCGCAGCTGCAGCGAAAATGGTGATGGACCATCCAGAGCAGAATGTTGCAGCGATTGCTAATGAACTAGCAGCCAGCGAATACGGACTAAGCATCGTTCAGCGAGACATTCATGACTTTAAATATAATCATACTCGCTTTGTTGTTCTATGTGAAAAAGAAATAGATTTTGAGGCAGTTAGCGGTTCGTCTCATTTTAAAACAACCTTGATGGTTACTTTACCTTCAGACCGTGCTGGTGCGCTCCACCAGGTACTATCGGCTTTTGCTTGGCGAAGAATAAACCTCTCCAAAATTGAATCCCGCCCAATGAAAACAGGTATTGGGAATTACTTCTTTATCATTGATTTAGAAATGAAGCTTGATGAGGTGCTCATCCCGGGAGCTATGGCCGAGCTAGAGGCATTGGGCTGCGGTGTGACTCTTTTAGGTAGCTATCCATCGGTAATGGTGGGGCTATAGACAAAAAGTTTTTGAGCTACTAGCTAGATTGTCTGAACTGGAGTTAACTTGGGACAAACTGAGTGAAAAACCGGTGAGATTGTTCGAACCAACAAAAGCAGACCATCAATGGTCTGCTTTTGTTTTTTAGTTCGTACAGGAATGGCTGGCCTCATGTTTCGCCTTCATTACTCAATCAAAAACCCTTCCCCTTTTAAGGCCGCTTCGGCTTTATTCAACACATCGATACTAGATGCAGCAATGGTATGCAGATGGATGCCATCCGTTAATTCCGACAAGAGTGCGGCATTTGAATTACGCATGTTTTCAAGGAACTGCTTCACCTCTTGGCGATTGGAGACCATAACCGAGGCCGTCAAATCACCGTAAACTGCATGTTCAATTTTTACATCCTTCACGACTACCCCATGATCGACCAACAAATTAAGCTCCCGTTCCGTTTCCGCAGGTGTGTGGCGGCAGGCAATCGTTTTCTCAAAGGAAGGAGTGGCGGCATTTTGGCTAAAATATAGATAGCCCTGGCTTGTGGCAATAATCGGCTCGTTCCGTGCTTTTAACAGGGTAATATCGCCGACAATCACCTGTCTGCTCACATTCGTCCTAGCAGACAATTCGCCTCCTGTTAGCGGAACAGAACTGTCCTTTAGCAGCTGTAGGATATATTCTCTCCTTTCTTCCCCTAGTATTTTCTTTTGTTCCGTCATAGTTGACCTCCTATTTGTAGTCTGTTTCTTTTATTTTAGCATACCATGCTCCCTTTAAACTTTTTTACGATATCAACTATTTTTTCCCCAAGTCGTACCACTTCTTCCAAGGTTGTCATATTTCCAAAGCTAATCCGAATAAATCCTTTTGCTTCTTCAACTGGAATATTTAGAGCCTGCATCACTTTAGCTGGCGATTGCATTCCTACATGGCAGGCACTTCCGGTACTAATTGCAAAGCCCAGCCGGTTGCATTCGAGCATCATCCACTGACCTTCAATGCCTGCAATTCTCATCCCAATAATATGGGGAAGCTGCGAATCGGGAGCAGCCTGAAAAATTTGGACATCGTCATTAATCGGTTCAAGCATCTCAATAAAAGTTTTTCGAAATAATAAAAATTTGTCTGAACTAACCTTGTTTATTTTTTGCGCCGCGGCAGTCATGGCAGCGATGGCTGGAACATTCAATGTCCCCTGACGTAACCCTTTTTCATGTGAGCCCCCTGGGAAAAATGGTTTCCAAGAGATGTTCGGGTCAATATATACCCCGCCCACCCCTTTTGGACCATAAAATTTATGACCAGAGAAAGCGAAGCTGCTGACAAGAGCGGCAGCCCTTCTTACATCGATTTTTCCAAATGATTGAACAAAATCGCTATGAAAATGAATTTGATTGTCGCGGCAAATTTGTGCCATTCTTTCAATCGGCTGGATTGTACCAATTTCAGAATTAACATGTTGAATGGTTACGAGAACTGTTTCCGGTCTAATGGCATTGATGAAAAGCTCATCATCAATTAAACCAGTTGAATCGAGTGGGAGGCAGGTGACATCATAGCCTTTTAGCCGGTTGAGCACACCATGAATGGACGAGTGTTCAGCGATACCGGTGATAATATGATTACCAGTTTTTTTAGGAGCGGACAATAAGGCTTCAATAGCCAAGAAATTACTCTCTGAACCGCCGCTTGTAAAATACAACCCTGTCTTATCAACCCCTAACAAGCTAGCAAGCTCTTCCCGGCAATTTTCTAACAAACCTGCTGCCTGACCGCCGATGTCATGGAGACTGCTCGAATTACCAAAATACTTGGTTGCTGCTTGTACATATACCTCAGCTGCTTCAAAATCTAAAGGTGTGGTAGCCGCATAATCAAAATAGGACATTATCATTCTCCTATACTCTTATTTTTAAATGACAAAAACACTTGTCAATATTGTAATTCTATGTAAATATATATGTCAAGACACCTGTTAATCCAGGAGGAGCGTATATGTTAAGTGATGATGTACTTATTATCGGTAGTGGAATTGCCGCTTTACAGCTGGCTGTTCGTTTAAATAATCATGTGAATGTGAGGATACTCACAAAAGGAAAAATCACCACCGCTAACTCCTACCTCGCACAAGGGGGGATTGCGGCTGCGATTGGTGAACACGACAATCCTGCAAAACATATTGTCGATTCCATTGAAGCAGGCCGCTTTCACAATGACCCCGAAGTGGTAAAGCAGGTGATTAACCAGGCACCATCGCTAATTAAAGGAATGGATGCACAAGGTGATTTTCTGGATAAAGACGAAAATGGAAATTTGCTGCTTGGGATGGAAGGTGCTCACAGCGAAAAAAGAATCGTCCATGGTGGCGGAGATGCTACCGGAAAAAATGTGGTGGATTACTTAGTTAAGAGTCTACAGGCAAATGTCATCGTTGAAGAGGATGTCCACGCTTACGAATGTATTTTAAATCCTGAAAAAGACCGCTGTATCGGAGTGAAAGCGAAAAGGCTGGATGGAACGGTTTGTTTTTACTATGCCAAGCATGTCATTCTTGCCACAGGTGGCTGCGGCCAATTGTACCGATTTACCTCCAATGCGAAAACGGTAACCGGAGATGGAATTGCTATGGCCTATTTAGCAGGTGCTGAACTTGTTGATATGGAGTTTATCCAATTTCATCCGACCTTGTTGTATGTAAACGGTGAAACACATGGTCTCATATCCGAGGCAGTGAGGGGGGAAGGGGCAATCCTTGTAACCGATGATGGCACAAGAATTATGGACGGCGTACACCCCTTAAAGGATCTAGGTCCGCGCCACGTCGTTTCACAAACCATCTATGAATATCTTAAAAATGGTCAAAATGTTTATTTAGATATTAGCACGATTAATAATTTTGAAGAAAGATTCCCTTCTATCACTTTGATTTGTAGGAAAAATGGAATAGAGCTTTCGAAGGGGAGAATTCCTGTTGCCCCTGGAAGTCATTTTTTAATGGGCGGCATTAAAACGGACTTAATGGGCCGTACGTCCATTACTGGCTTATATGCCATTGGTGAGGCTGCCTGTACAGGGCTTCACGGTGCAAACCGTCTGGCCAGCAATTCATTATTAGAAGGACTGTACCAAGGACATAAATTGGCTGAATGGTTAAATAACGCCCCTAAGGAGCCTTTTTTAAAAGTATACCGGAGTGAAGTAACATTTGAGGGTGAAAAGCTGGCACTACCAAACGTAGAAGAAATGAAAGATCTGATGATGGAACGCACAGGAATTGTCCGCAATAGAGCGGACCTATTAATGCAGAGCACCTGGCTAAATCAATTTAATGTGAAAGAAAAATTGGATCATTATTCTGTTGAAGAGTTAACCACAATCTTTATGTTAATTAATGCAAAGTTAATTACAGACGCTGCGTTACGCCGGACAGAAAGCCGCGGAGGCCACTTTAGAAGTGATTATCCGCTTGAAGATGACACACACTGGCTGAGAAAATCCATCACTCACAAATTAAGGGAGAAGAATCATGAACATAGTAAAACTGCGATCGCTACTTGAGCAATTTTTTATTGAAGATATCGGGGAACAAGACATTACCACAGATTTAATTTTTTCCAATCATACCAATGGAGAGATTGTATTTTTAGCAAAAGACAATGGAATTTTTTGCGGCGAAGAAATTATCAGAAACGGCTTCAAGCTGCTGAATCCTGAGATTGAAACACAGGTGCTGGTTAAGGATGGCGAGAGCATTGAAGTGGGGCAGCACCTGGCGACGGTTTCAGGGGGGATTTTTGACTTGTTAAAAGGTGAACGAGTCGTGCTGAATCTTGTTCAACGTATGAGCGGGATTGCCACGCTAACAAACAAAGCAGTCCAAACGTTAAACAGCAGCCATACAAAGATCTGTGATACCCGGAAAACAACTCCAGGTTTGAGAATGCTTGAGAAATATGCAGTCCGCTGTGGTGGTGGTTACAATCACCGTTTCGGTTTGTACGATGGAGTTATGATTAAGGATAACCATATTTCCTTTGCAGGGTCGATTTCAAAAGCAGTCGACACAGTTAAAACAAAAGCGGGCCATATGGTCAAAGTCGAAGTGGAAGTGGAGACCGAGGAACAAGTAATAGAAGCGGTAAACAGCGGGGCAGACATCATCATGTTCGACAATCGTACCCCGGCGGAGATTAAGGAATTTATTAAGCTGGTTCCGCCTGGAATCATTACGGAAGCTTCTGGCGGTATTCAAATAAGCAACTTAGCAGATTACGGTGATACCGGTGTTGATTACATTTCACTTGGGTTCTTAACTCACTCTTACAAAGCATTAGATATCAGTGTCAAAGTTTTGTGGAACAAAGGAGAGGAATAAATGAACATTTTAGCTGCCTTTGAAAAAAATATGATTCCTGAAAAATACAAGAAGATGCCAACAGAAGAGTTAGAAGCGCGGGTATTGGAGATTAAGAAGAATCTCGGGTCCCGGCTATTTATTCCCGGTCATCACTATCAAAAAGATGAAGTGATTCAGTTTGCAGATGCGACTGGGGACTCATTAAAGCTGGCACAGCTATCTGCCGAAAATAAGGAAGCAGAATACATCGTATTTTGCGGCGTTCACTTTATGGCGGAAACGGCTGATATTTTAACGACTGAAAACCAAAAGGTTATTTTACCCGATATGCGTGCAGGCTGTTCAATGGCTGATATGGCTGACATTCAACAGACGGAAAGAGCCTGGGAAAAGCTGCAGGCAATTTTCGGTGACACGATTCTGCCATTAACCTATGTAAATTCTACTGCAGCGATTAAATCGTTTGTTGGTGCAAATGGTGGGGCGACCGTGACTAGTTCGAATGCAGACACGATGGTGAAGTGGGCCTTTGAACAAAAGGAACGTATCCTATTCCTGCCTGATCAGCATTTGGGTCGGAATACTGCCGTTGATTTAGGTGTGGGACTTGATGAAATGGCGATTTGGAACCCAATCAATGACACATTAGAATACGATGATGATGTTGAAAAAATAAAGGTCATCCTGTGGAAGGGTCATTGCTCTGTCCATGAAAACTTTACGGTTCAAAATGTGTTGGATACTCGTGGGGAGTATCCTGATATGACCATCATCGTTCACCCAGAATGCCGCCGTGAGGTTGTCGAACTTTCCGATTTAGCGGGGTCAACGAGCTATATTATTAATATGATTGAAAAAGCTCCTGCGGGCACTTCATGGGCAATTGGTACAGAAATGAACCTAGTCAAACGGATTATCGCTAGCCATCCTGATAAAAAAATCATCTCGTTGAATCCGCATATGTGTCCGTGCTTAACCATGAACAGAATTGATTTGCCGCATTTAGTGTGGAGCCTAGAAACACTGGAAGAAAGCGCCAACGTGATAAAGGTTGATAAAGAAATTGCTGATCATGCAAAATTAGCATTAGAAAGAATGTTGGCTAATTCATAAGTTGGGAGGATGCAGTCCAAACGGATTGCATCCTTTTGTGCGTTGCCGGAGGTGGTTTAGTTGCGGATGGGGAGGAGGTAGTGGCGGATGGCGTGGAAATAGTGGCGGATGGCGTGGAAATAGTGGCGGATGGCGTGGAAATAGTGGCGGATGGCGAGAAATACTATCGGATAGCCAGAAATACTATCGGATGGCCAGAAATACTATCGGATAGCGAGAAATACTATCGGATGGCCAGAAATACTATCGGATAGCGAGAAATACTATCGGATGGCAAGAAATACTATCGGATAGCGAGGAATACTATCGGATGGCGAGAAATACTATCGGATGCCCAGAAATACTATCGGATAGCAAAGCGGTGAAAATGATACCTGAAAAAATTTTATAGAGTACCAAACCCTCTCCCCACATATATATGTGATTAGTGGCAAATCATAATTTTTCGAAAAAAAGCATAAGTTTTTACGAAGAATGTTAGCACTTTGCCCATCATCACATACACTATATGGACTTATGCATAGGAGGGAAATCAGAGTGAAGATCCATATCGTACAAAAAGGGGATACTCTTTGGAAGATCGCCAAGAAGTACGGCGTGAATTTTGAAGAGCTGAAAAAGATGAATTCACAGCTCAGCAACCCTGATATGATTATGCCCGGTATGAAAATAAAAGTCCCGACAACAGGTGGAACAATAAAAAAAGAAGCACCTACGGGAACAGCGCCGGGGGCCACAATCAATATAGGCGGTAAGAAAGAAATGCCGATTGCAGAGCAACCGTTTGCCAAAGAGAAGCCAAAAGAAATGCCGATTTTTGAAGCTCCTGTGAAGGAGGTTCCAATTAAAGAAGCACCAATTGTGAAAGAAGCACCAATTGTAAAAGAAAAACCGAAAAAGCCTTTTGCTCCAAAAATGCCAATAAAAATTGCCCCAGAGATCGATATTAATAACTACTACACAATGAACATGGCTCATATAGATATCGAACAGCCACAACTACCGCCAAAGCCTACTAATATTCTTCCAGAAGTTAAAGAAGTTCCAAAAGAAATGCCAGCAAAACTTGCACCAGTTCAGGAGGCACCGGTGAAAACGCCTGTGAAAACGCCTGTAAAAACACCTGTAAAAACTCCAGTAATGGAGCAGCCAATGATGGCACAACCAATGATGGAACAACCGGTGGCTCAACAAGACTACTGTGTCCCTGTTTCACCGATATTGCCGGGACCAGGATATTGTCCGCCGCCAACGTGGTGCCCGCCTCCGCCTTGTCCGCCAGGAATGCCATTTCCTCAGGTGCAAGGTATGATGATGCCACAGGTTCCAACAAATATGTACCCGCCTCAAGCTGGTATGGCACCGGGTGTTGCGGGAATGTCAGTTATGCCATATGGTTTTGATGATGACGAATCGTCTTCATTTATGCCTATGTTGCCAGCAAGCGATCAAATGTTACCGGGTCAAATGCCAATGGCGGGTCAAATGCCAATGGGCAGTCAAATGCCAATGGGTGGCCAGATGCCAATGGGTGGCCAGATGCCGATGGGCGGCCAGATGCCATTCAATTTTGATGATGACCTAGCAGGTGTCCCTGCAGGTTCTCCGGCAGCAACATCACAAGGTTATTTTGATGATCAGCCAGCAGGATTACCAGGAATGGATTTTGCCCCAGCGCCAATGGGAATGGGTCCAGGTCAGCCGATGGGAGCACCAATGGATATGGGCTACCAAGGCCAACCAATGGGAGCGCCAATGGGAATGGGTCCAGGTCAGCCGATGGGAGCACCAATAGATATGGGCTACCAAGGCCAACCGATGGGAGCGCCAATGGGAATGGGTCCAGGCCAACCGATGGGAGCGCCAATGGGAATGGGTCCAGGCCAGCCAATGGGAGCGCCAATGGGAATGGGTCCAGGTCAGCCGATGGGAGCGCCAATGGGAATGGGTCCAGGTCAGCCGATGGGAGCACCAATGGATATGGGCTACCAAGGTCAGCCGATGGGAGCACCAATGGATATGGGCTACCAAGGCCAGCCGATGGGAGCACCAATGGGAATGGGCTATCCAGGCCAGCCAATGGGAGCACCAATGGGAATGGGCTATCCAGGCCAGCCGATGGGAGCACCAATGGGAATGGGTTATCCAGGCCAACCGATGGGAGCACCAATGGGAATGGGCTATCCAAGCCAGCCAATGGGAGGACCAATGGGAATGGGCTATCCAGGCCAGCCAATGGGAGCACCAATGGGAATGGGCTATCCAGGCCAGCCAATGGGAGCACCAATGGGAATGGGTTATCCAGGCCAGCCGATGGGAGCACCATTTGGCCATGATATGAATATGCCAGCACCTGGCGGTCAAATGCCTGCATTTATGCGACAGCAAGTTCCTGCCGGGGAGCATCTGCCTGTAGGAACAGGGGCAGGAGGGGATTGCGGCTGTGGTGCACCAGAACCAGTAGGACTTCCGCAAAACTTTGTACCACCTACACCGCCTATCTATAGTGCACCATTTGCAGGGCCAGTGCAGCCTCCGTTTATGAATCCATATGGAATGGTTCCAATGGATACAGGTATGCCGCGTTACGACGATGAAAGTAATGACTATTAACAAAACAGGAGACGATGATTATTTCATCCGTCTCCTCTCTTATTTTCATTCCCAATTCAAAAAGGAAATCCTTGAAATGGTGCCCATTCGTAACAATGTTTTTTTTATAAAAACTGTAAAAAAAAAATATATAATAAAAGGCTATAAGTCCTATAATCGCCTTAAGTTACAGGAGGCATTTACGGCAACATTAAAAAAAGAGGGTTTTCAGCAAACATATGAGTACCTCCATCCTGAAAAAAATGAACCATTACAGTTCGAGCAGCTGTTCTTTGGCTGTTTGGAGTATATTACGCCTCATAAAACGCACTTTTCCTTTCAAACAGATAAAAACCGTCAAGAAGGTATAGAGCTTCTTAGTCATTTTCATCAAGTGACATCAAAAGTGGAGGCGCGTTACCGGACCTTGATCCCGAGAGGAAATATCCTAGAAAAATGGAGGCAGAGGGCAAATCTTTTTGTCAGTAATCTTCCTTTTATCCGCTATTTTGTTAGTGAGCCTTATATAACGGAGATACTTAACTGGGCTAATTGGTCCTTGCACAAGATGACGGATCAACAATTGAGCTCTGGTGAAAGGGTGGTAGTTCTTCACGGAGATGTTGCCCATCACAATTTCCTTCGTACTTCTAATGGCAGTTTATACTTAATTGATTTTGATTTAATTAGTATTGGACCTGAGTCATTTGATTATTTGCAATATGCGAACAGAATTCTTCCACATTTGGATTGGTCCTTTGATCGGCTGGCACACTTTTCTAAATATGAAGAGTTCATGAAAGATGATGTCTTCTTAGCGGCATTGGCATATCCTGCTGATATTTTTCGTGAATGGAATCGATTGGTTCGGGAAAAATCTTATACCAACCATGAAAAATACAAACAGGTCATGGAGTTAACGATCGGCCAATTTCATCACCGGAAAAAATTCTTTCTTGAATTAAAAAAACGAGTGAAATAGTCTTGGTCTATTCTGGCAGAATGATATCCCCCTTAAACTGACAACCTAAAAAAGAGCCTATAGTGCTCACTTTTGTCAGAGGGGGTTTTTCGCTTGATAAAAAAACAGTGGATGATTCCTCTTTCAGCCCTCCTGACCATTGGGCTGTCAGGATGTGCAAATAATGACCAAGCTGAAGGGGACAAAAACCATAATCCAGCTCGACCAATCGGTTACTATTCCAATGAAAACCATAAGGGTAACAGAAGCGGCTGGCCGGCAGATAATGATGGGCCGGTACCGGAGTTAATGGATCATTCATTAGGACTAGAACGAACGAATGCAAATAGTTCCTCAAGAGAACAGCTTCAAGCTAGAAATGAAAATGGATATCCGCCAAACCCGACTACACCGCTGGCAAATGAAGATCGTTTTTTCAGGCGTGACAATCGGTACAGCACAAGTGATGCTAATTACCATGGTCATGTGAATCAAAGCCGATTGAATGTGCAAGGGACTAACACAACCACTCCTGAGGCTCAGGATCGAATGACAGAGCAAATAAGACGGAGAGCAGCACAGGTTAATCATGTCCAACATGTACGCTCAGTAGTATATGCAAACGATGTGATCGTTTCTGTTGAAATTGACAGTAATGGACAAACAGATCAAATAAAGAGAAATGTTGAAGAAGCTGTCAAACCGTATGTGAATGGGAAAAATGTTCAAGTTATGATTGATGAGGGAGCATTAGGTCGGAACCGTAACCATCGTAACGGTGAACAGCACTTAGAACACAACGGTGATAGATAATTTTTAAGGGACTAGCTTAGGCTATGTCCCTTTTGATTATTCCTTTGGGGATAAAAAGGGAAAATAAGGCTAAACTATGAGAGTAAAGTATGCTAGATTCTTAAACAATAAGAGGTGATGATGCATGAGGTTCAATGGGGTAGCGAGGTTTCGGTTTGGATTGGCCGTTTTCACTGTTGTTCTCTTCATGTTTATCGGAAGGGCACCGGGGATGATTCTGACTGGTTTTGCGGATGAAATGGATAACCAACCTAATCAGCAGGGGAAGAACCCTCAGCAAATGACAGTCATTCTAGAAAGGGTCTATCTTAATGGTGACATTAGCGAAGAGGTAGTTCAGGAGAATATTTGGTCACCTGAGAGCTTCTGGGCAAAATATGACCACTGGCAATTAGTTGAGATGGATCACGAATCAATGGTGTTCCGCAAACAAATCGATGACATTTCGCCGCTGCTTAAAGCAAATGGCTATTTTGGCATTACAGAAGATGGTGTGTTAACGATCTTTAACGGAAAACCTGGCCAATCAAGAATCATTCAATCTTTTTTTCAAATAGATGTTAAGAAGCTTGAAAGTAAAACGCAAGAAGAACTAATCCAAGGAATCCCCGTCAAAACAAAGGACCGGTACGTAGAAGTACTAGAATCCTTTAAACAGTATTCAATAAAAGAATAACGCACAAAAAATCAGCCTGATGCAAAACTCAGCCTGATTTTTTTTTACCCTCATATGACCAGTTAAAAAAATCCCTCATCCAAAAGTTGTAGATAAAGTTCAAGCTTTTATCTGAGGGAATAAATGACCAATTCCTTTAAGCTTAAGCTATCAAGAAGAAACGCTTAAAGGAGAGAGTGGAAATGAGAAACAAAAAAGTCGTTATGATTACAGGTGCATCTAAAGGGTTGGGCAGAGCATTAACACTTGCTTTTGCGAAGGAAGGTACAAGGTTAGCTATTTGTGCCCGGTCATCAAAGGAGCTGCTTGAAGTGAAAAGCGAAGCAGAGGCACTAGGGGCTAAGGTTATCGCGGTAACAACGGATATATCAAATGTACGGGATGTGGAAAGGTTTGTATCGGTTGTGGAGCAAGCGTTTGGCCGAATTGATGTCCTTATTAATAATGCATCGATACTAGGTCCTAGTCCATTGCCGCTGCTGCTCGATTACCCGGAGGACGATTTTGCTGAAGTGTTGCGGGTTAATTCGATTTCACCTTTTCTTGTGACAAGGAGAGTTATTCCAGGTATGCTGCAACGTAATCAAGGGTCCATCATTAATGTAACCTCGGAAGCAGGCCATATTGGGTATGCAGGCTGGGGAGCCTACGGAATTTCAAAATTTGCGGTAGAAGGTCTGACGCAAACTTGGGCAGATGAATTACAAGAAACGAATGTAAGAGTAAACATGGTCGATCCAGGAGAAATGGATACCCAGATGCATCGACTAGCGGTTCCTGACTGTGATTACCCAATAGCTAAGCCGGAGGACGTAGTGGAAGTGTTCATGTATTTGGCATCAGAAAGGTCAGCGGGGGTAAACGGACAGCGATTGGAGGCACAAGAATTTACGGAGGTGGAGCAGAATGCCAGCAATAGCATTTGACTTTTACCTGCCGGATAACTTAAATGCCTCACATCCTCCTGAAAGAAGGGGTGTTAGAAGAGATCATGTGAAGTTAATGGTTTTAGATAGAAAGACTGGAAGTGTAAGACATGATCAATTTTTCAACCTGTTAGATTATTTAAATCCGGGTGATTTGATTGTCCTAAACAACAGTCGGACGGTCCCTGCCATTTTAAAGGCAATTTGGTTCAGGGAAGAGGCGTTAGTAGAAAGAAATATTGAAATACGACTTGCTCGAAGAAGGGATGAAGACATTTGGGACGCATTATTTGCTGCAAAGGATGTTAGAGTCGGGGATACCTTGCAATTCTCCAAAGACTTATCCGCTGTTGTAATTGAAAAAAGCAATTATCCGTTAAAAACGATACTATTTTCAAAAAAAGGAACCGACCTTTTTAATTCCATTTATGCTCTAGGAGAACCGATTCGGTATGAATACATTAATCAGGAATGGAATCTGGATTATTATCAAACTGTGTTTGCGAGCCAGCCTGGATCTGTTGAGATGCCTTCTGCGGGTAGAGCGTTCAGCTGGGAGTTATTATTTAACCTGCAACGGAAGGGGATCCAGCTTGATTTTATCCAGCTTCATACTGGACTTAGTTATTTACTAGATGACGATTTAGAAACATCACCAGCGGACAATGTAGAGGAATATCAGCTTTCTGAGAGTACGCTTAAAAAAATTTCTGAAACTAAAATGGCAGGTGGCAGGGTGATCGCAGTGGGTACAACCGTTGTCAGGGCATTGGAGAGTGCGGGCATTTCCGGTGAATTATCAGGTGTGACCAACCTTTATATTAACAACAGCTTTCCGTTAAAAATGGTAGATGGTATTATGACTGGATTTCATGAACCAAAAGCGAGTCATTTGGATATGTTGACTGCCTTCGTACCTCAAGAAATGTTATGCAAAGCATATGATTCTGCTATAAAAAATAAATATCTTTGGCACGAATTCGGAGATATGAATCTCATACTTTAAAGGAGAACTTCTGCCAAACGCTTTGAATTTATACAGGTGAAGGAAAAAAGCTGACTTTACAATGTCAGCTTTTTGCTTGCCTTAATCTAACGGTTAATTCTATGATTTAATCATCAAGGACCAGGGATTGGAGGAGGGGAAAACTTGTCAAACGAAACTAGGTATAAAGAAATTGAGATTCTGAAGGAAATTGGTGAGTTGTTGAATGAAGGGACTGATTATCACACTGTTTTGGCAGGTGTTTTAAAAAAACTGCTTCATCTTACTGGACTCCAAATGGGTTGGATTTTTTTAATAGATGAAAAAGGAAAACATCAGCTTGCTGCTAAAGAGGCACTGCCACAGGCATTAACAGATGAACAGAATAAAAGAATGTGTGTAGGTGATTGCTGGTGCGTTAGCCGGTACAATAGTGGTAAGTTAAACAAGGCGACGAATATAATAGAATGCCTGCGAATTGAAAATGCCATTTTAGAAAAAGCAGGCGATACCGCTGGGCTCACCCATCATGCCACCGTACCACTTCGGGCGGGTGATGAGCGAATTGGGTTATTGAATGTTGGCTCCCCGCATAAAACACATTTTCAAAAAGATGAGCTGGCACTGCTTGAAGCAATTGCATACCAAATTGGAACGGCTCTTAAAAGGATTAAGTTAACCCAAACAGAACAAGAAACTGCTCTTGTTTCAGAAAGAAACCGGCTGGCAAGGGATTTGCACGATTCGGTTAATCAATTGTTATTTTCACTTAGTCTGACAGCACGAGCGGGTATGGAAATGACGGAAGCTGAAAATGTAAAACAAACCTTTTCGTATATTCAAGAGCTTGCACAGGATGCGTTAGGAGAAATGCGGGCACTGATCTGGCAGTTGAAACCGAATGGTCTTGAAAATGGCCTTGTTAGTGCTTTAAGTGGTTATGCAGAAATGCTTGGATTAACGCTAGTGACCGAGGTAACAGGAATTTCTAGTTTTCCGAGTAAAGTGGAGGAAGTATTATGGAGAATCGGGCAGGAAGCGCTGGCAAATTGTAAGAAACACTCAGAATCCACAAGGGTATCCTTATTTTTAAATAGAAGCAGTGAGAATGTTAAATTGACGATTCAAGATGAAGGCTGCGGCTTTTTTTATGATAAAGAGCTTGAATTACCATCATTAGGTTTGAAAAGTATGAAAGCGCGAACGGAAGCTTTAAATGGTACATTTTCGTTAGCAAGCGCACCGGGATATGGAACAAAGATAAACATTCATATTCCAATCTAGGGGGGATTTGGTGATGATTCGAATATTAATTGCAGATGATCATCATGTTGTAAGAAGAGGGCTCGCCTTTTTTCTAGGTACACAGCAGGAAATTGAAATCGTAGGGGAAGCAGGAAATGGCAAAGAAGCGCTGGAACTTGCGAGATCACTTAAACCTGATCTTATTCTCATGGATCTTGTTATGCCGGAGATGGATGGTATTCAAGCGACTAGATGTATCAAAAGAGAATTTCCAGCGATAAAAATTTTGATGCTCACCAGCTTTTCGGATCAAGATCATGTGATTCCGGCGCTTGAAGCAGGTGCTTCAGGATATCAATTAAAAGATATTCAACCAGATGAATTAATTTCTTGTATTAAAAAAATCATCGCCGGCGAAAGCCAGCTGCATCCGAAGGCGACTTCACATTTGCTGGCCAATTTGTCTAGTAAAGCGAGAAAAACGATTGATGTGTTAACCAACAGAGAACTGGACGTACTAAAGGAAATTGCCAAAGGAAAAAGCAACAAAGAAATTGCAGCGACCCTTGTTATAACTGAAAAAACCGTAAAGACCCACGTGTCCAACCTGTTGTCTAAACTGGAACTAGCAGACCGCACCCAAGCTGCCCTTTTTGCTGTAAAAAATCAACTCGTAGAATAATAAGATATAGGTCTTAAGAGGGAATCTAGCCAAGATTCCCTTTTTGATCTCATAGCACCCAAAGGGATTTAACAGAATATTATTAATGTTTATCTCTGTAGTTATATTGTTCATCTCCCTTAAAAGGTTATGGTAGAATGAAATACATGAAACACTGGGGGAGAGAACACTATTGTACGAATTTATTAAAGGGTCGCTAGAGTTTGTCGGTCCCGAGTATATCGTTATTGAAAATAATGGGATTGGCTATCAAATATCAACACCAAACCCGTTTATTTTTTCAAGTAAGATTGAAAATAATGTTATTGTTTATACCTATCATTATGTTCGCGAGGACGTAATGGCTTTATATGGTTTTGAGACTCGCGAGGAAAAGAGACTGTTTACTAAACTGTTAAATGTTTCGGGCATCGGACCAAAAGGAGCATTGGCAATACTGGCTTCTGGTGAAGTTCAGCAGGTCGTAGCTGCGATTGAAAATGAAGATGAAAGCTTCCTTGTGAAGTTCCCAGGTGTAGGGAAAAAGACGGCTAGACAAATGATTCTAGACTTAAAAGGGAAACTGCAGGACATTGTCCCCGATTATTTCCCGAATTTGTTTAACGCAAATCAGTTCACGGCTCAGGATATCGCCAGCAATTCCGCTTTTGAAGAAGCGATTCTTGCCCTTAAGGCACTTGGCTATTCTGACAAAGAGGTGAAGAAAATTACGCCAGAGTTAAAGAAAGAACAGCTTTCTACTGACCAATACATTAAAAAGGCCCTGCAGCGGCTTTTAAAATAAGGTGATCATTCATGGACGAGCGAATTATTTCTAGTGAAGTAAACGATAGTGAAGTCTCCTTTGAGCAAAGCCTACGGCCACAGACCTTAAAGCAATATATTGGTCAGGACCAGGTGAAAAAGAGTCTTGAAATCTTTATTGAAGCGGCTAGGCTTAGGAAAGAAACCTTGGATCATGTCCTACTATATGGGCCGCCAGGGTTAGGGAAGACGACACTTGCCGTTATAATTGCTAATGAGATGGGCGTTAATATCAGAACCACTTCAGGTCCAGCCATAGAAAGGCCTGGGGATTTAGCGGCCATTCTTACTGCACTTGAGCCAGGGGATGTTTTATTTATTGACGAAATTCACCGACTCCCAAGACAAATAGAAGAGGTCCTTTATCCAGCAATGGAGGATTTCTGCCTAGACATTGTCATTGGCAAAGGACCGAGTGCCCGCTCGGTGCGGCTTGATCTCCCACCCTTCACCTTAGTTGGTGCGACAACAAGGGCTGGCTCTCTTTCTGCACCGTTAAGGGATCGATTTGGAGTTTTAAGTCGTCTCGAGTATTATAAAGAAGACCATTTGAAAAATATTGTGCTTCGAACGGCAGAATTGTTTGACACAAAAATTGATGAACCCTCAGCAGTAGAAATCGCGAGACGGGCCCGAGGGACCCCGAGGATTGCCAATCGATTGCTCCGAAGAGTTAGAGACTTTGCACAGGTAAAGGGAAATGGAGAAATTGGCATATCCGTCGCCAGGGAATCATTAGAAATGTTACAGGTGGATAAACTTGGTCTTGATCATATTGATCACAAACTGCTAAAGGGAATCATTGAACGATTTCGAGGCGGCCCAGTCGGCTTAGATACGATTGCGGCTTCAATTGGCGAGGAATCTGAAACAATTGAGGACGTGTATGAGCCATATTTATTGCAAATTGGTTTTTTACAACGGACTCCTAGGGGGAGAATGGTAACAGAAAGTGTATACCGCCACTTTGGCATGGATATGCCTGCACCGTGATTGCCTTGTCCTTTCGTAATTTTGTATTTCATAGTTAGATTTCTAAAAGAACAGGATGTTAATGTATGAAGGTAGATTTATTTGATTTTCATTTGCCTGAAGAATTGATTGCACAAGTACCGCTTCATAACCGGACAGACAGCCGATTGATGGTACTTGATAAAGCTACAGGCGAATTAAAGCATGAAATTTTTAAAAATATTACAGAATACCTGCGTGAGGGGGATTGCCTTGTATTAAATGATACAAGGGTACTTCCTGCACGCCTGTTTGGCGTAAAAAAAGATACAGGTGCCAAAATCGAGGTGCTGCTTCTAAAACAGCTCGAAGGTGATCAGTGGGAAACATTGATCAAACCTGCTAAGCGGGTAAAAGAAGGAACAGTGATTGATTTCGGTGACGGTTTACTGACCGCTGTCTGTACCGGTTCATCTGACCATGGCGGCAGAGTGTTAGAGTTTAAATATGACGGGATCTTCTATGAAGTCCTTGATCAATTGGGTGAAATGCCATTGCCTCCTTATATAAAGGAACAGCTGGATGACAAGGAACGGTACCAAACAGTGTTTGCCCGTGAACCAGGATCTGCTGCCGCACCAACGGCTGGTCTTCATTTTACCGAAGAATTACTGGATAAGGTAAGAGAAAAAGGGGTTCATGTCGCATTTATCACCCTGCATGTCGGACTTGGCACCTTCAGGCCAGTCAGTGTAGATAATGTATTAGAGCACGATATGCATGCAGAATTCTACATGGTAACAGAGGGGACGGCCCGTCTTTTAAATGAAGTGAAAGCAAATGGCGGCAGAATTATTACCGTTGGCACGACATCAACAAGAACATTAGAAACAATTGCCTCTGAAAATGATGGACAATTCACAGAAAGCAGCGGTTGGACGAGTATTTTTATTTATCCTGGTTATACCTTTAAGGCGATCGAGGGAATGATTACCAATTTCCATTTGCCTAAATCAACCTTGATCATGCTTGTTAGTGCATTAGCTGGAAGAGAAAATGTCTTACATGCTTACAATACAGCTGTAAGTGAGCGATATCGTTTCTTCAGCTTTGGCGATGCGATGCTAATCATCTAGGCTTTGCATATGGAAGGAGAAAGAGCAATGACTGCGATTCGTTATGAATTTATCAAAACATGTAAACAAACTGGTGCCCGTTTAGGGAGAGTACATACACCGCATGGCAGCTTTGATACGCCTGCCTTCATGCCAGTAGGAACATTGGGCACAGTTAAAACGATGTCACCTGAGGACCTGAAGGAAATGGGTGCCGGGATTATCCTAAGTAACACCTATCATCTCTGGCTTCGTCCTGGCCACGAAATCATTCGGGCAGCAGGTGGTCTGCATAAATTCATGAACTGGGACCGTGCGATCTTAACAGATTCTGGTGGGTTTCAGGTGTTCAGTTTGAGTGAATTTAGAAAAATTGAGGAGGAAGGCGTTCACTTCCGTAATCATATGAGCGGTGAAAAGTTATTTTTATCACCGGAAAAAGCAATGGAAATTCAAAATGCACTCGGTTCTGATATTATGATGGCGTTCGATGAGTGCCCGCCATTCCCCGCTACACATGAATATATGTTAAAATCAGTGGAGAGGACTTCCCGCTGGGCAGAGCGATGCTTAAATGCACACGAACGCCCTCAGGACCAAGGTCTATTCGGTATTGTTCAAGGTGGAGAATTCGAGGACCTCAGGAAGTTAAGTGCGAAAGATTTAGTATCACTTGATTTCCCAGGATATGCAGTCGGTGGACTTTCTGTTGGAGAGCCAAAGGACGTTATGAATCGAGTACTTGAGTTTACGACGCCCCTTCTTCCAACAAACAAGCCGCGATATCTGATGGGTGTGGGTTCACCGGATTCTTTAATTGATGGTGCGATTCGCGGGATAGACATGTTTGACTGCGTGTTGCCAACACGGATTGCAAGAAACGGTACCTTGATGACAAGCACCGGCCGTCTTGTGGTGAAAAATGCAAAATTTGCAAATGATTTTGGCCCGCTAGATGAAAACTGTGATTGCTATACATGCCGAAATTATAGCAGAGCCTACATTCGTCACTTAGTTAAGTGTGACGAAACATTCGGAATTCGCCTAACATCTTACCATAATCTTTATTTTCTGTTAAGATTAATGGAGAATGTCAGACAAGCCATTAGGGAAGACCGGCTTGGTGATTTCAGAGAAGAATTTTTTGAACGTTATGGCTTTAATAAGCCAAACGCGAAAAATTTCTAATAGAAGCCTTGAAAGGAGGGGAAACAGCATGGAAGGACTTGGTTCATTAATTCCTTTAATATTAATGTTTGTATTATTTTATTTCCTTTTAATTCGTCCACAGCAGAAACGTCAAAAAGCCGTTACAAGAATGCAGAACGAATTAAAGAAAGGTGATAAAGTTATCACGATTGGCGGTTTACACGGTTTTATCGAATCGATCGATGAAAACAAAGTCGTAATCAAAGCGGGAAATGGCAGCAATCTAACTTTTGACCGTAATGCAATTCGTGAAGTAACTGACTCTAAAGAAGTTAGCCTTGATAAATAAAGGGAAAACTTCCATCAGTGGGGGTCTTACTGCCCGTTAATGCGGGTTAAGGGAAAAGGAAGCCGTTCTGTGAACGGCTTCCTTTTTATTTTAGTCATAGCTTTAGACTGTTCTTGAATGATTGCTTGCCATATTAACCCCAAGGATGCCGCCCATCATCGCGATTAAGGTATAGCATGTATGGTAGATGACTTGCTCAGCATCAAATAGCTTGTCATAGCCTAAGTACTGGAACAAAAAAATAATCAGACTGTATGCTAACCCTGTTAAACCACCAATTATCCAGCCTTTTTGCTTTCTTTTTCCACCCGATAAAAATCCGCCTCCGAACAATCCGATGAAGGATAATGCCGTGATAATATATTGCAGCGAAGATTCCCGAACGGAGGTGAAATTTAGGATTAGTGAAAAAACTAAGCTGGTGACAATGGCAAATAAGAAGATAAAGATTAGCCCGTACAACATAGATAACCCAAAGCTTTTAGATTCGATTATACTCTCCCCCTTTAGTGCTCATCTTTAGTGCTCATTCCAATAATATTGGTTTTTTACCTAGTACAAGCATATTCTCGGTGGTTTCAAAGTAGAATAAAATTTTCGTGTTTTTAGGCTGTAACTTGGGAAAATATCCCGTTCATTTTCCGCTCTAGTTTGCAAACACTAATTGTGACTGCAAATAGGGGGAGAATTCGTGTGGAAATTTACATAACAATCGTGTTGCGAACGTTATTATTTTATGCCCTCATCTTATTGATTTTCCGTTTTATGGGTAAAAGGGAAATTGGTGAGTTAAGTATTTTAGATTTAGTCGTATTTATAATGATTGCAGAATTAGCGGTTGTGGCCATTGAAGATCCAGAAAAAAATATGCTTCAAAATATTGTTCCCATGCTTTTACTCATGCTCATCCAGATCGTCTTGGCGGTTTTCTCCTTGAAAAGTAAACGATTCCGCGATTTGGTTGATGGCCAGCCTACCATTATCATCAACAGAGGTAAAATTGATGAACAGGCAATGCGAAAGCAGCGCTATAATTTCGATGATTTACTTACACAATTGAGGGATAAAAATATCCGTAGTATCGCGGATGTTGAATTTGCAATCTTAGAGTCCTCTGGAAGTTTATCAGTTATTGAAAAAGATAAGAGCAACCCCAATAAAGACGGTGATATCACCATCCCATTAGTTGTTGATGGGGCAATTGATGATGAGAATATTAAGCGAATAAACAAAACCAATCTGTGGCTGCGGCAGGAATTGAAAAAAAAGGGATATCGTGACATTAAGAAGATTTCATTTTGCAGTTACGAAAACGGAAAATTCTTTGTAGACATAATGGATGAAGAATGAATAAAGACACGCCAAAGCGTGTCTTTTATTATGCAAAGAACTTACGGATAATTGGGATGCGTTTTAGTTCATCCCTTTTTATTAACCCGATAAGGATTAGCAAAAGAATATAGGAAACCGACATTGCTGTAATGGAGGTAAGGGTCCGGATTGCAAGATGCTCACCGATAAAGATGTTCTCGTAGACCCAAAAGCCCATCCATGTAATGATCGCCATAATCACGCTGCCTTTTAAGTAATCGCGAAGATAGAACGTGAACGAAATCTTCTTTAATACCGTGGCGAAGTGTAGGATGGTCACTAGGACAAAGCCAACCATGATTCCTAGTGCGACTCCAGTAATCCCGAAAGCTGGTTGAGAGGCGAGTAGGAAAATCACAGCCGTTTTCACAATCGCCCCGATTAAGCTATTAATCATCGCAGCCCTGGCAAGATTTAATGCCTGTAAAACGGCCTGCAAGGGACCTTGATAATAGTAAAATAAGAAAAATGGTGCCATAATCCGGATAAAGTATGCTCCTTTAGTTGAGCCATACATTAATTCCATTAGCGGGTCGGCTAACACATATAGGATGATTACCGACAGTCCCCCTGTTAAAAAAGCGAACCGTAAGGCCTGCTGCAGGCGGTGTTCAATGAGCTGTTTATTATTTTGCGAATTGGCTTCACTAATCGCTGGAACAAGTGAGGTTGCAAGCGAATAGGTGACAAAGGATGGCAGAAGCAGCAGGGGCATCGCGAAGCCAGTTAATGCACCATATTGTTTGGTAGCGGCAACCGCTGCAACTCCCGCAAGGGCTAAGCTATGGGAAACAACAATTGGCTCGAAAAACCAAGAAATTGATCCAATCATCCGGCTTCCTAGTGTAGGAAGAGAAATTTCCATCAATTCTTTGAAGGTCTTTTTGCCAGAATGGACAATTTGAAAAAAGTTCTTTCTCAGTCTGAAGCGCTTTTTTAATTTGAAGGTTGTCATCAAATAAATTAATGAAACTATTTCTCCCATTACGGCTGCGACCATTGCGGCAGCGGCAGCGTATTCAACACCGTACGGTAAAAAGGTTTGGGTCAATACAGCGATAAGGGTAATTCTGATAAGCTGCTCTAATATTTGTGAAACAGCAGACGGACGCATATTTTGCCTGCCCTGAAAATAACCGCGCAACACAGAAGATACTGCGATAATCGGCACTACAGGCGCAATGGCAATCAAAGGATAATAGGTCCTTGGGTCGGTAAACAATGTGGTGGACAACCATGGTGCCAAAAGAATTAGAGCTGGAGTAAAGATAAGTGATAGTGTAATGGTAATGGCCAAGGAAACGACCAATATCTTCTTTACTTCAGAATGATTTCCTTTTGCTTTTGCCTCGGCGATATTTTTAGAAATGGCAACAGGAAGTCCCATTTGAACGAGCGTCACGACAAGGATAAAAGTGGGATAAGCCATCATATACAGGCCTACACCTTCTTCGCCAATACTTCTGGCGATGACAATTCGGTTAATAAAACCTAATATTCTTGTAATAAATCCTGCTATTAATAGGATTAAAGTCCCCTTTAAAAACTTAGACATAGCTTTCCCACCTTCTCAAAATAGGCGATTTCATATACAATTATCTATATGCAAGTGGGTGGACAAAGCATGACAAGCTAGTTTGCTTTTTATAAAAAGTCATTGAGTATGTTACTAGCCTAGGGAGGAAATTAGAATGGAAATTGGCCACGCGTATGATCATTTTCGAACACAGGTAGAACCAGCAATTGTCAGTAAACTTGAGGAATTTAAGCTACTTGGCTATAACGCCGTTTCAAAAAAGGAGCTCTGGAATTACTTAACAAAGAAGAAATGGAAAAAGGTGAGACAAGAAATTAAGCTTTACGAAATTATTGGTGAGATCCTCTCAGTAAAAGTAAGCGATTACCTAAGTTACACCACGATCGAAACTTACAAACATAATGATTTTTCATTTGATAATGAAAATGATTGGAAGGAATTGTTGAAATAAATCTTTTCTATCGTCACAAATGGGTTCCAAGATTAAATTGACAGTATTTCCAACTTATTTCATAATGGTAGCAATGACTTTATTTATTATATTTATATAAGGCTCTAGGGCCTTGCTTTTTTTGCTAATAGGAAAGTGTGGTTTTTCCAAATTTATACTTTCCTAACGCATAAGAAAAACGAAGGCATTCGCCTAAAGGACTTGGTGAATGCCAAGTTTTTCTAAAAGCATTAAGGAGGAACTATACATAATGGTTAAGCGCAGTAGAATCATTGCTTTCCTGCTAGTGGTTGTCCTAATAGGAAGCACAATGGGGTTCACAACAAAAGGCATTTTGAACGACATTAAGCTAGGTTTGGATCTTCAAGGTGGATTTGAAGTTTTGTATGAGGTCGAACCAGCTAAAGATGGTCAAGATAAAGTTGACAGAGAAATGATGGTTAGTACCGCAGAAGCACTTGACCGTCGGATTAATGTTATTGGTGTAAGTGAACCGAGTATCCAAATAGAGGGTGAAAATCGGATCCGTGTTCAGTTAGCTGGTGTTACTGACCAGAATGAAGCACGTGAAATCTTATCTACACAAGCAAACCTTACCTTCCGTGATGCGAACGACCGTCTGATGATGGATGGTTCTGACTTGGTTGAAGGTGGAGCGAAGCAGACCTTTGACGAGAACGGGGCACCAAGTGTTTCATTGAAATTAAAGAGTGCTGATACATTCCGAAAAGTAACAGAGGAAATTGTTAATATGACACCAAATAACGTCCTCGTTATTTGGCTTGATTTTGAGGAAGGCAAAGATTCCTTTAAAGAGGAAATTGGCAAGCCGAATCCTAAATTCTTATCTGCGCCAACTGTAAGAGAGATTTTTAATCAAAACACAGTTTCAATAGTGGGAAGTTTCACAGCAGAAGAAGCACAGCAGCTGGCGTCCTTACTAAATGCAGGTGCTCTTCCTGTTAAATTGACTGAAGTATATTCAACTTCTGTAGGTGCCAAGTTTGGTGAACAAGCGTTAAATAAAACAATTTTTGCCGGGATTATTGGGGTTGCACTTGTTTTCTTATTTATGCTTGTGTACTACCGATTCCCAGGTTTTATTGCGACGGTTACCCTATCCATTTATATTTGGCTCATTTTATTAGTTTTTGATTGGATGAATGGTGTTTTAACCCTGCCAGGTATTGCTGCCCTAATTCTCGGGGTTGGAATGGCCGTTGATGCAAACATCATTACCTATGAACGGATTCGTGAAGAACTAAAGGTCGGCCGAACGGCTAAGTCTGCTTTCCAAGCTGGAAGCAAGAACTCTTTTTCAACCATTGTTGACGCCAACCTGACTACAATTTTAACTGCTTCTGTTCTATTCTTCTATGGGACAAGCTCAGTTAAAGGCTTTGCGACGATGTTACTAGTCAGTATTATTTTAAGTTTTGTTACAGCTGTTTTCGGTTCTCGTATTTTTCTTGGACTTTGGGTAAACAGCGGATTCTTAAATAAAAAGCCAGGCTGGTTTGGTGTCAAGCAGGCAGATATTAAAAATATCGCTGAAAATTGGGATACATTAGACCTTCCTACTAGATGGGACAAATATGATTTTGTCAAAGTGAGGAAGCTGTTTTTCATGATTTCAGGTGCCCTTCTAGCCGTAGGTATTATTTTATTACTCATATTCCGTTTGAATGTATCGATTGACTTTTCAAGCGGCACTAGAATAGAGGTACTGTCTGACACACCATTAACAACTGAAAAGGTTAAGGAATCCCTTGCCAAGTTGGACATAAACACAGATGATATTGTTATATCGGGAGACAACAAAGAAATGGCCTCTGCCCGACTTAAAGGGGTATTGTCAAAGGATGATATTGCTGAATTAAAAGCTGCCTTAGATGACGAATTTGGTGCTGAGCCAAACGTAAGTACCGTGTCGCCAACAATCGGTAAAGAATTAGCGAAAAATGCTATTATCGCCTTAATCATTGCCAGCATTGGAATTATCATTTATGTCACGATTCGCTTCGAGTGGGCGATGGCTGTTGCTGCAATTGTTTCCTTGCTGCATGATGCATTTTTCATGATAGCCTTCTTTAGTATCACAAGGCTTGAAGTCGATTTGACGTTCATTGCAGCCGTCCTTACGATTATCGGTTATTCTATTAATGACACGATTGTTACCTTTGACCGCATGCGTGAGAATCTGCAGAAGAAAAAACGTCTCAAAACGTTTGAAGATATTGCGGATGTCGTGAATGTGAGTGTACGTCAAACGCTGACACGCTCCTTTAACACTGTGTTAACAGTATTCTTAACTGTTATCGCGTTAATCTTCTTTGGCAGTGAATCTATCCGTAATTTCTCGATCGCCTTGTTTGTTGGTTTATTCTCTGGTGTTTATTCTTCTATCTTTATTGCTACCAACCTTTGGGTGGTCCTGAAAGCAAAAGAATTAAAGAAGAAGGGTACCATTAAAACCGTTAAAGAAAAGCGAAACTACTCCGACGAACCACAAGTTTAAAATTCCTAAACCGCAGCTAGCCTGCGGTTTTGTTGTGTTGTTCTTATTTTTCATGATTGGAACGGAAGGTGCGAGACTTCAACAGGAACAAGGGGCAGAGGAGACCCTGCAGGCGCTAGCGCCGAGGAGGCTCCCCGGGCCTCCTTAAGGTGCGCGAAGCATCTTTCGTTACAATCAACAGGAGTTCATCAACTATTTAAAATACCAATGATTGAACAACTCTACTCGCTCCTGTATAATAGTAAAGTCTGAGGGGTGAACGCATGTTAAAGTCGAAAACGAGATGGATTGTTCGTAAATCTGATCAGCAAAAAGTAGAACTACTTGAAAAAGAATTAAAAATAACGCCACTTGTTGCGTCTATGCTTATCAACCGCGGATTAGAAACGCCAGATTCTGCACGGTATTTTTTATTTGGTCAGGAGCAATTTCATGACCCGTACTTATTAAAGGGAATGGATATAGCAGTCAGCAAAATACAAGAGGCAATAGAGAAACAAGAGCCTATTCTAATATTTGGAGATTACGATGCTGATGGTGTTAGCAGCACCACTGTGTTAATGATAACGTTGA
Source organism: Bacillus sp. MRMR6 (assembly GCF_001940785.1). Classification (GTDB taxonomy): domain Bacteria; phylum Bacillota; class Bacilli; order Bacillales; family Cytobacillaceae; genus Neobacillus. Next base: position 194,789 of record NZ_MSLS01000002.1, read on the forward strand.
AGGAATTAGGTGCAAATGTTCAGTTTTATATTCCGAATCGTTTTACGGAAGGCTACGGCCCAAACGAATCAGCATTTCGTTATGCTGCGGATATTGGAATAAAATTGATTATTACTGTAGATACAGGTATATCTGCTATACATGAAGCAAATGTTGCAAAAGACCTGGGCATTGATCTAATCATTACCGATCACCATGAGCCAGGACCGGTTTTACCCGAAGCGCTAGCGATTATTCATCCTAAGCTGCCGGACAGTACTTATCCGTTTCGCGAGCTTGCTGGAGTAGGTGTTGCCTTTAAGTTAGCGCATGCCTTATATGGAAAGCTTCCAGAGCACTTGTTTGAAATTGCTGTAATTGGAACAATTGCAGACTTAGTGTCTTTAAAGGACGAAAATCGACTGATTGCAAAAAAAGGATTAGAAAAACTTAAAGTTACTAGAAACATCGGTCTTAAAGCGATATTCAAGTTAGCTGGTGTTCAGCCGCAGTCTATTAATGAAGAAACCGTTGGATTTACACTTGCACCTAGAATTAATGCGGTTGGACGTTTAGAAAACGCTGATATGGCAGTCCAGCTTTTGCTTACAGATGACCCAATCGAGGCAGAGGCTTTGGCATCGGAAATGGATGCCCTAAACAGGGCTAGACAGTCAATCGTTAATGAAATTACAACTGAAGCGATCGAAGAGGTGGAAAAGTATTTTCCAACCACTTCGAATTCTGTCCTAGTAATTGGTAAGGAAGGCTGGAATGCCGGTGTAATTGGAATTGTAGCCTCAAGGCTAGTGGAAAAATTCTACCGTCCAACGATTGTATTGAGCTTTGACAAGGAAAAAGGGTTGGCAAAAGGGTCAGCACGCAGTATTCCAGGCTTCGATTTATTTAAAAACCTATCTACTTGTCGCGATATTTTACCACATTTCGGCGGACATCCTATGGCTGCTGGTATGACCTTAAATCTAGAGGATGTCGCAGAGCTTCGTTCCCGCCTAAATGAATTGGCTAACGAGCAGTTAACAGAGGAAGATTTTGTCCCTGTCACAGCGCTTGACCATGAAATTAATTTGGAAGCAGTTAATTTATCAGTTCTGGAGGAACTAAATCTTCTTTCTCCTTTTGGAATGGACAACCCTAAACCCAAAGTGCTGATAAATGGTGTGCAAATTACTTCTATGAGAAAAATAGGCAGTGAGCAAAACCATTTAAAGGTTTTGGTGAATGAAAATGGTTCAAGCCTAGATGGAATTGGGTTTGGTTTAGGAACACTCGCTGACCAAATTTCACTAGCAGCAAAAATTTCTTTAATAGGTGAATTAGCGGTCAATGAATGGAATAATATCCGTAAACCACAAATTTTTATCCAGGACATTGCGGTTGAGTCTTGGCAATTATTCGATCACCGTGGAGTAAAACGACTGAGCAACATGGTCAGCCACATCCCAAATGAAAACCGTAAATATGTTGTTTTTAACAAGGAGCAGCTTGGAAAAGTCGAAGTTAATATTCAAAATGAGGTAAGTTTGATAGAGACTCTTGAAGAGGCGGAAGCTTTCGAAGCGGATCATGCCAATATTGCTTTAGTCGATCTGCCGCCATCTAAAGAAATGTTGTACCGGTTGCTGAAAGGAAAACGTCCAGCACGGATCTATACTTATTTTTATAAAGAAAATAGTGACTTCTTCAGTACCGTGCCGACTCGTGATCATTTTAAGTGGTATTATGCCTTTTTATTGAAAAAAGGTCCGATTGACTTAGCCCGCTATGGTCAGGAAATTGCCATGAATCGCGGCTGGTCACAGGAAACGATTACTTTCATGTCAAAGGTGTTTTCTGAACTAGATTTTGTTACAATAAACAATGGACTTATTTCATTGAATAAACCAACGCATAAGCGTGACCTAACTGATTCCATTACCTATCAAACGAAGCAGGCTCAATATGCACTTGAAAGGGATTTGTTGTTCTCATCCTTTCAGCAATTAAAGAGCTGGTTCGATTCTGTTTTGGAAGAATCAGTTGAAATTGAGGAGGCAATAAAAGAATGGACTTAAAACAATTTATAACAATTGTGGAGGATTGGCCAAAGCCGGGTATTAAGTTTAAAGATATCACCACGCTAATGGATAACGGTGAAGCATACAAATATGCTACAGATCAAATCGTATCATATGCAAAGGAAAAACAAATTGACCTTGTCGTTGGACCTGAAGCTCGTGGTTTTATTATCGGCTGCCCAGTTGCTTATTCACTTGGTGTAGGCTTTGCGCCGGTACGTAAAGAAGGTAAGCTTCCTCGCGAAACGGTTAAAATGAGCTATGGCTTGGAATATGGCAAGGATGTCCTTACCATCCATAAAGATGCGATTAAACCAGGTCAGAGAGTATTAATTACCGATGATTTATTAGCGACTGGCGGTACAATTGAAGCAACAATCAAGCTGGTTGAAGAACTTGGCGGCGTGGTTGCTGGAATTGCCTTCCTTATTGAATTGTCATACCTAGATGGCCGAAACAAGCTAGACAATTATGACATTTTAACGTTGATGAAATATTAGAAAACACTGTACATCGTGGGGACAATAAGATTTGAGAGCACTCTTTAAATGAGTGCTCTCTTGCTATAGATAAACAGCATTTTTTGGTGGAAATCCTATCAAATTCGACAATATTTTTGGAAAATACGAAATTTAGATAGCTATCCCTTTACATCTTGGCTTTTTTTTTCGATAATAGTAACAATTACAAAAATATAACTAGTATCGATAGTAACAATTATTTTATTTAAAAAGAGACGAAAATAAAAGGTGATTTTAATGGCGAATGATCAAGTGTTATCTGCCGAGCAAGTCATCGACAAGACGAGAGCTTACTTAAACGACGAGCATGTCGAGTTAGTAAAAAAGGCATATGAATTTGCTAAGCATTCTCATCGTGAACAATATAGAAAATCAGGGGAACCCTACATTATTCATCCCATACAGGTTGCTGGAATATTAGCCGATTTGGAGATGGATCCTGCAACAGTTGCTGCTGGTTTTCTACATGACGTCGTTGAAGATACAGATGTTACGTTAAAAGACATCGAAACTGCATTTAATGACGAAGTGTCGATGCTTGTCGACGGGGTAACGAAACTAGGGAAAATTAAATACAAATCGCACGAGGAACAACAGGCAGAGAATCACCGGAAAATGTTTGTGGCCATGGCCCAGGATATCCGGGTTATTTTGATAAAGCTTGCAGACCGTTTGCATAATATGAGGACACTCAAGCATCTTCCGGTTGAAAAGCAGCGTCGTATCTCAAATGAGACACTTGAAATCTTTGCCCCTTTGGCACATCGTCTTGGAATTTCTAAGATTAAATGGGAGTTAGAGGATACTGCATTAAGGTATTTGAATCCACAGCAATATTACCGGATTGTAAACTTAATGAAAAAGAAACGTGCGGAACGGGAGCAGTATCTAGTCGATGTAATCGAGGAAGTCAAGAATCGCATGGGTGAAGTCTCCATTAAGGCAGAACTTTCAGGGCGTCCGAAACATATTTACAGTATCTATCGAAAAATGGCCCTGCAAAATAAGCAATTTAGTGAAATTTATGATTTGCTGGCGGTAAGAATTGTTGTGAACAGTATCAAGGACTGTTATGCGGTTCTAGGTATTATTCATACGTGCTGGAAGCCGATGCCTGGCAGGTTTAAAGATTATATTGCGATGCCGAAACCAAATATGTATCAATCGCTCCATACAACGGTTATTGGGCCAAAGGGTGACCCGCTTGAGGTCCAGATTCGTACTTCCGAAATGCACCACATAGCTGAATTCGGGATTGCCGCCCATTGGGCCTATAAAGAAGGAAAAGCGATTAGCGATAGCTCGACCTTTGAACAAAAGCTGACTTGGTTCAGAGAGATACTTGATTTCCAGAACGATACAGCCAATGCCGAGGAGTTCATGGAATCATTAAAGATTGATTTGTTCTCTGACATGGTTTTTGTGTTTACGCCAAAAGGTGATGTGATTGAAATGCCGGCTGGTTCTGTTCCAATAGATTTTGCCTACCGGATTCACTCTGAAATTGGGAATAAGACAATTGGGGCAAAGGTTAATGGAAAAATGGTAACCCTTGATTACCAACTGAAGACAGGTGACATTGTTGAAATCCTCACCTCCAAACATTCTTACGGTCCGAGTCAGGATTGGCTAAAGCTTGCTCAAACCTCTCAGGCCAAAAATAAAATCAGGGCATTCTTTAAGAAGCAGCGCCGTGATGAAAATGTTGATAAGGGTAGGGAGCTTGTTGAAAAAGAAATTCGTGTCATGGAATTTGATCTGAAGGAAATTTTAACCACTGAGAATTTGAAGAAGGTGGCTGATAAGTTTAACTTCTCTAGTGAAGATGATATGTATGCAGCCGTTGGTTACAACGGAGTAACAGCCCTTCAAGTCGCAAACCGATTAACGGAAAAGTGGCGTAAAAAGCGAGATAAGGAGCAATCTGCTACCATAACGAATGCGATTACTGATTTAAAAGCATTTCCTCAGACAAAAAAGCGAGAGTCAGGTGTTAGAGTCTCAGGAATCGATAATCTTTTAATCCGGTTATCACGTTGCTGTAATCCGGTTCCGGGAGATGAAATCGTTGGTTTTATTACGAAAGGCCGCGGTGTATCTGTGCACCGGGGAGATTGTACAAACATTGACTCCAATGATGCGCAATCACGTTTAATTCCAGTTGAATGGGAATCTTCTTTGAATGACCGCAAGGAATACAATGTTGATATTGAAATTAGCGGGTATGATCGCCGCGGACTATTAAACGAGGTCTTACAGGCTGTCAATGAGACGAAAACTAATATTTCCGCTGTATCCGGCAAATCTGATCGTAATAAAATGGCGACGATCAGCATGTCCATCGCCATTCACAATGTAAGCCACCTGCAAAAAGTGGTTGAAAGAATTAAACAAATTCCAGATATTTATTCGGTTCGCCGAATTATGAATTAAGGAGTTCTAGTATGCGAGTTGTCGTACAGCGCAGTAAGAATGCCAAAGTCACGGTAGCAGGTGAAGTGACCGGTGAAATCACAAAGGGTCTAGTTCTGCTTGTCGGTGTGACACATCAGGATACAGAAGCGGATGCTACTTATTTAGCCGATAAAGTAGTTAACCTCCGCATTTTTGAAGATGAGGCTGAAAAAATGAATCATTCTTTATTAGATGTCGGCGGCGGTGAAATTCTTTCTATATCTCAATTCACTTTATATGGCGATTGCCGGAAAGGGAGAAGGCCTAATTTCATGGAGGCCGCTCGACCAGACCAGGCGCGGGAGCTCTACGAAACGTTTAACAGTCTTTTAGGTGAAAAAGGGGTTAAAGTAGAAACCGGCCGTTTCGGCAAAATGATGGATGTTCAGTTGATCAACGACGGACCTGTTACCTTAATTTTAGAAAGTAAATCATAAGAGAGCTTGGCACAATCATGGGTGCCGAGCTTTTTTGTATTTGGTGGTGGGGGCGGGGGTTTAGTTGCGGGTGTGGCGTGTTTTAGTTGCGGATGGCCGGAATTAGTTGTCGATATTTAGAAATACTATCGGATGGCGAGAAATACTATCGGATAGCTGGAAATACTATCGGATGGCGAGAAATACTATCGGATAGCTGGAAATACTATCGGATGGCGAGAAATACTATCGGATAGCTGGAAATACTATCGGATGGCGAGAAATACTATCGGATGGCGAGAAATACTATCGGATGGCGTGGAAATACTATCGGATGGCGTGGAAATACTATCGGATGGCTGGAAATACTATCGGATGGCTGGAAATACTATCGGATGGCGTGGAAATACTATCGGATGGCGAGAAATACTATCGGATAGCTGGAAATACTATCGGATAGCGAGAATTACTATCGGATAGCGTGGAAATACTATCGGATGGCAAGAAATACTATCGGATAGAAGAAACAAAAAACTAGCCGCACTAAAACGAACGGCTAGCCCTGCCCCTACATCTCTTTAAAGTAACGTGCTAGTCCATTAAATAGACCAGTTGCTGCATTTTCTTGAAACTGTCCGGTTCTCATCATCATTTCTTCATCTAAATTACTAAGATAGCCCAGTTCCATTAAGACACTTGGCTGTCGATTTTCTCGAATGACATGGTAATTGCCTTGGCGGACACCTCGGCTTTTCAGCTTTGTTTGTGCATTGGCAGCATTGTATACATACTCGGCAAGTTGCTTTTGATAAGAATGATAATAATAGCCTGTCATGCCTCTGACACTTCTGTTTAAATTGCTATCATAATGCAAACTAATAAACGCATCTGCCTGGTGGATGCTGGCAATTCTTACCCTTGATGGAAGAGGAAGGAACGAATCGTTGCTTCTTGTTAGAAAAACAGTCGCACCAGCGGCCTTTAGCTTATCCGAGAGAAGCTTTGCTGTTCTTAATGTTAATTCTTTTTCAAGCGTGCCATTAACACCTGTAGCCCCGTTATCAATACCGCCATGCCCAGGATCAATGACAATGGTCTTATATTTTAAGTAGCTTCCTGCACCTTGTTTTTCAATTCTAGAGCTAGAGGTATTTGTTGTAACAATCCATCCGGCTACATATCCGCTGACTCCATTTGCAAGTGTGATTTCATACCAATCATTCTTTACACTTTTAATCGCAAAGCTCTCTCCCTCATTTGCTCTCAGGAGTACAGAGGCTTGTCCATCGGCAGAGCTTCTTATATTTGTCCCATTATGTAAGATGGTGATTTTACTATCATTCGGTGCGGCAGTTGATTTACTTTGACCTTTGCTGAAGTACCAGCCTGCAGCCCAGCCGAAGGTCCCCGGCTTGTATTCGATTTTTACCCAGTTATTCTTTTCGTCTACTATCGTAAAGGTTTGCCCCTGTTGAATAGAGCCGATGACACTAGAATCCAGCGAAGGATCAGTTCGTACACTTAGATTGCTTGCTGTTACCGTTCCAATCGGTCCACTGCCACCCGAGACCTGTGAAGTTTTTTCGCCAGTTTGAACATAATCAGCACTAACCCAAGCTTTTTGCCCATTAAACTCTATTTCCAGCCAATTGCTCTGTTTGGAAAAAATCTTAATAGACGTGCCGCTTGCCACCTTGCCAACAACAGTACTTGAAGACGAAGGCTTATCACGGACATTTAACAAAGCAGTAACCATCCCTTTTGTATTCGCAATACTGTTGGGATCTGTCTTAGTAGTGGTTGTCTTCGTTGTACTCTTCATATCAACATACTGCCTTGAAACCCAGCCTTCCCCAAAAGAAGCTTCAATTTTTAACCAGTTTTCATTTTCAGCAAGTACGGTGATAGCTTGTCCTTTAGTTAAATTACCAATAATGCGGAAGTTTGTTCCAGGACCGGAGCGGACTCGCAATTGATCCGTATTGGCTTTAGCCGTAGCTTTCATGGATGTTCCAGAAGGGGGTGTACTTTCGCCTCCTGTTTTTGTAACAACCCAGTTAGCAACCCAGCCGGTTTTTCCAATTGAAAGCTCAATTTCAATCCAATCGCCCTGTTCTTTTTTGAATATGAATTTTTCACCCTTCTTTACCTGCTTCACAAGCTTATAGCTCAATCCAGGTCCACTTCGGATATTCACCGTCTCAGCTGCAATTGTTATAGTAGCATTTGCCGCCAACGTTTTTTCCACAGGTAAAAAACCTCCGAGGATCAAGGATAAACATAATAAAAGAAGGCTAATCTTCTTGGTCATCTACTCCCCCCTTACCACTTTCCTATTATTCTACCGTAAATATGGCTGAAAATCATTCCTTTATTGTCAAAAAACGGCTAAAATGAAAATCTCAAATCACATGAAAGTTTTTTAATCTACTGGAAATAATAGTGATAGAAGATGAGAACGAGGTGAGTGTGATGAGAGCTAGTGAAAAGGGAATGAATATTCAATCAATGGACAGCAGACTATTTGGCGTTGATTTTCATGATTTTATTCAAAAGGAACAGAATAATACCTCATATGAATTAGCGTCTGAATTTGGATTGACAATTGGTGATGTTAGAAAGTTAAAAAAACATTTAGAAAGAGGCTAAAACCTGCTTGACAACAGCAACAATGCTCCGTAATATAATATAAATAAAGTGAAACTTCAATCAGTTTGCGGTCTATCCCACTGATTGTTAGTTGAACTAATCGGGCTTTTACGGGCATTTTGGCTTTATCTTACTACCCGTTAATGCAGGATAATGAATAGTTATAACCAATGATGGAGCATAGTAGTTAAGCTAAAACATGAAAAGAGAAGAAATGTCCTGGCTGAAAGCATTTCTACATGATACTTAATGAATGAACACTCCGAAGGCTTCTCTCTGAAACAGCTCGGGCTTAGTAGGAGAAGAACGTGAGCAGGCGTTAACTGTAAAAGAGGAAGTGCTTTTTTAGCGCTTCAACTAGGGTGGCACCGCGGGATCTAAACTCTCGTCCCTTGTATTTAATACAAGGGACGGGAGTTTTTTTATTTTATAAAAATACTCATTTACATAAAAAACAAAGGGAGGAATTAGCCATGTCGATTAGCATTCCGAGAGGTACTCAAGACATTCTGCCTGGCGAGGTAGAAAAATGGCAGCTGATTGAAGCCAAAGCGCGAGAGCTTTGTGAAAAATATCAATATCAAGAAATTAGGACACCTATTTTTGAGCATACCGATCTTTTTTTACGAGGTGTAGGAGATACGACTGACATTGTTCAGAAGGAAATGTATACCTTCGAGGACCGAGGGGGCAGGAGTATTACGCTTCGACCGGAGGGGACGGCAGCGGTTGTAAGGTCTTTCGTTGAGAAGAAGATGTTTGGTTATCCAAACCAGCCAGTAAAGCTTTATTATATGGGACCGATGTTCCGTTACGAACGTCCGCAGGCAGGCCGCTTCCGTCAGTTTGTACAGTTCGGTATCGAGGCGCTTGGCAGTAATGACCCAGCAATTGATGCAGAGGTTATCTCCCTTGCCATGAACCTTTACAGGGAAATGGGCCTTAAGAAACTAAAGCTGGTGGTGAACAGCCTCGGAGATAAAGACAGCCGGACCGCTCACCGTAATGCATTAGTTGATCACTTTAAACCGCGGATTGATGAGTTTTGCAACGACTGTCAAAATCGTCTTGAAAAAAATCCGTTGAGAATATTGGACTGCAAGCAAGACCATGATCACGAGTTAATGAAATCATCACCGTCCATTATTGATTACTTGAATGATTTTTCAAAAAACTATTTTGAAAAATTACAGGCGTATTTAACTCAATTAGACGTTCCGTTTGTTGTTGATCCGAACTTGGTGCGTGGTTTAGATTACTATAACCACACGGCATTTGAAATCATGAGCGATGCGGAAGGCTTTGGAGCGATTACAACCTTGTGCGGGGGCGGCAGATATAACGGCTTAGCAGAGGAAATCGGCGGACCGGAAACTCCGGGAATTGGCTTTGCGCTTAGTATTGAACGGTTTATTGCTGCACTGAAAGCTGAAGGGGTCGAGCTTGAAATTAATGAAGAAATCGATTGCTACCTAGCAGCACTAGGAGAAGAAGCCAAGGACTACACAGTGGGTCTATTGCAGCAGCTGCGTCTGGCTGGCTTTTCAGCTGAGAGAGATTATCTGGATCGAAAAATTAAAGCACAGTTTAAATCAGCCGATCGCCTTAAAGCAAAGTTTGTTGCTGTTCTTGGCGACACGGAACTGAAGAATAATAAAATTAATCTTAAAAATATGGCTACAGGTGAACAAGTAGAAGTGGACTTAGCAGATTTTGTACAGCAATTCAAAGAATTGAGAGAGTAAGGAGCGAATTTATTTATGTACGGTAGATCATTTTTCTGCGGTGAGGTTCCCGAGACCGCAATTGGGGAAGAAGTAACATTAAAAGGCTGGGTTCAAAAACGCCGGGATCTAGGAGGTCTCATTTTCATCGACCTTCGTGACCGTACAGGAATTGTTCAGGTTGTTTTTAATCCAGATACATCAAAGGATGCTCTGGAAATAGCTGAAAGTATTCGGAATGAATATGTTCTTGATATTCAAGGGAAAGTGGTGGCACGTGATACTTCTACAGTGAACCCAAACTTAAAAACGGGAACAATTGAAGTGTATGTTGAAAAGGTAACCATCATCAACGAGGCAAAAACACCCCCGTTTATGATTTCTAATAAAACAGATGCTTCAGAAGATGTCCGTCTAAAATATCGCTATTTAGATTTCAGACGTCCGGCTATTTTTGAAACATTAAAAATGCGCCACCAAGTAACAAAGAAAATCAGAGACTTCTTAGATTCTGAAGGCTTCTTAGATATCGAAACACCTATTTTAACAAAAAGTACACCAGAAGGCGCTCGTGACTACTTAGTTCCAAGCCGAGTTCATCCTGGTGAGTTTTATGCATTGCCGCAATCACCGCAATTATTTAAGCAGCTACTTATGGTAGGCGGCATTGAGCGTTACTACCAAATTGCCCGCTGTTTCCGGGACGAAGACTTGCGTGCAGACCGTCAGCCTGAATTTACACAAATTGATATTGAAACAAGCTTCTTAAGTCAAGAAGATATTATGAGCATGATGGAAAGTATGATGACTGGATTAATGAAGGAAGTAAAAGGTGTTGATATTCCAGCAGCTTTCCCAAGATTGTCCTACGATGAAGCAATGAGCCGATTTGGTTCTGACAAGCCGGATACCCGTTTTGGCCTTGAACTTGTGGACCTTTCAGAGATTGTACAAGATTCTGGCTTTAAAGTATTTTCCGCTGCAGTTGCAAATGGCGGGCAAGTGAAAGCAATCAATGTTAAAGGTGCTGCTGATAAGTATTCACGTAAGGATATTGATGCTTTAACAGAGTTTGTTGCGGTGTATGGTGCCAAAGGCTTAGCTTGGCTTAAGGTAGATGCAGAAGGACTAAAAGGACCAATTGCTAAATTCTTTGCTGGCGAAGAAGCGAATGCCCTCGTTTCTACTTTAGAAGCGACAGACGGTGATTTATTGTTATTTGTCGCTGACAAGAAGAATGTTGTGGCCGACGCCCTTGGTGCCCTGAGAATGAGGCTAGGTAAAGAATTAGAATTAATTGATCAAAGCCTGTTCCAATTCTTATGGATAACGGATTGGCCGCTTTTAGAGTATGATGAGGAGGAAGGCCGTTATTATGCGGCGCATCATCCATTTACGATGCCTGTTAGAGAAGACCTAGAATTTTTGGATTCTGACCCTTCAAAAGTGCGTGCCCAAGCCTATGACCTTGTTCTGAACGGTTATGAACTTGGTGGCGGTTCACTAAGAATTTTTGAACGCGCGGTTCAGGAAAAAATGTTTAGTATTCTTGGCTTCACTCCAGAGGAAGCAAAGGAACAATTCGGATTCCTATTAAATGCATTTGAATATGGTACACCGCCACATGGCGGGATTGCGCTAGGCTTAGACCGTCTCGTTATGCTCCTTGCTGGCAGCACAAACTTAAGGGACACCATCGCGTTTCCGAAGACGGCTAGTGCAAGCTGTTTGTTGACAAATGCGCCAGGAGAAGTATCAGAGGCACAATTAAAAGAACTCAATTTGTCACTAAATCTACCAAATAAAGGGTAATGAAACGCTTTCATAAATACTTGATGGGCTTTCGATTTTATGTTATTATAAAACCAATCAATAAGTGTCCTGAAATGTGCGTTGTATTACCTAACTTTTGACCAACATTATTTCTTCGGGAGTCTTTAGTTTCCTGGTTGCGTAAATGCCCCAACCTATACGGTAAAAGGGACTTACAAATACCAAGAACAGGACACCCACCTGCTCAGATGCGGGATCAAAAGAAGGAACTAAGAGCGACGGCATCATTGGGACCCTTATAAAAATAGTCTCCTGCATAGCAGGGGGCTATTTTTATTTTTTGTGGATTATTTATACAATTCCTATTAGGATACTTGTTTTTATAGATAGGTATGTTATATTTTTTTAGGGTAAATGATAATGATAGATAATAAAATGAATTCGAACTGAAATATGGAGGATCCTATGCTGCATCAATTTTCTCGTAATGAACTTGCCATTGGAAAAGAAGGACTAGATAAAATGAAAAACAGCACGGTTGCTGTTTTAGGAATTGGGGGCGTCGGGTCCTTTGCTGCCGAAGCACTGGCCCGTTCAGGTGTAGGACGTTTAGTGTTGGTGGACAAGGATAATGTTGATATAACCAATGTAAACCGCCAGCTTATTGCACTACTTTCCACTGTGGGAAAACCAAAAGCGGACCTTATGAAAGAGCGAATCAAGGATATTAATCCTGATTGTGAAGTCATCGCTTTGAAAATGTTTTATACAGAAGAGACATTTGAAGAATTTTTTAGTTACGGTTTAGACTTTGTGGTTGATGCTTCTGATACCATTATCTATAAAATTCACTTAATGAAAGAATGCCTAAAGAGGAAGATCCCAATCATTTCAAGTATGGGTGCTGCTAATAAAATGGATCCAACACGCTTCCGCATTGCTGATATATCAAAAACTCACACAGACCCACTTGCAAAGGTTATTCGGACTAAACTGCGTAAAGATCGAATCCTTAAGGGAATTCCAGTTGTCTTTTCTGATGAAAGCCCAATTGTGATTCGCGAGGATGTTCGGAAAGAAGTAGGGAATGAAAATGCCCCAATTCGTAAGGCCCAAATGCCACCTTCATCAAATGCTTTTGTACCATCTGCTTGTGGACTCATTATGGCAAGCTATGTTGTTAAAGAAATACTCTCTGACATCAAAATAAACCGAGTATCTGATGAGAAAAAATAATTCGAGAATCCTGGACATAAATGTTCGGGATTTTTTTGTTTTTTGGGGTACTAGAAGGGGCTATTCGAATAAGTGACCTGATTAAGAAAAACTCCAGCCAAAGAGGTCACTTAAAACCCGTATAGGAACAGAGCCATATTTTTAAGGAAAATTCACCTATTATAAGGTACACTTTTTACAGGAGAAAAATGGCATGAGAGGGGAGCAATACGTTGGAATCCATTATTACACTAAAAGATGTCACAAAAGTAATCAAAGGCAGAACTATTATAGATGAAATTAGTTTTGAGGTTTATAAAGGAGAGGTTTTTGGCTTCCTCGGCCCTAATGGTGCTGGTAAAACAACAACGATTCGCATGATAGTCGGGCTTATGGGCGTTACCTCCGGCGATATCATCATTGATGGTTCAAGTATCCAAACCAAGTTTGAAGATGCGGTGAGACCGATAGGGGCAATCGTTGAAAACCCAGAAATGTACAAATTTTTAAGCGGGCAGCAAAATCTTGTTCATTATGCGCGGATGACAAAAGGAATCACGAAGGAAAAAATCAGTGAAGTCGTGGAGCTCGTTGGCTTAACAGACCGGATTCATGATAAGGTTAAAACCTACTCTTTAGGGATGAGGCAGAGATTAGGCTTAGCTCAATGCCTATTACATGATCCGAAGGTGCTAATATTAGATGAACCAACCAATGGTCTAGACCCAGCGGGTATAAGAGAAATTCGTGATCATATCCGTTTTCTTGCAAGAGAAAAAGGGATGGCCGTTATTGTTTCCAGCCACATGCTTTCAGAAATGGAAATGATGTGTGACCGGATTGGCATTATCCAAAATGGAAAACTGGTCGATGTCCAGTTGGTCGAAGATTTTGTACAAGATAAGGACGCACGTTTTGAATTTGAGGTACTCCCTATTGACAAGGCGTTGCTAGTCCTGCAAACCAGCTATCCTTCTATTGCAGCTAATCGTTCTCGAAACGGAATAATTGTTGAAATAACGAAGTCAGAAGTGCCAAAGCTTGTTAACTTGTTTGTTTCAGAGGATATTGAGATTTTTGGTATAAAGGAAGTTTCAAAAACATTGGAAGACCGCTTCCTTGAAGTTACGGGAGACAAGGGGGTAGAAAACAATGGTTAATTTAATACGAAATGAATGGATGAAAGTTTTCAGAAGAACCGGAACGTATGTCATGATCGGAATTGTCTTGCTGATCATAGCAGTCAGCAGTGGTTTTATTAAATACCAAGACGTAAGTGCGATTCCAAATCAGGAAGAGGGAAATTGGAAACAGGTGCTTCAGCAAGAGAATCAAGCTTTACAAAGACAGCTGGAATCAAGTCGAGTGAAGATGGAGCAGGATTATTATAAACAGCAAATTGCGATAAATGAATACCGGCTAGAGCATGACATTCCTTTTCGGGAAAAATATAATGTCTGGACGTTTGTAAAAGAAAGCTCTGAGTTAATTTTACTAGCGGGAGTCTTTACAATTATTATTTCCTCAGGGATCGTTGCAAGTGAGTTTAACTGGGGGACAATCAAGTTACTATTAATTCGGCCGATTAATCGAACGAAGATCTTATTATCAAAATATATTATGGTATTATTGTTTGCCATATTTATGTTGGTCGTTTTGTTTGGGTTTTCCGCTCTCGTCGGAGCCATCCTCTTCGGTGCGCCGGCAAGCCCGCTTCCTTATTTAAATTATGTAGATGGAAAAGTAGTAGAGCAAAACATCGTTGTTCATTTATTCATTCACTATGGGCTGAGCTCAGTTGAAATGATCATGCTAGCCACAATGGCGTTCATGATTTCATCTGTTTTTAGGAGCGGCTCGATCGCAATTGGACTGTCATTATTCTTAATGTTTACCGGTTCCACCTTTACTGCAATTATTTCCTTAAGGTATGATTGGGCCAAATACAGCTTATTTGCAAATACCAATCTAATGCAATATGTAGAAGGTGCTCCACTTGTCGAGGGGATGACAATGTCGTTCTCCCTCATCATGCTGTTCATTTATTTTTCGATTTTTCAGCTATTGGCATTCCTTGTGTTTAAAAAGCGGGATGTAGCTGCTTAGTTGACGAAAAAAAGTAACCTCCAGTAATTGTGCTTGAGGTTACTTTTTTTTTTCGGCCTATTAGGAAGGTATAATAAAAACTATGGCACTCGCCTTAAGGACCTGGCGAATGCTAAGTTTTTCTCATCAGCTTTTCATAGACCATGGCTAGTGCTTGTTCAAATTTACCGGTTTTCTTTGGTACATAGTATTTCTTGTGCTTCAACCGGTCTGGCAGGTATTGCTGTGGGACCCAGCCTGATTCATAATCATGTGGAAATAAGTAATCAATCCCTCTGCCGAGTTCCCTCGCCCCTTTATAATGGGCATCTCGCAGGTGGTCTGGAACTTCCCCAAGGATACCTTTTTGAATATCAGCCAGGGCAGCATCAATGGCGGAGATGGCTGAATTTGATTTCGGTGATAGGCATAATTCAATTACAGCATTGGCAAGAGGGATTCTCCCCTCTGGAAAACCGATTCTTTCACAGGTTTCAATTGCGGCTAGGGTTCTAGCTCCAGCTTGAGGATTAGCCAGGCCCACATCTTCGTAGGCAATAACCAGCAACCTGCGACTAATACTAATCAGGTCGCCTGCTTCTATTAATCTCCCAAGATAATGTAATGCTGCATTCACATCACTTCCGCGAATCGATTTTTGGAATGCGGATAGCACGTCGTAATGACCATCACCATCTTTATCGGACCCGAGGCTCTTCTTTTGCATACACTCTTCAGCAGTATGCAGACTAATATGAGTAATAGTGTCTTCGTCACGATCAGTAGAAAGAACTGCAAGCTCAAGGGCATTCAAAGAACTTCTAACATCACCGTTTGAGGCATTAGCAAAATGCTGCAAAGCTTCTTCTGAAATTTCGATCTTATCTCTACCAAAGCCCCGCTCCTCATCTGCCATTGCCCGGAGAAGTGCTTGTTTAATTTCATCTGCTGTAAGCGGCTTTAGCTCGAAGATTTGGCAGCGGCTGCGGATTGCGGGATTGATGGCGTGATAGGGATTGCTCGTTGTCGCTCCAATTAGGGTAATCATGCCATTCTCCAAGTAGGGAAGGAGGAAATCCTGTTTTCCCTTATCCAGGCGATGCACTTCATCTAACAATAAGATGACCTTCCCAGACATTTTCGCCTCAGCTGCCACAACTTCCAAGTCCTTCTTATTATTCGTGACCGCATTAAGCGTTCGAAAAGCGTATTTCGTACTGCCGGCAATCGCGCTGGCTATGGAGGTCTTGCCGATTCCAGGGGGACCATAAAGAATCATGGATGTTAGTTGTTTCGCCTTTACCATTCGGGCAATAATTTTATCATCAGCTACTAAATGCTGTTGTCCGACTACTTCTTCAATTGTTCTTGGCCGCATTCGAAATGCGAGTGGTTTTTGTTGCATAACAAATCTCTCCACATATATAAATGATTTGATTCTACTCTATCATGTTCTCTTCAAAAAGCATATTAAAGTACAATATGCTATAATAGCTAATGCCTATCAAGTTACTGTGTATTTAACATCAAACAAAAAATTTTTAAAAATATAAAGAGGTGCTGTAAAATGAGAATTTCTACAAAGGGAAGGTACGGTCTTACGATTATGATCGAACTGGCAAAAAATCATGGTGAAGGTCCAACATCACTAAAAGCTATTGCCCAGGCTAACCAATTATCAGAGCATTACCTTGAGCAATTAATTGCACCCTTACGAAACGCTGGTTTAGTGAAAAGTATCCGCGGGGCATACGGGGGTTATATTCTGGCAGATGCACCGACTAGCATTACCGCTGGTGATGTCATTCGTGTCCTTGAAGGACCGATCACACTTGTCGAAGGAATTGAAGATGAGGAGCCGGCACAGCGCGAACTTTGGATCCGCATCCGTGATGCCATCAAAGGGGTTCTCGACAATACAACGCTTGAAGACCTTTCTAGCCACAGCGAAGACGGAGAAGTCGACGGTTATATGTTTTATATTTAATGGTTATGCATAATAAGGATTATTTAGATTGAAGGTGGAAATATGGAACGGATCTATCTCGACCATGCGGCTACAAGTCCGATGCGTCCTGAGGTAATTGAAAAAATGATGCTTGTCATGAACAACACCTTTGGAAATCCCTCCAGTATCCATTCATTTGGCAGGGAAGCACGGCACAATATTGACCAAGCACGGGAAATCTTGGCACGCAGTATCGGAGCTAAGGAAAACGAAATTGTTTTCACAAGCGGTGGCACCGAAGCTGATAATATGGCCTTATTTGGAGTTGCTGAAAGCTATCAGCATAATGGAAAGCATATTATCACCACAGAAAGTGAGCATCATGCTGTTCTCCATGCTTGTCATAGGCTTGAGAAACTGGGCTTTGAGGTAACCTATTTATCGGTTGACGAAACTGGGGTTATTAGGTTTGATGAATTGCGTGCTTCGCTGCGGGAGGACACGATTCTAGTTTCCATTATGTTCGGCAACAACGAAGTAGGAACCATCCAGCCAATTAAGGAAATTGGACTGCTTTTAAAAGACCATCAAGCAAAATTTCATACGGATGCTGTTCAAGCGTATGGCTTGGAGCAAATCGATGTGAATGAGTTAGCGATTGATTTACTTTCTGTCTCAGCTCATAAAATTAATGGTCCAAAGGGAATTGGTTTTCTATATGCAAGAGATACAGTGAAGCTGCAGCCGCGAACATTTGGCGGTGACCAGGAGCGGAAAAGACGTGCCGGTACTGAAAATGTTGCATCAATTGTCGGCTTCCAAGAGGCCGTGAAAATAGCAGAAAAAGAGCGGATGTCAAAGCGGGAACAGTTTCTCAGCTACAAACAATTACTTGTTCAGCATTTGACCGAGCAAGGGGTAGAGTTCGAGATAAACGGAATGCTTGAAAAATCTTTGCCGCATGTATTAAACTTAAGCTTTCCAGGAACAAATGTGGAAGCCATGCTTGTAAATCTTGATTTAGCAGGTATTGCTGTTTCAAGTGGGTCTGCTTGTACGGCTGGTTCTGTTGAGGCTTCCCATGTCTTGGTTGCTATGTTTGGAAAAGACTCAGAACGATTATTGAATTCGATCCGTTTTAGCTTCGGTTTTTCTACAACAAAAGAACAAATCATTAAAGCGGCCGAAGAAACGGCAAAAA
Organism: Bacillus sp. MRMR6; assembly: GCF_001940785.1. Lineage (GTDB taxonomy): Bacteria > Bacillota > Bacilli > Bacillales > Cytobacillaceae > Neobacillus. Next base: position 212,832 of record NZ_MSLS01000002.1, read on the forward strand.
TAGTTTCTCGTCTAAAAAAATAAATGCAAGAAGGTTTAGATTAAGAGAGGTGAAATACTTCATGGAAAGAATAGATCCAAAAAACACAAGGGTTGTTGTCGGCATGTCAGGTGGAGTTGACTCCTCCGTTGCTGCGCTGCTTTTAAAACAGCAGGGCTATGATGTGATCGGGATCTTTATGAAAAACTGGGATGATACAGATGAAAACGGTGTTTGTACTGCAACCGAGGATTATAATGATGTCATTCGTGTTTGCAATCAAATTGGTATACCGTATTACGCTGTCAATTTTGAAAAACAATATTGGGATAAGGTATTTACTTATTTCTTAGATGAATATAAAGCGGGAAGAACTCCGAATCCAGATGTAATGTGTAACAAGGAAATCAAATTTAAAGCCTTTCTTGAGCATGCGATAAATTTGGGTGCAGATTATTTGGCAACAGGTCACTATGCGCAGGTTGAGTTCCGTGATGGTGAATACAAAATGCTTCGCGGTTTAGATGAAAATAAAGACCAAACGTATTTTCTAAATCAGCTGTCACAGGACCAGCTTAGCAAGGTCATGTTCCCAATTGGTAATCTTGAAAAGCCTCGAGTCCGTGAAATTGCTAAGGAAGCTAACCTTGCAACAGCAACGAAAAAGGATAGTACGGGGATTTGTTTTATCGGAGAGCGGAATTTTAAAGAATTCCTAGGTCAATATCTTCCAGCGCAGCCTGGAAATATGGAGACACTTGACGGTGTTGTGATGGGTAAGCACGAAGGTTTAATGTACCATACAATCGGTCAACGCCATGGGCTGGGAATCGGTGGTTCAGGTGAACCGTGGTTTGCGATAGGCAAGGATTTAAAACGGAATATTTTATATGTGGGTCAAGGTTTTCATAATGAAAAGCTTTATTCCGACTCTCTTATTGCTGTGGATGTTAACTGGGTCTCCAATCAGGAGATACCAGCAGAATTCCAATGTACGGCAAAATTCCGTTACCGTCAGGAAGACCACAAAGTAACGGTAAGGCTTTTAGAGAACAAAAAGGTCGAAGTGCTTTTTGCTGAATCGACTCGGGCAATCACTCCTGGACAAGCTGTTGTTTTTTACAATGGTGACGAATGTCTTGGAGGAGGTACGATTGACGAAGTTTATAAAGGTGCCGAAAGGCTAACATATGTAGGGTAAACTTTCCCTGATTCCAAACCGGAGTCAGGGATTTTTAACGATATCTTTATCCCATATAGAAACCTAAATTGACCATTAGAAACCCAGTTAAATATGTTATACTCTCAATTAGAACGGAGTGAAGAAGAAATGGATAAAAACCAATTAGGTGTACAATACATGCAAGAAGGTAAGTGGGAAGAGGCGGCGAAAATCTTCAATGAATTAATTGAAGAGAATCCGGTAGATCCAATTGCCTATATCAATTTTGGAAACGTATTATCTGCCGTAGGCGACGATGATAAAGCCTTGAAATTCTATGAGCGTGCCATTCAATTAGACGATTCAGCGGCAGTAGCCTATTATAGTGCGGGAAACATCTATTTTAGCAACGAACAATTAGACCAAGCTAAAAAGATGTTTGAGACTGCGATGAAAAAAGGACTAGAAACAAGTGATAATTACTTTATGCTAGGGTTAACGCTTGTTCAGATGGAGCAAGGGAAATTTGCTCTTCCTTATTTACAAAGAAGTGTTGAACTGAGTGAAGACGATGCTGAAGCACGCTTTCAATATGGGCTCTGTCTTGCACAGCTTGAGCTGATCGATGAAGCGATTGTCCAATTAGAAAAATGTGTTGAATTGGATTCAGAGCATTCGGATGCTTTTTATAATATAGGTGTTTGTTATGCTTTCAAGGAAAACGGAGCGAAGGCATTGGAGATGTTCAATCTGGCACTTGAGATCCAGCCAGATCACCTGTTGGCAGGTCATGCGAAGAAACTAATCGAAAAAAATCAATAATATAAGACTGCAATGAAAGGAGGGAGTCACATGGACAAGCAGGAATCGCTTGATTTGTTTACTGAACAGGGGAAGTATGTAAAAGGAAAACATCTTGTAACGATTTTTCATAATGAGCAAAACCTATATTCAGTTCTAAGGATTCGGGTTGAGGAAACGAATGATGATTATGATGACAAAGAAGCAGTCATCACAGGATATTTTCCGAAAATTCATGAGCAGGAGACCTATATCTTCTTTGGTGAATTTAAGGATCATCCAAAATTCGGCCTTCAATTTCAAACGAACCATTTTCGCAAGGATATTCCTCAGACTAAGCAGGGTGTTATCTCTTATTTATCAAGTGAAATGTTTAAGGGGATTGGGAAAAAGACAGCCGAGAACATCGTAACCACTATAGGTGAAAATGCCATCTCAAAAATACTAAATCAGCCGTCCCTGCTTGATTCGATTCCAAAACTCCCTCCAGATAAGGCGAAACTGCTTTATGACACGCTGATGGAGCATCAAGGTCTCGAGCAGGTCATGGTGGCATTAAATCAGTATGGTTTTGGTCCACAAATCTCTATGCGGATTTATCAGGTATATAAGGATGATACCTTGCAAATCATTCAAAAAAACCCCTATCAGTTAGTCGAAAGCATCGAAGGTATAGGGTTTGGCAGGGCAGATGAGCTTGGCTATCAACTAGGGATTTCTGGGAACCATCCAGACCGGATTAAGGCAGCTTGTCTGTATACTCTTGAAAGTGAAAGTATGCAGACGGGACATGTCTATATCCATGTCGAGGATTTACTTGTTCAGGTGCAAAGACTGCTCGAAGAGAATAAGCGTGATCAAATTGAGTTTATTGATATCAGTAATGAGCTGATTAAGCTCGAGGAAGAGGGAAAAGTAATAGGTGAAGACAAGCGTGTGTATTTACCGTCCCTTTACTTTGCTGAAAAAGGGCTCGTTTCGAGTATCAATCGAATCCTTGAACAAACAGAATATCAAGATCAATTTCCAGAGTCTGAATTCCTACTTGCTCTTGGGGATCTTGAGGAAAGAATAAAGGTTCAATATGCACCAACCCAAAGGGAAGCGATTCAAACAGCATTAATGTCACCTATGCTGATTTTAACAGGCGGTCCAGGTACGGGTAAGACTACTGTTATTAAGGGGATTGTTGAACTATATGCCGAACTGCATGGCTGTTCCTTAAATCCTAAAGACTACCAGAAGAAAAATGAGCCATTTCCATTTCTGCTTGCCGCGCCAACGGGAAGAGCAGCTAAAAGAATGAGTGAATCGACTGGACTGCCCGCAGTAACGATTCATCGCTTGCTTGGGTTTAATGGGACAGAAGGTTTTGGTCATGATGAAACAACCCCTTTAGAGGGGAAAATTATCATCGTAGATGAAACCTCCATGCTTGACATTTGGCTTGCTAATCAGTTGTTCAAGGCATTGCCTGAAAATATTCAAGTGATTTTAGTCGGTGACGAGGACCAGCTTCCTTCTGTGGGGCCTGGGCAAGTATTAAAGGATTTGCTTCAATCTGAACGAGTCCCAACGGTAAGACTAACGGATATCTATCGACAAGCTGAAGGTTCATCGATTATCGAACTGGCTCATGAGATTAAAAAAGGATTTTTACCGCCTGATATCACAATGAAGCAGAGGGATCGTTCTTTTATTAGATGCTCAACTGCTCAAGTTGCTCAGGTTGTTGAAAAAGTAGCAGATAATGCAAAAAGCAAAGGTTATACAGCTAGGGATATCCAGGTTCTGGCACCGATGTATAAAGGTCCGGCTGGCATTGATCGCTTAAATGGATTGCTTCAAGAAATTTTCAATCCGAATTCAGATGGCTCTCGGAAAGAGATTGCTTATGGTGAAGTGAAATACCGAATCGGCGATAAGGTTCTTCAACTTGTTAACCAGCCTGAAAAGAATGTGTTTAATGGTGATATTGGAGAAATTGTTTCCATTTTTTATGCAAAGGAAAATACAGAAAAACAGGATATGATTTTAATTTCCTTTGAGGGCAATGAAGTAACGTATACAAAGCAAGACTTGAATCAAATTACGCTTGCCTATTGCTGCTCCGTACATAAGTCCCAAGGCAGTGAGTTTCCGATTGTTATTTTGCCGATAACAAGAAGCTATTACCGGATGTTGAGAAGAAACCTTATTTACACCGCTATTACAAGAAGTAAACAATCATTAATTATTTGCGGTGAAGAGGATGCCCTCCGAATGGGGATCGAAAGGGCAGATGAGCAAAGCCGGCTAACCACTTTATGCCAAAAACTGCAGGAAACCATTGTCCAGCAACATGATAATCAACCTTTAAATGGGTCTGGAAAGGACTTACCTGCAGAAGAATTATTAATGCAGGTTGACCCAATGATTGGGATGGAAAACCTTACACCTTATGATTTCCTAACAATTGACTGACACTATAAATGTTCACAGGAGGTGGGACACTCTGCGAACATTTTCTTTATTAAAAGGGCAGCCTGTATATGAAACGGTCAGCGGCACGAAAATTGGCGAAGTAACTGACCTTTGTATTACAAAAGACGGCATGGTAAAAGGCCTTTTAGTTAAAAAAGGCGTATTCTTCAAACAAACCTATTTTTTGGACATTCACGATGTATCATCTTTTGGCTGGGATGGAGTTATGATTGAAGACCATGACCATTTAGCAAAGTGTAAAACAACAGCTGAATATACCCTGACACACCAGCATTCCTTAAATGGAAAAATGATTCTATCCAAAAGCGGTGAATCTCTAGGGTTGTTAGAGGATGTATATTTTCAGGAAGAATTGGGCACAATCGTAGGGTACGAAACAACGGATGGTTTCTTTTCGGATCTTACAGAAGGGAAACAAGTGATTCAATCCCGGAAGCCCCCTGCGATTGGAAAAGATGCCATCATCGTAGACGTATCTGAAAACTTGCCATATAGCGACCTCCAAGATGGTCCTGAGGCGTAGTTGATCAAGTTAGAACGAGGCGTTCTAACTAGCGAATCTTACGTGAGGTGTCTTTCCATGTTAAAGTGTCCTAATTGTCAAAGTAAAGATATTGGTAAGATCGGTATAAACCAATATTATTGCTGGAATTGTTTTATCGAATTGTCACTTGGTAAAGGTATAATCAATACTCACCAGGTTGAAGAAGACGGTTCACTCAGTTCATTAGATGACTTGTTTGAAGAAGAAGAACGTCGTTACACCCTATAAGAAGGCGAACCCGGCTGAATGTCGTGAGCTAGACAGTTAGAACAGCTTTGTCAAACTAACTAAAGAGGTGAGACGTAATGAACAAAATGATGACTTCTGCTATTGCGTTTGGTGTGGGTGTGGCTGCTTATAATATTGCCCAAAGGAATAATATGATGTCGGGCCGACAAATGAAAAGAATGACAAGAAAAGTAAAACGAGCTTTATTCTAATACCGATCCCCCCTCTAAAGAGGGGGGATTTTAGCATCTGTGAATAATTCCAGCAAATGTCTCCAAGACTAAAAATAATAAAGGAGGCAGTACGTTGGATATCCGGATGAAATGGTTTTATCGAATTGGCTTTTTGCTTCTTTTACTATTTGCCATTTATATTTTCTTTAAAATTCGGTTTGTATGGCTTCCCGTTCTACAAATCGTATTCATTGTCCTCTTTCCTTTTTTAATTGGAGGATTTATTACCTATCTTTTACATCCAATCGTTGAAAAACTGCATGATAAGGGGCTTCACCGCGGATTAGCAATCTTTTTTATTTACATTTTATTTTTTGGTGGAGTTGGTTTTTCACTCTATAAAGGGATTCCTATATTCATTGCACAATTAAGGGATCTTGCAGAAAGTGCACCCTTACTAGCAGAGCATTACCGGGAATATATTAACGCGCTGCAAACACATACACGCAGGTGGCCAGATGGTCTGCAGGAAAAATTGAATGACGGTGTTAATGCATTTGAGAATAAATTAGACTCCCTGCTCACCATTATAATAGACACGCTGCTGAACTTTTTGAATTCTGCACTCATTATTGTGATCATTCCGTTTATTGCCTTTTACATGTTAAAGGATTTCCCATTAATTAAACGTGCGGTGTGGTATATGACACCTAAGAAATGGAGGCACTCAGGTGCACGTTTTCTTAGAGAACTAGACGTGTCTTTAGGAAGTTACATTCGGGGGCAGCTGCTGGTATGCGCGATTATCGGCAGTTTATCTGCTTTATTGTTTTGGATTTTTCATTTAAAATATCCACTGCTGCTAGGATTGATTATTGCGGCAACGAATGTTATTCCCTATTTCGGACCAATCATTGGTGCTGTTCCAGCAGTCATTATCGCAGCTACTTCGTCAGTGAAATTAGTGATTATTACTCTAATCATAGTCTTTAGTCTGCAATTCCTTGAAGGGAATATATTATCGCCATATATCGTAGGCAGGAGCCTGCATATGCACCCGTTAATGATTATGCTCGCACTAACAGCAGGTGGGGAAATGGGAGGAATAATCGGAATGATCCTAGGTGTTCCGGTTCTTGTAGTTTTAAAAGTAGCGGTTATTCATGCCAAAAATCACTTTTCACCTTCTTAGATTTATACCGCTTTCAATGATTGACAAACGTTTTTCGTGTAGCTATAATCCACATATAGAATATTGTACTAAAATGTTGAAGGAATAAGTATGTTATAGTCCATCTTAAAAGAGAGGGACCTCCACGGCTGCAAGAGGTTCTAGGGTGAAGGATAACAGAAAGCTAATCCAGAGTGCAGCTAATCACTGCCGTTGTTGCCGCGTTAAGGCATTTTTGAGAGGTGGATACATAAGCTTTTTGTGTTCATAATCAGGGTGGTACCGCGAGACAAGCTCTCGTCCCTGTTAGGGGATGAGGGCTTTTTTGTATTCTTTTTTAAAAACGACTAAATAATTAATAGGAGGCGTATAGCTATGAAAAACTTAACTGGTTCACAAATACGTAAGCTGTTTTTAGACTTTTTCCAAGAAAAAGGACATGCCATTGAACCGAGTGCATCACTTGTTCCGCATGAGGACCCGACCTTACTTTGGATTAACAGCGGGGTAGCAACATTAAAGAAATATTTTGATGGACGTGTAATCCCTGCCAATCCAAGAATAACAAATGCTCAAAAATCAATTCGAACGAATGATATTGAAAATGTAGGAAAAACGGCCCGCCATCATACCTTCTTTGAAATGCTCGGCAATTTCTCTATCGGCGAATATTTCAAGGAGGAAGCGATTGAATGGGCTTGGGAGTTTTTAACAGATAAAAAGTGGATTGGCTGGGATCCTGAACTTCTCTCTGTTACGATCCACCCGGAAGATCATGAAGCGTTTGATCTTTGGCATAAAAAAATTGGAATTCCAGAGGAGCGTATTATTCGGCTGGAAGGCAACTTCTGGGATATTGGAGAAGGTCCAAGCGGTCCTAATACGGAGATTTTCTATGATCGCGGACCAGAGTACGGGGATGACCCGACAGATCCTGAACTATATCCTGGCGGTGAAAATGACCGTTATCTCGAAGTATGGAACTTAGTATTCTCACAATTCAACCATAACCCAGACGGAACCTATTCTCCGCTTCCAAAGAAAAACATTGATACTGGGATGGGCCTAGAAAGAATGGCCTCTGTTGTTCAAAACGTACCAACCAATTTTGATACTGACCTTTTCATGCCGATCATTCGTGCCACGGAAGAAATTTCAGGGGTAACTTACGGGGCCAATAAAGAGAAGGATGTTGCTTTTAAAGTCATCGCTGACCATATTCGTACCGTTGCGTTTGCTGTCGGTGATGGTGCATTACCTTCTAATGAAGGGCGTGGATATGTTCTTCGCCGTCTTTTGCGCCGCGCTGTCCGCTATGCAAAACAAATTAACATACATCGTCCATTTATGTTTGAGCTTGTACCCGTTGTCGGTGAGATTATGGCTGACTTCTATCCAGAGGTAAAGGATAAAACCGCTTTTATTCAAAAAGTAATGAAGAATGAGGAAGAACGCTTCCATGAAACTCTTCATGAAGGTCTTGCTATTCTTGGAAGTGTGATTAAAAAGGAAAAGGAAAAGAACAGCTCAGTTATTTCAGGAGCAGATGTGTTCCGTCTTTACGACACTTATGGATTTCCGGTTGAATTGACCGAAGAGTATGCGGAAGAAGAAGGCATGACGGTTGACCATGATGGCTTCGAAGCAGAAATGGACTTGCAGCGTGAACGTGCACGTGCTGCTCGCCAGGATGTTGATTCGATGCAGGTTCAAGGTGGAGTACTTGGTGACCTTAAAGTTTCAAGTGAATTTGTCGGATATAATCAGCTTCAGTCAGAGTCAACAGTTGTTAGTATCGTTAAACATGGTGAATTAATTGACGACGCTGCTGCTGGGGAAGAGGTTCAATTAATTCTTGATGAAACACCTTTCTATGCGGAGAGCGGCGGTCAAATTGCTGACCGGGGTTTATTAGAGGCTGACGGAGTAACCGTCCTCATTAAGGATGTTCAAAAAGCTCCAAACGGACAGAACCTTCATAAGGCAGTTGTCCAAACAGGTACGTTAACAACAAATGCAAAGGTGAAGGCGAAGGTAAACCAGGAAAATCGTGTGCAAATCATTAAAAATCACACAGCTACCCATTTATTGCATCAAGCCTTAAAGGATATTTTAGGTCCGCATGTCAATCAAGCTGGATCACTTGTTGAACCTGACAGACTTCGTTTTGACTTCTCGCATTTTGGTCAAGTGAAACCGGAAGAATTAGAGGAAATTGAAAAAATCGTTAACGAAAAAATCTGGAGAAATATCGAAGTAGATATTAGCTTAAAGCCTATTGCTGAAGCAAAGGAAATGGGGGCAATGGCTCTTTTCGGAGAAAAATACGGTGATATTGTCCGCGTTGTTAAAGTTGGAGATTATAGTCTTGAGCTTTGCGGTGGCTGCCATGTTCCGAATACCTCTGTGATTGGATTGTTCAAAATTGTTTCAGAGAGTGGAATTGGCGCTGGAACAAGAAGGATTGAGGCGGTTACCGGTGAATCTGCTTATCAGCTGTTAAACGACCAGGTGGGCTTATTAAAGGAAGCTGCTGACAAGCTTAAAACGAATCCGAAAGAGATTGTTAACCGTATTGAAGTATTGATGACTGAAATGAGACAGCTTCAACGTGAAAACGAATCTCTTGCTAGCAAGCTAGGAAATATCGAAGCCGGAAATCTTGTCTCAAAAGCAAAGGAAATTGACGGGGTAACCGTCTTAGCCGCTAGAGTACAGGCAGCCGATATGAATAATCTACGAAATATGGCAGATGACCTGAAGCAAAAGCTTGGATCAGCTGTTATCTTGCTCGGCAGCGCAAATGACGGGAAAGTAAACTTGATTTCTGCTGTTACAAAAGATTTAATTGATAAGGGCTACCATGCTGGTAAGTTAATTAAAGAAGTTGCCACCCGATGTGGCGGGGGCGGCGGCGGTCGACCAGATATGGCCCAGGCTGGGGGTAAAGACCCGGAAAAACTTGATTCAGCCCTGCAATTCGTTGACGAATGGATAAAATCAATTTGATAATGAGACAAACTAGTGTAAAATAAGTAGAAGGTAAATACTAGTAATTACAATTATCTCCTCTACTAAAAATGCGAGGTGTTTGAAATGAGCTCATTTGACAAAACAATGAGATTCAACTTTCCTGAAGATCCTATCGAGCATGATGTGAACGATGTACTATTCCAGGTATACGAGGCACTACAGGATAAGGGATATAATCCTATTAATCAAATTGTTGGTTATCTATTATCGGGAGACCCTGCCTATATACCACGTCATCGAGATGCTCGAAACATTATTCGGAAGCTTGAACGGGACGAAATTATTGAAGAATTAGTAAAATCCTACTTAAAACAACAACGTGAGGGTTAAAGAATGCGGATTATGGGATTAGATGTAGGCTCTAAGACAGTAGGGATTGCCATAAGCGATGAGCTTGGCTGGACTGCACAGGGCCTCAAAACCCTCAAAATCGACGAAGAAAAAAATAAGTTTGGATTTGAGGAAATTGGTCAAATAATAAAAGAGTATGGTATAAGTAAAGTTGTCATCGGTCTGCCAAAAAATATGAATGGAACAATTGGCCCCCGCGGTGAAGCTAGTAAGCAATTTGCCGAGGAGATTGAAAGTCAATTTGCAGTTCCAACCGTTTTGTGGGACGAGCGTCTCACAACAATGGCGGCTGAGCGTGTCCTGCTAGAAGCTGATGTCAGCCGGAAAAAGCGCAAGAAAGTCATCGATAAAATGGCAGCTATGATGATCTTACAGGGCTATCTTGATAGCAAAAATTAATGAGGTGAAGAAATGGAACACGGAGAAAACCAAATTACAATCATAGACGAAAAAGGCAATGAGCAATTATGTGAGGTGCTGTTTACATTTGAATCAGAGGATTTTGGAAAATCTTATGTATTATTCCAGCCTGTCGGAGAATTTGAAGATGATGAGGAAGGTCCTGAAATTCATGCCTATGCCTTTAACCCGACCGAAGAAGGTGGAGATGGTGAGCTAATCCCAATTGAAACTGAAGAAGAATGGGATATGATTGAAGAAATGCTTAACACTTTCTACGAAGAAGAAGAAGACGAAGAATAATTTCGACCTTAAAAAAACGGCCCTATAAGGGTCGTTTTTTTGTATATTTGTTTATTTTCAGTCCAAAAACCTCCATTTTTCGCATTAAATTGACATTTTTCGCAACATATGCTGAAATAATATCGATATGCTTTTTTTAGATGTATAAAAGAAAAGTTTAAAAGATATTGTTTCTTAGCTTTAGGAAGGGGCAGAAGAATGGCAACAGATGAGAAAAACTCGAAAAAAGAGACCATCCGTCAGAAAATGCTTGAACAGCAGAGCGAAGCGAGAATTGTCCGCAGAATCGTACTAATCATTTCGATTTTAACTGTTTTTTTACTCGTGTTTATCGGCGGCGGCGGATATCTTTATATTAAATCGGCGATTGAACCTATTGATGAAAATAGTAAGGTAAAGAAAAAAGTCGAAATTCCAATTGGTTCATCGGTTACGGGAATTTCAGAGAGATTACAGGCAAATGGAATTATAAAAAATGCTAAGGTTTTTAAATATTACGTTAAGTTGAAAAATGAGTCAGGATTTATGGCTGGTGAATATGAATTAAGTCCTTCGATGGACATCCCAGAAATCATCAACCGATTAAAAACAGGTAAAGTGCTTCAAGAAGCAGCCTTTAATCTAACCATTCCTGAGGGGAAACAATTAAGCGAAATCTCAGCCATCATGGCAAAAGCCATTAATAAATCTGAAGAAGAAGTGTTTAATCAGTTGAACGATAAAACCTTTATTCAAAATATGATGGCGAAGTTTCCTGACCTGCTTACGAATGATATTTTAAATCCTCATATCATGTATCCGTTAGAGGGCTACCTCTACCCAGCAACGTATCCGTTTTATAAGCTTGACCCAACAGTGGAAGAAATGGTTGTGACGATGCTTAAGCAAACACAGAAGGTGGTAGCAGCCTATTCAGTAGAAAGCCAGGAGAAGCAGCTATCCATCCACCAGCTATTAACCATGTCCTCGCTAATTGAAGAAGAGGCAACAAAATTGGCTGATCGTAAGAAAATTTCGAGTGTATTTTATAATCGGATCGAACAAGGCATGCCATTGCAAACCGACCCTACCGTTTTATATGCTCAAGGAAAGCATAAAGAAAGGGTATTGTACGAGGATTTGGAAGTGGATTCCCCATACAATACCTATAAATATAAAGACCTGCCACCGGGGCCAATTGCCAATGCAGGTAAAGAATCAATTGAAGCAGCCTTACAGCCAGACGAGACTAATTTTCTATACTTCCTTGCAACTGGAGAGGGAGATGTTCTTTTTAGTCTGACGCTTGATGAACATAACAGGAAAAAGGCTGAACATATTACCAATAAAAATTAATGGTTGATGAAGGGGAAATGTTTTCTTTCCCTTTTTTTTATGCTAAAATAGTTCAAGTGTTTTATCCTGCATTAACGGGCAGTAAGACCCCCACCTTAGGGTTATTAGTGAAAACCAGAAATCCTAGGTGGGGATAACTCCCCGTAAAAGCCCGATAAGTTCAACTAACCATCAGGGGGGATGAAAAAAAACCCACTGATGGTTAGTTGAACTAATAAGCCCTGTATAGCGTAACTCACAGTAACGACTCCTGAGACAGTTCCCGTTCTCAAGCCCATCCTGTTAATTTAACTTCGGGGGATGTGTCATTTTCTGTGAACGCTATTTTTTCATGCCTAAAGGGTATTTTAGTGGTATAGAGATTGAGGTGGATTCTGCTTGTTAAACGATAAATTGCATTCATATATAGATGGTCTTTTTCCAGAGCGTAACCCTTTGTTTATGGAGATGGAGAAGTTTGCTGTTGAAAATCAAGTTCCGATAATGGAATTGGCTGGTATAGAAACGATGCTCCAAATTCTAAGGATTCATGATTCAAAAAAAATTCTTGAAGTAGGAACAGCGATTGGTTATTCTGCTTTAAGAATGGCAGAAGCTCTTCCAAAGGCAGCTATTGTAACCATTGAGAGAGACGTGGAGCGTATTCAATTAGCTACGGAGTTCATCCAGCGTTCTAACCATCAAGAACAAATCTTCTTGGTCAAGGGGGATGCTCTTGAAGTGGAAGAGCAGGTAGGGGAACAAGCTCCTTTTGATGCCATTTTTGTCGATGCGGCAAAGGGTCAATATAAAAGGTTTTTTGAGCTTTATTCAAAATATCTGAACAAGGATGGAATTATTATTACCGACAATGTCCTGTTTAAAGGACTTGTTGCGGAATCAGAAATTGAATCAAAGAGAATCCGTAATCTGGTTAAGAAAATAGATGAATTTAATCACTGGTTGATGAGTCATCCAGATTATCACACCGTTATAATTCCAGTAGGAGACGGAGTAGCAATTAGTAAAAGAAAAAGAGGTGAATAAGGTGAGAAAAACAGAATTATTGGTAACCCCTTTATCCCTTACGGATATCCTGCCGCTCGCAGCTGCTGGAGCAGACGCATTTATTGTTGGAGAACAGCGATACGGATTACGGTTAGCGGGTGAATTTAACCGCGAACAGGTAGCTGAGGCTATTGAACTAGCCCATTCCCAAGGGAAAAAAGTATATGTTGCGATGAATGCGGTTTTTCATAATGAAAAAGTGGACGAGCTTACTGACTATATAGCATTTCTAAGTAATGCCAAGGCAGATGCCGTTATATTTGGTGACCCAGCTGTCCTTATGGCGGCTCGCGAAGCTGCACCGAGTATGAAACTGCACTGGAGTACGGAAACAACAGGTACCAATTGGTATACGTGTAACTATTGGGGGAGGAAAGGCTCGAAAAGAGCTGTTCTCGCTCGTGAAATCAACATGGATGCAATTGTCGAAACAAGAGAAAATGCAGATGTTGAGATTGAAGTACAGGTCCACGGTATGAGCTGCATGTTCCAATCAAAACGCTCGTTATTAGGAAACTATTACGAGTATCAAGGTAAGGCCTTAGAAATAGAGAACCGCAAACAACAGAAAAACATGTTCCTGCACGACAAGGAACGTGAAAATAAATACCCGATTTTTGAAGATGAAAATGGTACTCACATTATGAGTCCGAATGATATTTGTATTATTGATGAATTACAAGAGATGCTTGAAGCAGGTGTAGATTCTTTTAAAATCGAGGGGATTCTAAAAACGTCTGAATATATCATTGCTGTGACAAAACTTTATCGTGAGGCAATCGATTTATATTACGAAGATCCAGACCTTTACGATGATAAAAAAGCTAAGCTCCTAGAAGCTGTCGAAGAGATTCAACCTCCTAACCGCAAATTGGATACAGGATTCTTCTTTAAGGAAACCGTTTATTAATAGCATAATCTTAACAAAAGGAGGTAGACGACGTGAATACAGTGATAGATAAGATTTCAGAGATGATTGATGGCAAGCGAGTGATTGTAAAAAAACCAGAACTTCTTGCACCAGCAGGAAACCTTGAAAAATTAAAAATTGCGGTTCAATACGGTGCAGATGCGGTATTTATCGGCGGTCAAGAATATGGACTGCGTTCTAACGCTGATAATTTCACATTTGAAGAAATGAAGGAAGGCGTAGATTTTGCCAAAAAATTCGGAGCAAAAATCTACGTAACCACAAACATTTATGCTCACAATGAAAATATCGATGGCCTTGAAGACTATTTACTAGGTTTAAAAGAAGCTGGTGTGGCGGGAATTATCGTCGCTGATCCGTTGATTATTGATACCTGCCGCCGTGTTGCGCCAGAAATTGAAGTACATTTAAGTACACAACAATCTCTTTCCAACTGGAAGGCAGTTCAATTTTGGAAAGAGGAAGGGTTAGAGCGCGTAGTTTTAGCCCGCGAAACAAGTGCTGAAGAGATTAGGGAAATGAAGGAAAAGGTTGATATTGAGATCGAAACCTTTATCCATGGTGCCATGTGTATTGCATACTCTGGACGCTGTACATTAAGTAATCACATGACAGCAAGAGATTCAAACCGAGGGGGATGCTGTCAATCATGCCGCTGGGATTATGATTTATACCAATTAGAGGGCAGCGGATCAGAGGTACCGCTCTTTACAGAAGAGGATGCGTCTTTTGCAATGAGCCCAAAGGATCTGAACTTAATTCAGGCGATTCCTCAAATGATTGAGCTGGGCATTGACAGTCTGAAAATTGAGGGACGGATGAAGTCTATTCACTACGTTGCAACCGTCGTCAGTGTTTACCGCAAAGTGATTGATGCTTACTGTGCAGACCCTGAAAACTTTGTGATTAGGCGTGAGTGGTTGGAGGAACTTGATAAATGTGCGAACCGGGAAACGGCTCCAGCGTTTTTTGAAGGAGTTCCTGGGTATAAAGAGCAAATGTTTGGTAATCATAGCAAGAAGACAAAGTTTGAATTTGTCGGTCTTGTGTTGGATTATAACGAAGAAACACAAATGGTTACACTTCAGCAGCGAAACCACTTTAAACCGGGTGAAGAAGTTGAGTTTTTTGGCCCGGAAATTCAAAACTTTACTCATGTGATTGATAAAATTTGGGATGAAAAAGGTAACGAACTGGATGCAGCCAGACATCCGCTTCAAATTGTACAATTTAAATTGGACAAACCGGTTTAC
Organism: Bacillus sp. MRMR6; assembly: GCF_001940785.1. Taxonomy (GTDB): domain Bacteria; phylum Bacillota; class Bacilli; order Bacillales; family Cytobacillaceae; genus Neobacillus. The sequence goes on from NZ_MSLS01000002.1 coordinate 228,026, forward strand.
TCTAACAACATGATGCGAAAGGGGAACTAGAAAGATGCGCAAACCGGTTGTTATTGGTGTAACCGGCGGCTCCGGCTCCGGAAAAACCAGTGTTACAAAAGCCATTTATGATAGCTTTAAGGGACATTCTATCTTAATGCTTGAACAGGATTACTACTATAAGGACCAAAGTGATGTACCATTTGAGGAACGATTAAAAACGAATTATGACCACCCGCTAGCTTTTGACAATGACCTTTTAATTGACCATCTCGAAAAGCTATTGCGTTATGAACCGATTGAAAAACCAGTTTATGATTATTCACTGCATACACGCTCTAAAGAAATTATTTCGGTCGATCCTAAAAATGTCATCATCCTAGAAGGCATACTTGTACTTGAGGATGAGCGTTTGCGGAACTTAATGGACATCAAGCTTTATGTAGACACAGATGCTGATTTAAGGATTATCAGAAGATTATCTCGTGATATTAAAGAACGCGGACGTACATTGGATTCTGTCATTGATCAATATGTTAATGTTGTTCGCCCCATGCATAACCAATTTATTGAACCAACAAAGCGCTATGCTGATGTAATCATCCCAGAGGGTGGTCAAAATCATGTCGCGATTGATTTAATGGTCACAAAAATTCAAACAATTCTTGAACAAAAATCATTTTTATGAAACAATAGCAGAGAAAAGTTAAAATATATCCATATTGGATAAAGTGAGGCTTCCATCAGTGGGGGTTTTCTTCATCCCCTACTGATGGTTAGTTGAACTTGTCGGGCTTTTACGGGCAGTTATCCCCTCTCGTTTTCACTCATATCTTTAAGTGGAGGGGTGTTACAACCCGTTAATGCGGGATAAATATCTTAGCTGCGCGCCCTTAAAGAAGGACGCGCACCTATGCATTATGTGTGTGCTGCACACATACACCTACATAATTGAAATACACAATCTATGGGGGATTGTGAGACTAGAAGGAGTGAGAATTTTGGCGGTAGAAAAAATATTTCCAATGACTCAAGCGGGCAAAGAAAAACTTGAACAAGAACTTGATCACTTAAAGTCCGTTAAACGGAAAGAAGTGGTTGAAAGAATTAAAATTGCCCGAAGCTTCGGAGACTTATCGGAGAACTCTGAGTATGATTCTGCAAAGGAAGAACAAGCATTTGTTGAGGGTCGAATCACGACTCTTGAAAATATGATTCGTAATGCAAAGATTATTGAAGAAGGCGAAACTAAGAGCGATTCTGTTGCATTAGGCAGATCAGTAACATTTGTCGAGCTTCCTAATGGTGAAGAAGAAACTTATACAATCGTTGGCAGTGCTGAGGCTGATCCTTTTGAAGGTAAAATTTCAAATGATTCACCTATTGCAAAAAGCTTACTTGGTAAAAAAGTCGGCGAGGAAGTTTCTGTTCAAACTCCTGGCGGCGAAATGAGTGTACGTATAGTTACAATTAAATAATCGCTTAAATGTTTGAAATAGTGCAACCTCGTCAAAACTTTTGACGAGGTGTTTTTTATGTGGCGTAAGCGAACGAAGGGATTACAAATCATTTGCTTGATTGGCTTATTGTTATTATTAGCCCGTTTGGCGGTATTACAGCTCATTGATACAGAGAGTTTCTCAAAGCATAATATTAATTTGTTAGAGGATAGTGTCAAACAGAGAACGCAAGAATTAGTAATCGATAATGGCAGAGGGAACTTCCTAGATCGAGAGGGAAATTTACTTACTCATAAAAAGGTCTCGGTTCTTGTTTTGTTCCCTTTCTTAAAAAATACAGAATGGGATATAGATGCCGTCTCAGCTATATCTGGCATTCAAAAGGGTAAGCTTGTGAATGCACTCAGTCAGGCCAAAAAGCCCTTTGCTTATGGTGATCCGCAGCCAATTGAGCTATCAGCGTCCCAGATGGAGCGAATTAATCAATTAGAGATACCGGGTGTCTTTGCTATTGAGAAAAAATATGAGCGATCCACCTATCCAGCAGAGCAATTAATTGGATTAACCGGAGAGAATAGAGAAGTGTTAAAAAAACGTTATCCTGATAAGGAACTTTCCGAAAAGACATTAATTGGTGTGTCTGGTTTAGAGCAGAGCTTTGACGAATTTTTGCTGCCAGAGGGTAAATCGAAACTTGTTTATCATGTTGACGGCGGTGGTGCCCCTTTATTTGGTATTAACGTGAAGTATGTGGATCCTGCAAATCCTTTTTATCCAGTGAATGTTAGAACTACTTTAGATCGAACACTCCAGCAAATGGCTGAAGAACTAGTGGACAAGCATAATATCCAAAAGGGTGGACTTGTTCTGATTGATATCGAGGATAATAGTGTATTAGCGATGGTTTCTCGTCCTAAAATGAATAAATCTGATCCGTATAGCGGCAGTGGAATCACAAATAGGATGTTGAAACAGGAAATAATGGGTTCTGTTTTTAAAACAGTCGTAGCGGCAGCGGCCATTGATCAAAACCTCGACAATCCAACCCGGCTTTTTGACTGCAGTAAAAAGATTAATGGGCAGCCAGAACTAAAGTATGATTACGGCATGTTAAACTTTATGGATAGTTTTGCGAGAAGCTGTAATCGAACGTTTGGTGAACTGGCTAAAGAACTGCAACAAATTGATCCAGGATTAATAGAAGAATATGCTGAAAAATTATCATTGACAGGTTCAGTAGGTTGGCAGGGTGAGGTTTATCATACTAGTAATTTTAAGCAGTTTGTCGGTGAAGATAAAGGCAGAGTATTTTTATCGGAAGAGGCCAGAAAGGATCCGAACTTTGCAGCCTTGTCAGGTATTGGACAGCATGAGGTGAGAGCAACCCCTCTGGCTGTAGCGAATATGATGGCCACAATCGCTAGAGGCGGGAAAAAGGAAATGGTCCGAACAGCTTCAAAAATTGAATATAAAAATGGCACAACCATGGTAGAATTTAATGAGCAAGCGCTGTCAGGAGAAACGATTTCTTCCTATACGACCATGAAACTCCAGAAGCTTCTAAGAGAAGTTGTTCTTAATCCTAATGGAACAGGCAAATGGTTTCAAAACCTCCCTTATGAGGTAGCTGGAAAATCGGGGACTGCTGAAACAGGGAAATATCAAAATGAACAGCAATTGCATAACAAGTGGTTTGCCGGCTACTTTCCCTACCAAAACCCAAAGTATGCTCTGGTTACAGTAAATTTGGATGTGCTTGATCATGAGGGCGGGGTAAATTTATTATTTGCGGATATGGTTAAAATGCTATATGAAACAAATCAGGGGAATCAATAGTCCTGTCTTAAGCGATTTCCCTTCAAGTTCTTGCTGATTCATGTTAGAATGTTGACAGCTAAGTGCATTTTAATTTCGGAGGTAATTTAATGAGTAACGAATTCCAATCTGGTCCTCGTTCTAGTTATCGAGCGAAAAGAAAAAAAACAAATATAATCTTAAACAGTTTAATTGTCCTTGTGCTTGCACTTATTGTTTTTGTTGCATATTCCATTTTTTCTTCTGGTGACGAAAACCTATCTACTGAAAAGAATCAGCCAAAAACAGAAGAGACGAAAACCTCAGATGAAGAGAAGCAAGAGAAAGATGAGAAGCAGCAAGCTGAGGAAGAAAAAGCAGTTGAATCCGAATCGGGTGAAGAGGGTGTGGAAGTGTCTGCCCCTGAATCTGCGGATGAATCTCAGGCAGTTGTCACTGAAGGTGATGGCTCATCAAATGTAGTTAAAACAATTGAAAATCCAAGCTGGAAGCCTGTAGGCACCTCGCAGTCAGGTGATCATGTTCCAGCCTATGATTTAGAATCTATTGATTGGCAAGAAATGTTAACTGCTATTTCTTATGCAACAGGTATAGATAAGAACAGTATGCAGGTCTATTGGTTAGGCAGCGATAAAACACAGTCAAATGCTTCGATTGGAACAGTTTATTCTAATGATAAATCACACATATATCGTGTTTATATTAAGTGGGTTGATGGAGCAGGCTGGATGCCTACAAGAGTGGAAGAATTAGCAGAGCTTCAAAAATAAGCTAGTAGGATGGGCTCTATAACGCCTATCCTACTTTTTTAGTTTGAAATGCACAACGGCTGTAAAATAAGTTTGGCCTTTATCTGTTACATGCATTTGGTGTGATACCGAGTGGACACCTAAGAGAATCATTTTGTTTTCTTCAATTTTGACTTCTATTTTCTTTTCTAATTCCCTCAAGTCGGTTGCGTCAAAGAATTCTACTTTATCCTCTATCAAATCGATTTTAAAATTCATCTAAACCATCCTTTCCTAAGTTTATTTTAGTGATTTCCGTGCTTACTAGCAATACTTGGCCAATTATCTTTATTGACTGTGGTAAATTTTTCTTAAAAGGTGTTAAAATAATGGTTGCGGATACGATGGGTTAATCCGAGGTAAATTATTATTATCCTAATTGTAAAATCAAGACGAAAGAGGGCAAATAATGAAAATCGCAATCATCGGTGCAATGGAAGAAGAAGTAGCATTATTAAGAGAAAATATTGAAAACCGAACACAAGAAACGGTAGCAGGCTGTGAATTTACTTTTGGCAGTATGCATGGCAAAGAGGTCATTTTACTTCGTTCAGGTATTGGAAAGGTAAACGCAGCGATGTCAACGACCATCCTGCTTGAAAAATATAAGCCAGATTGTATCATCAATACGGGCTCTGCTGGTGGTTTTAATCCTGACCTCAGTGTTGGTGATGCAGTGATTTCTACGGAGGTCCGGCATCATGATGTGGATGTGACGGCCTTTGGGTATGAGTACGGCCAAGTGCCACAGCTCCCTGCAGCTTTTATTGCGGATGAAAAATTAATGGCAGCAGCTGAAACTGCCGCAAACGAAATTGAAAACTTTCAGGTTAGCAGAGGGTTAATTGTTACTGGAGATTCTTTCATGGAAGATCCGACACGCGTTGAGTTTGTCCGTTCAAAATTTACCGATTTGCAAGCTGTTGAGATGGAGGCAGCTGCTATTGCACAAGTTGCCTATCGATTTGAGGTCCCATTTGTCATTATCCGCTCACTCTCAGATATCGCTGGCAAGGAATCTGAAATCTCCTTCGATCAATTCATAGACAAAGCTGCAACCAACTCCGCCACTCTAATCATGAAAATGGTATCTGCCATATAGTTATGCTCTAATTTGAACAAGTCCTTTATCCAGGGCTTGTTTTTATAATGTTTTCTATAATTTACATCCTCTTTAATTCATGATTATGTGTTAAAGTAGATTAGTAGATTATATGAAAAGCAGGTGGATGACTTGGAACAGCGTGCGAAGAAACTTGCAGAGAAAATGGCTGACTTCAGAAGATTCGCAATAATCTTGTTAGCTGTTGGTGTGTTTTTCTATTTAGGTGTTATCATTCCATCTGATAAAAGTGAGATGGATCTAAATATAATGATGATGGCTTCAATGTCTCTTTTAGCCATTTCAATTTTCCTTTTTATTCAAGCAAAGAAGTGCCAGTTAAAGTTAATGGATATGGAAGAAGGAAATGATCAAATGAATCAAAGGTAAGCGATCTCCGTACTGGAGACGCTTATTTTTTTGCCTATTTTTAAAAAAATTCAAGAAAACGGTTTACAAAGTATATGTACGTGGATATAATTACCTTAGTTAGTAAAAAATTCCGAAGGAGGTCGAGTAAGATGATGAAAATTTCTAACATTGGCGCAGTAAAAGGTACTGACATGAAAATTGGATATTTGAATATCACGCATTCGACCAGACAGGAATGGATTGCTTAACTATTTTTTAGTTACCATACATATCCATGCCGCAAGGGAGAATGATGCCCTGCGGTATTTTTGTGCCTAAAAATCAAAAGGCCGCAAGGGAGTAATTTCTTGCGGCCTTTTTGTGCCTTCATTTGGATATGGTTGTAAAAAACTAGAAAAGTAAAAAGGCTTAGCTGCCGCGACAAACCTTTAAGGAGGTGAATAAAAATGACCCTGAACATATTATTCTTTTCGATTACGATTAAAAAACGGAAAATGAATCTTCAAGAAGCTGCTCAACAAGAGATGGTTGAACGTCTTTATGAGCAGAACAAAGACCGTCAAATTTCAATGTACCACGTCATGTAAGATACGGTAACAAAGGAGGTGTCATTATGACCCTGAATATTTTCTTTTTAACTATTACCATTAATAAACGGAAATTGAGTATAGAGGAAATTCAACATCAAGAACAAGTTGAAAAACTTTACGAAGCAAATAAAGATCGACAAATGTCCATTCACCGCTTTATGTAAAAGTAAAAAAAATATTGATTATCAGAAAGGAGTTTTATAAATGGTATTTTTAATGCAAGGTCGCGGAGCAAGCTTATGGGGTATGAAAGATACCACCTAGTGAAAGTATAGAGGAGGTAGTCCTGATGCCGTTACATGTTTTATTGTTATCGCTTTTCTTCACAAATAAGAAAAAAGCCAAAAAATAATAGCCTATTCTCGCATTTTTGCTAATAGTTCAACGTTCAAGTTAACAAAATGTTCACATTCCTTTCAGTTAGATACTGTGAAAATATGATAAATTCAAAGTAGATAGCAGGATCTTTCCGAAGGGGTGGAGACTATGTTTATGGTTGTGATGGCACTCGTCATTATTGGGGCGATTGGCTGCGTAATTTCAGCAGAATTGAGCGTTGAATAAAGATAGGGGTGTTCCTAAGAAGGAACACCCCTATCATTTTTACTTCTCTGCAGTTAACGTTAGAAATTCCGTAATGTCATCGATGCAAAGGTGAACGGCTTTTTCCCAGAAGTCCTTCTGAGTTAAATCAACCTGTAAATGCTTTGCCGCTAAATCCTCAACGGTCATTGACGCCGTATCTCTTAGGAGTGCAATATACTTCTCTTCATACCCTTTTCCTTCTTCAATTGCTTGTGCATAAATTCCCAAAGAGAATAAGTAGCCAAACGTGTATGGGAAGTTATAGAATGGCACCCCGGTGATGAAGAAATGAAGTTTAGAAGCCCAGAATAATGGGTGATATTGTTCAAGGGCATCACAATAGGCTTCCTTTTGTGCAGCTTCCATTAAATCATTTAACTTTTCAACAGAAACCTGGCCATGTTTTCTTTCCTCATAAAAACGAGTTTCAAAGAGGAATCGGGCATGAATATTCATTAAAAGGGCTACGGTCCGTTGGATTTTATCATCTAAAAGAATCAGTTTCTCTTCCTTGGTCTTTGCATTCTTTACTGCCGCATCAGCAACAATCATTTCAGCGAAGGTCGAGGCGGTTTCTGCAACATTCATGGCATATCCGCGATTTAAGTAGTGTACTCCTCTCATTGCGTATGAGTGGAAGCCATGACCAAGCTCGTGTGCGAGTGTTGAAACATTAGACGGGGTACCTGAATAGGTCATGAAAATCCGTGATTCTTCACTTTCAGGGAAACCGGTACAAAAGCCACCTGGTGCCTTTCCAGGACGATCCTCTGCCTCAATCCATTGCTCTTCAAATGCCTTCTTGGCAAACCCAGACATTTTTTCTCCAAAAAGTGCAAAATTCCGTTCAATAAATTGTGCACCTTCTTGGTAAGAAACCTTTGATTCTGTTTTTCCGTAAGGTGCATCTAAATCAAACCAACTTAACTTTTCAAGCCCTAAAAATTTTGCTTTTCTATTTAAATAGTCCACAAGTGGTTGTTTGTTTTCTGAGATAACAGACCACATCGTTTCAAGTGTTTCTTTTTTCATTCGATTAATGCTTAACGGTTCTTTTAAGACTTCTTCCCAGCCGCGCTTTTTATAAACATTCAAACGAAAGCCAGAAAGATGGTTTAAGGTTTTCGCAAAGTAGTCTGCCTGATCTCCCCAAGCCTGTTCCCAATTTTTAAAGACAGCTTCACGTACTTGACGGTCTGGGCTTGAAAATTTGTTAAATGCCTGACCAACGGAGAGTTGTTTTACCTCGCCTTTTTCTTCTACAGGAATTTTGATTTTCCCGACAAGCAGGTCATATAATTGAGCCCAGCTATGGTAACCATCGACGCCAAGAGCGCTAATGATTGCTTCCTCTTCCTTTGATAACTTATCCTTAGCTCGTTCACGGCGTTCGGATAATGAAAATGTGACTTCTCTTAAAGAATCGGCTTCTAAAATTTGTGACCAAACTTCATCGGTAAATGCTGCTAATAAGCTATCTAAAGCACCCAGTGCCGTTTGAAAGGCAGCGCTTAAACCTGTCACTTTTGCCTCAAGCGTATATGCCTTTTTATCCTCTGTATTTTGAGCCTGCAAGCAGCCGACAAATGCACCTGCTTGACGTAGTTTTTTACCTGCCCTTTCAAAATCTGCCAGGAGTTCGATTAAGTGTACTTGATCCTCCGTTGAATGAAGTGGAGTCCAATTATTTACCTTTGCTTCGAATTGGTCGATTAATTGGCTGGTGAGCTCTAGGTGCTTTGCAAATTCAAGTGACTCGCTTCCTCCTTGAAAGAGCACTTCTAAATTCCAAACATCTGAATATGTAGTTGCTGTCATATGTATAGGTCCCCCTTTTTGGATGTACTTTTATTATAAATATATTATTTGACTATTTCTATCATTTCCTTCGGGTTACGAAGATTTAAAAAAAGCCACTAAAAGAAGGCCTATGATTGTTCATAAGCCTGTAAGGTTTGTTATCAGTAGGTTGAAAAGTACCACCATCCGCCAAAGATTAATACTAGGATTAAGAGGACGATGAACAGAGCGTACCATGCTCCGCCTCCTCTATAGGGTGTTGGATAAGCGGGATAAGGGGCTGGATAGTAATAAGGATAGCCATAGCCGTATGACATGCATTTACCCCCTTTTCCTTTTTTCTTATTATTAGGTTATGTGCCTGTATCTATGATTGTGTATGGGCATTTGTTATGATTTTGTGGTAGAAAAAGAAAAACAGAGACGGAATTATTCCGTCCCTGCTTAACCCTTTTTCTTCTTTTCTTTTTCAGCACGGTAAAATTCATGAAACATTTTCATTAACGCCCGCTTCTCAATTCTAGAAACATAGCTTCGCGATATACCTAGTTCCTTAGCAATCTCGCGCTGTGTTTTTTCTTTTTTTAAATCAAGACCAAAGCGGCCTATAATGACTTCCTTTTCACGATCATCAAGGACGTCAATATATTTGCGTATTTTCTCAAGCTCCATGTTTAATTGAATGGTATCGATTACATCTTCAGATTCTGACTTCAGAACATCAATGAGCGAGATTTCATTTCCTTCTTTATCCTGCCCGATCGGGTCATGAAGGGAAACATCTTTCTTTGTCTTCTTTAAAGCTCTTAAATGCATTAGAATTTCATTTTCGATACACCGAGCCGCATAAGTGGCGAGCTTTGTTCCTTTTCCTTCTGAATAGCTTTCAATGGCTTTAATCAGCCCTATTGTTCCGATAGAAATTAAATCCTCCGAGTCCTCGCCTGTATTTTCAAACTTTTTGACAATGTGAGCCACCAGCCGCAAATTATGTTCAATTAACATATTGCGAGCGTGGGCATCCCCCTCTGCCATTAATTGTAAGTATTTTCGTTCGTCTGCGGCAGATAGGGGTTGCGGAAAAGCATTATTTTTTACATAGGAGACAAGAAATAATATTTCTTTTAATAAATAGCCTAAAGCTGTGAAAATACCAGCCATATACACTCCACCCCCGTGCTTAGTTTAACTGATCGGATCCGTTCCCGATGTAACAAAAGTAATTCTCTGTCTCTGTTTCGTTCTGCATCGTAGTCGACTAGTCAACTTTGGACTATCGCCTATAATTAATTCCTATGTGAGTTTTTGAAGGATTGTGTCTGTCCCGGATAATTTTATTTATATTGAGTCTTTCCTCACGATATAAAAAGCCCAGTATGTTTACTGGACTTCATTTAAAGGGTAGAATCCTGTCAACTGAGGGATTCCAAGTATTCATTTACATTTTTCTAAGTTTAAATGGACTTACCATTAGGAAGGATAGAATAATAACAATAAATAAGAATATTTGTGAAGGTAAATAAGGGATAGCTAAGAAACTTAATGTTGCTAAACAGCCCGCTGCAGTGATTGGCAAGCCAGTAAAGTAGCCATTACTATCAGATATATTAAAGCGTGCGAGTCTAAAAGCGCCGCAGCCAATATAAAATACAGTGAAAAATGAGCCTGGTCCGCCAAATTCATGCAAAATTCCTTGATATAGTAATAGTGCTGGTGCCACTCCAAATGATATAATATCACTCATGGAATCTAACTGCTTGCCAAGTTCTGACTCAATATTAAATTTTCTTGCGACCATTCCGTCAAACCGATCCGCTAAAGCGGCAATAAAGATTAGAAGAAGACTTAATCGTAGATTGCCATGCATCGCAAATATGATCGCAAATCCACCAAGTGACAGATTCATTAAGGTGAGTACATTTGCGGTTTGAGATTTCAATTTTTTTAGTGTTGAATCAAAAACATCTAATAAAAACATTATCCTTACCACTCCTTTCAAAAAAGCTGGTAGGCATCTAGATTTCCTTTAGTTATTCTATTCTATTTAATATTAAGGCTTTTATGCTATTTCGTAAAGAGTATTTTTACACTTTTTGGGGGTCATGTAATGCTGCAACCTGTATACCGAATGTTTATCGAGCTTACCAATGGAAAATGGTCATCTGTTCTTTTACAGCGCTTTGCCCGTTCTAAATGGAGCCGGTTTATTGTTCCTTCCTTTGCAAAAGTCTATCAGCTAAACCAAGCTGAAATGGAAAATAAGCTAACTGATTTTCCAACGCTTCATGACTTATTTGTTAGGAAGCTAAAAACTAGTACGAGGAGTGTGGAACAAACTCCGAATGCTGTTGTTAGTCCTGTTGATGCTGTTATTGAGGATGTAGGTGAAATTACTGCGACAAGTGACATATTTGTTAAGGGAAAGACCTATTCAGTAGGAGAAATGCTAGGGAGTAAGGAAGAAATAAAAAAATATTTACATGGTACATATATGATTCTTTATCTAAGTCCCAGCCATTATCATCGAATTCACAGCCCTGTTAATGGGACCGTGACGAAACAATGGAAGCTGGGATCGAAATCGTATCCAGTAAATAAAATGGGATTAAAGTATGGAGTCAGAACACTTGCGAAAAACTTTCGGGTCATTACGGAAGTGGAAACAGCTAGTGGACATGTCGCTGTGGTCAAAGTCGGTGCGATGTTTGTTAACTCAATCGAAACCACACATAAAGGGAGTCATCTAGAAAAAGGGGAGGAAATGGCTTACTTTACCTTTGGTTCAACAGTGGTACTACTATTTGAAAAAGATATTTTTCAAGTCGATCCTACCATTCTCCCACCTAAAGAGATAAAAATGGGCGAGAAATTGGGAGAACTTAGATAAAAGGTAATTTCACAAAATCAAAATTAATCGAAAAAAAAAAGCCCAAATGGGCGGATTGTCAAATATTTATGAAGAAATCTTCATTTTGCGGAATAAAGAACGTCTTTGAATTTCTAATTCAATGAGCTGAATAAACTCAGGACTTAGCTTTAATTCTCTTGCTTTATAGTAGGATTCGAGTAATAATTCGTCTGATAGTTTACGCAAGCCAGAAGCACCTCCATAGTGAAAAATAATTGGTTCTAATCGGAGAATATATCGCATAAAATGGTAGGTTCGATTGGTGTAACCTAAATCTAACAAAAATATTCAAGCAGAACAACCTTTCCAGTTATTCACAATTATCGGTGGATAAGTTGTGATTAATTTGTTTATAAGCGATTGAATAGTAGAAGAAACAACCGGGATAATGTGAATAACTTTATCCACAGGTGTTGTTTTTTGTAGAATTTGTCGAAAAATATTTTTTAAAAACCTTTTTTCTGCAAAAAAACTAAACAAATTCGTAAATTTGTCGTGCTTTGACGAATAATATGGATTAGAGTTAAAAGAGGTTTGTCCTCAATCGCTCATTAATTTTGAAACAATGATTGAAATTGGTTATGATGGTACAGATAGCATAACGGCAATAAAATGCTAAATAATGAGGTGTAAGCTTAGTGTTAAAGAATTTTTTACCAGATGAACATGTTAAAAGCGTTTTGGATATAACCCCTGAACACTTAAACAAGAAAGGAATTAAGGGGATTATCACTGATCTAGATAATACATTAGTGGAGTGGGATCGACCGAATGCGACTCCACAATTAATACAGTGGTTTGAGGAGATAAAGAAACACGATATCCTTGTTACGATTGTTTCTAATAATAATGAAGAACGTGTCAAGGCGTTTTCTGACCCATTGGATATTCCATTTATTTTTCAAGCACGCAAGCCGATGGTAAGGGCTTTTAATAAAGCACTAGCAGAAATGGGTATACAAAAGAACGAGACTGTAGTAATTGGGGATCAATTATTAACGGATGTTTTAGGCGGCAATCGCAGCGGATTCCATACCATTCTTGTTGTGCCGGTTGCACAAACAGATGGATTTGTTACGAAATTCAACCGTTTTGCAGAGCGAAGAATTATGAATTGGTTCCGAAAAAAAGGTCTTATGCAGTGGGAGGACTAAAGTGTGAGTGAACAACAAGAATACTTATGCATGGGCTGTGGGGTTAGTGTTCAAACAGATGATCCATCTGAACTAGGATATGCGCCCCTTTCAGCCCTCGAAAAGGAAACAATCATTTGTCAACGCTGCTTCCGACTAAAGCATTATAATGAAGTACAGGATGTTAGCCTAACAGATGAGGACTTCCTCAAAATATTAAATGGGATTGGCCAAACAGACGCCTTAATCGTGATGATTGTTGACATATTTGATTTTAACGGCAGCTGGCTGCCTGGGTTACACCGCTTTGTAGGGAATAACAAGGTTCTACTTGTAGGGAATAAAGTGGATTTATTGCCAAAGTCTGTAAGACATAGTAAATTGGTTAATTGGATGAAGCTTGAGTCAAGAGAGCTTGGACTAAGACCCGAAGAAGTGTTCCTAGTAAGTGCAGAAAAAGGTAAGTTTATTAAAGAAACGGCTGCTGCGATTGATGAACTGAGAAATGGAAAAGACGTTTATGTGGTTGGTTGTACTAACGTTGGAAAATCTACTTTTATTAATCGTATTATTAAAGAAGTGACAGGGGAGGGAGATGTGATCACTACCTCTCATTTTCCAGGAACCACTTTAGACATTATAAAAATCCCACTGGAGGATGGCAAAGCACTGATAGATTCTCCAGGCATTATCAATCACCACCAAATGGCACACTTTGTTGATAAGAGTGATTTAAAAGTCATTACTCCTAAAAAAGAGATTAAACCTAAAGTCTTTCAATTAAACGAAGGTCAGACACTGTTTTTTGGGGGTTTGGCTAGATTTGATTATATAAGCGGGGGCAGGAGATCTTTTGTCTGCCATGTATCAAATGAGTTAACCATTCATCGGACTAAGACAGAAAACGCTGATGAGCTTTACCAAAACCATGTTGGTGAACTGCTCTCACCACCAAGGATGGATCAATTAGGTTCCTTCCCTGAACTGGTGAAGCAAGAATACACCATTAAAGAAGCAAAAACGGATGTGGTTTTCTCAGGTTTAGGATGGATAACAGTTAATGAACCAGGTGTAAAGGTTGCCGCTTATGTTCCTAAAGGTGTACAGACATTAACAAGGAAGTCCTTGATATAGAGAAGTAGAAAAAGAAATGGGGAGAAAACAGGTGAAGAAATTATTTGCTGTTTTAGGGGATCCAATTGGACATTCCATGTCGCCTGTTATGCTAAATGATTTGTTTCCTCTTTATCAAATAGATGCACATTATCATCCGTTTTTAGTAAAAAAAGAGGATTTGCAGACAGCGGTAAACGGGTTAAAGGCAATTGGAATTACTGGTTTTAATGTAACAGTACCGCATAAAAGTGATATTATACCGTTATTGGACGAAGTGGATGAACTTGCTCGAAGTATTGGTGCAGTGAATACAGTTGTGAATCAAGGTGGACGATTGATTGGTTACAATACGGATGGTCCAGGTTTCTTAAAAGGGTTAGAACCGCTGATTCCCTCCCTATCTGGAAAACGCATTCTCGTTATAGGGGCTGGAGGGGCTGCAAGAGCGATTTACTTTACTTTGGCACAACAAAGCCCAGAGACGATTGATATCGCAAATCGTACGGTCAAAAAAGCTGTAGAACTGATAGAAGCATGCCCGTTTAAAACAAATTCAAAAGCTTTGTCCATGGAAGAGGCTGGAAGAGATTTAGAATATTATAATGTCATTATCCAGACAACCTCTATCGGAATGTATCCAAAAATAGATGAAAATCCATTAGAGTTGACAAATCTAAACAGTAACGCAGTTATATGTGATATCATTTATAATCCATTAGAGACGAAATTCCTTCAGGAAGCTAAACAAAAGGGTGCGGTCATCCAAAATGGGTTAGATATGTTTGTGTTACAAGGAGCGCTCGCTTTTGAAAAATGGACGGGGATTTTCCCTGATATCCAAAGAATGAGAAATAATGTTTTAATTCAATTAGGAGGAACAAAATGTTAACAGGTAAGCAAAAAAGTTTTTTACGTTCAAAAGCTCATCACCTAGATCCGATTTTCCAGGTAGGGAAGGGCGCCGTAAACGAAAATATGATTAAGCAGGTAGCTGATGCCCTTGAAGCAAGAGAACTTTTTAAGATAAGTATCTTGCAAAATTGCGAAGAAGACAAGACGGTTGTGGCGGAGCAATTAGCTAAGGGTACGGGTGCTGAGATTGTTCAAATCATCGGGAATACGATTGTCCTATACAAGGAATCGGTTGAGAAGAAACAAATCAAACTTCCATAAGAACATAAAGGAGGCGGGTTCATGAAGAAAATTGGGATTTTGGGAGGAACCTTTGACCCACCCCATTATGGGCACCTCTTAATTGCTAATGAGGTTCTCTCAAATTTGAATCTAGATGAAATTTGGTTTATGCCCAACCATGAGCCTCCACATAAGGAAAAATCTGAGTCCATTAAAAATGAAGATCGTCTAAGAATGCTGGAGCTGGCGATATCAGGCCACTCTTCGTTTAAAATTGAGATGATTGAACTCGAAAGGTCAGGCCGCTCATATACAGTAGATACGATGAAAATCTTAAACGAACGGTTTAAGGATGATCAATTCTACTTTATAATTGGAGCCGATATGATCGAGTACTTACCAAATTGGCATCAAATTGATGAGTTAGTAAGGATTGTTCAATTTGTTGGTGTTGAAAGACCCAAGTATAGTCATGAGACGGAATATCCTGTCACTTATGTGGATGTGCCAGCGTTTGATGTTTCGTCGAGTATGATTCGGGAGAGATTAAAAACAGGAAAGACGGTTCGCTATTTACTACCTGACCCTGTTATCCGCTATATAGGGGAGAAGCATTTATATGGAACGTGAAGTGGCCTTAAAACTTGTAAAGGAACAATTGACGGAGCATAGGTACCAGCACACTGTAGGCGTTATGGATACGGCTATTGAGTTAGCGAACAGATTTGGTGCTGATGAAAAAAAGGCAGAATTAGCAGCCATTTTTCATGACTATGCAAAGTTCCGGCCCAAGGATGAAATGAAGGAGATTATTTTACAATATGGATTTCCAAAAGACCTGCTAGAATATAACTCAGAACTGTGGCATGCTCCAGCAGGGACTTATCTTGTTGAAAAGGAAGTCGGTATCCAAGATCCCGAGGTATTAGATGCAATCCGTTATCATACATCTGGCAGAGCGGGAATGACCTTGCTTGAGAAAATTATTTATCTAGCTGATTATATAGAACCAGGCAGGCATTTTCCTGGAGTGGATGAGGTTCGAGCATTGGCAAAAGAAAATCTTGAAGATGCACTAATTAAATCGCTTCAAAATACAATACTATTCTTAATGAAAAAAAAACAACCTGTGTATCCCGATACATTTTATACCTATAATGATTTGTTAAATAACAGGAGGACTGATGGATGAGTAACAAGGAATTATTAAATATCGCCGTAAAGGCAGCTGACGATAAACGAGCAGAGGATATCATGGCTTTAAATATGCAAGGTATCTCCCTAATTGCCGATTACTTTATTATTTGTCATGGTAATTCTGACAAACAGGTACAGGCTATAGCTAGGGAAATGAAGGAAAGAGCAGAAGAGCATGGCTACAGTGTAAGGAGGATGGAGGGGTTTGACGAAGCAACCTGGATCTTAATTGATCTTGGTGATGTTGTTGCCCATGTCTTCCATCGTGATGAAAGAAGCTATTATAAGCTTGAACGCTTATGGGGAGATGCTCCTTTAGAGGACATTCACAGTGAGTTAAATGCATGAGTTATCAGCAATTTGCCTACCTTTATGATGAACTAATGCAGGATGCTCCGTATTCGGAGTGGGTACGGCTGGTAAAAGACAAACAGAAAAAATACAACATTGAGGGGAAGAGCTTACTTGATTTAGCGTGTGGTACTGGTGAGCTCTCCGTTCGGTTGGCTAAAGAGGGTTTTAGTGTTACTGGGATTGATTTATCCTCCGACATGCTTGCGGTTGCACAAGCGAAAGCTGAGGCCGCAGGAGTGACCATTCCTTTTTACGAGCAAAACATGGCGGAACTAGAGGGTTTGGACTCCTTTGATGTCATAGGAATCTTTTGTGACTCCTTAAACTATTTACCATCAGCTGAAGAGGTCATACATACCTTTTCTAAGGTTTTTCAGCATTTAAAGGCTGGAGGCTTGTTTATTTTTGATGTACATTCCATTTATAAAATCAATCAGGTTTTCATAAACCAAACCTATGCGGCAGCGGATGACCACTTATCCTATATCTGGAATAGCTTTTCAGGCGAGCAGCCAAACAGTGTAGAACATGAGTTAAGCTTCTTTGTTTTAGACGAGCAATCTAATAAATACGACCGTGTGGATGAACTTCATTATCAAAGAACTTATTCCGTTCAACAATACACAAAATGGTTAGCGGAGGCTGATTTTGAACTACTAGAGGTCAGTGCGGATTTTAAGGATAGTGAGCCCCAAGGAGATTCGGAGCGAATCTTTTTTATCACACGAAAAAAGCCATCATGAAAAGATGGCTTTTTTCAGCTAATAGGAAAAACTATGGCACTCGCCTTTGGCGAATGCCAAGTTTTTCTAATTTTAAAAGAGGAATCTTGCAAAAGATGACGAATGTTAATGATTAGAGAACTGCAGCCCGACTTTTTCAATGTCTTCATGGAACTTGGCATGTGTCGCTTGAAAAAGATGCTCAAATAGATCCCCCAGCTCTTCGTCCATGACCTTTATACCCTCGCCTGTTATGCCGCCTTTAACACACACCTTTTCCTGTAAAGATGGTAATGTATAATGGCCTTGTTTTATAAGTTCTCCAAGTCCCACAATCATTTCGCTGGCCATTACAGTTGCAGTTTCTTGGTCAATTTCTGTTTCCTTTACTGCAGCTAGAATAAATCGTTGAAGCAAATAGCTAAAAAAGGCAGGACCACAGCTTACGATATCTGATGCTACTCTTGTGATCTTTTCTTCGATATTCACCGGTACGGAAATCTTCGTAAATAAATTCTCTACTTTTATCTTCCATTCATCACTGCACTGTTCTCCAAATGTTAGTAAGGATGCTCCTGTTAAGGCACGGTTCGTTATACTCGGAATAACCCTAGCAACCGAACATACCACCTTTGATTCAATTTGTTGGGTATTTATAGGACTTGTTATTGAGATCACACATTTACTGTCAGTTAAGTATGGATTGATTTCATCAAGGATTCTGTGCACGTCTATTGGTTTCACACAAACAAATACTAAATCAGTTTGAGATGCCACTTCAGTTGCATTCACCCCAACCGTTAACCCCTTGTATCTATCTTTAAGCAACATAGCCTTGGTTATAGTTCGATTTGTAATTACCATTGAAGAAGGGGAAATGGCCTTTCCTTCAATTAAAGACTCCACTAAGATTCTCCCCATGTTACCGGTCCCAATAATCCCTATTTTCATTATTCCGACCCTCCTTCGCATGCAGTATCTCTAATAACAATATGAAATCCGCTAGTTAAATATACCAAGAGAAAGGAATGATTCTGATGAAAGACTGGATAATTAAGCATAGGCTCTATGTAATAGCTGCTGTATTTGTTGCCTTTGCAGGAAGTTTTTATATTACAAATCAGCCTAATTCATCACTGTCTGATGCTGAAAATGTTCTGCCGGCAGAAATAACAGGAGGTGGGGAAGGTGAAAACCTGCACCAGCCTGACCAGGATCAAAAGCCTCCATTAGAAAACATGATGGTAGATGTTAAAGGACAAGTAAAGAAACCAGGTGTGTACCAAGCTAATCTGGGTGAAAGGATTATTGATTTGATTGGCAGAGCAGGTGGATTAACCGAACTTGCCGATGAAGCCCAAGTGAATTTTGCGGAGCACGTACAGGATGCCATGGTTATTTATATCCCCGCACAGGGAGAGGAAGGACAACTCGTAACAGGGATTTCAGGAAGCACTCAAGGATCTGCGGGTAATTTATCAGGAAAAATTAATTTGAATAAGGCAGACGAAACTGAATTACAAAACCTGCCTGGAATCGGTCCTGCAAAGGCAGCTGCCATTATTGAATATAGGGAAACTAACGGTTCATTTAAGGCAATAGAAGACTTAAAAAATATTAGTGGAATTGGTGATAAAACGTTCGAAAAACTTAAAGAACTCATTGATGTTCGGTAATGTTTCCAATTGACGATAGTAAGCATGGAACAGTAAACTTACATTATACTAAGTATGTCGATGAGGAGTGGAGTATGTGGATCGAATTTCGTGGGATCAGTATTTCATGGCACAAAGCCATTTACTAGCATTAAGAAGCACTTGTACAAGGCTTACTGTAGGCGCAACGATTGTTCGAGACAAGCGAATCATTGCAGGAGGCTATAATGGTTCCATTGCAGGGGGAGACCATTGTATTGATAAAGGCTGTTATGTAATCGATCATCATTGTGTTAGGACGATTCATGCTGAAATGAACGCACTGTTACAATGTGCGAAGTTTGGCGTACCTACAGCAGAAGCAGAAATATATGTAACTCATTTCCCTTGCCTTCAATGCTGTAAAGCGATTATTCAAGCAGGTATCAAAACCGTGTATTATGCGGAGGATTATAAAAATCATCCCCATGCAATTGAGTTATTCCAACAAGCAAATGTAAAGACAGAGAAGGTTGAGCTAAAAGAGTCCGTTATTGATTTTAGAAAAGTAAGCCCCTAAATTACACTAACGCCGACTTCCTCGGCGTTAGTCATCCTACACTTTGGAGAAAATTTATGAACGGAAAATTTATATACTTTGCCCTAGCTGCTTTATTAGGGGTCATTTCCTCGCTATCCCTCTTTTTTCCTTTCCTGCTTCTTACCATTATTTATTTTTATCTCTTATCCCAATTCAAAAAGTATTCTTCCGCCCAGATTGTTTTTGTTTTAGGTATATATGTCGTTTTCTTTATTTCCGGTCAATTTGCTGAATTGAATCAAAAAACATTGATACCAGATTCAGCAACTACCTTCGTGCTTACATACAATGAAAACCCAAAAATTGATGGTGACATGTTCCAGGTTGCCGCGATGGACGCTAGATATAAGGAAAAGGTTATCCTCCGTTATAGAATTAAGTCTGAAAAGGAAAAAGAATCTTTAAGTAACACGAATTTTTATGGGAATGTGTGCAAGGTATCAGGAAAATTAAAAAGGCCTTCAAAAGCAAAAAATCCTAATAGCTTCAACTATCGAAATTATTTAGCTACAAAACAGATTTTTTGGATTGTTGAAGCACAAAACAACCCAAGTCAAAATTGTGCACAAATCAAGCCCTCTCCAGTAACCTTAATCAAGGAATTAAGATTTACAGGAATTAATTACCTCGAAAATACTTTTCCTCCAGAGATTGCCTCACTTTCAGCTGCGTTAATTTTTGGTGACAGAAGCTTACTTTCCCCTGATGTATTAACAGCCTATCAAAGGACTGGAATTGTTCATTTACTTGCTATTTCTGGTTTGCATGTTTCCTTATTAATTGGCATGTTTTTTTACCTAGGGATACGGTTTGGGTTAACCAGGCAATTTATGACAGATTTACTTCTCGTTATTCTCCCGTTCTATGCGATTCTGACCGGAGCTTCTCCATCTGTTATTCGAGCAGTTGTAATGGTTTTTTTAGTGATGATTATTCTAAAATATAACAGGCAAGTTAAATTGTCTTCTCTTGATGCAGTTAGTCTGACCTTCATAATTTACTTGTTTTTTTCTCCGACTATTTTATTCGATGCGGGATTTCAGTTATCTTTTTCTGTCAGTTTTGCGATTATTCTCTCTGTCTCCTATATCCTTCCTAACTGCAATCATCCAGTCCTATCAATGCTGGCCGTCTCGATTATTGCCCAGCTTTCAGCACTTCCGATTTTGCTGTATCATTTTTTTGAAGTATCCTTTATAAGCGTTGCAGCTAATCTTTTGTATATTCCACTTTTTTCATTTATACTACTTCCTGGTTTGTATCTGTTATTTTTTATCCAAATCAGCTTCCATGATGTACCAATGCTCTTTATTTATTTCTTCATAAAAATGATCTCCCTTGCTAACGGGTTAATTGAACATCTTGCCACGTACTCTGCCTTTAGGCTGGTACCTGGCAGACCGGCTTGGATCATGTTGGTCATTTATGTTTTGCTTATTTTAGCGCTGTTTTTTTCTTGGGAGGCTAAGGTTTTTATAAGGAAAAAACTGCTGATACCTGTGTTAGTGGTTATGCTGGTTGTTTTTCAAGTAACCTGCAACTGGTTAAATCCTTACGGGGAAGTGACGATGATTGATGTTGGACAAGGTGACAGTATATTCATTCGCTTTCCCTTTGGTAAGGGGACTTATTTAGTTGATGCCGGAGGAACGATTCAATTTCCTGAAGAGGAATGGAAAAAGGATGAGAAACCAATTGAAGTTGGACGTGATGTGGTAGTTCCCTTTTTAAAAGGAAAAGGAATCACAAAAATTGATAAATTAATTCTTACACATGGTGATATGGACCATATTGGCGGTGTATTTTCAATCATAAATGAAGTAAAAGTGAAAGAAATTATCATGCCGGCTGTAGCGGAACCATCAGATACGGAAATGGCAATTATTCGATTAGCTGCTGAAAAGGGGATCCCTATTGTAAAAGTGTCAGAAGGCAGCCGATGGTATTGCGGAAAAAGTCTATTTTATGTTCTAGGTCCAGAAAAAAATTATCAGGGGGAACGGAATAGCGGTTCAATCGCTTTTTTTGCTAATATTGGTGGTCTTAACTGGTTTTTTGGCGGGGATCTTGACAAGGTAGGAGAAGAGGAGATTTTTAGAAAATATCCCAATTTAAAAATTGATGTTTTAAAGGCAAGTCATCATGGCAGTGAAACCTCAACAAGCCAGGTTTTTGTAAATAAACTAAAACCTAAGATATCCCTCATTTCTGCAGGAGAAAATAATCGATATGGGCATCCACATCAGGAGGTTTTAAATCGTTTAAAAGATTCCAACATATATCGAACGGATCAACAGGGGGCCATAACCTACCGTTTTCTTCGTAATCATGGAACCTTTTCAACCTATTTGCCATAGGATAGAGCAACATAACTCTTCGGGTAAAGAGCAAAGAGACTGCAGTTGTATGCAGTCTCCAAACAATACATTATGTAGCCAAACAATTAAGAGCCGATCACGCTAATAACAGTTGCAATTAAGAACATGGTTGCAAAAAAACCAAAAGAAACGACAAATCCTACCCCAGAATCGATTGCATCGTTACGTTTACTTTGCACATTTTTTTCAAATTCGTTCACAGTATACCCCTCCTATTTTCACCATTTAGTATAAGCTATTTTTTTAAAAAAATCCAGTATACTTCAAATACTGGTTTCCTTTATTAGCAAGAGTTGACACAAATACTTTCTCTCTTGCGGGTGAAACTAATTCTACAAAAGGAATCCCGCCAAGCGACAAAAGTTCCTAGGGCTTTTGTTGCCGGCGTTCATCATAGATTGGGAATTGGCGCCTGTTCCGAAGGTTGCCAATTCCCTTTAACCTCTTGTCAAATTGTCCAAGCTTCATTACGATAGAGTGGTAAGTGAAATAAGAGGGAGCGTAAGGACATGGTTTTAGAAATTTGGAAGCAGATTAAACAACGGGAAATTGCTCCCATTTATTTATTATATGGAACAGAAGCATTTTTGATTAATGAAACAAAGCAAATGGTTCTTAATCAGGTATTGGATGAAGAAGATAAGGATTTTAATTTTTCTGCATATGATCTAGAAGAAACCCCGATTGAACTAGCTATTGAAGATGCTGAAACCTTTCCCTTTCTAGGAGAAAGGAAAGTAATCTTTTTACATAACCCCATTTTCTTAACTGCAGAAAAGTCTAAAGAAAAAATCGATCACAACATATCTAGATTTGAAGCTTACTTAAAAGAGCCGGCACCATATACGGTAATGGTAATCTCGGCCCCATATGAAAAGCTAGACGAACGTAAAAAGATTACAAAGGAATTAAAAAGAAATGCCGTAATCGTCGAAGCGAAAAAATTAAATGAACATGAGTTAAAGAACTGGGTAAAAGATCGGTCAAAGATCAATGGAATTGTGTTCGAGCCTGATGCCCTTGAGATGTTGATAGCACTGGTCGGGACTAATATGTTCATGCTTACAAGTGAGGTAGATAAATTAGCTCTATATGCATCTGATAAAGAAAGAATCTCGGTCGAGGTAGTTGAGAAATTAGTTTCCAGGTCGCTTGAACAGAATATATTTACCTTAATTGAAAAAGTAGTTCAGAGGAAACTTGAGGAAGCATTAAGAATTTATTATGATTTACTGAAGCAAAATGAGGAACCAATTAAAATCCTTGCGCTACTCGCAGGGCAGTTCAGGCTCATCTATCAAGTAAAAGAGCTATCAAGAAGAGGCTATGGACAGCAGCAAATTGCAGGCTATTTAAAAACGCATCCCTTCCGGGTAAAACTCGCAGCAGGACAAGCAGGTAAATTTACCGATGAAGACCTAAAACAAATCATGGAACTACTAGCAGACGCCGACTACCAAATGAAAACTGGCGGAATGAACAAATCCCTTTTAATCGAAATGTTGTTGTTTAAATTAAAAAGATAAATAAAAAAACGATTCCTTTATGGGAATCGTTTTTTATATACTCTTATTGTCCAGCTCCAGCACCCTAGCGGCTAGTGTCATTCGCACTCCGCCCTACGATAAGTCAACATCGAATCGCAAAAACCGCTCTTCGTGTTTCCTTTATCTCAGTTGGAGGGCTCCATAAGGAAGGCTTCGGCAGCATAATCATCGCACGAAGGAAAAAGCGTTAGCTTTTTTCGAGGAGGCCATACACCGCTGACCAGGGTGCTTCCGCTTTTCTTATAGAGAGTTAGCTTTTTTTGCAAGACGTGATTTTTTACGAGCAGCAGCATTTTTGTGGATAAGACCCTTAGCAGCAGCCTTGTCTAATTTACTAGCAGCTGATGCGAACGCTTCTTTAGCAACAGGAGCATCGTTAAGAGTAACAGCAGCTTCGGCTTTCTTAACAGCAGTACGCATTGCAGATTTTGCAGTTGTATTTTGAGCATTACGAGCTTCGCTTGTTTTTACACGTTTAATAGCAGATTTAATGTTAGGCATTACATTCACCTCCTACAAAGAATCGAGATACTATATGAACTCGACTTTACCTCATTCACAATTAATCAGAACAAGAGATATTTTATCAAATAAGACCTTAATTTGCAATACTAGAATTACTTACCTGAAATAATAACTTGAATGTTTTAGACGAAAAGGGGCCAAAATAGGGAATAGTTTAGTTAATTGGATGGGAGCGATCTACTGTATGAGTAAGAATATGGATTCGAATATCGATTTAAGCCAGTACTCTATTAGAACAGACCTAGCAATTGAAGCTAGGGAAATGGTCATTGCTAATCGGACAGGCTCTGTGCAGCAGGAAGAAGACCTATCCCAAATAGAAGGCGTTGTCATTAAAGAAAAAGATATTGATGATATAAAAATTTCATTGGTAGAAGTAACCGGTGAAGGGGCGAAACAGCTTGGAAAGAAAGCAGGACGTTATTTAACCGTGGAAGTTCAGGGAATTCGCCAACAAGATACAGAGTTACAGCAAAAAGTGGAAGAAATTTTCGCAAAGGAATTTTCTCATTTTTTAGAAGGAGCCGGAATAAAAAAAGATGCATCATGTCTTGTTGTAGGGCTTGGAAATTGGAATGTGACTCCAGATGCCCTTGGTCCAATGGTCTGTGAGAATTTATTAATTACAAGACATTTATATCAATTACAACCAGAAAGCGTCGAGGAAGGCTATCGCTCTGTAAGCTCTTTGGTGCCTGGAGTTATGGGATTAACCGGAATTGAAACGAGCGACATCATATTTGGCGTTGTGGAAAAAACAAAGCCTGATTTTGTTATTGCGATTGATGCGCTGGCAGCAAGATCAATTGAAAGAGTTAATTCAACTATCCAAATTTCCGATACAGGTATTCATCCTGGATCTGGTGTAGGGAATAAGAGAAAAGAATTAAGTAAAGAAACCCTAGGCGTCCCGGTTATTGCAATTGGTGTACCTACAGTAGTAGATGCTGTATCCATTACCAGTGATACGATTGACTTCATATTGAAGCATTTTGGTAAAGAACTCAAGGAAGGAAATCGTCCTTCGAGAGCACTGGCACCTGCGGGAATGACATTTGGTAAGCGTAAAAAACTGACAGAGGAAGACCTTCCAGATGAAAAGCATCGTCAAACCTTCCTTGGGATGATCGGAACCTTAGAGGAAGAAGAAAAGCGGAAGTTAATTTCCGAAGTACTTTCTCCGCTGGGACATAATTTAATGGTCACGCCGAAAGAGGTAGACGTTTTCATTGAAGACATGGCCAATCTTGTGGCAAGTGGATTAAATGCTTCCCTGCATAGTGCAGTTAATCAAGATAACGCTGGATTCTATACAAGGTAGATCTCGAATTGAGTAACTAGAAAATGCGAGGCCAGAAAAAATGTGAAACGAGTGGATGCGGTCCTCATGAAAGGTTCATGAGGACTGAAAAAGGGAAACACGAGTCGATTCGGTCTTCATGAAAGGTTTTTGGATCTCCGAAAGGAAAATAAAGTCCTCACGAAACTTCCTGCCGGTGATATAGTCAATTTTTATTGGTTCTACTAATTCTAGTAATGTCATAGTATTTACTAGAATTGAATTGAGAGGTGGAACCATGAAATCTACTAGGACTCCAAGTATGTTCGTGACGGTACAAGCGACTAATCTTATCAAAATTACCTCTGCTCTGCTGCTGTTTATTGTATTAGTGTTCTCAATCAGCGGGTTATTAACATCGTTAAAGCCCCAATATAGGATCTCTTCCTCATCAGTGAACTCAGCGGCAGACAAAATAAATGGTGAATGGTTATACCAGTTGATGGCGTGGGAAAATCATCATTTCTTATCAGTTAAAGATGATTTATCAGCAAGTCCCAAGCTGACAAATTTAATTTTTAGTCTATCGAATAATATTAATTTGGATGACCCGAGAAGTTTGTTGGGAAGAGAACTCCCAGGGTTTTATCAGTTTGATGGCGAAATTGTAATAGCAGGAATAGGTTCGAATTATACGAATATGCCTATGGAATCTGCGCCGCCAATTGAAGTAATGCAAGCAGAACGAGAGGCAGCTCTGCAGAATTTAGAGGGAATAGAGGGTAGTGATGAAGGAAAAACACCTACTCCTCCTACCCTTACAACAGGAGATAAGAAAGTTGTTCACCTTTACTTTACTCATAATCGTGAGTCCTATTTACCTTATTTGCAAGGGGTAACCGATCCCAACCTTGCTTATCATTCACAATTGAATGTTACGAAGGTGGGAGATCAGCTTAAAGCGGGCTTAGAGGAAAGAGGTATAGGAACAACCATTGATAAAACAGATGTTATGGGGACTGTAAAAATGGCCAGTACCTATTGGAAGTCAGGAGAACTGGTTCAGTCTGCTATGGCAACGAACCGTGATATAAAGTATTTAATTGACATTCACAGAGATGCTCGTCGAGGAGACAAAACGAAAGTGAGGGTTAATGGTCAATCGTATGCACAGGTCGTTTTTGTCGTAGGCGGTAAAAATCCTAATTATGAAAAAAATGAAAAGATAGCAACCGAACTCCATAATCTTTTAGAAAAAAAATATAAAGGTTTAAGCTGGGGAGTTATGAAAAATCAAGGTGCCGGACAAAATGGTGTCTACAATCAAAATTTATCTGAAAATGCACTGTTGATTGAATTCGGCGGTGTGGATAATAATTTTGAAGAATTAAACCGTTCAGCTGAAGCACTAGCAGATGTCTTTAGTGAGTATTTCTGGCAGGCCGAAAAAGTCAATTACGATGTTGAGGGTTCGACAAATAAGGAATAGAGGCAGGGTTCATTTTATGAAAATGTTCATGATGAAAGCAATTTGTATAGCGGCTCTCATGTTTATCTCTGTATTGGCAGGCATGCAATTGGCTAATGATGGCATTCACAAGATGAAAGGCTATGACGATCCGAATTTCCAAAGAGCCGTTGCCCTCAATGACAATGGTGAGCAAATAACCGCAACATTCTTAGGCAACGATCTTTCTAGTCATGATTTAGATGAAAAAAAGAAAAAACTAGAAGAAATGAATGCCTATAATGTCTTCTCATCATTAGGGAAAAATATCTCTGAGGGCGTATCATCTTTATCGGGGCATCTGATTAAGTTAATAACCGAATAAAAAATGAAGCGGTGCCGTAGTGGGTTCCGCTTTTCTATTGGGAATTTACTCCTTCCTTCAGTTTTAATTGAATCTTGATTTCTCTACTGATATAATCAAAAATAGTGTACATGCGCGAGTATAGTAGGAGTGAACGACTTGAATAGAGAAGATAGACTTAAACGACAATCAAAAATTAGAAACTTTTCCATTATCGCTCATATTGATCATGGAAAATCAACATTAGCAGACCGTATTTTGGAAAAAACAAACGCACTAACCTCCCGTGAAATGAAAGACCAGTTACTAGATTCAATGGACCTCGAAAGAGAACGCGGGATTACTATTAAGTTAAATGCAGTCCAATTAAGATACAAAGCGAAAGATGGAGAAGAATACACTTTCCATCTGATTGATACCCCTGGGCACGTCGATTTTACATATGAGGTATCAAGAAGTCTTGCAGCCTGCGAAGGGGCTGTTTTAGTTGTTGACGCTGCCCAAGGAATTGAGGCACAGACACTTGCAAACGTTTATCTAGCATTAGATAACAATCTTGAAATCTTACCTGTAATCAATAAAATTGACTTGCCAAGTGCTGAGCCAGAAAGAGTCCGTGCTGAAATTGAAGATGTAATTG
This sequence comes from Bacillus sp. MRMR6, assembly GCF_001940785.1. GTDB lineage: Bacteria > Bacillota > Bacilli > Bacillales > Cytobacillaceae > Neobacillus. The sequence continues at coordinate 255,496 of NZ_MSLS01000002.1, forward strand.
GATTGGACGCTTCGGAGGCTGTGTTAGCGTCGGCTAAAGCAGGAATCGGAATTGAAGAGATACTCGAACAAATAGTAAAAACCGTTCCGGCCCCAATAGGAGATCCAGAAGCTCCCTTAAAGGCATTAATATTCGATAGTTTGTATGATGCATATCGGGGCGTTGTTGCTTATATCCGTGTCATGGAAGGTACCGTAAAAGTCGGCGATAAAATTAAAATGATGGCAACGGGTGCTGAATTCGAAGTGAACGAAGTTGGCGTTTTCACACCAAAAGCGACACAACGTGAAGAGCTCACGGTGGGCGATGTAGGATTCTTAACTGCTTCGATTAAAAATGTTGGCGATACTCGTGTTGGTGATACAATTACTAATGCAAAAAATGGTGCGACTGAAGCGCTTCCGGGTTATCGTAAGCTAAATCCAATGGTTTATTGTGGACTTTATCCAATTGATACCGCTAAATTTAATGACCTGCGTGAAGCACTCGAGAAGCTCCAGTTGAATGATTCAGCTCTTCAATTTGAGCCAGAGACATCACAAGCTTTAGGATTTGGTTTCCGCTGTGGTTTCTTAGGACTTCTCCATATGGAAATCATCCAGGAGCGGATTGAGCGTGAGTTTAAGATTGATTTAATTACAACAGCACCAAGCGTTATCTATGATGTATATATGACGGATGGCACTTTATTAAAAGTGGACAATCCATCGAACCTTCCGGATCCACAGAAAATTGATCGGGTTGAAGAGCCTTATGTAAAAGCAACGATGATGGCACCGAATGAATATGTTGGAGCAATTATGGAACTTTGTCAGCAAAAACGTGGAATCTTTATTGATATGCAATATCAAGGGGAAAATCGAGTCGGTATCGTCTATCAAATCCCATTAGCCGAAATCGTTTATGATTTCTTTGATCAATTAAAGTCTAGTACAAGAGGGTATGCTTCTTTTGATTATGAGTTAATTGGTTACAAACCATCTAGCCTGGTTAAAATGGACATATTATTAAATAATGAAAAGGTAGACGCATTAAGCTTTATTGTCCATAAAGACTTTGCTTATGAACGTGGGAAGGTTATTGTTGAAAAGCTAAAAGAGTTAATCCCTAGACAGCAATTCGAGGTTCCTATTCAGGCGGCTATTGGGCAAAAGATTGTTGCTCGTTCGACGATTAAAGCAATGCGTAAAAACGTTTTAGCAAAATGTTACGGCGGAGATATCTCTCGTAAGCGTAAACTACTTGAGAAGCAAAAAGAAGGTAAAAAGCGAATGAAACAGGTTGGTTCTGTTGAAGTTCCACAAGAAGCCTTCATGGCCGTATTAAAAATGGACGATACCAATACTAAGAAATAACGAAGCGGAGGTCGGGACTTGTCTACAAAGGCGAAATCCCGCCTTTTTTTGGCTATTAGGAAAGTATAAAAATTTTCAAATTTATACTTTCCTAATGCATAAGAAAAACCAAGGCACTCGCCTTAAGGACTTGGCGAATGCCAAGTTTTTCTAATTATAGGAAAGAAGGAAAATGACATGATTCACGCGGCTTATCTGCATATCCCTTTTTGTGAGCATATATGCCACTATTGTGATTTTAATAAGGTATTTCTTAAAAATCAGCCGGTAGATGAATATTTACTAGCATTAGAAAAAGAAATGGTGCTTACTCTTCAAAAGGATCCAACCAACCAACTCGAAACGATTTTCGTCGGTGGTGGTACGCCCACGTCGTTAAATGAGCAGCAGCTTGGTCGTTTTTGTGAAAGCATCAACAAACATTTACCAATGAGCGAAGACGTTGAATTTACCTTTGAAGCGAATCCTGGGGATTTAACGAAAGAGAAATTACAAATATTAAAGGATGCGGGAGTTAATCGGCTTAGCCTTGGCGTCCAAACCTTTAACGATGAACTTTTAAAAAGTATCGGCCGGTCTCACCGTGCAAAAGATGTCTACAAAACAATTGAACTAGCCAAGGCTATTGGTTTCAATAATCTAAGCATTGACTTAATCTTTAGTCTGCCAACTCAAACAATCAACGATTTTCAAGAATCATTATCAGAAGCTTTCAAGCTTGATATTCAGCACTATTCTGCTTATTCACTTATTATTGAGCCAAAGACGGTGTTCTACAACCTTATGCAAAAAGGCAAACTGCCTACGCCTGGTGAGGATGTTGAAGCAACCATGTACGAGATGCTAATGGAGGAAATGGACAAGCATGATTTTCACCAATATGAAATTAGTAATTTCTCTAAGCCGGGCTATGAAAGCAAGCATAATCTTACGTATTGGAAAAATGAGTATTATTATGGGTTTGGTGCCGGAGCTCACAGTTACGTAAATGGCTGGAGACGATCGAATGCAGGTCCATTAAAGAAGTACATTGAACAGATTGAGTATGGGAAACTGCCTATATTTCAAGAAAACGAAGTGTCAATCACGGAACAAATGGAAGAAGAAATGTTTTTAGGTCTTCGTAAAACGGATGGTGTGTTAATCAGTCATTTCCTTAAAAAATTTGGCAAAGACCCTTTGGAATTATTTAAGAATGAACTTGAAGAATTAGTTAGGAAAAAATGGATAGAAATTGAAGACGGTAAAATATTTTTAACTAAAAAGGGCCGACTATTAGGAAATGAAGTATTTCAAACATTTATAGGAGCCGTCTAATGCGCTTTCGCTTTTCTTTTGTCTAGCTACAGCGCCTAGCCCCTCGAGTCATAAGCCAATCCGTCAAGAAGGTTAAAGAGCAACCTTCTCGCCGGCTCGTCTTATGCTGGTCGGGGCTGACCAAGGCGCTTTCGCTTTTCTTTTGTCTAGCTACAGCGCCTAGCCCCTCGAGTCATAAGCCAATCCGTCAAGAAGGTTAAAGAGCAACCTTCTCGCCGGCTCGTCTTATGCTGGTCGGGGCTGACCAAGGCGCTTTCGCTTTTCTTTTTATCAAATGATTGACACCATCCCCTTTTATTTGATAATTTATTAATAGAATTAGCACTCAACTAATATGAGTGCTAACAGAGGTGATGAATGTGTTATCGGATCGTCAATTATTGATTCTTCAGGTTATTGTTGATGATTTCATTCGATCTGCGCAACCTGTCGGCTCAAGAAGCTTGTCGAAAAAAGATGAAATTTCATTTAGCTCCGCGACCATTCGAAATGAAATGGCTGATTTGGAGGAGTTGGGCTTTATCGAAAAAACCCATACCTCCTCTGGGCGTGTTCCGTCAGAAAAAGGTTACCGCTATTATGTGGATCATTTGCTGTCTCCTCAGGCCTTAAACAAGAAGGATGTTTCGGTTATTCAATCGATCTTTGCCGAAAGACTTTTTGAATTTGAAAAAATTATTCAAAAATCCGCAAAAATCTTATCTGAACTAACCAACTACACTTCAATCGTTCTTGGACCAGCAGCTAGTTTGAATAAACTAAAGAGAATACAAATTATTCCCTTAAACAAAGAAACTGCTGTAGCAATCTTTGTTACTGATACAGGTCATGTCGAGAACCGAATGTTTTATTTACCGCCTAATGTAGACGTGAGTGACTTAGAGAAAACAGTTAACATTCTAAATGAACGTTTAGCTGGTGTTCCGCTTGAAGACTTGAATGATAAGATTTACAAAGAAGTAGCCGTGTTGTTGAGGCAACATATCCATAATTACGATTTGCTTTTGTATACAATTGCTGACTCACTCAAAATGCCGGTAAATGAAAAACTTTTCTTTGGCGGGAAAACGAATATGTTAAGTCAACCAGAGTTTCATGATATTAGTAAAATCCGTACTCTTCTTCAAATGATTGATCAGGAAGAATGGATTTATAATCTGATTAAAAAAGACTCCGCTGGAATCAATGTAAAGATTGGTCGGGAAAACAACAATAGTGTCATGGAGAACTGTAGTTTAATTACCGCCGCATATTCTGTCGGAACTGAGAAACTTGGAACAATTGCCATTATTGGTCCAACTCGAATGGAATATTCCAGAGTCATTAGTTTATTGCAGTTCTTAAGCAAGGATTTAACAGCAGTATTAACAAAGCTGTATCAAAAATAATCACGCTGGAAATATTGAGTAAGGGTGAATGTTTAGGCACCACTCAGGGTGAAAGGTTATTTCACCCCTATTTCCATGAATAATATCCCCTTTTTAATAGAATGAATCTTATCCTTTAAGGGAGGTGAGTAAGTTGACAAATGAGAAAAACACATTAAATGAAGAACTTGTTACTGAAACGAATGCAAATGAGGCTGAACTTACCGAGGAAGAAACAGTTGAAGCTGTTTTTGCGGAAGAAGAAACTTCTACTGAGGACACAAATTCTGAACTTCAGTCGCTCATCAATAAATTAGAGGAAGCAGATAATCGCTACCTAAGGCTTCAGGCTGATTTTGATAATTTCCGCCGCCGTACTCGATTAGATGCAGAGGCTAGTGAAAAATATAAAGCACAAAAATTAGCTTTAGAATTATTACCGGCTTTAGATAATTTCGAAAGAGCACTTAAAATCGAAGTTGATTCTGAACAAACCCAAAGTTTGCTGCAAGGAATGGAAATGGTCTACCGCAGTTTGGTTGAAGCCTTGAAAAAAGAGGGTGTTGAATCAATCGAGGCAGTAGGTATGGAATTTAATCCGCATTTCCATCAAGCAGTTATGCAGGTAGAAGATGAAAATTACGGTTCCAATATTGTAGTAGAGGAATTTCAAAAAGGATATATGATAAAAGACCGTGTGCTTCGTCCAGCAATGGTAAAAGTAAATCAATAAGTCTACATATAAAGATTTAGGAGGAAATGGTTATGAGTAAAATTATTGGGATCGACCTTGGAACAACTAACTCATGTGTAGCTGTTCTTGAAGGCGGAGAACCAAAGGTAATTCCAAATCCAGAAGGAAATCGCACAACCCCTTCCGTTGTTGCTTTCAAAAACGGAGAGCGTCAAGTAGGGGAAGTAGCAAAACGTCAAGCAATTACAAACCCTAATACCATTATGTCAATCAAACGTCATATGGGAACAGACTATAAAGTGGATGTAGAAGGTAAAAATTACACTCCGCAAGAAATGTCTGCAATTATTCTACAATACTTAAAATCATATGCAGAAGACTATCTGGGAGAGCCAGTAACAAAAGCAGTTATTACAGTACCTGCTTACTTTAATGATGCTGAGCGTCAAGCTACAAAGGATGCAGGCAGAATTGCTGGTCTAGAAGTTGAGCGAATCATCAACGAGCCAACAGCAGCAGCACTAGCGTATGGTTTGGATAAAACTGACCAAGACCAAACCATTCTTGTTTATGACCTTGGAGGCGGAACTTTTGACGTTTCCATTCTTGAACTAGGTGATGGTGTATTCGAAGTTAAATCAACTGCTGGTGACAATCGTCTAGGTGGAGATGACTTTGACCAAGTTATTATTGATTATTTAGTTGAACAGTTCAAAAAAGAAAACGGCATTGACCTTTCAAAAGATAAAATGGCTCTACAGCGTTTAAAGGATGCTGCTGAGAAGGCTAAGAAGGATTTATCTGGTGTAACAACTACACAAATTTCCTTACCATTCATTACTGCTGGAGCTGCTGGTCCGCTTCACCTTGAAGTAACCATGTCAAGAGCGAAATTTGATGAACTGTCTGCACCACTTGTAGAACGGACAATGGGACCAACTCGCCAAGCATTAAGCGATGCTGGTTTATCACCGTCTGAACTTGACAAAGTAATTCTTGTTGGTGGTTCTACTCGAATTCCAGCTGTTCAAGAAGCGATTAAAAAAGCAACAGGTAAAGAGCCGCATCGTGGTGTAAATCCAGACGAAGTTGTAGCGATGGGTGCTGCAATCCAAGGTGGAGTTATCACTGGAGATGTAAAAGATGTTGTATTACTAGACGTTACTCCACTATCACTTGGTATTGAAACAATGGGTGGCGTGTTTACGAAGCTTATTGATCGTAATACAACGATTCCAACATCTAAATCACAAGTATTCTCAACAGCTGCAGATAACCAGACGGCTGTGGATATCCACGTTCTTCAAGGGGAACGCCCAATGGCTAATCTTAACAAGACATTAGGCCGCTTCCAATTGGCTGACATCCCACCGGCACCACGTGGCGTACCGCAAGTTGAGGTAACCTTTGATATCGATAAAAATGGTATCGTAAATGTTCGTGCAAAAGACCTTGGTACAAATAAAGAACAACAAATTACGATTAAATCTTCTACTGGTCTATCTGATGAAGAAATTCAAAAAATGGTTAGAGAAGCAGAAGAAAACGCGGAAGCTGATAAGCAGCGTAAAGAAGAAGTTGAACTTCGTAATGAAGCAGATCAGCTAGTATTCACTACAGAAAAAACACTAAAAGACCTTGAAGGTAAAGTTGATGCTGATGAGGTTGCAAAAGCTAACGAAGCAAAAGATGCGTTAAAAGCAGCGATTGAGAGTAACGATTTGAATGAAATCCGCGCGAAAAAGGATGCATTACAAGAAATCGTTCAAGCTTTGACCGTTAAGCTATACGAGCAAGCAGCACAAGCTCAACAACAAGCACAAGGTGCTGAAGCTGGAAACACAACTGCTAAAGACGACAACGTAGTCGATGCAGAGTTTGAAGAAATTAAAGACGAGAAGTAATCCATTCGAGCAACAAGTGAAAAAGTCAAAGCTGAATATTGCTTTGGCTTTTTTAAATGACTAGCTCCTGTGCTTAGGGGCTTGCTCTTTTTTATTGCACTAGTGTATTAAAAGGTGTTAGAATAATTTTTATGTGACAGATTCGGGAGTGGTAATCATGAGTAAACGAGATTACTATGAGGTGCTTGGTGTTAGTAAGAGCGCTTCTAAGGATGAAATAAAAAAAGCCTATCGGAAGCTCTCTAAACAATATCATCCAGATATTAATAAAGAGGCCGATGCGGCAGATAAATTTAAAGAAATCGCTGAAGCTTATGAGGTCTTAAGCGATGATCAGAAAAAGGCACACTATGACCAGTTTGGCCATACAGATCCTAACCAAGGTTTTGGTGGCGGTTCAGACTTTGGCGGCGGGTTTGGCGGATTTGAAGATATCTTTAATACCTTCTTTGGCGGCGGCGGCGGTTCTAGACGACGAGATCCCAATGCACCAAGACAAGGGGCGGATTTGCAGTATACTATGACCGTTTCATTTGAAGAAGCAGCCTTTGGGAAAGAAACAGATATTGAAATTCCACGTGAAGAAACCTGTGGTACATGTGACGGTTCTGGAGCCAAGAAAGGTACTAAACCAGAAACCTGTAAGCATTGCAGTGGAACTGGCCAACTAAACGTTGAACAAAATACCCCATTCGGTAGAATTGTCAACCGCAGGGTGTGTCATCACTGTAATGGAACGGGGAAAGAAATAAAACATAAATGTGCTACTTGTGGTGGAGCCGGGAAAGTTAAAAAGCGTAAGAAAATTCATGTTAAAATCCCTGCAGGAATTGATGATGGTCAGCAGCTAAGAATATCCGGCCAGGGTGAGGCAGGAATGAATGGCGGCCCAGCAGGAGATTTATACATTGTTTTCCATGTGCGTGAGCATGAATTCTTTGAGCGTGACGGCGATGATGTTTATTGTGAAATGCCGATTACCTTCGTTCAAGCTTCCCTTGGAGATGAAATTGAAGTTCCTACCCTACATGGCAAGGTTAAGCTGAAAGTTCCTACTGGTACGCAAACAGGTACCAAGTTCCGACTAAAAGGCAAGGGAATACCAAACGTTAGAGGATACGGTGTCGGGGATCAGCACATCCTTGTACGCATTATCACTCCGACTAAGTTATCGGATAAACAGAAGCAACTTTTACGTGAATTTGCAGAAATAAGTGGGAGTTCCCCAATCGGTGAACATGAAGAAGGATTTTTCTCAAAAGTAAAACGTGCCTTTAAAGGCGAGTAAGGATTGGAGTTGGTAGATATGAAGTGGTCAGAAATCAGTATCCACACTACAAACGAAGCGATTGAACCAATATCGCATATTTTACATGAAGCCGGTGCAAGCGGCGTTGTTATTGAAGATCCTTTTGAACTAACAAAGGAGAGGCAAGATCAGTTTGGGGAGATCTACCAACTCAATCCAGATGACTACCCTGAAGAAGGTGTCATTATTAAAGCTTATTTACCGGTGAACAGTTTCTTAGGTGAAACGGTAGATGCGATAAAAGAATCGGTCAATAATCTAATTATCCACAATATTGATATCGGGAGAAATCAAGTTACCATTTGTGAAGTCAATGAAGAGGAATGGGCAACCGCGTGGAAGAAGTATTATCACCCCGTTAAAGTCTCTGAAAGATTTACCATCGTGCCGACTTGGGAGATCTATAATCCAGTCAGCAGTGATGAATTAATCATTGAGTTGGATCCTGGTATGGCGTTTGGGACTGGCACACATCCTACAACGGTTATGTGCATCCAGGCTCTTGAGAGAACCGTTCGTCCAGGTGATCGGGTAATTGATGTAGGTACCGGTTCGGGAGTTCTAAGTATTGCTGCAGCGATGTTGGAAGCCGAAGACATCCGTGCCTACGACCTTGACGAAGTCGCTGTTACACAGGCAAGGCTTAACATTAAGTTGAACAAAGTCCATGGAAAAGTAACGATATCCCAAAATAATCTGCTTGATGCTGTTGAAGAAAGTTCGGCCGATGTAATAGTCGCAAATATACTAGCAGAAGTTATTTTACGCTTTACAGATGATGTGGCACGTGTTGTAAAACCTGGTGGAAGTTTTATTGCGTCTGGTATTATTCAACAGAAGAAAGACCAGGTAAAAGAAGGGCTTACAGCTTCGGGATTTGAAATTGTTGAAACGATTTTAATGGAAGACTGGGTTGCAATCATAGCAAAAAGGAAATAATGGTACCAAGATAAAGGGGGGACTATCAATCCCCTTTTTATTTTGTAATTATATAGTCAATTGTGTTTTTCTATTTTTGTCCTTTAATTAAGAGAGTTTTTTTAGTAAAATAAAGAGTAAAATTTTTAAAGGGGTGCATGGTGTGCAACGTTATTTTGTTAAATATCGAGCAAATGAAAATCGTTTTTTGATCGATGCCGAGGACCGTCACCACTTGTTAAAGGTCATGCGAATGGGCATCGGTGATGAAATCATTTGTGTCGATCCAGAAGGGAAATCAGCTATTTGTAAAATTGCAGAAATTACCGATGAACAAGTCGTTGCAGACGTTGTACAATGGAAAGATGAGCACTCAGAGCTTCCCGTTACGATTACAATTGCAAGTGGCCTTCCTAAAGGTGATAAACTTGAATGGATTATTCAAAAAGGTACAGAACTTGGTGCCCATGAATTCCTGCCTTTCTCAGCTAAACGCTCTATCGTGAAGTGGGATGATAAGAAGTCCGCAAAGAAACTAGAGCGATGGCAAAAAATTGCGAAGGAAGCGGCTGAACAGTCTCATCGCAGCTATTTACCTGAGGTGGAACATCCGGTTAGTTTTAAAGGATTGCTTGAAAAAGCACAATCCTATCATCATAAATTAGTTGCTTTTGAGGAAGAAAGTAGAAGCGGAGAGGTATCAACCTTGTCAGGCACACTCAAAAAAATGCAAAAGGGAGAAACACTGCTGATTGTTTTTGGCCCTGAAGGCGGATTATCCGAGGAAGAAGTTCATGCATTAAAGGAAAGTGGATTTGCTTTATGTGGTTTAGGGCCACGTATATTAAGAACGGAAACTGCGCCGATGTATGCTCTTGCGGCGATTTCCTATCATTTTGAATTATTGAGGTGAAGATACAATGCCAACAGTAGCGTTTCATACACTTGGATGTAAGGTTAATCACTATGAAACTGAAGCCATCTGGCAATTGTTTAAACAAGAAGGCTATGACCGGGTTGATTTTGAATCAATCTCGGATGTATATATCATCAATACTTGTACGGTCACAAACACAGGGGACAAAAAAAGCCGTCAAGTCATTCGCCGTGCTGTTCGAAAAAATCCTGATGCTGTTATTTGTGTCACGGGCTGTTATGCACAAACATCTCCGGCAGAAATTATGGCGATCCCCGGTGTAGATATTGTTGTTGGGACACAGGACCGTGTCAAAATGCTGGAATACATTGAACAATTTAAAACAGAACGTCAGCCGATTAATGGTGTTGGTAACATCATGAAAAATCGTGTTTACGAAGAATTAGATGTTCCAGCCTTCACTGACAGGACTAGAGCATCTTTGAAAATTCAAGAGGGCTGTAACAACTTCTGTACGTTTTGTATTATTCCATGGGCCCGTGGATTAATGAGATCCCGTGATCCTAAAGAAGTGATCAGACAAGCAATTCAGCTTGTTGATGCTGGGTATAAGGAAATCGTCTTAACTGGAATCCATACGGGCGGGTATGGAGAAGACATGAAGGATTATAATTTAGCATTGCTGCTTCGCGATTTAGAGGCTGAGGTAAGAGGATTGGAACGACTTCGTATTTCATCCATCGAGGCCAGCCAAATTACTGATGACGTTATTAAGGTAATTAAACATTCCAATATCATTGTTCGACATTTGCATATTCCTATCCAATCAGGCTCTGATACGGTTCTTAAAAGGATGCGTCGAAAGTACACAATGGAATTCTTTGGTGAGAGATTGGATCGCTTAAAAGAAGTACTTCCTGGGCTTGCGGTTACTTCAGACGTCATTGTTGGTTTTCCTGGAGAGACAGAAGAAGAGTTCATGGAGACGTACAATTTTATCAATGATCATAAATTTTCTGAACTCCACGTTTTCCCTTATTCAAAACGGACAGGTACACCTGCTGCCCGGATGGAAGACCAAGTGAATGAAGTAGTTAAAAATGACCGTGTTCATCGTTTAATTGCGCTTTCAGATCAATTAGCTAAAGAATATGCTTCTAAGTTCGAGAACGAAGTATTGGAAATTATTCCTGAAGAAGAATTCAGCACAGGTATGTACGTTGGGTATACAGATAATTATTTAAAAGTTGTATTTTCTGGAACAGAGGATATGATTGGAAAATTAGTAAAGGTGAAAATCACCAAGGCTGGTTACCCATATAATGAAGGACAATTTGTGCGAGTAATGGACGATGTAAAAGAAGAAGTGTTTAAAAAAGAAGAAGCTGCCATTTAAGGACCTAATCTTTGGTCCTTTTTTTATTGTAATCGGGAAATCTAATTTTAGCAGCAAAATGTGACTCAAGTACAAAAAGAAGAGAATGAAATGGAAGGGAGCACGTCCATGACTACTGCCAATATTGCTGCAATGATTGACCATACATTGTTAAAAGCAGATGCAACAAGAAAACAAATTGAAGTATTATGCCAGGAAGCAAAAGAGCATCATTTCTTTTCAGTTTGTATAAACCCGAATTGGATTAGCACCGCCAAAGAACTGTTAAATGGAAGTAGTGTCAAGGTTTGTACCGTGATCGGCTTCCCATTGGGTGCGAACACTCCAGAAACGAAAGCATTTGAAACAAGACATGCGATTGAATATGGTGCCGATGAGGTTGACATGGTCATCAATATCGGCGCATTGAAGGATAAGAATGATGAGTTAGTTCTGCAGGATATACGGGCTGTTGTAGATGCGGCAAAAGGTAAAGCGTTAACAAAAGTCATTATCGAAACAAGCTTGTTATCTAGGGAGGAAAAAGTTCGAGCCTGTGAGCTTTCCGTTAAAGCAGGAGCCGATTATGTCAAGACCTCTACCGGCTTCTCGACCGGAGGTGCCACAGTGGAAGATATTAGATTAATGCGAGAAACTGTAGGTCCTGACATCGGTGTTAAAGCATCAGGGGGTGTTCGTAATACCGAGGATACTCAGAAGATGATTGATGCTGGTGCTACAAGAATTGGAGCTAGTGCAGGAGTTTCAATCCTTAAGGGACTAACTGTTTCCTCTGGATACTAAAAAGACGGCTTTGCCGTCTTTTTAGTTTGTCTTAGAACCACCATGTAATCGTAAGATCATTTCACCAAACTTTGTTGCAAAAGGTAGAACAATAACGGAGGAGACGATATTAAAGATGACACTGATATGGGCTAATTGGACCATTACTTCACTTGCTAATAAATGGGCATTTTTAGCGAGAAAAGGAATGAATGGGGAGCATAGCAGAACCCCGCCAACGTTTAACCAGACATGGGCGAAGGCAGCTAACCTTGACTCCTTGCCCCCTCCAATTGAAGCAATTAGAGCTGTAATACAAGTGCCAATATTAGCTCCAAATACAATTGCTATACCTGCATCTAGCTGCAGTAGACCTGCTGTTAAAAATCCCATTGTAATCCCTGTCATCGCTGTACTCGACTGAATAATGGCAGTGATGAATGCACCTGTCAAGAGGCTTAAAAGGAGGTTGTCATTAATACTGATAATAAAATTATTTATAAACGGCAGTGCTGTTAAAGGTTCAGCTAATAATTCAAAGCCTTTCATGGCAGTAAAGACTGAAGCAATTCCAAATGTGGCCATTCCGATGCTACGAAGCTTAATATTTTTAAAAAAGGTAAGTATTGCCCCGATAATCGCTAATGGAACTAATACTGCATCTAAATTAAAGGTGATGAGTTCGGTTTTAAAGGTTGTCCCGATATTGGTCCCCAAAATGATTCCAATTGACTGGGGAAAGGTCATAATCTTCGCTGAGATTAACCCAATGGTAATTACCATTACAGCTGAACTGCTTTGTAAAAGAGCAGTCACAAATGTACCTGTTACCATTCCTTTTAATGGTGTGCTTGTGAGTTTCGTTAACCATCCCTTTAGTTTATTTCCGCTTAAATTAAATAATCCAAACCTAATAATGGTCATGCCAAAAATAAATAATAAAATGAAAAGAATAAATAATATGATATAAAGCATGTCTTCACCCCTCCCTTAATTGTATGATTACGAGAAGAGGACATGCCATTTTTAACAGGAAATTTGAATAAATTGCATCACTCAGAATAAAAATTAAAAAAGCATGTTTTATCTCACTGAAATACAGTTGACCTTGTAACAAGGTTATATTATAATTGCAAGGTACATGGGATGAATGTAAGTGTGTTGTGTTTCGGAGGGAGGGAAAGAGAATGTCTAAAACCGTCGTTAAGAAAAACGAATCGCTTGAAGATGCTCTTCGTCGCTTCAAACGTACAGTATCAAAAACTGGTACTTTGCAAGAGGCAAGAAAGCGCGAATTCTACGAAAAGCCAAGTGTAAAGCGTAAGAAAAAGTCAGAAGCAGCAAGAAAACGTAAGTTCTAAAGAGAGGGTGTAATTAATGAGTCTTCTCGAGCGTTTAAATAGTGACATGAAACAAGCGATGAAAAATAAGGAAAAAGACAAGCTCACCACCATTCGGATGGTTAAAGCTTCATTGCAAAATGAGGCGATCAAGCTCGGTACTGCTGAGCTTACCGAAGAAGTTGAGTTAACAATCCTTTCTCGCGAAGTTAAGCAACGCAAAGACTCCCTCCATGAATTTGATAAAGCAGGTCGCAGTGACCTTGTTGATAAATTGCGTGCAGAGTTGGCAGTAGTCGAACTGTATTTACCGAAACAGCTTTCTGAACAAGAACTGTCAGACATTGTTAAAGAGACAATTTCTGAAGTCGGCGCAACATCAAAAGCGGAAATGGGAAAAGTGATGGCTGCTATTATGCCTAAAGTCAAAGGCAAGGCAGATGGGTCACTTGTTAATAAATTTGTACAACAACACCTTTCATAATTATTCTTACAAAGCGAAACCACAGGTATCTAATCCCTGTGGTTTTTTCATTTTAATAAAGGGAACATTAAATGAAACTTTAATGCTACTAATACGTATAAAGATTATCTGATGAATTCATATGCAGGAAGGGGGGAGGAAGTTTGGTTGAAATACTTACTGATCCGATAGTTATTACCATACTATTAACAATTGCTGGTGGTGCTATTGTATTTGAACTTTTCTCGTCAAAAATGGGAGTGGCAGGTTTTATCGGTTTGTTTGCACTACTTTTGTTCTTTTATGGGCATTTTCAGGCAGGTTTGGCAGGAATAGGAACGATTATGTTATTTGCAGTTGGAATCCTTCTCATTTTTTTAGAATTTTTTCTGCCAGGTGCCATCTCAGGGACACTTGGAATGGCTGCTTTGATTGCAAGCCTATTCTTAGCTAGTGAACATCCATTTACAATGGGAATATCTATTTTTATTGCATTGTTAGTATCAATCATAATCCTTTATATCATGACTAAAGTATTAAGGAAAAAGATTGTTTTGTTTAATCGGATGATTTTGTTTGATACAGCTAGAAAAGAAGATGGCTATGTTTCAAATGTGAATCGTACAGATTTATTAGGGAAGGATGGAATTACATTAACTGTTTTACGTCCGTCCGGGACAGCGGTATTTAACAATGAGAGACTTGATGTAGTAAGTGAAGGTGGATTCATTGGGAAGGATCGTAAGATTATAGTCATTAAGGTTGAAGGAGTACGTATAGTTGTCAGAGAGTTGTAATTTAAAGTAAATAGAGGAGGTAATACAGTGATTTTAACAAATGGTACACTTTTCATGATTGCAATAATTGTCGTAGCTCTGATTTTTTTAGGGATTTTATTATCCTTTGTGCCTGTAATGCTTTGGATTTCAGCGCTAGCAGCCGGAGTGAAAATCAGCATCTTCACACTAATTGGTATGAGACTAAGAAGGGTAACCCCTAGCAGAGTAGTAAACCCGTTAATTAAGGCGCATAAAGCAGGACTTGGTGTAACAACTAATCAGCTTGAAAGCCACTATCTTGCTGGTGGTAATGTTGACCGGGTTGTAAATGCACTAATTGCTGCCCACAGAGCAAATATAGAATTATCTTTTGAGCGTTGTGCTGCGATTGACCTTGCGGGTCGAGATGTTCTAGAAGCAGTACAAATGAGTGTTAACCCGAAGGTAATCGAGACGCCCTTTATTGCTGGTGTTGCTATGAATGGTATTGAAGTAAAGGCAAAGGCAAGAATTACCGTTAGAGCCAACATTGACCGCCTTGTTGGGGGTGCTGGTGAGGAAACAATCGTAGCCCGTGTAGGTGAAGGTGTTGTAAGTACAATCGGTTCTTCTGCTAGTCACAGTAAAGTGCTTGAAAATCCTGACATCATTTCACAAACTGTTCTGGCAAAAGGTTTAGATGCTGGTACCGCTTTTGAAATTCTATCGATTGATATTGCTGACGTGGACATCGGTAAGAATATCGGAGCAGAACTGCAAACAGAACAAGCAGAGGCTGATAAGAAAATTGCTCAAGCCAAAGCAGAAGAGCGTAGAGCGATGGCCGTTGCTCAAGAGCAAGAGATGAAGGCAAGAGTTCAAGAAATGAGAGCAAAGGTAGTCGAAGCAGAGGCAGAGGTACCTCTCGCGATGGCTGATGCCCTTAAATCGGGAAATATCGGTGTAATGGACTACATGAATATTAAGAATATTACAGCTGATACAGAAATGCGTGGATCAATCGGTAAAATGACTGGTGAGAAGAAGGAAGAAGATCGTTAAACCACCATTGTATTTCCTAAAAAGGAGGGTGGCTTTTGGAATCAATTTTGTTTTTAATTATAGTTTGGGTGCTTTCTTCTATTTTTGGTAAAGCAAAAGGAAAAGGTAAGCCTGCAAGAACTTCTATTCCTAAGGGGTTTAAGGATATTCAAACGTTATTTGAAGAGCAAGAGGAAAGACCTCCAAGTCCCAAGACCATATCGACAGGACAATCGGCTGCTCGAAACATGAATGAAGATAATTTCTCCCCAAATGTTCTGCAAACAAATCATGCACCAGCAAGGCGTATTGGCAGGTCTGAAGGCAGATTAAACGAAGAGAAAAGACCTCTGGTTAAAGAAGGCAGTATTTTTCAAGAAAAGCCAGATGAAAAAACGATTATTAATGGGATCATTTGGTCGGAGATTTTAAACGAGCCAAGGTCGAAACGTCCACATTTTTCAAAACGAGGCAGATGAATAAAACAACGCTGGAAAATGGAAAAAGATGTGCTAGAACCCCCTTTCATTTCATAATATGAGATGAAAGGGGGTTCTTTTTTTATGGCAAAAAAATGGGGCCAAAGAGTCCGCAACTGGATGGCACAAAAAATGGATCTTCCTCAAGATGTCATGATGGATTTACCCCGAATCACGATGATTGGGCAAATTCACATATACATTGAAAATCACCGTGGGCTACTCACTTTTACAGATAAAGAATTGAGGCTGCTCCTTAAGCAGGGGCAACTGCTGATCAAAGGAAAATCCTTTGTGATTAAAACGATATTACCTGAAGAAATTTTATTAGAAGGAAAAATTGATCAGGTCCTATATATAACTGAAAATCCAGGAGGAACGAAATGAAAAACCAGTGGGTCGATTTCTTTTATGGCAAAGTTACAGTCAAAGTAACCGGAAAGGGGATTGAACGATTTTTAAATAGTCTGATTAGGAATAATCTTCATATCTGGAATGTAAAACGGCATGGGACGGAAACAATCACCTTTACAATGAAACTTCAGGATGCACTTAAAATTCGTTATTATGCCAAACAACGAGAATGTACAGTTTCATTTTTAAGACGGAGCGGGATGCCGTTCCTTTTTAAAAGGTTATTGAAAAATAGCGGATTTGTAGCGGGGGCGGTTTTATTTCTAGTTATTATTTTAATTTTATCCAATGTCATCTGGGGAATCGAGGTTAGAGGTGCAAAACCTGCAACCGAGTACCAGATTCACAAAGAATTGGACAAGATGGGGGTTAAGATTGGTAAAGTTCAATTCTTTGTAGATAATGTAGAAGCAATCCAACGTCAGTTAACTAATAATGTAGGTAACTTGACGTGGGTTGGTGTGGAATTAAGAGGGACAACCTATCATTTGCAGGTAGTAGAAAAGAAAGAACCAGATGAGCAAGAACAACTATCTCCGCAAAATCTTGTGGCAAAAAAGAAAGCGGTCATTGCTAATATGTATATTGAAACTGGTCAAAAATTAGTTAAAATTAATCAGCATGTAGAAGAAGGGCAGATCCTTGTATCAGGTGTCATTGGAAAAGAAGGTCAAACGGAAGAAGTAGGTGCAAAAGGTGAAGTATGGGGAGAAACTTGGTATATGAGCCATGTTGAACAGCCTTTACAGACAGATTTTAAAGTGTTCGATGGCCGTGAAAAACAAAAACATTTTATTCTTATTGGCAGCTATGAAATACCTGTTTGGGGTTTCGGTAAGCCGGAATTTACTGAATTTGAAAAAGAAAGAAACGTTCAGCAAATACAGTTTCTTAAGTGGAAATTACCTATTTCCTATGGAAATGAGACATTAAGGGCAAGTGAAAAAATAACGAGAACGTATACCAGAAAAGAAGCTGAAGAAATAGCCTTGAACTTAGCTAAAAAAGAAATAAAAAGTGGTTTAGATGAGGATGCTATCATTAAGGATGAAAAGATTTTACACAAAGAGATGAAAAATGGTAAGGTTATCCTAGATATCCATTTTAAGATAATCGAAAATATCGCAATCGGAAAACCGATACCCAAGGAGACTCTTGAATGACAGAAAAGCTAACCACCATCAAAGTACAAATTGAAAACCCAAATGAAGCTATTTCTTTATTAGGTAATACAGATTCTAACTTGAAGGTTCTTGAGGAAGAGCTGGGAGTTTCAGTCGTCACGAGAGGCGAGTCAGTCTCATTGTCTGGTGATGAGGAAAAGGTAGGGATAGCCAGCCAAATTCTTGATAAACTGATTTTTGTTATACGTAAAGGGGTTACCATTAGCCAGAGAGATGTATTATATGCAGTGCAGATGGCTGATAAAGGGACACTCGAGTATTTTGAAAATTTGTATGATGAAGAACTTGCTAAAACTGTAAAGGGTAAAACCATACGTATAAAAACCCTTGGACAAAGACAATATGTAAATTCAATTAGAAAAAATGATTTGGTTTTTGGGGTTGGACCTGCGGGAACAGGAAAAACATATCTTGCAGTTGTGATGGCAGTTAATGCGCTAAAAAATGGACAAGTAAATAAAATTATTTTGACAAGGCCGGCAGTTGAAGCTGGGGAGAGTCTAGGATTTTTACCAGGTGACTTGAAGGAAAAGGTTGATCCTTACTTAAGGCCTCTGTATGACGCTCTGCATGACATTTTAGGCGCTGAGCATACCCAAAGACTAATTGAACGCGGGACGATCGAAATAGCCCCTTTAGCCTATATGAGAGGCCGTACACTTGACGATGCATTTGTCATATTGGATGAGGCTCAAAATACAACACATGCACAAATGAAAATGTTCTTAACAAGACTAGGCTTTGGATCGAAGATGGTGATTACTGGCGACCAAACCCAAATTGATTTACCTAGGGGGGCAAAATCTGGCTTAATCGTCGCCGAAGAAATCCTAATGAACGTAAATGGAATTTCTTTTGTTTTCTTAGAACAAAGTGATGTCGTCCGCCATCCGCTAGTCGGCAGAATTATTGAAGCTTACGCAAAGAAAGACACTAAATAGTTAGCAGTCAATCAAGGATAAACCACAAATCTGGTTTATCCTTTTTACATATTCTGCGAAATGAAATTCTGAAAAAGTATGTACTTTGTAATTGAGGGTGAAATCTCACAGAAAAACTGTTATCATTTTACATAAAGCAAGCATTTCCTGCCAGATTTGACCATTCTGTCGAATTCAGTTAGTTTAAAAATGGTGTGTGTGATTTTTATACTAAAATTACTAATATGGATATTCGTTGTTTTGGGGGGAGTTAGTTGAAGAAAATACAACAGTACTTAATTCATATTAAAAGGCTTCTCGATATTACTTTTTTTCGAATGTTTTTTTTCCTAGTAATCGGTATCATTTTGTTTTCATCAATGTACAACAATGTAAAACCGGAAAAACTGGATATTTCTTTGCTTACAGCCGCAGAGAAAACAATTCGTTCACCAGCCACTGTAGAAGATAAAGCGAGTACAGAAAAAAAGCGTCAGGATGCACTAGATCAGGTTCAAGATGTTTATACCGTAAAGAAAGAGTATTCTTCCAACCAGGTTGATTTAATTACTTCGATTTTTAATGCAGCTAAAGAGGTAGATGATGAAGTCAGGGCAGAGATCAAGAAGAAAAATGAAGCTCTAGAGTTTGAACAGCTTGAGGTTACAGAACCTAGTGTGGAAGCCAAAGTAAAGATGCTTAAATCAAAGCTAACAGAAAGGGTTAATAAGGAGCTTTCTGAACGGGTTTTCACTTCTTTGATACAAGCAAGCAGGGATGAGCTGTCAATTGCAAAGGATATAACCGTAACGGCTATTAATAATGTCATGACGAAAAAAATCTCTGCTGATGATGTCGAAAATGCTAAAAAAAGCCTAGAAGAGGAAATAAAATTCTCGACCTTACATAGCGAATTAAAAAATGCAGTCATTGAATTGGGCAGATACGCTGTTATTCAAAATGAATTTTATGATCCTGTTAAAACAGAGGAACTCAGGGAACAGGCAGCAGAAAGTGTTGAACCTGTTAAAATTCTTCAAGGTCAAATTATTGTAGAAGAAGGTAAGTTAATTAGGCAAGAAGAATTTAGACAGTTAGAGCTAGCGGGGCTTTTAAATAATGAGAAATCAGTTAAACCGTTTATCGGTTTAGCTATATTAATATCCATCTTATTATCAGCTCTTTATTATTATTTTTATCAAATGAAGGAACAGCCGGAAAAAAGACAAGCATATTTGTTGTTATTTGGCATTATCTTTATGCTGACATTTTTCATCATGAAGATCGTCAGCATCCTAGAGATATTCAACTATACAGGAATTGGATATTTATTTCCCGCGGCAATGGGTGGAATGTTATTGAAAATATTAATTGAGGAAAAGCTAGCTATTCTTTCATCCATTATTTTCGCCGTCTGTGGCAGTATTTTATTTAATGAAGGTGTCTCAGGGACCCTTAACTTTTCAGTCGGAATCTATACTTTATTCAGTTCTTTGGCAGGTATTCTTTTCTTAAGTGATCAAAATCAGCGTTCAAAAATCCTGCAGGCAGGTTCATTTGCAGCAACAGTAAATCTGTTTACCATTTGGGCATTAATGTTCCTTCCGAATGGGCAATTTTCTGGTCTTGAATACGGTTACTATATTTTAACGGCAATATTCTCTGGGATTGGATCTGCCGTATTAACAATTGGATTACTGCCATTTTTTGAGGCGAGCTTTGGGATACTTTCGACCATGAAATTAATTGAGCTTTCCAATCCAAATCACCCTTTACTTAGGAAAATCCTGATGGAAGCCCCAGGCACATATCATCATAGTGTGATGGTTGCAAACCTTTCGGATGCTGCTTGTGAGGCCATTGGTGCGAACGGTCTTTTAGCAAGAGTAGGGAGTTATTATCATGATATCGGAAAGACAAATCGTCCTAGTTTCTTTATAGAAAACCAAATGCATGTTGAAAACCCTCATGATCGGCTTCCCCCTGATAAAAGCGCAGCCATCATTATTGCACATGTAACCGATGGAGTAGAAATTTTAAAGAAATATCATATGCCGAAAGAAATCATTCAGATCGCTGAGCAGCACCATGGGACAACCTTGTTGAAGTTCTTCTATCACAAGGCATTGCAGGAAAGTGAGGAGGTCAAGGAAGAGCATTATCGCTATCCTGGCCCAAGAGCACAATCGAAGGAATCTGCTATCATTGGAATTGCGGATAGTGTTGAGGCTGCAGTAAGGTCACTGAGACAGCCTACACATGAAGCGATTGAATCGCTTGTTAAGAAAATAGTTGTAGATAGGCTTCAAGACGGTCAATTGAATGAATGTGATTTGACACTTAAGGAATTAGACACTGTTGCCTATTCGTTTTGTGAAACGTTAAAGGGAATATTTCACTCGAGGATTGAATACCCAGAAATGACAAAGAAGGTGAACTGATATTGGCTAAATTAATGATTGATTTTATTGATGAAACAAATGAATTATCTAGAGAGCAAATAATAGAACTTGAAAAGCTTTTAAATTTTGCTGCTGAAAAGCAAAAGGTTGAAGAAAACAGTGAAGTGTCCCTTACTTTTGTGACAAATGACAGGATCCAAGAAATTAACCGTGATTACAGGGATAAAGATACCCCGACAGATGTCATTTCATTCGCAATGGAAGAACTAGGGGAAGGTGAAGTCGCACTTTCTGGAGTAGAATTGCCCCGTGTATTAGGAGATATTATCATATCTGTGGCAAGGGCAAAGGAACAGGCAGAGGATTACGGTCATTCCTTCATCAGGGAGCTAGGGTTTTTAGCAGTGCATGGCTTTTTACACCTATTAGGCTACGACCATATGACAGAAGCTGATGAAGAAGAAATGTTTACCCTGCAAAAGGATATTTTGAATGAGTATGGCCTCACAAGATAACCAGAAAACTAACCGTTTATTAAAAAGCTTTTCATTTGCAATTCATGGGATAGGGTCAGCTATACAAACAGAAAGAAATATGCGCATCCACTTAGGATCCACTGTTTTAGTTATTGTGTTGTCTGTTTTTTTCTCCATATCCAAAACAGAGTGGCTATTTATATTAATTGCTATAAGTGGAATGTTTGCATTGGAACTAGTAAATACAGCCATTGAACGTGTTGTCGATTTAATCACTGAAGACTACCATCCGCTTGCAAAGCAGGCTAAGGACATAGCTGCTGGTGCGGTTTTTATTTATGCGCTTGTCTCAGTGGCCATCGGGGCAATCATCTTTTGGCCATATTTTCTACAAATCATTAGGAAAATCTTTGCTTAATTTGAAATGAGAATCGGAATTATGTAAAATGACATAACGGCAGCTAGGTTTAGAAAGGTTGAATTAGTTGATTTTTAAGAAAATTCAATTTTTTCCATTACAATTTTGCAACAAGTGATGATTTTGTGAACATTTTAAGGTAAAATAAAGGAAGCGGCAGACTTCTGCTGGAAGGGAAGAATGATTTTGAGCACCGACAATTTAATCGAAGAAGCAAAAAAGGCAAGAGAAAAAGCATATGTTCCTTATTCTAAATTTAAAGTAGGAGCAGCATTACTAACAACGGATGGAAAAATATATCACGGCTGCAATATCGAAAATGCCGCTTATAGTATGTGTAATTGCGCTGAACGTACCGCATTGTTTAAGGCCTACTCAGAAGGGGATCGAGATTTTCACCAACTTACTGTAGTGGCCGATACCGACCGCCCATGCTCCCCATGTGGTGCTTGCCGCCAAGTGATTGCTGAACTTTGCCCGAAAGATATGAAGATAGTGCTAACAAACCTAAAAGGGGATGTACTTGAAACTACTGTAGAAAATTTACTCCCTGGTGCATTTTCTCCGGAGGACTTACATGCTGAATAATCAAACAAAAGGATATAAGTCAGGATTTATTAGCATTATTGGACGGCCAAATGTCGGTAAATCAACGTTTCTTAATCGGGTTATTGGCCAAAAAATTGCCATAATGAGCGATAAACCTCAAACTACTCGTAATAAAATTCAAGGCGTTTTAACCTTAAACGATACTCAGATGGTTTTTATTGATACCCCAGGTATTCATAAACCAAAGCATAAACTAGGCGACTTTATGATGAAGGTTGCACAAAACACGCTAAAAGAAGTTGACTTGATTCTATTTATGGTTAATGCCGAAGAGGGATTTGGTCGTGGTGAAGAATTTATACTCGAAAAATTCCAGACTGTGAACACCCCAATTTTTCTTGTGATTAATAAAATTGATCAAATACACCCTGATGCGTTATTACCACTGATTGAATCTTACAAAGAGAAGTATCCGTTTAAAGAGATTGTTCCTATATCAGCTCTTGAAGGCAATAATGTGGAGCGGCTTTTGGAGCAAATTAAGATTTATTTACCGGAAGGACCACAATATTATCCAGCCGATCAGGTTACAGATCACCCGGAACGATTTATTATTACAGAGCTAATCAGGGAAAAGGCGCTGCACCTAACAAGGGAGGAAATCCCTCATTCACTCGCTGTAGTTCTTGATAAGATTGAGCGTCAGCAAGGAAAGGACATCATCCATGTTATGGCTACAGTCATTGTGGAGCGAGATTCTCAAAAAGGTATTATTATCGGAAAACAAGGTAGTATGCTGAAAGAAATCGGTAAACGGGCTCGTGGAGATATTGAAAATCTCCTAGGTTCAAAGGTATTTCTAGAGCTTTGGGTTAAAGTGCAAAAAGACTGGCGCAACAAGATGTCCCAGCTACGCGATTTCGGCTTTAATGAAGATGAATATTAGGATCTAATCACCCTATCAGGATATTAGCTTTATTTTAAGATTATGCATGGACAACATTAACAAAATTTTCGTCTTATGATTTTTGCAAGACAGGCTATGATAATTGTAAGGTTTGGGATTGAAAAGAAGCTAGTCTAAATAATGAAAGGTGGGGTTTTTTCGATGATGGATTTTACGTGGAAAGTATTCCTACAAACAGGTAATATTGACACATATCTTCTCTTCAAGGAACTTGAGAAGGAAAACCAAGAAATACCCGGAAATCAGAATGAAGATCTAGCACAAATGGATTTTCCCGTTTCATAAGTTTGTTTTGTAATACGGGATGGTGACAGACATGCTTCAAAAATGTGAAGGCATCGTCATTAGATCAACGGATTATGGAGAAACGAATAAAATTGTTACACTATATACAAGAGAGTGGGGAAAGATTGGTGTAATGGCCAGAGGAGCAAAGAAGCCAAACAGCCGTCTTTCCTCGATAACACAACTGTTCACACATGGCTTCTTTCTAGTTCAGAGGGGAACAGGTCTAGGGAGCGTTCAACAAGGTGAAACAATCACCAGTTTGAGGTCAATTGGTGAAGATATCTTCTTAACCGCCTATGCTAGTTATATCGTTGAACTAACGGATAAATGTACAGAAGAAAAAAAACCAAACCCTTCTCATTTTGAATTGTTATTTCAAACATTAAACTATCTGAACGAAGGCTATGACCCAGATGTCATGATGAATATTTACGAAATGAAAATGTTAAATCTCATGGGCTTATATCCTGTGTTAAATCAATGTTCCGTTTGCGGGAGTACAGACGGGCATTTTTCTTTTTCAATAAGAGAAGGCGGATTTATTTGTCACCGCTGCTTAAGCAAAGACCCATACCATTTTAAATTATCACCAGCAGCAGTAAAATTGTTACGGGTATTTTATTATTTTGATCTTTCTAGACTTGGAAATGTATCAATTAAGGATGAAACGAAGGCTGAGCTGAAGAAAATCATCACGGCCTATTATGAGGAAAATTCAGGTCTTTACCTAAAAACAAAAAAATTTCTTAATAGTATGGATCAGTTTCGTAATCAATTATAGGCCTGTTGACAAGCTTTCCATAAATCGTTAATATGTTTTTTAATAAGAATAGTTGTAATGACGGAGAGTAGTACTTGGTCTCCTCTATAAAAAGCGAACCTAGGGTGGTGAGAGCTAGGGTATAGAGCATTAAGGAAGGCGTTCCCGAGCAACACTACTGTGTCACATAGACACTACTTAAAGAGGCTGCAGATAGCAGCAAATAGGGTGGAACCGCGGGTAACTCTCGTCCCTATGCTTACTTAAGCATAGGGACGAGAGTTTTTTTATTTACTTAAATAACTTTTAAAGGAGCAAGAAGAATGAGTGTTACAATGGAGCAAATTGTTTCTCACGCAAAACACAGAGGTTTTATTTTCCCAGGATCAGAAATCTACGGAGGACTTGCGAACACCTGGGATTACGGGCCGCTAGGCGTAGAATTCAAAAACAATATTAAACAAGCATGGTGGAAAAAATTTGTTCAGGAATCTCCATATAATGTCGGTCTTGACGCCAGCATTTTAATGAACCCAAGAACCTGGGAAGCATCCGGACATATCGGTAACTTTAATGACCCAATGATTGACTGTAAAAAATGTAAAGCAAGGCATCGTGCTGATAAACTTATTGAAAATGCGCTTGATGAAAAAGGCATTGAAATGGTCGTAGATGGTTTGCCGTTTGAAAAGATGGAAGAACTCGTAAAAGAACATAATATTCCATGTCCTGATTGTGGCGGTCATGAATTTACTGGCATTCGCCAATTCAACTTAATGTTTAAAACGTTTCAGGGTGTTACCGAATCAAGTACCAATGAAATATTCTTACGTCCAGAAACAGCACAAGGTATCTTTGTTAACTTTAAGAATGTTCAACGTACCATGAGAAAGAAGCTGCCTTTTGGGATTGCCCAAATCGGAAAAAGCTTCCGAAACGAAATTACACCAGGAAATTTCACCTTCCGTACTCGTGAATTTGAACAAATGGAACTCGAATTCTTCTGTAAGCCAGGTGAAGATTTGAAATGGTTTGATTATTGGAAGCAGTTTGCTGAAGATTGGCTCCATACTTTAGGTCTTAACAAAGAACATTTAAGGCTTCGTGACCATTCAGCTGATGAATTATCACATTATAGTAATGCTACAACAGACTTTGAGTATAAGTTTCCATTTGGCTGGGGTGAACTGTGGGGAGTTGCGTCAAGAACAGATTATGACCTAAAGCAGCACATGCAATTCTCTGGAGAAGACTTCCAATATATTGATCCTGAAACAAATGAACGCTATATTCCTTATTGCATTGAGCCTTCTCTTGGTGCAGATCGCGTTACGTTAGCTTTCTTGATCGATGCCTATGATGAAGAACAGCTTGAGGATGGTACAACAAGAACAGTAATGCATTTCCATCCTGCTCTAGCACCTTTTAAAGCAGCCGTTCTTCCTTTGTCTAAGAAATTATCTGAAGAAGCTAGAGAAGTTTTTAGCACTTTGTCCAAGCATTTTTCAGTCGATTATGATGAAGCGGGGTCAATCGGTAAACGATACCGCCGTCACGATGAAATTGGTACTCCGTTCTGTATTACCTATGATTTCGATTCTGTGGAAGACAAAATGGTTACGATTCGTGATCGCGATACAATGGAACAATCTCGTGTTCCGATTGCTGATCTGGTTACCTTTATCCAAGCAAAAATTACATTTTAAATGGGAAGGTACGGTTTATTTCCGTACCTTTCTTAATTTCAGGCAAATAAAAAATAGTTAGTATATAATAATTACATAGGATAGATATGGTGGTGAGGATGATGGAACTAACAAAGCGCCAAGACCGAATTATCGAAATCGTGAAGGCAAATGGCCCGATTACTGGGGAACAAATTGCCGAACAACTAAATTTGACACGCGCCACATTAAGGCCGGATTTATCGATTCTAACGATGGCTGGCTATTTAGATGCACGGCCGCGGGTTGGCTATTTTTATACAGGTAAATCCGGTACACAGCTTTTGACTGAAAATCTTCAGAAGATATTTGTGAAAGATTATAAGTCAATGCCTGTAGTAATAAAGGAAGATGTATCGGTTTATGATGCAATCTGTACCATGTTTCTCGAGGATGTGGGGACACTATTTGTTGTTGACCAAAACTCTGCCTTAGTAGGTGTTTTATCTAGAAAGGATTTATTAAGAGCTAGTATAGGCAAGCAAGAGCTTACTGCACTGCCAATCAATATTATCATGACAAGAATGCCTAATATTACAATGTGTGAAATGGATGACCTGTTAATTGATATTGCCAAAGTCTTAATTGATAAACAAATTGATGCCATGCCGGTGGTTAGAAAGTCGGATTCTGGATATGAAGTGATTGGGAGAGTTACGAAAACAACAATAACAAAAGCATTTGTAGCTTTGGGAAATGAATAGTAAGTATATTAAAATCAGAGCTAGCAATTGTTCGAAGATAAAACGTGCAGAGGAGCTGTTGAGGAAGAATGAGTTCACAAATTATTTATGTTGTCTCTGATTCAGTGGGGGAAACTGCTGAATTAGTAACAAAAGCCGCCACTACCCAATTTAACGGAGCCGGAATAACGATAAAAAGGTTCCCTTTTGTTGAAGATCAGGAAAATATAGATGAAGTTATTTCATTAGTCAAGATGGACAGAAGTATGATTGCGTTTACTTTAGTTAAGCCTGATATGCGTTCCTACATGAAGGAAAAGGCTAGTCTCGCAGGTGTGCGTGCGGTTGACCTCATGGGTCCCATTATGGATGAAATCCAGGAATTTAGCGGGAAAACTCCATTGTGCGAACCAGGTCTTGTGAGAAAACTAGACGAGGATTATTTCAAAAAGGTAGAAGCCATTGAATTTGCTGTCCAGTATGATGATGGCCGTGATCCGAGAGGAATATTAAAGGCTGATATTATTTTAATCGGCGTTTCAAGGACGTCAAAAACGCCATTATCTCAGTATTTAGCACACAAGCGAATTAAGGTAGCCAATGTACCGATTGTCCCAGAAGTAGACCCGCCAGAAGAATTATATACAGTGCCAGCAGAGAAGTGTTTTGGATTAAAAATCAGTCCTGTTAAATTAAATAATATCAGGCGGGAAAGGTTGATTTCATTAGGTTTAAATGATCAAGCCAGCTATGCTAATATTGAGCGAATCCGTGCTGAGCTTACTTACTTTGAAAATGTTGTTTCAAAAATTAATTGTCCTGTTATTGATGTAACGAATAAAGCTGTAGAAGAAACAGCAAACGTAATCCTAAATTTCATACATAAACGGACTACTTAGCACATAATCCTTGATTATGTGTTTTTTCTATTAAGAAAAAATAGTAAGAAATAGTTATGGAAAAATTGAAATGAATGTACTATAATAAAAAATTGTGATAAAAATGAATCTTTTAGGTTTAGACTTGCACCTGAACGAATAAACTATTTATTGTTAGATGTCAAGGGAACCGCCAGGAAAAAATTCGACATTAATCCTTTTTTGAAAAAATGGCAGTGAAAGAAGGAATAAGCGGAGTGATGTAGAATTAGTAATTATGTAAAGCAATTCCGACTATTTTTGTCACTGCAGATTTAGGCCCGGTAAAAGAGAAATTGTCGAAATTGCTTCAAAGTTTTCTGTTAAAGTTCATTTTGTCGCTTCCTATGATCACCATAGAATAGATATTACATATGCACAGTCAACCCTGGGAATATGTTGACTCTAGGAAGGAAGCCGCAGACTTATCCATCATGAACCATGCGTTAAAAGGTTATATCACTGTGACACAGGACATTAGACTTGCGTCTACTTTACTGCTCCGGTGTTTATGTGATAACTCCAAAGGGTACATTATGATGAAACTGGAATCCAAATTGCTCTTGACTTGCGCTGCTTAAATGCTAAAGCAAGAAAAAGGGGTGTAAATGGGAAAGGCCATAACGCGGAGGACTGAGCAAATTTTTGAAGTGATTAACAAAAATTTTGTCGAAATTTGAAGGATTTTAGAGGCTGTATGTAGAAATACTGTCTTTAGAAAAGCATAAGTGCCTTTGCGCGGATGCTAGATAGTACAAATGGAGTTGTTTTTCATGGCAGACCGTATTGCCGAAGAAAAAATTGACCAAATTCGTCAGACTGTAGATATAGTTGAAATCATTGGTGAATATGTACAACTAAAAAAACAGGGGCGAAATTACTTCGGTTTATGTCCATTCCATGGAGAAAGTACCCCATCATTTTCCGTATCGTCTGATAAACAAATTTTCCATTGCTTTGGCTGCGGAGCAGGAGGAAATGTTTATTCATTCTTAATGGAAATTGAAGGGATTCCATTCCAAGAAGCTGCCATTAAGTTAGCTGATAAGGTAAACATAGAATTAGACATCAGTTTATCAACAAATGGTCCTGCTAAGAATGTTTCTCCAGAACGGCAAGCGATGCTCGATGCTCATGAACTATTACGTAAATTTTACCACCATTTACTGGTAAATACAAAAGATGGTCAACATGCATTAGAATACTTGCTGCAAAGAGGGTTTAACCGAGAATCAATTGATAAGTTTCAAATCGGCTATTCGTTAAATTCGTGGGATTTCGTCTATAAATTTCTCGCAAAAAGAGAATACTCTCCTGAATGGATGGAAAAAGCCGGATTAATTATTAAACGTGAAAAAGATGGCAGCTATTTTGATCGGTTCCGTGATCGAATTATGTTTCCTATTCACGATCGTAATGGAAAAACAATTGCCTTTTCAGGGAGAACACTTGGGGCCGATGAGCCTAAATATTTAAATAGTCCCGAAACCGCAATCTTTAATAAAAGTAAAATTTTATATAACTTCCATCATGCTAAGCCTAGCATTAGAAAAACTCAACAAGCTGTTTTATTTGAAGGATTTGCCGACGTTATAGCTGCAGATCGTTCAGGTGTCGAAAATGGTATTGCAACAATGGGAACCTCGCTGACTGAAGAGCATATCTCGTTAATAAAGAAGAATGTACAATCCGTAACGATTTGCTTTGATTCAGATAAAGCAGGGATTGAAGCGGCTTTCCGAGCCGGAAACGCTCTTACGGATGCAGGCTGTAACATTAAGGTAGCACTTATGTCAGATGGATTAGATCCTGATGATTATATTAAAAAAAATGGTCCCGAAAAGTTCCGTAATGAAGTGATTGGCGCAAGCATGACTTGGATGGCATTTAAATTCCTTTACTATCGAAGAGGAAAAAATCTTCAATTTGAAGGAGATCGGCTTGCTTATATCGAAGAAATACTTAAAGAAATTAGCAAGTTGACAAATGCTGTTGAAAAAGATCATTATTTGCGGCAGCTTGCCAGTGAGTTTTCACTATCATTAGATGCCTTAAAACAGCAGCAAAACACTCAAGAAAAACAACTTTTTTTCTCTGAAAAAAGAAAAGCAAATGTAAAGAATCCACCTATTGAAAAGCCTTTACCTATAAAGCGTACAAATGATTTACAACCAAAACACCATAAGGCTGAAAGATGCTTAATTGCACATATGTTGAAAGATCGAGATGTCGCTTATAAAGTACAGGATTTGCTACAAGGTAATACATTTAATGTCGATGAACATCAGGCTATCATTACCTATTTGTTTGGATTTTATGAGGAGCATGAAAATCCAAACTCTAGTGCACTTTTAACCTATATTCAAGATGACAACCTTAGAAGAATAATCGCCAACATTGAAATGATGTCAATTAATGAAGAAATTAGCAGCCAAGAATTAACTGATTATATCAAACAGGTGTTGAATTATCCAAAATTGTTAAAGATAAAAGAAAAAGAAGTGGAACTAAAAGAAGCCGAGCGAAAAAGCGATGTAATGAAGGCTGCGGCAATTGGAATTGAAATCAATCAATTACGTAAGTCTCTATAGATTCCATTTTGGTGTCTTTGATTCTAGAAGGAGGGGGACCTATGGCTGAAAAATCAGCCCGTTCAAAAGAGGCCGAGAATGAATTGACCTTCGAACAAGTAAAAGATCAGTTAACGGTACTGGGTAAAAAAACCGGCGTCCTTGCCTATGATGATATTGCAGAAAGAATGGCAAATTTTGATTTAGAATCCGATCAAATGGATGAATTTTATGAATTTCTTGGCGAGCAAGGAATTGAACTAGTAGGAGAAAGTGACGAAGAAGATCCAAACCCTAAACAGTTATCGAAGGAAGATGACGAAGAGTTTGATTTAAATGACCTAAGCGTCCCTCCTGGAGTAAAAATTAACGACCCAGTTCGTATGTACTTAAAAGAAATTGGCCGGGTAGACCTGCTTTCCGCTGAAGAGGAGATCAAATTGGCTAACCGTATTGAAGAAGGCGATGAAGAAGCAAAACGGCGCCTGGCTGAAGCGAACCTGCGACTTGTCGTAAGTATTGCAAAACGTTATGTAGGCCGCGGCATGCTCTTCCTTGATTTAATTCAAGAAGGGAATATGGGCCTAATTAAAGCCGTAGAAAAATTCGATTACAGAAAAGGCTTTAAATTTAGTACGTATGCTACTTGGTGGATACGTCAAGCAATTACTCGAGCCATTGCCGATCAAGCTAGAACGATTCGTATACCAGTGCATATGGTTGAAACGATTAATAAGCTTATTCGTGTACAGAGACAGTTACTTCAGGATCTTGGCCGTGAACCAACTCCAGAAGAAATTGGAGAAGACATGGATCTAACACCAGAAAAGGTAAGAGAAATCCTAAAGATAGCTCAAGAGCCTGTCTCACTCGAGACTCCTATTGGTGAGGAAGATGATTCACATCTTGGTGATTTTATCGAGGACCAGGATGCGACATCACCATCAGAACATGCTGCCTATGAATTATTAAAAGAGCAGCTAGAAGACGTTCTTGATACGTTAACAGACCGTGAAGAGAACGTTTTGCGACTGCGCTTTGGTTTAGATGATGGTCGTACACGAACGCTTGAAGAAGTAGGGAAGGTCTTCGGTGTTACACGCGAACGTATCCGTCAAATTGAGGCAAAAGCATTACGTAAACTTAGACATCCAAGCCGTAGCAAACGTCTAAAAGATTTCTTAGAGTAAAATGCTTTTTTTAGAAATAGTTTACTTCTAACAAGGAGTAAACTATTTTTTTTTAAAAACTATTGGGAATGAAAGTGCTTTCTCTGTTGTCTTATATTTTACTGAATTGTCTTTCACTTTGCAAATGACTATTTTATCCGTTTAACCCGTTTAGTAAAAAATTCACTTTTTTAAAAAAATATAATCTTTCTGTGAACAATTAGCTACCCTTTCAATTTTCATTATAATACTTATTTCTGAATAATATAATAAATATTCAGATTTAAAATGTTGGGAAAATTGAAAAAATAACCGTATAATGGAAATGAAAACGCATACAATGGTTATTCGAGGGGGATGGGTATGAACTTTGATTTAACTTCTGAACAAGAAATGATAAAGAAAATGATGCGGGAATTTTCTGATGAGGTGGTTGCACCTGGGAGTATAGAACGTGATCGCAATAAACAATTTCCTGTTGATGTATTTGAGCAATTATCGGCGATGGGAATAATGGGGCTTCCCTTTCCTGAAGAATATGCTGGCGGTGGAGCAGACACTGTAAGCTTTGCGATTGTAACGGAAGAATTGAGCAGGGCATGCGGCTCAACTGGAATTACTTATTCTGCACATATTTCATTAGGTGGAGCCCCCTTATACTTATTCGGTACAGAAGAGCAAAAGAGAAGGTATTTAACTAAGATTTGTACTGGCGATTCTTTTGGCGCCTTTGGGTTAACTGAACCTCAGGCTGGTTCAGATGCAGGGGGAACGAGAACGTCTGCGATAGAGGAAAATGATGAATATGTTATTAACGGTAACAAATGCTTTATAACCAACGCCAGCTATGCGAAACATCTTGCCTTAACAGCTGTAACCGGAACAGCCGATGGAAAAAAAGAAATAAGTGCGATTATTGTTCCGACAGACACTAAAGGTTTTTCTATCATCGACAAGTATGAAAAGATGGGGCTCAATGCTTCTAACACTACGGAGCTTGTACTGGAGGATGTCAGGGTTCCTATGGACCACTTATTAGGTAAAAAGGGGGAGGGATTTAAGCAGTTCTTAATTACGCTTGATGGCGGTCGTATAGGAATTGGGGCAATGGCAGTGGGAATCGCGCAAGGGGCCTATGAGAAATCATTGCAATATGCAAAAGAGCGCAAGCAATTTGGAAGATCAATCTCCTCATTCCAGGCTACACAGTTTAAGCTCGCTGATATGGCGATGAAAATTGAACTAGCCCGCAATATGGTCTATAAGGCAGCCTGGTTAAAAGACCAAGGAAGGCCGTTCAGTAAAGAGGCGGCAATGTGTAAACTATACGCTTCAGAAGTATGTATGGAAGTAACCAGTCAGGCTGTACAAATCCACGGCGGGTATGGCTACATGAAGGAGTACCATGTAGAGAGAATGATGCGTGATGCAAAATTACTCGAAATCGGAGAGGGTACTTCTGAAATTCAAAGACTAGTCATTGCAAGACAAATTGGTTGTTAACCTTGGATAAGGAGCGGGAAAAGGCTGGGAAAATTCAGCCTTTTTTTGGTTTTTTATAAATATTATCGTGACAAAGTAAGTTTAGGCTTTTCCTTCTTGCATTTTTAAAGTAAAATAGTAGTTGTTTGTAGTGTGATATCTTATTATTTAAAGTGTTACGTACATAAGGGAGGTTATTTTATGAATCGAAATCCGGTTATTCCTTTCGTTCTCATTATGGTATTTGGAATCGGACTAATGTTCTTATTGTCATTCAAAGGCCTCGGGGATGCGAAGGAGTTAGCTGCGGAAAAAGAGGGCGGCGGTGAACCAACAGAAGAAGTTGCTGCCAATCCAGAAGATATTTACAAATCTTCTTGCATTACCTGTCATGGCGATCAGTACCAAGGGGGTATGGGGCCAAAGTTAGTCGGCGTGGGTGACAAATATTCACAAGAAGAGCTTGCTGACATCGTGGTTAATGGTATTGGCAGTATGCCTGCTGGTTTAGTTAAGCCTGATCAAGCTGCAGGTATGGCAGAATGGCTGTCTAATATTAAGTAATTAAAAAGAGTTTTTTTAAGTCCTTTGCATCTGTAAAGGACTTTTTTTTAGCTAGTAGGAAAGTATAATTATACTTTCCTAACGCATAAGGAAAACTAAGGCATACGCCTTTAAAGACTTGGCGAATGCTACGTTTTTCTAATACTTAGTAATGTACATAAATGAGTAAAAGAGTGGTGGATATAAATGAATACAGATAAATTATCCGTTCGGTTAGGTACGGTGGCAAAGTATGTTCCAAGCGGGTCCAGAGTGGCTGATATAGGGTCTGACCATGCCTATTTACCATGCTATTTAGTTAAAAACAATGAAGTTACCTTTGCAATCGCCGGGGAAGTAGTAGCGGGTCCGTACCAGTCTGCAAAAAAAAATGTGCTGGCAGAGGGCTTAGAAGGTATGGTTTCAGTCCGTATGGGCGATGGATTAGAAGTGCTGGAACCTGGAGAGGTTGATTGTATTACGATTGCCGGTATGGGTGGAACGCTAATAATCAGCATTTTAGATACAGGCAAAGAGAAGCTAAGCTCAGTTACCCGGTTAGTTCTGCAGCCAAATATTAATGCAATGGCTATTCGCCAATGGTTTATTGAAAATGGCTGGCAGCTTATAGCAGAAGAAATCCTTGAAGAAGATGGAAAAATATATGAGGTTTTAGTAGGAGAAAAGGGGAATTCTGAATCGAATTATGATAAAGCTCAAATAGAAAGGGAGCTTTTAGTAGGACCATTCCTTTCTAGGGAGAGAAATCAAGCGTTTAGAAAAAAATGGAGTCTGGAAAAGAAAAACTGGCAGCGAATTTATCAGCAGCTAGAAGGCTCTGCTGAACCTACAGCAGAAACACTAGAAAAAAAGCAGGAACTTTTAAAGAAGATACGATTGGTTGAGGAGGTACTAAAGGATGAAGAAAGCAAATGGACATGAAATTATCCAGTTGTTTGAACAGTTTTCTCCAAAAGGACTAGCGATGGAGGGTGACAAGATTGGCTTGCAGATAGGCCGTCTTAATAAGAAAGTTGATAAGGTCATGATCGCACTCGATGTCCTTGAAGAGGTCATTGATGAGGCCATTGAGAAGAATGTCCAGCTTATTATTGCGCATCACCCGCCGATCTTCCGCCCGCTAAAAAATGTGATCACTGATACCGTTCAAGGGAGAATGATCGAAAAGCTCATTAAACATGATATAGCGGTGTATGCAGCTCATACCAATCTAGATGTTGCAGCAGGAGGGGTAAATGACCTTTTAGCCGAAGCTCTTGGCTTAGAAGGCGCGGAGGTACTGGTACCTACATACGAAACGAAGCTAAAAAAAATTGCTGTTTTCGTACCTTCC
Organism: Bacillus sp. MRMR6; assembly: GCF_001940785.1. Classification (GTDB taxonomy): domain Bacteria; phylum Bacillota; class Bacilli; order Bacillales; family Cytobacillaceae; genus Neobacillus. The sequence goes on from NZ_MSLS01000002.1 coordinate 290,296, forward strand.
AGTCATGCTGAGGAAATTAGGAGTATACTCGGAAAAGCCGGTGCAGGATTTATCGGTAACTATAGCCATTGTTCCTTCTCGACAGAGGGGACGGGAAGGTTTTTACCTGGAGAGGGGACGAATCCACATATAGGCTCACAAGGGCACCTAGAGGCTGTGGATGAAGTCAAAATTGAAACGATCGTCCCGGAGCATTTGGTAAAGAAAGTTGTTAACGTAATGATTAAGGCACACCCCTATGAGGAAGTAGCTTATGACATTTATCCAGTTGAAAATCCTGGTGAAGTACTTGGACTTGGAAGAATTGGCACCATTCCGGAAGTAACACTTGAAGAGTTTGCTCAAAAAGTGAAAGTAGCTCTTGAGGTTGACCAGGTCCGTGTGGTCGGGGATTTAACCTGTAAAGTTAAAAAGGTTGCTGTATTAGGTGGAGATGGGAATAAGTATGTTACTTCGGCCAAATTTAAAGGTGCCGATGTATATGTTACCGGGGATATCTATTATCACACTGCCCATGATGCGCTGATGGAAGGCTTAAATATGATTGATCCTGGCCACAATGTTGAGAAAATCATGAAAAAAGGGCTGACCGACACACTTTCAAAAATGTGCGAAAAAGCCGGCTATGAAGTCGAGATTTTTCCATCCGAACTCAACACAGATCCGTTTAAATTTGTATAAAAGGTAATCGTTGCTGGATTTTTAAACGTTTTGGACCTCACTGACGTTCCATGAGGTCCGTTTTCGTCATGAAAGTGTTAAGATGCCCGTTTCAGTTAAATTTTGAAAGCTATCGGTGAGCATGATAGCGTCATGATGCCAGATAACATAAGAAACAAAAAAGATGACCAAATTGTTATACAAATGGTCATCTTTATTGTGACGTTATTTCTTTACCTTTGGCAATATTTTGTGTAATGGTACATTTCGGCGTCTTTCCCAAGTTGCTTCATTATTCGGGTCAAATTGTTCTAGGAAGGTAATAACTTCCTTCGTGATTGGAGTCGGAGTGGACGCGCCAGAAGTAACGGCAACGTTTTTAGCTTCTTTAATCCAATCAATGTCTAATTCTGTAATATCAGCTATACGGTAGGCCTTTGTACCGGCAATTTCTTCTGAAACCTGTGCAAGACGATTAGAGTTATTACTCTTAGGATCGCCTACAACAATGGTGACATCAGCTTCTGTCGCTTGACCAGCAACAGCCTCTTGACGGACCTGTGTAGCATTACAGATTTCATTATAGGCCTCAGCATGAGGATATTTTTCCTGAACCTTTTTCATCGTGTCTGCTACATCCCATTGGCTCATGGTTGTTTGATTGGTTACGATCAGTTTTTCACGATCAAGAGTTAGGGCTTCTACGTCACTTGGAGTTTCAACAAGATGTACAAAGCCAGGTGCAACCCCAACAGCACCTTCTGGCTCAGGATGTCCTTTTTTCCCAACATAAATGACATGATAACCCTGCTTTGTTTTTTCTTCAATTAAATCATGGGTTCTCGTTACATCAGGGCAGGTTGCATCAAGTGTCACAAGTCCTTTTGCTTTCGCCATCGCTCTTACCTCTGGGGAAATTCCGTGAGCAGTAAATATTACTGTTCCAGAATCAACTTTTTCAAGTATCTCTAGGCGGTTTTCTCCATCTAGAGTAATGATTCCTTCTTCTTCAAAGGCATCGGTAACATGTTTATTATGAACGATCATCCCTAAGATGTAGATTGGACGGGGTAGTGATTTATCTAATGCAGCATTCCTAGCAATAACCATGGCGTCAACAACACCATAACAATATCCGCGCGGTGAAATCTTAATAATTTGCATATATAAGGTCCTCCTAAGGAACAACATCTTAATCTATGTAATTATTATATAAAACTAATAGAAATATTACAAAGATACATTTTTCCTTTTCACAAGGCTCTTTTCTAACAGATTGTTGCTTTTACCAATATTCAACGCGCAGAGTGGATTGTAGCGAAAGGCGCTTGACTCCTCGAAAATGAAAACCACATTTTCTTCGTGCGATGTTTCGCTGCCGTAGCCTTCCTTGTCCTGCGGGATATAGAGGAAAAGTCGAGACCCCACAGACGCGAAGCGTCGAGGAGGCTCGACTTCCTCCCCGAGGTACTCTTGCGCCTGTAGCGAAAAGAAACGGTCCATGTTTATTTCCAATAACAACATTCTATAAGAAAAGAGCCTTTCACAAAGCACAAAATAAAAGAATGCTGTTTCCAGCATTCAAAATGATTCCATATTTAAATATAAAGTTTAGGTATTGAAGTACCTTGTTTACGTTTCTCTTTTGTTTCTGGACTGCTTGTTTGCGGAGCTTTTTTGTTCCCTTTAGAAGTTGTTTCAGAAGATTCATCCTTGTCAACTGCAACGGTTGTGCTTTCCTTTGGTTGGTCTTCACTAGGTGAATCCTTCAATCCTTTGTAGAGCTTCCACATGGCAGGAAGATTTTTTACTAAAGGGCCATATTGCTGAATCATTGGTCCAAAAGATTGTGCTGTTTGTAATACCTGTTGTGTATTATTAAGAAAACCAGATAATCCATCAGGTTTACTCAAGGTTTGGAGTATTGAACCGATACCGCCTCCGCTTCCGCCTGAAGCACTGTTTCGGGCTGCTCCTTGGATCCCTTGAAGAGCCCCCATAGCTTGTTTATTCCCGCCTAAGAGCTTTGAAAGGATTCCACCACCACCACTTCTGCCCGGGGGTCTTCCCATCATGGAACCCATCATTTGATTGCCGCCGCCGAAGGGATTCGCTGCTCCCATCATCCTTTGACCCCCTCCGCCGTAAGGGCCTCTCATTTGGCCTGGACCCATCATTCTCGGGCCCATTCCCCCTTGAAATGGGATTCTTGGTCTAGGCTGCATTAACATAACCTCCTCTCAAAATACTCGTTATGCTTTAGGGTATGCATCTATCCTATTTTGGTTTAGGTATTAACCACAATACAAACTCTAAATTTATATGATTTAAAATGAGATGAAAGGTTAAAAATGATAATGAAGACTAAATATTCGAATATCCAATGAAAAATGGATTTCTAAAGGTCATGCTGGTTATTTGAATCAATCTTTACTATAATTACATGATGGACAGAAATGGATCTAGATTATTTTTTAATAAGGGAGCAATTACATGAAGGTAAATCGATTTGAACGTTTTAATTTTAAACCTTTTATTATAGAAGCTATAAAAGATCTTGGTTTTCATGAGCCGACTGATATTCAGGAGCAAATGATTCCGATGGTTTTAAAAAATGATAGTGCCATTGGTCAATCGCAGACTGGTACAGGAAAGACACTTGCTTATGTTTTGCCAATACTTGAAAAAATTAATCCAGAGAAGAAAGAAGTGCAAGCAGTTATAACTGCACCAACAAGAGAGCTGGCTTCTCAAATTTATCAACAAATCTTAAAGATTACGGAACACTGCAGACCAGAAGAAGCCATCCTGACAAAGGTGTTTATTGGAGGGACGGATAAACAGAGGACAATTGATAAATTAAAGGTGCAGCCGCATATTGTGGTTGGAACGCCAGGAAGAATCAAAGACTTGATGTCAGACAAAGCGTTGTTTGTCCATACTTCCGATATGCTAGTAGTAGATGAAGCAGATATGATGCTAGATATGGGCTTTATTGAGGATCTTGATCAGGTAGCGGCAAGAATGCCTGAAAAGCTGCAGATGCTGGTATTCTCAGCAACTATCCCTGAAAAGCTAAAGCCATTCCTTAAAAAGTATATGGAGAATCCAAAAACGATTCATATCCAGGAGAAACAACGGGCTGCTGTAAATTTAGACCATTATTTACTGCCATCAAGGCATCGAAATAAAAAACAGTTGGTATACGAAGCACTGACACATTACAATCCCTATTTAGCTATTGTGTTTACCAATACCAAGAGAATGGCTGAAGAGGTAGCTGGATTCTTGACCGAAAAAGGGTTAAAGGTTGGCCGGGTTCACGGCGACTTAAGCCCAAGAGAACGAAAAAAGATGATGAAGCAAATTCAAGATTTAGAATATCAATATATCGTTGCTACGGACCTTGCTTCACGGGGGATTGATATTGAAGGCGTAAGTCATGTCATCAACTATGAGCTCCCAACTGACCTGGATTTCTACATCCATAGGGTGGGCAGAACAGCTAGAGCGGGCAAGTCAGGTATTGCCTTAACGGTTTATGAGCTTGCTGATGAAGATGCCTTAAACCGTATAGAGAAGATGGGCATTGAGTTCAAGAATATTGACCTTAAGAAAGACGGTTTTGTAGAAACTGAAGGACGTAATAAAAGAAAAACGCGGGTTAGAAAAGAAGATGAGGCAGATAAGGTAGCCAAATCACTTGTGAAGAAGCCGCAAAAGGTTAAACCAGGCTATAAAAAGAAAATGCAGTGGGAAATGGATAAGATAAAAAAACGACAAAGAAAAATAAATAAGAAATAGTCTTGTGAAGGGAGAGAGAAAGGTTTGTTGAAGATTGGTTCGCACGTATCTATGAGTGGAAAGAAGATGCTCCTTGCTGCGAGTGAGGAGGCCGTTTCATATGGTTCTAATACCTTTATGATTTATACAGGTGCACCGCAAAACACCAGACGGAAAAAAATTGAGGATTTGAATATAGAAGCAGGCATGAGACATATGGAACAGCATGGTATTTCAGATATCGTTGTCCATGCTCCCTATATCATCAATATTGGTAATACAACGAACCCCGATACGTTTGATTTAGGTATTAGATTTTTATCCTCGGAGATCGAACGTACTGAAGCTTTGGGTGCAAGACAAATTGTTCTTCACCCAGGTGCCCATGTAGGTGCTGGGACCGAAGCAGGGATTAAGCAGATAATTGAAGGTATAAATGAAGTATTAACCGGAAAAGAACAGCTGCAAATTGCTTTAGAAACAATGGCAGGAAAGGGTTCCGAATGTGGTAAAACCTTTGAAGAATTGGCAATGATCATCGATGGTGTAAACTATAACGACCGGCTTTCTGTCTGCTTTGATACCTGTCATACCCATGATGCCGGGTACAATATTGTTGAGGATTTTGATGGTGTTCTAAATGAATTTGATAAGATCATCGGAATTGAGCGGTTAAAGGTTCTTCATATCAATGACAGTAAGAATGCTGTTGGCATGCGAAAGGACCGCCATGAAAATATTGGTTTTGGACATATTGGCTTTAAAGCCCTTAACTATATTGTCCATCACCCGCAGTTAATGGATGTACCAAAAATTCTTGAGACACCTTTTGTTGGAGAAGATAAAAACGATAAAAAAGCTCCATACAAATTCGAAATCGAAATGCTCCGTGAACAGAAATTTAACGAGAATCTACTTGATAAAATTGTACTTTCTTCATAATAAATTTTAAAAAGCTGAGCCTTAGGCTCAGCTTTTTGTCAAACCAATCGAGCTTACTTAGTAAACATAATAAATAGTTTATTGACCTCACGGGCTGTCTCAGGACCAGCCACCTTAGCTATTTCTCTAATTAACGTCGTCCTTTGTCTATCATCAAAAATATTCACATCTTTACCTTTTAAGAACGAGGCGATCTTATTCGATTGCTGTCGATTAACCTTAATATTAAATTGATCTGCATATTTTAATAACTCTTCACCAGTAATATTCTTTAGCTTGTGATTAATGATGTTTTTAAAAATCGTCACAGTCACCACTCCTCCAGATAATCTATGAGGGAAGGGATAAGGTTGTGACGATTCGTAATAAGTTAGATAACAAATTTGTAAAGTCTTAGACCTTTACATTACGAAATAGCTGTTGTATACTACTTGATGTTAAATCGGAATGATTCTTAAAATTAAAAGGTGAGATAAGATGACAGCTAAACCTATAATTGAAATTAAGCGGCTTTCTTATCGTTATGAAAGGGATATTGTTCTAGAAAATATCAATCTTACCATTCCAAATGGTTCTTTTTTAGCGATTGTTGGTCCCAATGGTTCAGGTAAATCAACATTATTAAAATTAATTCTTGGATTATTAAAAATACAAAGCGGTGAGATCCATTTATTCGGTGTGGAGTTAAATAAATTCAAGAACTGGCAGCAAATCGGCTATGTCTCTCAGAAGGCTAATTCCTTTAATACTGGTTTTCCAGCTACTGTTTTCGAAGTGGTTTCAAGTGGATTAACCAAGAAGCTGGGTTTGTTTAATTTCTTTAAAAAAGAACATTCACAGCAAGTGCTAGAAGCATTAGATGCTGTCGGGATGAAAAAGTTCAAAAATCGTAATATTGGAGAACTGTCAGGTGGACAACAACAAAGAGTATTTATTGCCCGCGCACTTGTTAGTGAACCGAAACTGCTAATATTAGATGAACCTACTGTTGGCGTTGATGCAGAGAATGTAAATGCTTTTTACCACATGCTTGGTGAGTTAAATAAGAAACGGGGAATTACACTCCTATTGGTTACACACGATATTGGCACCATATCTGAAAGGGTGAGCCATGTAGTCTGCCTTAATAAACACCTGCATTTCCATGGTGAGACGGATGAATTTGAAAAGCTTAGAGCAGAGGGAATGTCAGAGTTTTATGGTCATGATGTCCACCTGCTTTCTCATCATCATGAGCATGATCATGGAGGCGTCAGGTCATGATACAAGGAATCCTACAATATGAATTTCTGCAAAATGCCTTCTTTACAGGTTTAATGATTGGTATTCTGGCTCCGTTATTAGGAGTGTTCATCGTTGTCAGACGACTTTCATTAATTGCAGATGCTTTAAGCCATGTCACATTAGCTGGTATAGCAGCGAGTCTTCTAATTGAGAAATACTTTCTCTTCATGAGCGGACTAAATCCACTTTATTTAGGAATGGTCTTTTCTGTTGGAGGCTCATTGTTTATTGAAAAACTTCGCGGAGTTTACAAGCATTACCAAGAACTTGCGATTCCAATTATTTTATCAAGTGGAATCGGGCTAGGGGTTATTTTTATATCACTTGCAAACGGGTTTAACACTGATTTATTTAGTTATTTGTTCGGCAGTGTATCAGCGGTTAGCAGGACCGATTTATGGGTTATTTTCTCCATTAGTATTGTTGTCATTTTAGTCATTATTCTTTTATATAAAGAACTCTTTTTATTATCCTTTGATGAGGAGCATGCAAAGGCTTCTGGGATTCCTGCAAAGGCGATTCACTTTATTTTTATTGTAATGGTTGCGCTCGTTATTGCGGCTTCGATGCGGATCGTGGGGATCCTGCTTGTTTCCTCACTTATGACCCTGCCAGTTGCTGCCAGCATCAGAGTCGCTAAAGGCTTCAAGCAGACGATTATATTATCAGTTTTATTCGGAGAGATTTCCGTTCTGGGAGGCTTGTTTGCTTCTTATTATTTAGATTTAGCCCCAGGTGGAACGATTGTCATGATTGCTGTTGTCATATTAATATTAACCATATTTTATAAAAAAATGACAATCAATAAATCCATTAGTCAGGGGGGTATCTAAATGAATGTAGAAGAAGCGATTCAACACTTAAAAGAGAACGGATTTAAGCAGACAGGAAAAAGGGAAGATATGCTTCAACTGTTTGCAGATAGTAATAAGTATCTAACTGCAAAAGACGTTTTAGATAAACTAAAGGAAGATTACCCTGGTCTAAGCTTTGATACCATTTATCGAAATCTTTCCCTGTTTGTTGATATGGGTATACTTGAAATGACTGAATTGTCAGGAGAAAAGCATTTTCGTTTTACTTGTTCACGTCATCATCATCATCACCACCACTTCATCTGCCTTGATTGTGGAAAAACAAAAGAGATTGAAACCTGTCCAATGAATGGATTAAGTGAGGATCTTAGGGGATATGATATTTCGGGACATAAATTTGAGATTTATGGAAGATGCCCGGAGTGTCGTTAGAAACAGCTAGGGTAAATTCCCTAGCTGTTTTTTAACCTCTTAACCATTTTTGAACCCAGCTATTGGCTTCTTCCCAGTTGTTAACCCTGATCACACCCTTTGGAATTGGTTCTTGATTATAGGGTGTGTTAAATAAAAGGACTGGGATTCTACACTCCTCATGAATCGTAACGGCATTATCGTGTTTATCCTCTAGAAAAAGGTCTACCCGGTGTCTTTTGGCAGTTGCTACCTTATCATGCGAGCCGATTAATTCGATATGGTCATAAGATAAGCCCTTATTCTGAAACCACTTCCTGGTTTGATCGAGCAGCTGTGCTCCTCTGGCACTGATGAAAAATAACTCGTGATGTGCTGTCCAGCTGTTAAGTACTTTTTCTGCGCCTTTAGCGAGTGGCGATTTTTCATAAATGATTGGTTCCCACTTGATAAACCATTCTGCAAATTCTTCTTCAGAAACATCAACAACCTTCGTTAAATCATACTGTTTCACATCATCTAAAGTGATATTTAGTCCGAAATCTCTGTTAATAAATGGTAATAAAGAGGTAGGACATGTAACCGTTCCATCAATATCTATTCCAAATCTTCTTTTCATACGTTCCTTCACCTTTGTTATGTGACTTTACACTTATCTTTATTATTTTACCAAAGTTCAGGAATAATGAAATATTCCCTAATGGTGTCAAAGATTAACATACTAAAAAGCTGAAACTTACAAACAATAATTAATGCTCCTATCGACTTGAAAGTGAGGGATTCGAATGGCAGATGAAAAAGACACTCAGGTGCAAAATAATCTCCAAGGTGGAAACACTGGTGAAGATATCCCAAATCAGCCTTCAGAATATAGAGAAGAAACAGCGGCAGAAATTGCTGCACCTGTACCAGTAACTCGTCCAACCTTCCGTGAAAGGTCTAAAGCGGACAACGGGGCAGGGACGGGAACAAATGCAGGTACAGGAATAGGCTGGGCTGCTTTGGCACTCTCGATTTTATCTCTGTTTGTAATGCCAATTCTTTTTGGGGCAGTGGGGATCGTGTTAGGATTTGTTGCTAGACGCAAAGGAGCCCAAGGGCTTGGAGCGTGGGCAATCGGTATCGGTGCCGTATCAATTATTGTCGGTATCTTTATCTTACCGTTCTTTTAACATGTAACTTGCGAAAATAGGGGCAAAAAAAGAACCTGGTATTTGATACCAGGTTCTTTGCTGTCTAGTTGATTATTGCTTCTTCTGCAGCCTTTTTTTGAAAATATTCTTCGGCAATTTGATCAATTTCCTTTTTCAACTCATCAACTAATTGATCTTCCGGGACTTTGCGAACGATTTCACCTTTGCGGAATAGTAAGCCTTCTCCACGTGCTCCTGCGATTCCGATATCAGCTTCTCTTGCTTCTCCAGGGCCATTAACGGCACAACCTAATACAGCTACTTTTATAGGTGCTTTAATTTTTTGGATATACTCTTCCACTTCGTTGGCAATACTGATTAGGTCAATTTCAATTCTTCCACAGGTAGGGCATGAAATGAGAGTAGCGGCATTTGAAGAGAGACCAAACACTTTTAACAGCTCTCTTGCTACTTTTACTTCTTCGACAGGATCAGCACTTAAAGAAATTCTTAGTGTATTTCCAATCCCTTTGTGGAGGATGGCACCTAAACCTGCTGCACTCTTTACTGTTCCAGCAAAAAGTGTTCCTGATTCAGTTATTCCAAGGTGTAATGGGTAATCAAACGCCTTAGAGGCCTTCTCATAGGCTTCAATCGCAAGGTTTACATCAGATGCCTTCATGCTAACAATGATATCGTGAAAGTCTAAGTCCTCGAGGATTTTAATATGGTGCAATGCACTCTCAACCATGCCGTCTGCTGTTGGATAGCCATATTTTTCAAGGATTTTTTTCTCTAATGAACCGGCATTTACTCCAATTCTAATCGGAATGCCTTTTTCCTTTGCTGCTCTTACCACAGCTTCTACTTTTTCCCTTTTACCAATGTTCCCTGGGTTGATGCGGATTTTGTCCGCTCCACCCTCAATGGCCTTAAGAGCTAGTTTATAATCGAAATGGATATCGACTACTAGTGGAATGTTGATTCGTTTTTTGATTTCTGGAATAGCATTTGCTGCTCTCTCATCGGGACATGCAACTCTTACAACTTGACAGCCAGCTTCCTCTAGTCGTTTAATTTCTGCAACTGTTGCTTCCACATCATGTGTTTTGGTCGTTGTCATACTTTGTATAAATAATTCGTTACTACCGCCTATTGTTAAATTTCCAACCTTAACTGGACGGGTTTTTGTACGATGTAATATTTCACTCAAGGAAGATTCGCTCCTTCAAATTGGATTCGAATAATTTTGTCATTATTTTTCAAGCTGTACTTATTTTATCAGTCTCCTACTAATCTTGACAAGACTAACGATTTTATCCTAATCCAGATTGCGTAAATTAGGGATATTTAGAAACCTTTTGAGTAGTCAGGAAAGCGATAGGTAGCACCAATTTGAATTTTCTCCGGTGCTTGTCCTGGGTTTAGTTTTTGAAAATCTTGAACGAGTTCTGCAATTGATACGGGTAATGACTTCTCAATGTGACGTTCAACAATTGAAATTAGTGTCTCACCTCGCCCAACCCTCGCTTCAAATGCTGGTAGGGACTCTGTAGTTTCTGCGAGGGTTTCCACTACTGGAACTGATTCTTCTTTACTTTTTTTAGGCAGTGTACCTTGCGTTAAATCAATATATATTACATAAATCGTTATTAGTGTAAAAATGGAAAGAAGGAACCTTTTCATGGGACAAGCCTCCAATAGGAAAGTTTTTACATCGTATGCTTGTCCACTAGAAAATAGAACAAAAAAACGCATCCAAGTGGATGCGTTTAAAGTTCCGGGATTTCCTGCTTTGATTTTGGCACCTCTTTTATGGCTAAGTATAAGACGATAATAGCCACAAACCAATTGATAATAAAACTATTTGGTACAGGTGTTTTGAGTATGGCCATTATGGTGAAAAATAGGGTAGGCAGCGTTTCAGCGTATGCAGACATTCGCCATAATTGCCCGTATGTCAGCTTCCGGCCGCTTAAATTCTTAAGTGCTAACCCGAATAAGGCCAAAACCGTTACTTCGATAAAGCTTGCGGCACTAGAAAACAGGTAGATAAAAAGTGACATTACCGGAATAATAATTCCCTTTAAACTGTCAATTGTATCAATGATATCAACGAAGTCTTCCTTCGTGATGTCTATCCCTTCTAGCATTGCATAGTCATACGGATCAGTTCTGCCGCCAGCAGCAAGTACAAATTGATTGGTTAGCAAGGCAAAAGCATTGCCTTCCTTCTCAACGTCTTCCTGTGTTAATGTACCGGTAGAATCGATCATAATTGAAAAGTCATCCTTCCTAATTATGATCGGGGCATTTGAATCCGTTGTTAATTCACCTTCAGAAATCGTGAAAGACGGTATTTCATCATTAATTACGTTTTTGGCTGTTTCGAGTCCAGTTGTTAAGATGGTACTTAAGAAAACAACACTAGGTAAAATAGAAATGAATGTCAGAAAAAAAACAAATAATATTGTTTTGCCAATTCCTTGGAATCGAAAGGATGCAATATCCTTTGGAGAATAAATACTTTTATAAAATTGTTTGAAGATATTCATGCTTTTACCACCCTTAGACAGATTCACCATTCTATTGTAGCTTTTGCGTCCGCTATATACAAGGTAGGAATCTTATCAGCAGATGAAACCAATGCATATGTGTCAACGTATGAATGAAGACCATTTTAAACCTGAAATATTATCGGAGGAGAAATAATGGAGATTGTTTATTGGAGTATAATAGGTGTTTTATTTATCGTTGCATTTGTTGGATTAATTTATCCGATTATCCCAAGTGTGCTATTCTTGTTAGCAGGTTACCTTGCTTATGGTTTGTTTTTTTCCTTTGAGCCATTTAGCTGGTTTTTTTGGTTAATTCAAGCGTTCTTTATTATTCTGTTGTTTGGTGCCGATTATATTGCGAATATGATTGGAGTTCAAAAATACGGTGGATCGAAGGCTGGGATATGGGGAAGTACGATTGGTCTGCTCGTAGGACCATTTGTTATTCCATTTTTGGGGATTTTGATCGGACCGTTCATCGGAGCAATTGCTGCTGAAGTAATTGTAAACAAGAAGAGTTTTAAAGACGGCATAAAGATTGGATTTGGTTCAGTCGTTGGTTTTATTAGCAGTGTCATAACAAAATCAATTATACAAATCTTAATGCTCGTATACTTCTTCCTCGTCGTACTTTAACAATAGGAATGAAAAGGGAGTGATTTTCCAAAATCTCCCCTTTTGAAGCTAGAAACTCCTTCTCGACGGTGAGAGGGAGTTTAGTTTACACCACATATTTCATATGCGCAGTTTTGACAATCTACCTCTTCTTTTAAATAGTGAAGGTTCTTAATGGTAAACTTTTGCTGGTCATAAGATATAATATCATTTTCTCTAAGTTCTTTTAAGGTGCGCTGTATTACTTCTCTCGTACCGTAGGTGAGATTGGCCAGCTCTTGATGCGTCAATGGAAGGTCTATTAGTATTCCGTCCTTTGTCATGACTCCATACGTATTACACAGCCTGATTAAGATGCTGTATAAGCCGCCTTTTTTACCGTTCATGATTAAGTCCTGGCATTTCATTTGTGCCTTTAGGTAGCTTGTACTAAGCCAAGAAACAAATCCATTCATTGCGTCTGGGTCGGTAGTGATAAATTTCTCGAATTGTTCTTTTTTTATTGCAATAAGCTCGCAATCCGACAGTGATTTAGCATAAAACTGATAGTGAGGATGAGCCTTAAATAGTTGATACTCGACTATTAATTCTCTTTCATTTAGAATTTTTAAGATAAAGTCCTTCCCACGCAAATGAACTCTGCCTAGGGCAATACTTCCTTTTAATAAAAGAAACACATGATCTACAGGATCCTTTTCTTGAAAAAGAACGGTCCCAGCTTTTACTTTTAAAAGCTGATCATCATCCTGGAAAAAGTGCAGTAATTGATTGTATATGGATAAGCTGTTTCTAAGCATGATTCTCTCACTCCTTTTAGACCCCTATAGCTTGATTTAAATCCATTATTAACAACATGTCAATATAGCCAAACCCTTGTAGTAGCAGCGTTTTTGGCCAAAGTGACTTTAATCGTTGATTGATTGCATGTTTGGTGGATGGTGACAATTTTTCGAATATTAATGGTTTCTCGCAAAGGCAAGAAAGAATGTATATAAAGACAGCGATATGGTTATGGTAAATTTGTTAGCTGTAAGCATTTTATTTGAAACAAAAACTAAACTATAGTAATCTTAAGCTACAAAGCTTTAGGAATATTCAAAAATTGTTTTGATTTTTGACACTAAAGCCCCAAAATTTTTAAATACATAGGAGGATATTTATTATGGCATTTGAATTACCACAATTACCTTATGCATACGATGCACTTGAACCACATATTGACAAGGAAACTATGAACATTCATCATACTAAGCACCATAACACATATGTAACAAACGTTAATAACGCATTAGCTGGTAACGAAGAATTACTTTCTAAGTCTGTTGAGGACCTAATTTCTAACTTAGATGCGGTTCCTGAAGCAGCTCGTACTGCTGTACGCAACAACGGTGGCGGACATGCTAACCACTCACTTTTCTGGCAAATTCTTGCACCAAATGGCGGCGGTGCACCAGCTGGCGAATTAGCAGATGCTATCAACAGCAAATTTGGAAGCTTTGAAAGCTTTAAAGAAGAATTTGCAAAAGCAGCTACTACTCGTTTTGGTTCTGGATGGGCATGGTTATCGGTAAGTAACGGTGAAATAGAAGTATCTAGTACACCAAACCAAGACTCTCCATTAATGGAAGGCAAAACTCCAATCCTTGGCCTAGATGTTTGGGAGCATGCATACTACTTAAACTACCAGAATCGTCGTCCTGATTACATTTCTTCTTTCTGGAACGTTGTAAATTGGGATGAAGTTTCAAAGCGCTACAGTGCAGCAAAATAATTCAACCTAAAAAAGACAGCTAATACTAGCTGTCTTTTTTTCATGGAATAAATAATGAATAAAGCCAACTTCTTTGTTAAAGACTAACCTTTATGATAAAGGGGAGTTAATATGGCAAAGAAATTTAAGCTTTTAGGTGAAGTAGAGCTAACAAAAGATTTAACCTTATTGTTAGTTATTGGAGGATTATATTCTTTAAGTGTTGCTTTATCCAATACGTTTGTGAATGTTTTCCTCTGGAAACAGACAGGAGAATATTCCGATATAGCCATGTATAACCTGTCAATTGTAGTGCTGCAACCCTTAACCTTTATACTGGCAGGCAGATGGGCTAAAAAAATTGACCGAGTGATTGTTTTGCGAATAGGTGTAATTTTTTTAGCTATCTTTTACTTAACTGTGTTAATAACTGGTAAAAATGCTGCTGCCTATTTGCTTCTCCTCGGAGGTCTATTAGGTATAGGGTATGGGTTTTACTGGCTGGCTTATAACGTGTTAACTTTTGAAATAACAGAGCCAGAAACAAGGGATTTCTTTAATGGATTCTTAGGGATTTTATCCTCGACCGGGGGAATGATTGGACCATTCGCAGCTGGATTTATTATTACTCGATTTGAAAAATTTACAGGCTACATGATTGTTTTTGGAATATCTTTAGCTTTATTTGCAATAGCGGTTTTCTTAAGTTTTTCTTTAAAGCGCCGGCCTGCAAAAGGAAAGTATTATTTTAAAAGGATATTAGATGAGAGAAATAAAAATGAAAACTGGCGTCTCATTACAAATGCTCACTTTTTTCAGGGGTTACGTGAGGGTACGTTTTTATTTATGATTGGGATCTTCGTTTATCTTTCGACTGGGAGTGAGATGGCTTTAGGGACATTTGGTTTAATTAACTCCGGAATATCCTTTGTAGCTTATTTTGCAGTCTCGAGGTTATTAAAAAAGAAACATCGGAAAAAGTCCATTTTAATTGGCGGTGCCATGCTGTATGCAGCTGTTTTATTATTAGTGTGGGACCTGAACTTTGTAAAACTATTGCTGTATGCAGGTATTATTGCTGTTGCCTATCCATTATTGCTTGTACCATATATTTCTACTACATACGATGTGATTGGATCAGGCTGGAAAGCTGCTGAAATGAGGATCGAGTATATTGTTGTTCGAGAAATTTTCTTGAATGTTGGCAGAATTATTTCAATACTTGTTTTTATCGGAGCAGTCACGTGGTTTAATCCTGAAAAAAGCATACCCGTATTACTTCTTTTACTAGGAGCAGGTCATTCAATTATTTATCTGTTTTTAAGGAGAGTACAATTGCCTTCAACTTAAATGGTGAGTAATTTTATATTACTCATCTTTTTTTTTTGGCTTAGGCAAAATTTGTCGAGTTTTGTAAAATTGGTAAGTGTTTTTCATAGATAAATAGGGGAGGTTCAGATAAAATAGTGTTTAGAATGTCGAGTGATAAGGAAGTGGTAAAACAGTGGGAAATAAAAAGAAAAAGACGCATGTTCCATTTCGCTTGAACATGTTATTCTTTGTTGTGTTTTTATTATTTTCTGTACTGATATTACGTTTGGGTATGGTTCAAATAGTATATGGGGATGATTTCAAACGTGAGATTGAACGAACAGAAGATATTACAGTTAATAATCCAGTACCCCGCGGCAAAATGTTTGACCGTAATGGTAATATCATTGTAGATAATACACCGCTTAATGCCATCACCTATACTAAGTACCAAAGAACAAGTCAAGAGGAAATGCTCGAAGTAGCCGAACGATTGGCTAAATTAATAGATAAAGATACTTCGAAAGTCCGATTGCGTGATAAACAGGACTTCTGGATTATAAAGAATCCTGATAAGGCGATGGAACTAATTACAGAAGAACAATGGGAATCGTACGAGCAAGGGATTCTAACGGATAAACAAATTTATGATCTTCAGCTTGAGGGAAGCAAAGATTTTGTAGGTACCCTGACAGAACTAGAGATAGAAACTCTAGCCATTTACAGGGAGTTTTCTAGTGGGTATGCATTGGCACCACAAATAGTAAAAAATTCCGACGTTACTGCAGAAGAGTTCGCCGTTGTCAGTGAAAATCTCGAAGACCTCCCGGGAGTCGATACGACTACTGATTGGGAACGGTACTATACATTTGGCGAAACATTAAAATCGATATTAGGGAAAGTTACTTCCTCGGAAGAGGGATTGCCTAAGGAACAGTTAGATGAATTTCTGGCACGCGACTATAACCGGAACGACCGAGTGGGTAAAAGTAATATTGAACTTCAGTATGAGGATGTGCTTCACGGACAAAAAGCTAAGGTTAAAAACATTACTGACAAAGCTGGAAATATTCTATCTACTGAAGTTATATCTGAAGGCATGAGAGGGAAGGACCTTGTCTTAACCATTGATATGGATCTTCAGAGTCAAGTGGAACAAATTATCGAGGAAGAACTATGGAATGCAAAGAAAGAAGCAAAATCAGCCTTAATTGATCGTGCATTTGTTATTTTAATGGATCCTAATACCGGTGAATTATTAACAATGGCAGGGAAGGGTATTCAGAAAAATAAAGATACAGGAAAACCAGAAATGACTGACTTTGCCCAAGGAAATATTACCACCAGTTATGCAGTGGGCTCAGTGGTTAAGGGTGCTACTATCTTAACGGGTTATCAGACGGGAGCAATATCTCCTGGTACTGTCCACGTCGATCAGCCTATGGTAATAAAGAATACCAATCCAATGTCTTCTTGGAAAAACTTTGGTGCGCTTAACGACTTGAGAGCTCTTCAAGTTTCCTCAAACGTCTATATGTGGAAAACAGTGATTGCGATGGCTGACGGTCATTATGTACCAAATAACCCGTTACCACTTAACTTGACAGCTTTTGATACGATGAGGCATTCATTTGCACAATTTGGCCTTGGTGCGAGGACTGGAATTGACCTTCCGAATGAAGCTACAGGCTATGTTGGAACCGTCAAACAATCGGGGCTATTGCTTCACCTAGCTATTGGTCAATATGATACCTATACACCCATGCAGCTCGCTCAATACGTTTCAACAATTGCAAACGGCGGGTATCGTATTCAACCCCGTCTTGTAAAAGAGATTCGTGAACCATTGCTGGAGAGTAATCAAATGGGCCCAATTCTGCAGGAAGTTCAACCAACCATATTAAATCGACTAGATGCAAAGGATGAGTGGATTGACCGGGTCCAAGAAGGTTTTAGGATGGTCATGCAGGTAGGAGATGGGACTGCGGTGAGTTACTTCAGAAACGTGGACTATAGCCCAGCCGGAAAAACGGGTACAGCACAAGCCTTTTATGAAGGCTTTGAACAGGAGAAGTATGGAAGAGTCCCTGTTATTAATCTAACTCTTGTTGGGTTTGCCCCCCATGATCATCCTGAGGTTGCAATGGTCGTAGTTGTTCCGTGGGCTTACCAAGGGAATAGTGGACCAAGCATTAATAACCATATTGGCAGAAAAGTAATGGATGCCTATTTTAATTTGAAAAAAGAACGTATAGCAACCTCAGAAGAAACTAATACCTCAGAGCAAACTGACGAAAATGCTGAAGTACAACTGGATATTGAAGAGTAGTAGATTCACCTGTCTCAAACATGAGGCAGGTGTTTTTTGTGGTCTGTGGTAAAGTCTTGCAATTTACAAAATTCATACAATCGTTTACTCAACCTTTACATTCAATTAAAACAAGGTTTACAAGAGCAGTTTATTATTAAATATGTAAGATAAATAAAAACAACAATTCGTAGGGGGAATCAAGGAATGAAAAGCTATAAGAAATTAGCACTGACAGCTATGATGACTGGAATGCTAGCATTTACAGCAGCTTGTGGACAAGAAACCGGCGGAAGTAACAATGAACAAACCGGTGAAGGGACAGAGCAACTCCAAGGACAAATAAAAATTGACGGTTCATCTACCGTTTTCCCAATTATGGAAGCAGTTGTTGAAGAATATGGTTTAACACAGCCTGGTGTAAAGGTTTCTGTAGGGGTTTCTGGTACAGGCGGTGGTTTCGAAGCCTTTATCGCAGGTGAAACAGCACTTAGTAACGCATCTCGTCCAATTAAGGACAAGGAAATAGCTGCCCTTGAGGAAAAAGGTATTGATTACACTGAAATAAAATTAGCATTTGACGGACTTTCCGTCATTGTAAATAAGGAAAATGATTTTGTGGATTATTTAACGGTTGATGAACTAAAGAAAATTTGGATTGAAGATGGTACCACTAAGAAATGGTCCGATATCCGTGCAGAATGGCCAGATAAGGAAATTAAGTTTTACTCGCCAGGTACTGATTCTGGCACATTTGATTACTTTAATGAAGTCATTCTTGAAGATGAACCAATCGTTGAAAAAGCAACACTATCTGAGGATGATAATATTTTAGTACAAGGGGTTCAAGGTGATAAAAATGCTATTGGGTATTTCGGATATGCATATTATTTAGAAAATAAACAGTCTTTAAAGATTGTTCCGATCGATGGTGGGAAGGGACCAATCACGCCTACTAATAAAACGATTGAATCTGGTGAATATGCTCCACTTTCACGTCCATTGTTCACTTATGTAAAGAACTCGGCTGTAAAAGACCAAGAAGAAGTTTATGATTTTGTTAAATTCCTATTAGAGAATGTAGCAGAATTAGCTGAAGATGTAGGCTATGTTAAATTACCAGATGACGAGTATACTAAACAGCTTGAAATGCTTGAAACACTTAAATAGCAACGAACATAATTTTATGAGGTGGGAAGTGTTGAAATATCGCTTCTCATCTTGCTTTGTGATGAAAGGGGTCTTCATTTTGGATACTCAAAAAAGTAATTCCTTCTCTGTTCAGAAATTAATCCAGGAGAAGAAGAAAAAGAAAAATACAGCTGGAATGATAGAAAAGATTATGCCGTATATTTTGTTTCTCGCTGCTGCTGTTTCAGTATTAACAACAATTGGTATTATTTTTACTCTTATTTTTGAAACCTTTCTATTCTTTGATGCTGTTTCGGTTAAAGAATTTTTTACAGCAAAGAAATGGTATCCCTTCTCTGAAACCCAGGGATCTTTTGGAATTCTTCCCTTAATATCAGGGACCTTAAAGGTAACGTTAATCGCAACAATCGTGGCAGTTCCGATTGGACTGACTTCAGCCATATTTTTGAGTGAGTATGCATCTGACCGTACACGCAGAATTATTAAACCGATATTAGAAGTATTAGCTGGAATTCCAACAATTGTCTATGGATTTTTTGCTCTAACCTTCGTTACACCCTTATTACGTGAATTCATTCCATCACTAGAAATTTTTAATGCTCTAAGTCCTGGTATTGTAATTGGAATTATGATTACACCAATGATTACTTCTCTTTCTGAGGATGCAATGTCTGCAGTTCCAAATTCAATGCGAGAAGGAGCACTTGCTCTAGGGTCGACTAAATTTGAAGTAGCCATTAAAGTTGTATTGCCGGCTGCCATTTCAGGAATTGTTGCTTCCATTGTCTTGGCTATTTCTCGTGCAATTGGTGAAACAATGATTGTTGCTGTTGCGGGAGGTTCAACACCGAACCTGGATTGGGATGTGACAAGCTCGATCCAAACAATGACAGCGTATATTGTTCAAGTCAGCCAAGGGGACGCAGGTTATGGAACGACAATTTACTATAGTATTTATGCAGTTGGGATGACATTATTTGTGTTTACTTTAGTCATGAACTTATTTGCGCAATACATCACCCGGCGTTTTAGGGAGGAATATTAATGAAGTTTATTAATCATCAGTCGGTTGTAAACCATATGAAATCTAGATTAGTTGTAAACCTCCTGTCAAAATATATTTTCTTTGTTGCAACTATGTTTGGATTGCTCGTTTTAGGAGTGTTATTATATCGGATATTTACTCAAGGATTAGGCTATTTAGATTTTCAATTTTTGCAAAGTTTACCTTCTCGTAAACCGGAACAGGCAGGTGTTTATGCTGCGCTGATCGGGACAGTTTGGTTAATGGCTGTTGTTGCGCCTGTGTCATTATTACTGGGTGTTGGTACAGCTATATACCTAGAAGAATATGCAAAACCAAATCGTTTGACCGATTTTATAAAAGTTAATATATCGAATCTTGCAGGTGTCCCATCTATTGTATTCGGATTATTAGGTTTAACCGTATTTGTTCGAGCATTGGCACTAGGGACAAGTGTACTTGCCGCGGGATTAACCATGAGTTTACTAGTGTTACCTGTTATCATAGTTGCATCTCAAGAGGCGATTCGTGCGGTGCCAAAGGAATTAAGAGAGGCCTCTTATGGTATGGGGGCAACCAAGTGGCAAACCATTGTACGTATTGTATTACCTGCTTCCATACCAGGTATTTTAACAGGTGGAATCTTGGCTTTATCCCGGGCTATTGGAGAGACAGCTCCATTGGTTGTCCTAGGTCTGCCTTTGTTTCTTGCGTTTTTACCAAATTCATTATTGGATATGATGACCGTTTTACCCATGCAAATATACAATTGGACAGGTCGTCCGCAAGCAGAGTTTCATGCCTTAGCGGCAGCAGGAATCATTGTATTACTAGTTTTATTAATTTTCATGAATTCAATCGCTGTGTTAATTCGAAATAAGTTTCAGAAGAGATACTAAATTGCTAGAAGGAGGCAACAAATATGAATGCAGCAGCAGCCACTCCAAAAATAGCGGGATCATTTGAAAAACAAATAGTTTATAAAACAAATAATTTAGACCTATGGTATGGAGAACATCAGGCCCTAAAAAATATTAATCTTGATATTGCTGAAAATGAAGTGACGGCAATCATTGGTCCTTCAGGTTGTGGAAAATCCACGTATATTAAGACATTAAATAGAATGATTGAATTAGTACCAGGAGTAAGGACGTCTGGAAAAATTATCTATCGAGATAGAAATATACTTGAAAAGTCTTACCAAGTTGAAGAATTGAGAACCAAGGTAGGGATGGTATTTCAAAAGCCAAATCCATTCCCGAAGTCAATCTATGAGAATGTTGCATATGGTCCAAAGATTCATGGGATCCGAGACAAAAAAGTTCTCGACCAAATTGTAGAGAAAAGCCTTAGAGGTGCAGCAATCTGGGATGAAGTAAAGGACCGTCTTAACCAAAACGCATATGGGTTATCTGGCGGACAGCAACAACGCCTTTGTATAGCCCGTTGTCTAGCAATAGAACCGGATGTTATTTTAATGGATGAGCCGACCTCTGCGTTAGACCCGATTTCAACCTTAAAAGTGGAAGAGCTTGTACAGGAATTAAAAAATGATTTTAGTATTATCATTGTTACCCATAATATGCAGCAGGCAGCACGTATTTCCAATAAAACAGCTTTCTTTTTGAACGGTGAAGTGATCGAATTCTCTGATACGAACAAAATTTTTTCCACTCCTTTGGATAAAAGAACGGAAGACTATATTACAGGAAGATTCGGCTAAGGGGCGATAACTATGAGTACAAGAACCAATTTCGATCAAAATTTAGCACAATTAAAAGAAATGCTGTTGGAAATGGAAGGGAAAGCAGAGCAGGCAATTAAAGATTCACTAAGTACACTTATTAATCAAGATCTCGAAAAAGCGGAGCAAGTCATCGATGCTGATAATGAAATCGATACTTTAAATGTAAAAATTAATAATAAGGCATTACTATTAATCGCTACAGAATCACCTGTTGCGAAGGACCTTAGAACGATAAACGTGGCCTTAAAGGTTTCCTCAGAAATTGAGCGTATGGCAGATATGGCAGTCAATATTGCAAAGGCTACTTTGCATATCGGTAAGGATCAGCATTTTAAAGAAATTATTGATATTCCTAAAATGATGGACCTAGCTTTAACGATGATGTCGGATTCTATTAAGGCATATATTGATGAAGATGTAATGCTCGCACAAAAATGCGCTGAAAAAGATGACAAGGTTGACGAAATGTTTGGAAAAATGATTCATGAATTGATTAGCATGGTACCAAATAATCCAGAGGCTACCAACCAAATTATTCAACTAGCTTTTGTATGCAGATTTATTGAAAGAATCGCTGACCATTCTACGAATATTGCGGAAAATGTATTATATCTTGTGACAGGGAAAAGCTATAACCTAAATGATTAAAAACCTCAACCAGAAAGATGAGCCCTTTTCTTAAGCGCTCATCTTTTTTTCTTGTCGAAAAACTGAAGAAGGCCCATGTCGATTTTTGAATATAATGGCTATCTATCCCTAAATTTAAAAAATTTCCCGACTATAGATGCGGTGTTAATAAGGATTAACAAGATACGACAAATTGCGTTTATTGTACAGTTATCATCATGATGATACGATTAAACTAATGAATATAGGAATATACAGGTACTTTTTGCATATATTGATAATTTGCAGATAGGAGGAACCGCGGTGATCGATCAAATTGTAAAACTAAGAGAGGTTGGTTTATCGTTTAGAAAAATCGCCTCAGAACTGAATACAACGGTAGGAAAAGTTCAATATCGCTGGAATAAATGGAACAATGAACTTGTCCAAGGATGTGTGGACAAGCAAGGAGCCTCGAATGAAGAAGATACAGAGCGCACCCTGATGGCAAATGATTTAAAGGGGGAAATGCAGGCTAAGCTGGTTTCCCCAAGAAAGGTCATTTTATTTTGGAAGATTTCAGAGATTCCCGAAAAAATTATTGGTGTATATTTCAACAGTAAGATGGATGAGCTTGTTCATATTGTTAGGATTTATGATGTAACCGATATTTTATTTACAGGCAGCAATGCTCATCATTACTATGAAATAGCTGTTCCATATAACAAGGGATACTGGTTTGTTAAGGGATTACCGGCAAACCGAAGCTATGTGGCAGAACTAGGCATGAAGGTCCAAAGGTCAGATTTTTTCCCGGTTTACCGATCTAATTCTTTTCAAACACCTGCAAATACCATTGCTAATGAAAATGGACTATATGATGACTTAATCCAATACCAGCAGCATGAGGACACCGCGCTAAAATGGATTGACCATGTCAGCACCTATACCTACTATGATGAATCTTCAGTGGAGCAGAACGATGAATAGACCTACAAATCAATTGGACCTGAAAGTAAATTCATCGGACAGGAAGTTAAATATACTGATCCTTAGCTGGGAGTACCCTCCGAATATAATTGGCGGACTTTCACGGCATGTCAATGGTTTATCAATCGCTCTGGCGGGGTTAGGTCATGAGGTACATGTTCTTACAGCAGGAAAAGGTGATTTACCCGACTTTGAGGTCTTGAATGGAGTTAACGTTTATCGGGTATTCCCATTAAACCAACATGACAATGATTTTCTAACCTGGATTGCCGGACTTAATTTGGCTATGGCTTTTAGGGCTGATGCTCTTTCTGTAACCATTAAGTTTGATATAATCCATGCACATGACTGGTTAGTTGGTTCCGCTGCGATTACGTTAAAAGATGTTTTAGCCCTTCCTTTACTATCGACGATACATGCCCATGAACAGGGCAGGCATAATGGAATTTATACTGAAATGCAGCAATTTATTCACCAAAAAGAACTTCAACTCGTTACAGAGTCAGATCAACTCATTGTCTGTAGTGATTATATGAGGGATGAGCTTAAAGGGATTTTCAAGATTGAAGAAAATAAAATAGCAGTAATCGCCAACGGGATAGACCTCAATCAGGCAGTTGTTACATTGAATCCAATTGAAATTTTCCCTATTTTAGAAAATCGCAAATATATTTTTTCTATGGGAAGGATTGTAAAGGAAAAGGGCTTTGAAACCGTTATTGAGGCTGCTAGGATTGCCAAAGAAACAAAGCAGGAATTGTTCTTTGTAATTGCCGGTAAAGGGCCAATGCTTGAAGCATACCGTCAGAGAATAGTGGAAGAGCATTTAGAATCCCATCTTTGTTTTATTGGCTTTGTAACGGATGAACAGAGGAATGCACTTTTAGAGAGCAGTGAATTAACTGTTTTTCCGAGCCTGTATGAACCGTTTGGAATTGTTGCTCTTGAATCGATGATTTTGGCGAAGCCAACAGTAGTATCTGAAACTGGAGGATTAAAAGGGATTATTAAACATTTGCAAACAGGAATGTGGATGGTTCCTGGTGATGCCACCAATATGATGGATAGTATTAACTATTTATTAACCTATCCTGAGAAGGCTAAGGAAATTGGCATTAAGGGGCGAGAAATAGCAAAGAGGTTATACAGCTGGAAGCGAATTGCTATTCAAACAACCCATGTGATAGAGGATACACTGCTCAATAAAAGAGCTCTAGATGTCTGTAAAGACGTGAGATTAATGGAAGAATCCTTAAAAAACTATTAAAGGGTGTAATTATGATGAAACTAGAAGATACGAAGTTAAATAATCACGTTCCTACACCCCCGTCATTAGTCAGTGGACTTCCGTTTACTCCAGGTCTGTGGGTAAATGGAAAATGTTATTGGCTGCAAAATTGTACGGAAAAGGTCCTTTATGAGGAAGAATTGATTGTAAAAGTAAAGCAGGAACAATCTCATTCCAAAATCACCTATTCGACTATTTACGTTAGTAATCATGGAAAGAGAACTAAAGATGTAAAACTATTAGCGATGTACTGCGCACCATCGGTAGGTAAAGAGCACTTTACTTTTGTATCTCCAACAGACAGTCTTATCTATCACATTAAGGAGGAAAATGTTTACCTACTGAACGCTTTATATAATGGGGAAGAAGTAAAGGAATATACGATCCAACCTTATTGGAATGTGTTTTCTGATCAAATATGGAGCAGTTTGAATACAGGCAGTTTAATGTATCAACCTATGTTAAAAGGGATGGCCGCAATCATCTTTGCATCGAAAATATCCCTAAAGCCACGTTCAATCGAAACTATCAATACATGGACAATCTCTGGGGGAAATAAAACAGAATTACTATCTTTAAATCAAGCTCTTCATCTTAATAAAAAAACATACTAGCATTTCCTTTTGAAAAGTGATATTATAGAAAAGTCGTATGAACGAACTTGCTTATCGTTTGGAGGGAAATTGACATGCGTGTTAATATTACGTTAGCTTGCACTGAGTGTGGAGATCGTAACTATATTTCAACAAAAAATAAACGTAACAACCCAGATCGTCTTGAGCTTAAAAAATATTGCCCAAGAGAAAAGCGCACAACAGCACATCGTGAAACAAAATAAGCAGTAGGGCTTCCTGCTGCTTTTTTTGTTGTCTAGAATAGTAAGGAGATTAGCTTAATATGACTAGTAAACAAACTGTTCGACAGCAAATTCAAACAGCACTTAACACACTCTCCAAGCCACTCTATGAACACTACTCATATAATATTGCCAAATTACTTTATAATGATGATGACTGGAAGTGTGCTAAGGTAATTGGGATCACAATCTCGAGACATCCAGAAGTCGATACATACCAAATTATTCGGAAAGCCTGGGAAATGGGTAAACAAGTGGTTACGGCTAAATGCCATCCACAAGAAAAGCAATTAACATTTCGCACTTTATGTGAATTCTCCCAGCTTGAGTCAGTTTTCTACGGGTTGTTTGAACCTATTGAAGAGGTAACTAGAGAAATCCAACCAGAATTCATTGACCTGCTAATTGTTCCAGGCTTAGGTTTTACAAGAGAAGGTTATCGGATTGGGTTTGGCGGTGGATACTATGACCGCTTGTTAACAAATTACAAGGGAAAGACAATTTCTCTTGCTTTTGATTCCCAAATTGTAACGAATCTCCCGATTGAAAAACATGATCAGCCTGTATCAAAAATCATTACAAATGATGAGGTTATCAAAATAAAATGATTGAAACATACATTGTAATAACAATAATTGTTTTAACCTGTTTTGGAGGTTATATGCTGCACTCGCTTAGTAATTCAGGGGCAATTGCTGCAGCCATTGTAGGACTTGCAGTTTATTTCGGATTCGGACTAGAGGGACTGTTTCTTCTCGGAGTATTTTTTGCAACTTCAAGCTTATGGTCTAAATATAAGAACGATGCTAAAGCAGAAGTAGAAGAAAAATTAGCAAAAGGTGCAAGAAGAGATTGGCGTCAGGTGTTTGCTAATGGAGGAGCCGCTGCCCTAATTAGCATTGTTTATATCTATAATCAGGATATCATGTGGTTAATTGGATTTAGTGTCTGCCTGGCTAGTGCAAATTCCGATACCTGGGCATCTGAAATTGGTTCATTAAGCAAAAGAAAACCTATTTTTATCCGTACTTTTCGAAGTGTTGACAAAGGAACGTCGGGTGCAATTAGCTTACTTGGAACAGTTGCAGCCCTCCTTGGGTCATTACTAATAGCAATGCTAAGTACTTGGATATTTCAATTTGACTGGATTCTCTTTTTCATCATTTTTGCCTTTGGTTTTATTGGGAATGTTATAGATACATTAATAGGTGCTTTTTATCAGCAGGTTTATATTTGCGAGCAATGTGGGATCGAAACAGAAAAAACACTCCATTGCCAGTTTCCAACAAGAAGAATAAAAGGACTTCCACTAGTGGATAATGATATGGTTAATTTCTTGTCGGGTTTACTGTCAGCAGTGGCTGCCATCTTGGTAATTGAACTTATAAAATGAGTCTTTAAGGAGGATGAATAATGGTTAAAGTTAATAGAGTTGCGCTTATTGGGACTGGATTTGTTGGGTCGAGTTATGCCTTTGCCCTTTTAAATCAAGGAATTACTGAGGAATTAGTGTTGATTGATTTAAATGAAGCAAAAGCAGAAGGAGATGCAATGGATCTAAACCATGGACTTCCATTTGCACCATCTAGAACTAAAATTTTTTACGGAAGCTATGAGGATTGCAGCAAAGCTGACCTTGTAGTAATTACTGCAGGTGCTAATCAAAAACCCGGAGAAACCCGTCTTGACCTTGTCGAGAAAAATACAAAGATTTTTAAAGGCATTGTTGATCAAATCATGGCAAGCGGCTTTAACGGTATATTCTTAGTAGCAACCAATCCAGTGGATATTTTAACACATGCGGTATGGAAGTTTTCAGGTTTACCTAGGGAACGTGTAATTGGGTCAGGTACGATTTTAGATACCGCTCGGTTCCGCTTTTTGCTTGGGCAATACTTTGATGTAGACACTAGAAACGTTCATGCCTATATCATTGGAGAGCATGGAGATACAGAGCTTCCCGTTTGGAGCCATGCTGATATTGCCGGAACCAAAGTTTGGGATTGGATGAAGAACCATGAAAAAGGCAGTCAAGAGGATTTGGATAAATTATTCATAAATGTCCGTGATGCTGCCTACCATATTATTGAGCGTAAAGGTGCAACGTATTATGGAATTGCAATGGGACTTGTTAGATTAACCAAAGCGATTTTACGGGATGAGAATTCTGTTTTAACGGTATCCTGTTACCTAAATGGAGAGTATGGACACAAAGATGTCTATATTGGAGTACCAGCGATTGTTAATCGCAATGGTGTTAGAGAAGTAGTTGAACTAGACTTAAACGATGAAGAAAAAGAAAAGTTCGCAAACTCTGTTAATGTTTTAAAGAAAACGCTAAATCCAGTCCTAAGCAAATACTAAAAAACGAGCGGAATGAAATCTTATTTTAGGTTTCATTCCTTTTACTTTGAAAATGGGATAAAAAACATCATCTTATCACAATATATGGGTAGGAGGGATGAAAATGTCTAGGATGTTAACATCCATTTTCATGATAGGATCATTAGGCTATTTTGGATTCCGCTACAGGTATCGAATCATTAATCTGCTTCTGCGTTCAGGCTGGCTAAGACGGGTAACGGTTGGATCCATTATGAGTTTTCCAGGAGTAAAAAGAAAAATGATGGAATCGGTATTTGGTAGAACAGCAACTGATAGACCATCAATTGAAGGACCATCTGACTGGTGAAAGCCGCAGATGGTCTTTTGGTTTATTTTTTGTTTATAATAAAATAGGATGCTTTTAAATTCATTCAGATGTTCAAATAGAAAGTAGGGTTAACCATGAACTACAGAGAGGATTATGTTTTTTGGAGGTTGGCAACTTTTTTTATAACCGATCAAGGCTACCGTATTGTCCAGTTATTTGAAAATGGGAAAGAACTATGGCTGGAAAAGTTAGAAAACAAGAAGGCACCAATCATTCGCTTGGTAAGAGTTGATTTGGACTGGAGCAATGCGATGCAAAGGGACATTGAATTTTCTGCTATCAATGGTGAAAGGATACGCAAACAAGTAGGCCGCAGTGAACTCATTATACATAATATCTATATCAGTCAATACCCTCCGGTTGATGATTATGAAGATCGGCTTAGGGAGCCATATGTCCATCCCAATGGAAACAAAACAACGGTTAACTCGGTCCTGCTAACAAGTGGTGAATATGAAGCCGGGTTAAGACGGATGTCACAATTAATGGACAGTGACATAACCTTTCAGATAGAAAATGAGTATCCGGAGCAGGCGGTTGAGTCCGAGAAGCGATTAGCATTGGAACATGCAGCGAAGAAAGCTAAAACGGAAAAAGAAATTTTTACAAATGGAAAGCCTTTCTTTACTTATGTATTTATTGTGATACAAGTAGTCATGTTTCTATTATTAGAAACCCAAGGTGGCAGTACAAATACATCCACACTTATTAAATTCGGAGCCAAATTCAATCCTTATATCTATGAAGGGGAGTGGTGGAGATTCCTTGTGCCGATCTTTCTTCACATTGGTTTTTTTCACCTAGCAATGAATACAATGGCTTTATATTTTTTAGGGACCGCAGTAGAAAGGATTTTTGGAAACGTTCGTTTTTTATTCATTTATCTTTTTGCGGGAGTAATTGGATTTATCGCAAGCTTTATTTTTAGTTCAAATGTCTCAGCGGGGGCGAGTGGAGCGATATTTGGCTGCTTTGGAGCACTTCTTTACTTTTGTCTAATTTATCCAAAACTCTTCTTTCGAACAATGGGACCAAGTGTCATTATGGTTTTAATATTTAATTTGATTTTTGGTTTTTCTATCTCAAGTATTGATAATGCAGGTCATTTGGGAGGACTTGCGGGTGGTTTTCTCGCAGCAGGTGTGACCCATTTCCCAAAAAAGAAAAAGCTCATATTGCAAATGATTTTCTTAGCTTTTACAGCTATTCTTATATGGAGTTCATTATCTTACGGATTTAGTACGACTGCAAGAGGAAAGGATGAAAGTTCTTCCTTGTTGCTCGCACAGGAATATATTCGTGAAGAAGATTATGTACAAGCATATGAAACGTTGAAAGAGGTAGTAGACAATACCAATAAACCAACTGCACAGATGTATTTTGTATTGTCATTTACTGAAATCAAGCTAAACAAGTATAATGATGCTAAGGTACACCTCGAAAAGGCAGTACAATTAGACCCGAATCTTTCTGAAGCTTACTATAATCTTGCTCTTATTTTCTTAGAAGGAAATAATTTAGAACAGGCAAAGATAAATGCAGAGCAGGCATCAAAACTGAATCCAGATAAAAAGGAATACTCAAACTTAGTTAATGAGATTAATCAGTATCAGAAATCAGCTGGCGGAGGAGAATAGGCTCTCCCTTTGCGGTTTCAGTCAAAGCCAATAGATGTGATTTATCATTGCTAACAAGAATAAGCGGAATGGTACTGCCAATCGGACTTTCAATCGTGCCATCCGCCTTTTTTATCCCTAAGAGGTAATTCTTATATAACCCCTCCCATAGGTTTCCTACCACTCTTGCTGTTTCTGATTTCGAAAACCCAGATAAAGATTCTTTAGATCTTCGGTTAAATTCACTTAGCGGAAATGCTTGATAATTGTCAAGCTTGATTGAATAGTGGCCGACTCCTTTATTCCAGCTTAGCTGCAGCATTCTTTCTGTCTGTTCATCTAGTTTTTGCTTCCACTCCTTTTCATCTAGGCTTTCAGGTGTAATAAATGACTTCGCTTCAGAATTTAATAGGATGATATATAATTGGTGTTCTGACATTGTTTGGGAACTAAATATAAGTTCTTTTTTTTCATGAAGCTCTGCATGGTGAAAGGTAACTGCTTGTAGAAGTGCACTACCTTTCATGCTTATTTGTTTTTCTTGGATAATGGTATCTGAATTCTGTTTCCAGTCATGAAACTCGGAAACTAGCCGACCATTTGAATATAATAGTGAGGCATCTTGTCTCAAATATGCTTTTCGATCCAATGTTGATGAAGCTTTCCAATTAAGAGTTTGGGCGGGTGTTTCTATCAATTCTAGGTTGGTCTCTGCTTTTTTGTAGGTTACTTTAGGATCTATCGGAAAGAAGGTTATGCTTTCCTGCACCTTAGGAGGCATCATATACTGCTGCACGGATACAGCTAGAAAAAAAATTATAAATAATCCAAAAATCATATATAGCTTTTTCAAATCTACCCCATCCTTTATCCTTAATAGCCAATGATATGGCTGTCCTAATAAAAGGTATATGGAAAATTAAAAAAGAAATGCCAATAATGTGGACTTTAAAAAAACCATCATGATTCTCTTGAGAGAGATATTAGGTTAAGGTATACTTTGGAAGTACATATTGAATTTAATAGTTGAGGGATCATAATGAAAACGATTTACGATATTCAACAATACTTAAAGCAATACGGGACAATCATTTACATCGGTGATCGGGTTAGTGACCTTGAACTTATGGAAGCCGAAATAAAAGAGCTTTATCAATCCCAGCTAATGGAACAGAGAGATTATTCTACTGCGTTGTTAATCTTGCGCCAAGAAATACAATTCCAAAAAGAAAAAGATCAAAAGAATAGGTGATAATATGTCTAAGCAATTAATTGCTGGTGTGGATCTTGGTGGGACAACCACGAAACTAGCTTTTGTAAACACAAAGGGTGAAATATTTCACAAATGGGAGATCATCACAGATAATTCAAATGAAGGTCAAAATATCACAAAAAACATAGCAACCGCTATTGAGCAAAAAATGGCAGAGCTGGCGATTTCAAAGGACACTTTGATTGGAATAGGAATGGGGGCACCTGGACCGGTAGATTATGAAAAAGGTGTTATTCTAAATGTAGTAAATCTCGGTTGGAAAGACAATTTTCCATTAAAGGAGAGCCTTGAAGAATTGACGGGACTACCCGCTTTGATAGAAAATGATGCGAATTGTGCCGCATTGGGTGAAATGTGGAATGGTGCAGGGCATGGAGCAAAGGACATTGTTTGTGTAACACTTGGGACAGGAGTTGGCGGCGGTGTTATTGCTAATGGCAATATCGTTCAGGGTAAGAACGGAGCAGCGGGTGAAATTGGGCATATTACTGCTGTGCCGCTTGGGGGTTCTCCATGTAATTGTGGGAAAAACGGCTGTCTAGAGACCGTTGCTTCAGCAACAGGAATTGTCCGGCTTGCATTAGCCGAGCTATCTAAAGGGGAATTTAAAGGTCAACTGGCAGAGGTTTATGGGAAAGATCAACAAATCACGGCTAAAGATGTATTTGATGCTGCGAAAGCTGGTGACGAACTAGCTATTAAAGTAGTTGATGAAGTCTCCTTCCATTTAGGGCTATCATTAGCAAATATCGCTAATACATTAAGTCCTGAGAAAATTGTAATCGGCGGCGGAGTCTCGAAAGCTGGAGATGTTTTATTAGATCGAGTTAAAAGCAATTTTAAAAAATTTGTGTTCCCAGCGATTAAAGACTCAACAGAGATTACACTAGCTACTTTAGGAAATGATGCAGGTGTTATTGGAGCTGCATGGTTAATTGCAAATAAATAAAAACTGCTAAAACTATTTTTATATATAGTCCCTTCTCTACTTGTAAATGAAGATTATTCACATTAAAATAAAATATCGTTAGTGTATTACACAAGATAAAAAAGTCGTACTTAACGGCTTTTTTCTTTATTTTTTTTTGAATATTTTTGAAAAATTTGAAACATTTTTGTAATATAGACGTACTAATTTACAGGAGGGAGGGAACCAGTTTTGCGACCAGTAACAGAAAGGAACGGAAAAAACTTTATATTCGCTTGTCTATTTTTGCTGATATTTACCATGATTTTAACTGCATGTACGAATAAACAAAATACTAAGCCTAAGCCGCCAGAAGAAAAGGAAAAACAAGATGAGTCTCTCCCAGAAGAAAAGATTGAATATGTCCTTCCGATTACTCCTCCAGAGGGGGCATTTTACAAGGTTGCAGGGTGGCTCTCAGAACTGCAACTCCTCTATATTACCAATCAAGAACAAACATCAAGTGTTTATCAATACGAGCTTTACACAGGTAAGAGCGAATTACTCTATAAATCAGACCAACCGATTGTAACGGTTCAGATAAGTGAAAGTAAAAAATATATCTTAGTACAAACCTCACCTTCATCATATGAAGGTATGATTACGATCATTGATCAAAATGGCACAGAGCTTTTGAAACAATCACTTGCTTCTGTTGAATTAGCATTTGAATGGAATCCCTATAATGAGTCGGAGATTCTTGTTGCTGCGTTTAATGAGGATTGGACTTATCTAATGTATCTTTTTGATATTGTAAATGAAAGGGTAGAAGAACTTAGTTTACCACAGCCATTTATTAAGTGGATTAGTAAGAATCAAATTGCCTTTCTTGACTGGGAAGAGGTTTCATTTTCACTCTATGCTCCTATAATGTCGATGAACCTGGACGATATGACCGATAAGCTGATTCTTCCCGAGGTATACCAGTTTTCAACCTTTCATGATTTATTAATGACAATCACCGTTGATAAAGAAGACCCGTCGCAGTCAGTTTATACATTTTTTGATCACGAAAATGTACCAATCTTTTCATTTACAATGCCATTACTATCTGTATTTTCTGGCTGGCTGGTTCCATCTTATGATTACAACCAAAAGGAAGGGCGGTTTATTACCTTCCAACCTCTAAGCAGTGGAGATGCTGATGCCTATTCAGAAGGGTTTCAATTAATATCGTATGATATAAAGAAGGGGAGTTCAGAGGTAATAATGGAGGGATTGAAGAATGCTCCTGTTGTTTTCTCACCTTCAGGGAATGCACTCTTATATGGAAATAGATTAGAAAACGTAATTGATATAGAGAAAAAAGAGATAAATGAGCTGGTGAAAGAATGATACAATTGATCATTCTTTTTTTTTGCTAATAGGAAAGTATAAATTTTTTTGAAATTTATACTTTCCTAACGCATAAGAAATACTAAGGCACTCGCACCAAGGGCTTGGCGAATGCCTAGTTTTTCTAATTGGTGAGAAATATGATAGAATTTTAGTGTATTAACAAGTAAAGGATGGAGTTTATTATGGCGATTGTTGATGTAACAGTTATTCCGATAGGGACTGAGACACCAAGTGTTAGCAGATATGTTGCAAGTATACATAAGGTTTTGCAGAAATATGAAGTAGAAGGAAAAATCCGGTATCAGCTTACACCTATGAATACCATCATTGAAGGTGATCTACCGATGTTGTTTGAGGTAATACAGGCTATGCATGAAGTTCCCTTCGCAGAGGGCATCCAGAGGGTTGCTACAAACATTCGGATTGATGACAGAAGAGATGTATCACGAACGATGGAATATAAAGTAGACAGGGTTTCAAGCCTTTTAAACGAGGGGTAATAAAAAGACTGCCAGCAGGCAGTCTTTTAGCTAAGTTTACTATTAATGTGCTGCTGGGAATCCACTTTCGAGGAGTGTCATGATTGTGAACCAGCCAAATACTAGGAAAGAACCTACCCCGAAGAATGCGCCTAATAAATTTTTATTTTTCAGCGCAGTAAATGAACCATATCCAGCAAGAATCGTTACTAATGCAAAGATAATTACTAACCCCATTATAAAGCCCCCTTTAGTTAATACTCACTAGGCAGTTAGCCTAAATACCTAAGATAGTTATGTAAGGATATTATATACATCGATACTTATTTTATATTCTTTTCATTCATTTGTCGAGAGTTAAAGGGTTAGCATTATCAGTTCGATCGTGTAAAATATAACTAGTGTAATTTTTAACAGGAGGTATAAGGTATGAAATGGTCACAAATCCCACTAGGGGCATTGCAAACAAATTGCTACATCATAGAAAATGAGGACAAAACTTGTTTAATCTTTGATCCTGGGAGCGAAGGTAAGAAACTGATCAAGTGGCTGGAAAAACGTGAGTTAAAACCAGTTGCCATACTTCTAACACATGCTCACTTTGATCATATTGGTGCTGTCGATACGGTTAGAGATTATTATCAAATACCTGCTTATGTTCATGAAGAAGAAGAGGGTTGGCTGACTGACCCTGGTTTAAATGGCTCAAAATATTTTATGATGCAGGAGCAGATAAAGGTGAGAAAAGCAGATCATATCATTAAAAAAGAAGGTATGATGAAGGTCGGCGACTATGAATTCTCAGTATTCGAGACACCTGGACATTCTCCTGGCAGTATATCATTTTATTTTGAAAACGCAGGTTTCGTTGTTTCTGGAGATGCATTATTTAAAAGCAGCATTGGCCGAACAGATCTTCCAGGTGGAAACCATAAGCAACTGATAAAAAGTATTCATGAGAAGCTGCTTTTCCTGCCGGAAGAGACGGAAGTATTATCAGGACATGGGCCTATTACAACAGTCGGAGAAGAAATGGATCAAAATCCATTTTTGAACGGATTCTAGGGAAAGTGAAGACATGATTGCCTACTTGAAAAGTTTAATTACCTCTTCGTCAACGAAGTTAATAACATATGCCGACTATATGAATGCAGTCCTTTACCACCCAGAACAAGGATATTATATGAAGGATAAAGAGAAGATTGGCAGACAGGGTGACTTTATTACTACAAGTAATATATCCGACCTTTACGGAAAAATGACGGCCAAATGGTTTTTACATTACTGTTTAAAGACGGGTATCGATGCTGTATTCTGTGAAATTGGGGCTGGTAATGGCCGTTTTGCCCATGCTTTTTTACAAGAATGGTATAAGTCCGCGCAAAGTCCTATTACATACATTATAGTTGAAACTAGTCCATATCATCGAAAGCTTCAATCGGAGTTGCTTACTCCTGAATTCTCTGTCATCCAAGTATTTTCCCTTGAAGAGATCGATTCCTTTGAAGGAACCGTCTTTTCAAATGAACTATTCGATGCTTTGCCTGTTCATGTCGTTGAGCAAGTGAATGGACAGTTGTTTGAGGTGATGATTGGATTAGAGGATGAAACATTATTTGAGGTTCTCGTCCCTAATACCAATGGTGATATATTTGCCTATCTGCAAGAAAGTGGAATAACGTTAATGGATCATCAGCGGATAGAAATTCCGTTACTGATGGAAGAAATAATTCAACAAATTTCTAGGGTATTAAATAAAGGAATAGTAGTGACAGCTGATTATGGATATACGAATGAGGAATGGAAGCTTCCAGCAAGGAAGCTGGGGAGTTTAAGAGGATTTTATCAGCATAAAATGATAGACGATGTCCTGCAGTACCCC
This sequence comes from Bacillus sp. MRMR6, assembly GCF_001940785.1. Taxonomy (GTDB): domain Bacteria; phylum Bacillota; class Bacilli; order Bacillales; family Cytobacillaceae; genus Neobacillus. The sequence continues at coordinate 325,797 of NZ_MSLS01000002.1, forward strand.
GGTGATATGGATATAACTACACATATCCATTTAGACTGGCTTATCCAAAAGGGTGAGGAGTTCAATTTGAAGTTTATAACAAAGCTAAGACAAGATCAGTTTTTATTAAAAACAGGAATATTACAGGAATTGGAAAACCATTATGACCCTAATCCTTTCAGTGAGGTTAGTAAAAGGAATCGGGCAATAAGAAGTTTAATCATGCCAGCCGGTATAAGCTCTTACTTTAATATCATTATTCAACAAAAGAATATGGAGATTAAAAGCAGTGATGATCTATTTGAATTTTGACCAAACAAAAAACGCCAGAGGCTACGCTCTGGCGTTTTGTTGTTCTTCCAATTCTTAATGTCCGCCTCCGCCAAGTGGCATCATGAAGGTCGTCCAATAGGTAAAGCCTGCGAAGAAAACAGTTAGATAAGCTCCGAAAACATACATATACATACGTTCGGACAGTTTTAAATAACTCAATAATACGAAGAAACCAGTTTGGGCTAAGAAAAGCATTGCGGTTTTATCCATGTCACCTAGATAGAACATTACGGTAAAAATACCCGTCCAGAAACCCAAAACTCTGAACATGCGATCCATATGTATCCCCCCTTTACCATGCGGTACCATCAATACAATATTATATAGGAAAAGGAGGTATAATGTAAATAATGGTTTCACATTAGTTTGTCACAAATACCTGATACGAACAAGTTTCACAGCCAGTAATCATATTTTCCTTTTCAATTAGCTCTACAGAATCAAATAGTGCCTCAAACATGCCCTTTAAGAATTCAAGGTGCATTTGGCAAACAGATTCGTGATCTTCTGCGACTTCTTTAAAAGGACAGTTGAAGATTTGGAAAAAGATTTTTGTCTTTTCTCCATTTGCTTCAAATTCTGGATAGAAACCTGAAAGAGTAGCAGCACTTTTTAATATATTTAACTTTTGATCAAATTCTAATTCATCACCAAATGACTTTTTAGTCATTTCCTGTTCAATGACTTCAGTACCAAATCGCTTACCTGTTAAATAAAGTGCCTGTTTTCCTGCATCCCCTAAAGTTAACATTGTTTGGATCGCTACTTTTGAAAGCAGCATATAGTCACGAAATGGGAAATGCAACTGGATAACATCGTCAGATAAGCGGTACAATCTGCTTGGTCTGCCGCCCTTACCCGTTTTTTTTGTTTCAGATATTAACATATTCACGTCTTCAAGCTTTGATAAATGCAATCTAGCAACATTCGGATGAATATTAAAATTTTCAGCTACCTCTTGTACTGTTACTTCTTGATGACGCTTAGTAATGTATTGATAAATATAGTACCGTGTTGGATCTGACAAAACATTTGTTATTTTTAGTGTTTGTTCCATCTTGGTTCACCTCGGACCCCCATAATTTAATCCAATTATAATACAGCGGATTTAACAAGTGAATGAGGTTAACAATGTTAACACTATATGTTTAGAAAATGTTCACAATTGAAGAATAAAGAGATTTTACCAACTACACAAAGGTTATACAAATGTAAAACAGGTTGTATGTCAATAGTTACTTTTCGTCAGTTTTTTCAACTTGAAACTCAGCATAAATTAAGAAGCAGTGTGTAACTGCTTCTCCAATTTACTGTTTTCTTCTGTTTTTCACTTGAATATAAAATATATAAGGTAAAATTCCGAACCAGCGGAACCAAAATGACGCTTTAGCCTGTTTTCTCTCCGTACGGAGCCTTTTGCGTTCATCCTTCGGTTGATCTGCATATTTTACAAGTGTCTGAGTCACATATTTTACATAATCATTTGTTTTCATGAACACACCTACCCATTATTACTTCCCTTAAAGTATGTCCATGTTTATTAAATTCAAACGTTACAACCTTTATTGCAGCTCTATCCACTTCACCAATTTTTTGAGATGTAAGTCAAAGATACCGCGGTAGCTGCTTGTTTCCCCTGACGCCATCGTAAGTGTAAAATTAATTCGCTGGGTAGTGCCAATGAGATTTTCAGTTTGATACGCTATATGAGCGTTTGTAAATGAATAGCTTCCCTTCGGTTGGATCGTGCCCCCAGACTGCAAGACCTTTTCTAGTTTCTTTACTGAAGAGTGATAGTAATACTCCTGCTGTATAATAATAGCCGTTTCATGAGAAAGTCTTCGCTCGGTTACAAGCTGCTCTAATCGATAAGAGAAAATGATAAGGAATAGCAATGTAATTGTTAAGGTTAATGGAAAGGTAAATCCTTTCTCGTTATTCCTCATATGGCTGTCAGCCAGTCAACATAAGAGTGGACAATGAGCGAGTATTCTTTTCCCCAGACATCAATTACACTAATTTTTATTGAATTATTCTGCTTAACAAAATTCACTTCAAAAACATTTTGTAAAATGATTTCATGGCCGGTCGAATTTACCCGTCTTCGTAAGTTACTTTGGTATTTTTCATAAAAAATGCTTTCATTATTTTTAATTAAAACCAGTCTCCCAGAAACAACATCAGCACGTGAGCTCATGCGAATCTCTTTTTTAACCTGGCTTCCAAATACTTCCCATTCCATTGCCTGAAGTTGTGCCTCTGAATCGATATTTTTAAACATTATTTGAAAAACGGGTGCGATGAAAAAAACAATCGTCGTAAAGATGGTTAATGCAAACATCACCTCTAGGAGTGTAAAAGCATGTTCATTCCTGACGAGCGCAAATTTCTGCTTTTTTAATAAATGTACTCCCTTCAAAACTCACACAAACCTCCTTTTGCTCTTTAACCGCTGATTCGTTCCACTGGATGGAAAAGACTAGCCCATTGTGCGTGAGGGAGTAGCTGCTAAAGGTAGGGCTGTCTTTCAGTTTTGCTTGAAGTTCCTCGTATAAAAGCTGGTTCATTTTCTGGTCTATGATTAGCTGCTGAGACTGGACAGATAAATCACGAAGTAATGGAACAAGAAACAGGCCAATCATTAACATGAAGGACAAGGATAAAAGGAGCTCGAGCAGAAAATAGCCGCTATTATTCTTTAACAACATAAAACCTGCCCCTTCCAATTAAAACAGTCACGCGATAGCGATTTTCAGCAGTCTGAATAAAGAAAGATCCAAACCGATCGACATTCCCGCCCGGCAAATAGCGAAAATAGAGGGGGAGAGATCCTGAAATGACTTGGAAGTTATAGGGGAATTTTCTTTCAACTAAACGTTTTAGGCTCGTTTTCTCATAGATTTGATATAACTGTTGATCAGCAACAAAATTGACTGTTACATCCTGCTGGTGGGAGATAGCATATTGCTGTGCAAAGTAAAGATCTGCCTTTAACTGTGAAATAAATATCTGTTCATTCACCATGTTAAATTGTGGTTTAAGGGATATAGCGGTGACACATGAAAGAATCATAAAGATAGAAAGAACAATTAAAGATTCAATCAGGGTGTACCCCTTTTGATCCTGATTCATGTTCCTAAGGTGTGACGGAGGCTTTTTCAACTGTTGTAACTGCCCCATCGAGACCTATAATAACCTCTTTCTTATTGTCGGGGCAGCCAGTGGTTTTGACATATCCTCCTTCAATTAGCTGCTGTAAGGTAGGAATCTTATTATGTTTCATTTGGTATGATTGAACCTGGGCTTCAACCATTTTGACAAACGCTTCGCAGCCTTTATCGTTAATATTGGCATTGTGTTTTGCGACGTTAGGAATGGTGACGATTAACAGAACGGAAATTACCAGCATAACAATCATCATTTCAACCAGTGTAAATCCTTTTTCATTTTTCATTTTTTTACCTCCAATTTTTATATACCATTTAATAAGTGAAACATTGGTAATAGAATGGCTAAATACATTGAGACAACGAGAATTCCGATAAAAAGGTAGAGTGTAGGCTGTATAGTTTTTAGACTCTTATTTATCTGATCTTCTAAGCACTCGGTACAGTGCTGGCTAAAAAAACGTAATTCTTGATCTAATCTTCCATTTTCTTGCCCATGCTTAATAATTAATGGAAACTCTTTTTCAAAAAAAGGGAAGGCTCCAATTATTTCTTCTAGTTTTTCACCCGTAATTAGCTTTCTTTTTATTTCACTTCCAAGCTCGCTATAAAATGGCTGTCTTTTATTGTTTTCAAATAGCTGTAGTGCTTCGAAGACCGATATTCCTCCGGATAATAGAAAGCTTAATTGAATGGAAAAGTAATGGGTAAAAAACAATTTGAGGATACTGCCCAGAATGGGAATTCGAACGAGTTGCGTCCTTTGTTTTAGGGCAGGAAGTTTACGGAAAAGAAGAAAATAGTAGATTGAAGCTGCGAGTAAGGATAGAAGCAAACTAAAGATAAACATGGGGAAGTAATGATCAAAGGAATAAAGAAACTTTGTAAATAAATTTGCTTCAAGATTCATTGAATTAAATAAGTTTGTAAATTTCGGCAGTAATGTCTTTTGTACAAATACAAATAAAAAACCAGTTATGACAATGAGCAGCAGGGGATACTGCAGTAATTTGATTAGTTTTTTCATATCCTTGTCTTTAACAAGGGCTAAACCACTGCCCTCCAACAGCGCCTCGGCAAAGCTTCCATGTTGTTCTGCAAAGTAGACGTAACCAATTAAATCTCTGTGAAAGCCAAGCTTGTTTAAGACATCAGTAAACGGTAATCCTTTTTTTAGGTCTATTAAACAATCATATAATTCCTCCTTTCGATCCGAAGGCAGGTGCAGGGAAATCGACGTCATCGCTTCAGTAATTGGGTATCCTCTAGATAATAGTTCACCCATTCTTTTTAGGAAATTCGCCTGTTCATTTAATGTCCACTTACGGCGCTTCATCATCATAAACCAGTCGTTCGTATTCAGACTCTTTAATGTACCCGAGTGCAACCCCCTTCTTAATGACTTCTTTCACTGTTCGATAGCGGGACATCACATCTTCCCCCTTTACAGCCCTTAATGCTGTGTTTAGATTTCTACCAGATAATAATTCAAATACACTTGCTCTTTTCCACCTGCCGTAGGAATAACAAAACGGTGAACATTCCCCTTCACAGAATGGACAGGTTAATTCTACTAAGCGCTGTGCAGTAACAGCAATTAAGGTTTGTTCTACCTCTAACCAGTCTACTCCGAATTCACGCAGGCGGTGGACTGCTCCCAAAGCATTTCTAGTATGCATTGTGCTCAAGACTAAATGACCTGTCAGGGCGGCACGTACAGCAATCTTTGCTGTTTCACCATCCCTGATTTCCCCAACCATTATGATATCCGGGTCATGCCGTAGGATCGCCTTTAAGCCTGCAGCATAGGTTACACCTGCTTTTTCATTTACTTGTATCTGTAAAACCGAATCATAATTCTTTTCAATGGGGTCTTCAAGAGTAATGACGTTGCGGTGGAAAAGGTGAGCCGTTTCATTCAATAGAGAATATAAGGTAGTCGTTTTGCCGCTCCCGGTTGGACCTGTAAATATGATTAGTCCATGTGCGTGTTTAAGCAGGGCAAGTAATTTTCTGGTCATTGAAGGAAATAGTGAGAGCTGGTGAAAAGGAATTTGTTCTTGCTGGGGGAGAAGTCTAATCACAAGGCTTTCTCTGTTGTTTGAAGGGAGGGTTGAAAGCCTAAGTCCCATTAATTGTCCGTCTACATCACAAAAAATCGCACCGCTTTGGGGGCGTCTTCGTTCTCCGATATCCATATTAGCTGTGAATTTAAAATGTGAAATTAATCTGTCGCATTCATCTTTTGGAAGGGAAAGCCGGGGGATCAGCTTGTTGGTTAAGCGGATTTGAACGAGTGTGTCTTTTTTTCTGGGAACAATGTGAATATCTGTTGCTTGGTTTCTAGCAGCATCTTTAATAATTCTGTTTGCTAAAATTTCAATAGAACTAACAATATGTAACACCACCTTTTAGTTTGTCTTTAGATTATTTCGACAGACTTCTAGCTTTTCCTTCTTTATTTTCAAAAAATATTTTATAAGTGCTGTGGAAATAAATATTGTTGATTTGTGCTCCAGGTGCTTCGCTTTCCGCAGGAGGAAGGGGAAGCCTCCTCGGCGCTAAAGCGCCTGCGGGGTCTCCCCTGCCCCTTGCTCCTGCTGGAGTCTCGCAACTGGAGCACAAATCATTATGATACAAAATTAACATTGCTTTTAATACTTTATTAAAAATTTCCCTCTCGTTTGTTAGGGAAGGGAGGGGCATTTAATAGCTATATTGCTGCATTCGTCAAATAAAATAAGCCGCCATTGATGTAAGATATATTAATTCTTGGTTCATATTGTTCCTGCAAGGCCTTTTTCTCTGTCTCATAACTTTCATTTTCTTCTTCTATATCTTCATAAAAGTGATCTAACAAACGAAGATCCTGATCCCATCGCTGTCTTGCAGCATCTGCCCATGTGTGATCATCCTTTTCAATTACAGATCTTAGGTAGTTTTCAATTCTTTGCATTCCGCTTTTTGGCATGACGAGTGGTGACAAGGTAAACGAGTAATCTGGAATTTTCGGTGTTAACTGGACCTGCAGCAAGCGATCATGAAAATCTTCCACCATCTGTCCATTGATTAACTGCACGCCAATCGATTTAAAAATGTCACGCTTTCGATCACATTGATAAGAGATTTTTACATTCATACAAAGCCAAGGCATCAAGGGAGTTTGCAGATTATGCTGCTGATGGTTTTCATATAGTCGAATGTATCCTGCGAGCTTTTTGGTTGATTCGAAAATTTGGTGCAATCTGGGCGAACCAAAATGAATCGTCTCCCCTTTGAGATTTTCAGGTGCTTTTTCTTGATTAGTAATTAAAGTAAGCTTCATTGGATTAGGAATACCGCCTGTTTTTTCTAAGTAATGCCAATAAAATGGTCGATTCATTAGTTGTTTATCCAAATCAATTGTCAGCTGTACAATAAGATACCCAGGCCCGTTTTCAAGTATTTCACATTCATTAGCCCGGAAATAGCGTATAAGAAAGTCATGAATTTCCTGCTGCTGCATGTGTGTTTTCCTCCTTCTGCATATCCTTTGCCATATCAATCATAGAGGTTAAGTTTTCCATTTTAATGCGCATCTCACCTTCAGAGCTCGATTGTCCAAAGATATCAATGAGATGATCCTCGATATTACCAAAATCTAATTTAGATAAAATATCATCCAGTTCGCCAATTACCTTTTCAAATAATTCAATCTTTTCATATAGAAGTTTTAGGATATGTTCTTCCACTGTATCCTTAATGGCAAAATTATATATCATGACATCTTTTTCCTGACCAAGTCGGTGGATTCTTCCAATTCGCTGCTCAAGCCTCATTGGATTCCAAGGTAAATCAAAATTAATAATGTGATTACAGAACTGCAGATTTATCCCTTCACCACCAGCTTCTGTGGCAATTAATACCTGAGCATTCTTTTGGAATAGTTCCCGCATCCAATCTTTTTTCCCACGTTTAAAGCCACCGCGAAATGGGACTGAAGAAATCCCATTTTGCTTTAGAAACCATTGCAAATACATTTGGGTAGCTCGATATTCTGTGAAAATGATGACTTTATCATTGATTTTTTGAATCAATTCAAGTGCTTTCTCAGCCTTAGAATTCTTCTGGACAGCTTCAACCTTGCTAATTAAAAACTGAATCTGCTCTTGGTAGGCACGGCTTGGATTTTCTTGTTTTTGTAGCATATTTTTAAGTGTATAGAAGACAGATTCTCTGCTGCTGCATGCTTCTCGTTGTAAGGTCATCACAGAAAACGTACTTTTTTGGAGCCAATCTCCTTCATTCTTTAACTCGGTAATGGCATTATATAATTCCTTTTCTTGCTCGGAAACCTCAATCGGTATCGTTTCAACATGTCTTTTTGTCCACTCAATGCCTGTGTCAGCCCGGCGATTACGAATCATCACTTTATTGACCAGTTCTTTTAAATGCTGATCATCATTTAAGGAGCGCGCGTCTCTTTTATATTTTTCATAGAATGCCGTTTCGCTGCCTAAATGCCCGGGTTTTAAGAGGGAAACCAAGTTGAAAATTTCCTCTATTCTGTTTTGTATGGGTGTAGCTGTTAGTAATAGACAGAATTTCTTTTTTAGGTTTTGGACAAATTCGTAATTTTTGGTTTTATTATTTTTTAACTTATGTGCTTCATCAATAATAATTAAATCATAGTCTTGCTGATAAATAATGTCCCGGTGCGGATTGCGTTTAGCAGTATCAATAGAAGATACAACAACATCACACTGATCCCAGACATAGCTTTTTCTTTGTGTAATAGCAGGAATAAAAAATTTTGAGTTGAGCTCAATCGCCCACTGGGTAACTAGGGAGGCCGGAACTAGGATTAAGACCTTTTTTACAAGTCCCCTAATCATGTATTCTTTTAATATTAAACCAGCTTCAATTGTCTTTCCAAGACCTACTTCATCAGCAAGGATGGCTTTCCCATTCATATTTTCAATTACTTGTTTTGCTGTTTCGAGCTGATGTGGAAGAGGTGTTAAATTTGGCAGGTGACTAGGTGCCTGCAAACCCTCAAATTCAGGGATGACAAGATGTTTTTCAACCCCAACGGCAAGTTTAAAAAGCTCCCAATTTCCCCAAGGGCCGTCAGTTTCAATCCTATGGAAAAAATCATCCTTCCAGGAGGAATCAAATTCAATTTGGACATTCATTATTTCAGCTCCTTTTAAGTAAAAATAATATTGCTCTATACATTGTTTTAATGATAGGATGATAATAGCTTTGAAAGTTTGAAATATTGAAATAAAATAATTTTTTTTAGATGTATATTTTAGTATGACCAGATTAGAAAATAATATAATGCGAATGATGACAAGGGGAGAGACTACCTGGTGGTGGCGCCGAAGGAGCAAGCATAGAAATGTGAATCTCTCAGGCAAAAGAACTCTTGTTTGACGCGACTCTGGAGAGCGCTGCAAAATTGTGCAGCCACCAAAGGGGAAAGCCATTTAAGGTAAACTTTCAGGTGCAAGGACAGAGACCTTCTTTTTTCATAAAGGGAGGTCTCTGTCCTTTTTTTTAGCTAATAGGAGAGTATAAATTTATTCAAATTTATACTCTCCTAACGCATAAGAAAAACTTGGCGAAGGCCAAGTTTTTCTAATATTTTCTTGGGAAAATTAATGTAGGTTCGACTGAAGGGGGATTTATCAATGACTGAATTAAAACGCACACCTTTATTTGAAGTATATAAAGAGTATGGCGGGAAAACGATTGATTTTGGGGGCTGGGAACTGCCCGTTCAATTCTCTAGTATAAAGGAAGAGCATGAAGCGGTTCGTACAAAGGCAGGTTTGTTTGATGTCTCTCATATGGGTGAAGTGGAAGTGAAAGGCCCAGACAGTTTACAGTACCTGCAAAAATTGTTGACAAATGATATTTCTAAGTTGAAAAATGGCGGTGCCCAATATACCGCTATGTGCTTTGACAATGGTGGTACTGTTGATGATCTGCTTGTTTATAAAATGGAGGACAATCATTACTTGTTAGTTGTCAATGCATCAAATATAGAAAAGGATTTTAACTGGCTGGAAGACCATCTAGAAGGGGACGTTTCAATCGACAATCTTTCTGAAAAAATGGCACAGCTTGCCGTTCAAGGACCACTAGCTGAACAAGTATTGCAAAAATTGGCAGGGGATACAAATCTAACTGATATCGGATTTTTTAAATTTCAGCAAGAAGTGAAAATTAACGGTATCCATGCACTTATCTCCCGAACAGGCTATACCGGTGAAGATGGCTTTGAAATTTATTGCGATGCAGCCAATGCTGTCGAATTGTGGAAAGCTATTCTGGATGCCGGCAAAGAAGAGGGCATTCTTCCATGCGGTTTAGGTGCAAGGGATACACTACGTTTCGAAGCGACTTTAGCATTATATGGCCAAGAGCTATCAGCAGATATTACTCCGCTTGAAGCAGGCATTGGTTTTGCAGTTAAGCTAAATAAAGAAGTTGATTTTATCGGAAAAGAAGCGCTTAAACAGCAAAAGGAACAGGGTATTTCCCGAAAATTAGTTGGAATCGAAATGATTGACCGGGGAATTCCGCGTCACGGCTACCCAGTTTTTCAAGGTGAAGAGCAAATTGGTGAAGTTACGACTGGTACTCAATCACCAACATTAAAGAAAAATATTGGCCTTGTTTTAATCAAAAAGGAATTTGCTGCACTTGAGTCTGAAATTGTAGTTGAAATCCGTGGAAAACGACTAAAAGCAAAAATAGTACAAACACCTTTTTACAAAAGAGAAAAGTAATAAGAGGGGAGCAAGGGATATGAAACATCGCTATTTACCAATGACTGAAGAAGATAAAAGGGCAATGCTTGAAACGATTGGTGTATCCTCCGTCGATGAATTGTTCAGTGACATACCTGAAAAGGTTAGATTTAAGGGTGAATACAACATAAAACCAGCAAAATCAGAGACCGCTTTAATGAAAGAACTCTTTAAACTGGCAGAACAGAATGCAGACTTAAAGAGAAACGTATCCTTTTTAGGTGCAGGCGTTTACGACCATTACATGCCTGTTATCGTTGATCACGTCATTTCACGCTCGGAATTCTATACCGCATATACACCTTATCAGCCTGAAATTTCACAGGGTGAGCTTCAGGCCATCTTTGAGTTTCAAACTATGATTTGTGAACTTACGGGCATGGATGTTGCCAACTCATCTATGTATGACGGCGGAACAGCTCTGGCTGAAGCAGCCATGCTTGCAGCAGGACATACAAAGCGAAAAAAAGTCATCGTATCTGCTTCTGTACACCCAGAGTCACGCGAGGTTCTTAAAACCTATGCAAAAGGTCAGTATCTTGATGTAATTGAGGTTGCGGTTAAAGATGGTGTTACAGATTTAGAAGCGTTAAAGCAATCAATAGACAGTGATGTAGCTGCTGTGGTTGTCCAATATCCAAACTTCTTTGGGAGAGTTGAACCTTTGAAGGAATTGGAAGAAATCATCCATGCGAATAAGTCATTATTTGTAGTTTCTAGTAATCCATTAGCGCTCGGAGTATTGACACCGCCTGGTAAGTTTGGTGCAGATATTGTGGTGGGAGACGCACAGCCGTTTGGTATCCCCACTGCATTCGGTGGACCTCATTGTGGATATTTTGCAGTAACGACTAAATTAATGCGTAAGGTACCTGGCCGTTTGGTTGGACAGACGAAAGATGATCAAGGACGCCGCGGCTTTGTGCTGACCCTTCAAGCACGCGAACAGCATATCCGCCGTGACAAAGCAACTTCAAATATTTGTTCCAACCAAGCGTTAAATGCCCTTGCTGCTTCTGTAGCCATGACTGCACTTGGGAAAAAGGGTGTTCGTGAAATGGCGGCTGCAAACCTGCAGAAAGCACATTATGCTAAGACTGCTTTTAAAAAAGCTGGATTCGAAGTCGTTTACGATGGTCACCTATTCAATGAGTTCATTGTTAAATTAAATAGACCAGTAAAAGAAATTAACCAGCAGCTGCTAAAAGAAGGAATCATTGGCGGTTATGACTTAGGCAGGGATTATAAAGAACTTGCGAATCACATGTTGATTGCTGTAACAGAACAAAGATTGAAGGAAGAAATTGATACTCTTGTTAAAGAATTGGGGGATTTGCATGCATAATCAAGACCAGGCACTCATTTTTGAACTAAGTACACCAGGCAGAATCGGATACAGCTTGCCAGAAATGGATGTTCCTGAGCTAGACCTAGACAGCCTGCTTCCCGAGGGGTATTTACGTTCCGAGGAACCTGAGCTTCCTGAGGTTTCAGAACTTGATATCATGCGCCATTATACTGCGCTTTCAAGAAGAAACCATGGTGTGGATTCTGGGTTCTATCCATTAGGCTCTTGTACAATGAAGTATAATCCGAAAATTAACGAAAACGTAGCCCGTTTTAATGGCTTTGCACATGTACATCCACTGCAGGATGAAAGCTCTGTTCAGGGGGCCATGGGACTTTTATATGATTTGCAGCAGCATTTAATTGAGATTACCGGAATGGATGAAGTTACTTTACAGCCGGCTGCAGGGGCACATGGTGAATGGACTGGATTAATGATGATTCGTGCTTACCATGAGGCAAACGGAGATATAAAGCGTACAAAGGTAATTGTTCCTGATTCAGCACACGGTACAAACCCGGCATCTGCTACTGTAGCAGGTTTAGAGACGGTTACAGTTAAATCTAACGAATTTGGTCTAGTAGATCTTGAGGATTTAAGGAGAGTGGTTGGGGGAGACACAGCTGCCTTGATGCTGACTAACCCTAATACATTAGGCCTATTTGAAGAGAATATTGTGGAAATGGCAGAAATTGTCCATGGTGCCGGCGGTAAGCTTTATTATGACGGCGCAAACCTAAATGCTGTTCTATCGAAGGCGCGACCAGGTGATATGGGATTCGATGTTGTTCATTTAAATCTTCATAAGACATTCACTGGCCCACATGGCGGTGGCGGTCCTGGTTCAGGTCCAGTGGGTGTTAAAGCAGATCTCATTCCGTTCTTGCCGAAGCCAGTTATTGCAAAACGTGGTGATGAATATGTATTTGACTATGATCTCCCGCAATCAATTGGCCGTGTGAAGCCTTACTATGGAAACTTTGGAATTAATGTCCGTGCATACACGTATATTCGCTCTATGGGTCCAGATGGGCTAAAGGCCGTTACAGAGTACGCGGTATTAAATGCGAATTATATGATGAGAAGACTGGCAGAATACTATGATCTGCCATTTGATAAACATTGTAAGCATGAATTCGTACTAAGCGGCAGGCGCCAGAAAAAGCTTGGAGTTCGGACACTAGATATTGCTAAGCGTCTGCTAGATTTTGGCTATCATCCGCCAACTATTTACTTCCCACTAAATGTGGAAGAGTGTATCATGATTGAGCCGACTGAAACCGAATCAAAAGAAACGCTTGATTCCTTCATTGAAATTATGATCCAAATTGCTAAGGAAGTAGAAGAAAACCCAGAAATTGTTCAAGAAGCACCGCATACAACTGTAGTTGGACGGATGGACGAAGCAACAGCCGCCCGCAAACCTATTCTAAAATACCAAAGAGCATAATAGTCAAAAAGGTCAGATTCTAGTTGCAGGATCTGACCTTTTTTGTGTGTGAAGGATTTGTAGATATATGAATTTGTAGATAACGGCTAAATTTTGTTGATATCATTCACTAATTTGTTGATATCGCTCAATAATTTGTTGATATCACTCACTAATTTGTTGATATCGCACCAATTATTGTAGAATTCCCAAAATCTCATATAAAAAGGACTCTGCTATGTGGCAGAAGTCCATTGGGGAAGCATTTATTTTTTGGTTTTTACTTTTCCTGACCATTTTTTGAACCCGCCTTGAAGCTGGGTTAACTGTTTGTACCCTTTACGGTTCAAAAATTGAGCCGCACGGCCGCTTCGCATACCGCTTTGGCAATATAAGTAAACAGGCAGATCCGGACGAATTTCCTTCATGCGTGTTTTCATTTGCGACATTGGGATATTACGGGCTCCTAAAATATGACCGCCTTCAAATTCATTCGGTTCACGAACATCGATTAGCTGTGCTTTTCGATAGCCTGCGCGAAACTCCTCTTCTGTTACCGTTTTAACGATTCTCTTTTGATGAAAATAATTAAAAGCGGCATAAGCTACAACCCCTAAAATGATAACGAGTAATACAATTAGTGAATCCAAATTCTTTTGCTCCTTTCAAGCTATACTGCACTAGTAATATTATATAAGTCTATTCTCTAAATATAAAGGCAAAAGACTAAATTATTTCCCTTCTCCTTTAAAAATTATAACAGATTCTTTCTATTTTGAATTCATATCAGATTTTGGTAGACTTAAAACAAATTAACAATTGAGAATGAGGTTTTACAAATGGCAAAAGAAGTTTGGCGTTTTATCGATTCTGGAAACAGCACTCCATCATTTAATATGGCATTAGATGAGGCATTGCTTGATTGGCATAGTCAAGGGAAATTCCCTCCCGTGATTCGCTTCTACGGATGGAATCCAGCCACTTTGTCAGTAGGGTATTTTCAGAACGTTGAAAAAGAAATTAATTTGGATGCAGTGAAAGCACTTGGGTTGGGCTTTGTAAGAAGGCCAACGGGGGGGCGTGGTGTGCTTCATGAGCATGAACTTACCTATAGTGTCATTGTTTCGGAAGAGTACCCAGAAATGCCAAAGACTGTTACTGAGGCTTACCGAGTGATCTCAGAGGGGATTTTAAAAGGTTTTCATCACTTAGGACTTGAAGCCTATTTTGCCGTTCCAAACACGGATGAAGACCGTGAAGCACTAAAAAACCCGCGTTCAGCGGTTTGCTTTGATGCACCCAGCTGGTATGAACTGGTTGTGGAAGGCCGAAAGGTAGCAGGCAGTGCCCAGACTAGACAAAAAGGTGTTATTTTGCAGCATGGGGCCATTTTATTAGATCTGGATGAAGATAAGCTATTCAGTGTGTTTAAATATCCAAATGAAAGAGTTAAAGAACGGATGCAAAAGGCTTTTAAGAGTAAAGCAGTTGCAATAAACGATATTAGCACGAAGCGTATAACACTAGAGGAGGCGAAAGAGGCTTTCTATAAGGGGTTTGCTGAAGGGTTGAATATTGAGCTCGAATCCTATCAATTAACTGAAGAAGAGCTAGCTTATGTTAATAAAATTGCGAAAGAGCGTTATGAAACAGACGAGTGGAATTTTAAAAGATAACATTGGGCGAACACATTTAATGGTGTTCGCCTTTTACTTTATTCAGCTGTTACATGCTCTACAGCCTCAATATATTTTGGGTACCAGCCTTCCCAATCATTCATTCTATTCTCAATTGACCGCCCATCTAGTAATGCTTTAATGACGTCTAAACAGACATGCCAGCCGGCCAAGTCTTTTGCTGTTTGGGGAGTAATGGATTTTATTTCTTCAGTAAAAACGAGTAAACACCCTTCCGTTTCTGGGAACAATTCGAAGCGCACAGTATCTTCCCACCAGGTAAATTTCAACACCGAACAAGTCTTCAACTCCAGAATAGTAAGATGGTCGAAGGTGCCGTCTCCCATGTCAAATGTAATCACTCCACCTTCGCGAAGTTCACCCATCCGAAGCTCAGTAAACCATTGACCTAATTTATCATTTTCAGTTAAATAGGCCCAGACCTTCTCCGCAGAATGGTTCATATATCGTTCAAATCGCGCTGTATAGCCCCTAGCATTTTTTTTGATTTCTGCTATCATTAAGAATCCTCCTCTTTCCATATTTATTTCTATTTTATTTTTTTAAATCCTTTAAATAATGAAGCTACTATTTATTTTAGCTGAAAATAAAATTCGCAACCCGCGAAATTTGTTAAATTTTCCTGTTTTCTGCCGAAAACCAAATGAAATCTTTGAATTGCTTAAGATACTAGTATATTTTACGTTTGACAAAAAGAAAGTTTTTTGTCTCAAACACAATATATAGTGGTGTCGAAAATATTTTAAGTACTATATATTGATTTAGTCTGCTTGTCTATGGTAACGTATGTATATCAAGTCAACTAGATATACCAAAATCTACTAGACTGACATACAAGATATAGAATGATTAGAAGGAGTTGTTTGCATGTCTGTAGTTTTTAGACAAAAAATGAATATTGATTTTGAAAGGTTAAATGAGGATATTCACTTGTTTCCGCAGGTGCACCCCGTAACCCCAGATATGAAAATAACTCATAAGGGTGTTTCACGCTTGGTCATGTTAGACCGTTACACCTTTAAAGACACTGCAAAAATAACCTTAACAAACGGTGACTTTGTTGTACTCACGATTAAAGAGGATCCTAAATTCCCAGCTCGCGGACTTGGATACATCATGGAAATAGATTGGGAGAGTAAAAAAGCAAAGGTTTTAGTGGAAGAGGAGTTTAGAGGTGTCTTGGATGACCCTGAGGGGATCATTTGGAGTTCACTTGACGTCATTGAAAAGCCGTTAGAGCTTTTCTATGAGCAAATTGCCAAACGAAATGCAACGGGCCTTGCTTCTGTTGAGAAGACAGAAGAGAAACGAAGAGAGTGGTTTGAAAAGTTTTATCAAGAGCTCGTATCATTGAATTTTATTCCTGCAGGCCGTGTTTTGTATGGTGCAGGGGCAAACACCGATGTTACTTTTTTTAATTGTTACGTGATGCCTTTTGTGCCAGATTCTCGGGAAGGGATTTCTGATCACCGTAAGCAGGTAATGGAAATCATGAGCCGCGGCGGTGGTGTAGGAACGAATGGTTCAACCTTAAGACCCCGAAACACCTTGGCAAGAGGCGTAAATGGTAAATCATCGGGTTCGGTTTCGTGGTTAGATGATATTGCAAAATTGACTCATTTGGTGGAACAAGGTGGGTCGCGCAGGGGCGCGCAGATGATCATGTTGGCGGACTGGCATCCAGACATTATTGAATTTATTATTTCAAAAATGCAAAATCCAAGAATTTTAAGATTCTTAATAGATAATACAAACGACGAAACGATTAAAAAGCATGCTAAAGATAAACTTAAGTTCACCCCACTTACACTACAAGAAGAAGCGATGTATCAAGGGATCATTAATTACAAGAGTATTCCTGGTTTAGGTGGATTTAGTGAAAGTATTATTGCAGATGCAGAAGAGAAGCTCAATACTGGTGGTAATTACACTGTGCATAATTCTGAATTCCTTACAGGAGCTAATATCTCCATTTGTTTAACACAGGAATTCATGGAATCTGTAGAAGCAGATGGTGAGTATGAGCTTCGTTTTCCATATGTAGAACATTACAATGAAGAGGAAATGAAAGTTTACAACGAAGAATGGCATAAAGTTGGCGATGTACGTGAGTGGGAAAAGCAGGGGCATAAAGTACGAGTTTATAAGAAAATTAAAGCAAAAGAGCTTTGGAATCTGATCAACATCTGTGCGACCTACTCTGCAGAACCAGGGATTTTCTTCATCGATAATGCAAACGACATGACAAATGCCAAAGCATATGGACAGCAAGTCGTTGCAACAAACCCGTGTGGTAAAGTGCTTGCCTCACGTTAAAAACTCGACCTAATTGACTTGGAACCTGACCACGTAATGGTGAAGGCAACAGGGCGGAACCCAGAAGGGACCGTGAGAGACTAAAGCGGTTGAGCCAGTATCCGGTATAGAAACGATACTGTAAGCGATAGTCCAATCCTCTTAGAAATAAGAGAGCGAGAATTGGAGCAACCACTCGCACCTTACTCTGTTTGTAACCTTGCAGCGGTCAATCTTGCAGAGATGGCTGATAAGGAAACGAAAACAGTGGATTTTGAAAAATTAAAGAAAACTGTAGCCGTAGGAGTCCGAATGCAGGACAACGTGATCAATGCTACTCCATATTTCCTTGAGGAAAACCAAAAGCAAGCTCTTGGTGAGCGCCGAGTTGGTCTTGGAGTGATGGGATTACATGACCTCCTAATCTACTGTGAAACTGAGTATGGTTCAGAAAAAGGCAACCTGATGGTTGACCAAGTATTTGAAACCATCGCAACAACTGCATATAGAACTTCAGTCGAATTAGCGAAAGAAAAGGGGAGCTTCCCGTTCTTAGACGGTGAAACTTCTGAGGATACAAACCGTTTAAGAAATGCCTTTATTAATACAGGATTTATGAGAAAAATGCCTGAAGACATACGTGACTCCATACTAGAGAGTGGAATAAGAAATTCACATCTATTAACTGTTGCTCCAACGGGGTCCACTGGAACAATGGTTGGTGTCTCAACTGGATTAGAACCTTATTTCTCATTCTCGTATTTCCGAAGCGGACGACTAGGAAAATTTATCGAGGTAAAAGCTGATATTGTTCAAGAATATTTAGATCAGCATCCGGAAACGGATCCGAATGACCTGCCAAAGTGGTTTGTTGCTGCGATGGAGCTTGCCCCAGAAGCACATGCAGATGTGCAATGTATCATTCAGCGCTGGATCGATAGCTCAATTAGTAAAACAGTTAATGCACCAAAAGGCTATAGCGTAGAACAAGTAGAAAAAGTGTACGAACGTCTTTACCGTGGCGGTGCCAAAGGTGGTACAGTTTATGTTGACGGCTCACGTGATTCACAAGTTCTTACACTCAAAGCAGAAGAAAATACGAACGAACAATTATCAATTTTTAATGAAAAGCCAAAGCAGCATGTCGTACTAGTCGATACCATCAGCGATCTTCGTTCAACGGACGTTACCATTGGCTCCGAAGTGGGTAACACGTGTCCCGTTTGCCGCAAAGGAAAAGTAAAAGAAATCGGCGGCTGCAACACTTGTACAAACTGTAATGCTCAATTAAAATGTGGTTTATAATCTAGAAGAAAAGGATGGGGAATTCTCCATCCTTTTTTCGAATTTACTAATAAAAATGACCCCAAATTGTCAAAATCAAAACGTTCATATGCCGTTTATCTTATTAATATTGATAATAGAGTTAATAATACATAAACAGCCAATCTGCCAATAAATGTTGTAAATATCACTTTACATAGGGTAGGGGGGTATAGTAAAATTGAGTCGTGATAAAAAAGCTTACTAAAAAGGGGAGTAGCAGAATGGAAAAAGTAACGTTAAAAGTACAAGGAATGTCTTGTGGTCATTGCGTAAAAGCAATCGAAGGCAGTGTGGGTGAACTTAGCGGTGTTAACTCCGTTAAGGTTAACCTAGATGCAGCAACGGTTGATGTAGAATTCAATCAAGAAGCTGTTACATTGGAAACAATTAAAGAAACCATCGATGACCAAGGCTACGACATCGTATAAAAAAGTAATACAAAGAAAAAGGCTGACACACAATTGTCAGCCTTTTTCTCTTTTTCCACTATACCTAGCTAGTATACTAACCTTAAGTAGTTACATTACAAAGCAGGGTGAAATCTTATGAACCATATATTGATCATCGAGGATGAAGAAAGTGTTTCCGTCGTATTAAAGGGTTATTTAGAGAAGGAAGGGTACAGTGTACAGTGTACCACTACAGGTTCGAGAGGCATTGAAAAGTTTAAGACAACGGATTTCAAACTTGTAATTCTCGATTTAATGCTTCCAGATATAAGTGGTGAAGATGTGTGCAAAATCATCCGTCAAACATCCGATGTGCATATTTTTATGCTGACCGCAAAGGGTTCTCTTAATGACCGAATTGAGGGCTTGAATATAGGCGCAGACGAATATTTAATTAAACCCTTTAGTCCTAGGGAATTGACAGCAAGAGTCAATGCACTATTTAGAAGATTAGGCTCGTCAAATGTCATCTATAACGATCGGTATCTACAAATTGATTGCGATAACAGAACGGTTAGCCTTCTCGGCAAAGATATTCCATTTACTCCTAGTGAATTTGATATTTTATGCACACTTGTGGCTAATAAGGGAAAGGTGTTATCAAGAGAACAGCTGATAGACAAAATCTTTGGTGTTGATTTTAACGGCTATGACCGTACCGTTGATGTCCATATCAAAAACATTAGAAAGAAAATCGAAACTGACACAAAGAACCCTAAATACATTGTAACAGTCATGAAAGCTGGATATAAATTTGGCGGGGACAAGTAAATGCAATCAATCAGCAGAAAATTAAGTATTTTATTTGTTATGTGTGCCATTGCTGCAATCCTACTCGTAACAGTGTTTGTAAATATAACAGTGACAAATAAATTTAATGACTATATGGAGGATAATCAGGAGAAAAGGTATGAGAGAATTGTCTCTTATTTTGAGGAAGCCTACAAAAAAAGAGGCAAATGGACGGAAGAGGCTGGTATTGAGTTAATGCACGAAGCAATTATGGGCAATTATTGCTTAACACTTTTAGACTCTAACAAAGAACCCGTATGGGGAATGGATCCAGGTGATTTACAAACTCAAATTCATGTGGGTGATATGCAAATGCCCATACAAGACCATGGAGTCTATACTACTAAGACCTTTGAAATTAGCATGGAAGGTAACATCGTAGGTTACGTTGATATCGGACAGTATTCATCAGTGCTGTTATCTAAAGAAGATGTTAATTTTAAAAAATCAATCAATAAAAGTATTATTGCTAGTGGTGTGCTTACTTTAATCATTATCAGTCTTCTAAGTCTCTATTATTCTAAGCAGTTTTCAGCTCCAATCAGAGATGTAGCAAAGATGTCTGTTAACTTATCAAAAGGCAAGTTTGATTCCAAGTCTAGCCTAATTAGTAACATAGAAGAGTTAGAAGATTTACGAAAAAGTGTAAATATCTTGGCTGAAAAACTAAAGTTTCAGGATACATTGAGAAAACGATTAGTTTCAGATATTACACATGAAATCCGCACACCGCTCAATGTTCTCCAAAACAATCTTGAGGCAATGATTGATGGTGTTTTTCCGGTAACAAATAAAGGCTTAGTTCAACTAAATGAGGAAGTCATTCGGTTTGGTAAATTAATAAACGACTTAAATGTCCTGAAAGAATTTGAATCAGAAAGTATCAAGCTAAACTATGAACCAATTATACTGGACCAATTAATTACGGATGTATGTATGGATTTTTATCAATCGGCTGAAAACAAAGGAATTAAGATTGAATACCAATTCCATCCAAATAAAGATTACTCAATTACAGGTGATAAAGACAAGATTAAACAAGTATTTATCAACCTTATCTCCAATGCGATTAAGTTTTCCAAAGGTGAAAGTAATGTGCAGATTCACCTCTATGAAAATCGAAAAAACATAATTGTTGTAGTGAAGGACCATGGGATGGGAATCAAAGAGGAAGATCTGCCGTTTATTTTTGAGCGTCTTTATCGAGGAGACAAAAGCAGACATCAAATAGAAGGAACTGGAATCGGCTTAACCATTGTCCAAAATATCCTAGAACTACACTATGCAAAAATTGAGATCGACAGTAAAGAAGGAAACGGCACAGAGGTTAAAATCTATTTTAATAAACAAATGGATTCCTAAACTGTGGCTAAAAAATGACATAGTCTATTTCTTCATATTGTCTACATAACAATTCTTTATTCTAAAGATGTAAACAATAGGTATAGGGAGTGTAGAAAAATGAAGAAGAAAATAGCCGCTTTACTAGTTTCAACCGCAATTTTAACAGTATTTACAGGCTGCAGCAGGCCCATAACAGGAGACGAACAAGCAGACAAAGCCCTAAATGCATTTAATGAGATCGTCAAAGCATATCCAGATAAAAAAGGGTATCATGAAGAACTGAAGCATTGGGGCTTTGAATTGCCAACGGGTGAAAAGTTTGAATGGAGTAAAGATATGTCGGCGAATAAAGCGGACTTTGCAATGGTAATGCTGGCCGATCCGTTAGTAGAGGCAGGGCTGGATATTAACAAGCTTGATCGTAATGAATGGTTATATGAGCCTGCAGGTAAAGATGATAAAGGCAATGAATTACCTAATAGATTAATCAAGCCGTTCAATGTCAGCGATAAAAAACAATCTTCAAATGGCTCCGAGGATTCGATGAGAAGGCTTTTAAAAGAAGCTACTGACAGTGTCAAATATCATGAAAATGAACAGCATTATGCCCTCATACTAGGAGAGGGAAATCAAGTTCAATGGACAGAAAAGCTGGGCTTAAATGATGCCGATATGATATTTGCCCTGAAGGCCGCCCCGCTTATTGACGCGGGTTTAGATATTAACAAGCTTCAGGACAGTGGCTGGGTATTTAAAGAAGCAAGTGATGACGATATGGGGATGGGACCAACCCCTGACCAGATTATTAGAATCTATGATATTAAAAACTAATTACTAAAAACATAGCCACCTCTTTATAAGGGGTGGTTTAACAACCATAGATAAAAGAGGTGAGAGGAATGGAACAGAGTTTGAAAATAGGCGGAATGACCTGTGCTGCCTGTGCCAAAAGAGTTGAAAAAGTTACTAGTAAGCTAGCCGGTGTACAAGAATCTAGTGTGAATTATGCAACCGAAAAACTGACCATTCAATTCGATGAATCAATTGTAACGATCCCATCCATCCAGGCAGCAATTGAAAAAGCTGGTTATGAGGCGATGGTTGAGTCTAGAAAAAGACAGTTGAAAATTGAAGGTATGACCTGTGTTGCCTGTGCAAAACGAATCGAGAAGGTAACAGGCAAGTTGGATGGTGTGTTAGAAGCTAATGTGAACTACGCAACTGAAAAATTATCAATCAGTTTTGAACCTTCTAAAGTGAGACTATCAGATATCAAGAATGCAGTAGAAAAGGCGGGATACAAAGCCATTGAAGAAGAAACCACTATTGATAGTGATAAGGAGAGAAAGGAGAAGGAAATCAAGCTCCTTTGGAAACAGTTTATTACCTCTTTAATTTTCACGGCACCACTTCTTGTGATCACTATGGGGCATATGTTTGGCGCTCCAATCGGGTTTACACTTCCAGAGTTTATCGATCCAATGGTGAATCCTTTAACATTCGCAATTGTACAGCTTATATTAGTTCTGCCGGTTCTAATAGCCGGAAACAAATTCTTTACAATCGGCTTCAGTTCCTTATTTAAAGGCAGTCCTAATATGGATTCGTTAATTGCTATTGGAACATCAGCAGCATTCCTATATGGGATATTTGCGATCTTTCAGATTTATGGCGGAAATATTGATTATGCTTACGATCTTTATTTTGAAGCAGCCGGGGTTATTATTACATTGATCCTATTAGGAAAATATTTAGAAGCGGTTACGAAGGGGAAAACCTCTGAAGCCATCAAAACACTAATGGGACTAGCACCTAAAACGGCAGTCATTATTCGAAACGGTCAAGAAGTTGAGATACCAATTGACGAAGTTGAAGTAGGAGACGTCATTGTTGTTAAGCCAGGTGAAAAAATGCCTGTTGATGGTGAAGTCATTCTAGGTGTGACATCGGTAGATGAATCGATGCTTACAGGTGAGAGCATGCCGGTTGAAAAGAATATCGGGGATAAAATAATTGGTGCAAGTATTAATAAAAATGGTGCAATTCAATACAAAGCAACTAAAGTAGGTAACGATACTGCCCTTGCTCAAATTATTAAACTAGTAGAGGATGCCCAAGGCTCAAAGGCTCCTATTGCGAAAATGGCTGATATCATTTCTGGTTATTTTGTACCGGTGGTTATTGCTATTTCAATTGTATCTTCCTTGGCATGGTATTTCTTAGCAGGTGAAACAGGTGTTTTCTCTCTAACTATCTTTATCTCTGTCCTTGTCATTGCCTGTCCCTGTGCCTTGGGGCTTGCGACTCCAACGGCAATTATGGTTGGAACGGGTAAGGGTGCGGAACATGGAGTATTGATTAAGAGTGGTGTTGCGTTAGAAACAGCTCATAAAATTAAAACAGTTGTATTTGATAAAACAGGTACGATTACAGAGGGAAAACCAAAGGTAACAGATATTATTACTTTAAATAGTATATCTAAAGAGTACCTGCTGCAATTAGCAGCTTCAGCTGAAAAAGGTTCAGAACATCCTCTTGGAGAAGCGATTGTCAAGGGTGCAGAAGATAAGGGTCTTATTTTTAAGAAATTAGACTACTTTAATGCAATTCCTGGTCACGGTATAGAAGTTAAGATAGATGAGCTCAATCTACTGCTAGGAAATAGAAAGTTGATGGTTGAAAGAAACATCTCGCTAGGTGATCTAGAAGAAACCTCTAACCAGCTGGCTGGTGAAGGGAAAACCCCTATGTATGTTGCGATAGACAATCAGATAGCTGGTATTATCGCTGTCGCAGATACAGTGAAGGATAATAGTAAAAAAGCAATACAGCAGCTTCATAAAATGGGAATTGAAGTTGCAATGATCACTGGTGATAATAAACGCACCGCAGAGGCAATCGCTAAGCAGGTCGGAATCGATCGGGTTTTAGCAGAGGTCCTTCCAGAAGATAAAGCAAATGAGGTAAAAAAGATTCAAGCAGAGGGCAGGAAAGTAGCAATGGTCGGTGATGGTATTAATGATGCACCGGCATTAGCACAAGCAGATATTGGTATAGCAATTGGTTCTGGAACAGATGTGGCGATGGAATCAGCTGACATTGTCCTAATGCGAAGTGATTTAATGGATGTACCTACAGCCATCCAGTTGAGCAAAAAGACTATTTCTAACATCAAGCAAAACCTATTTTGGGCATTCGGTTATAACACTCTTGGCATCCCAGTAGCAATGGGGATTCTCTACCTATTTGGAGGACCACTATTAAATCCAATCATTGCAGCCGCCGCCATGAGCTTCAGCTCAGTTTCCGTTCTACTAAATGCGCTGCGTCTAAAAGGTTTTAAACCAGTAAGATAAAACAAAAAGAGTTTAGGTAGCAGATACATTGCACCTAAACTTTTTTCTTGATGTGAAAAAAAACGGGATGGCAGCCCATCCCGTTTTAGAAATTATTTAAGGTACTTACCTCTAACAGCCTCTAAGTCAACCGAATTAAGGTCATCGACTACTTCAATTAGACCAATTAATTCTTCTTCATTCAGATAAATCGCATACGGAGCAGCTTTGTCGATCGTAAATTCAACTTCAACGATTCCATTTGTTCCGTTAAAACTAGTAACAATTTGTCTTGTATTTGAATTCATGATGAGGAAGTATCCATCAGCAGAATCAAAGGCAGATAAATCAAAGGTTACCTTTGTTTTCATTCCCAGGTTTGCCACCATTACAAGTGGATCTAATTCGTAACCAATACCTTTTATCCCTATTGTTTGCATATCATCTACTAGCTGAGCTTTTTTAATTAAACGTTCAGTAGCTACTTTACTCATATCATCACCATAAATACTTGGCTGTGATTGAACTGATGAATTTTCCTCAGCGGCAACGGCCGTATCTACTCCTGATCCATCACTGCTCGTAACTGAAATAGAATTGAGATCATCAACAACCTTAATAACTCCTCGTTTCATTCCCATCCAACAGCTGAAGTTTACATCACTTTCTCCGGGTGTGAATTCAATTAAATTATCTCCGCTTTGGAGCTTCTTCTCAATATTCATATCAGGGACAACGATGGCATTATTACAGCCCGTAATCTCCTCACCATCAATTACCCATTTAACAGGAATGCCCTTTTGTACATAGAGTGTATTTGGTGTATATCCTCTTAAGGTGGCAGACATATTTAAAACCTGTATTCCATCTTGGATCGTAGCTTTTATAACATTATTAGCAGATCCAGTAGAGGAAGCCGGTTCGCCAAAAGCTCCAACTCGATCCATAAGAGCGAGGGGACTCATATTCATCCCTGCGAGAGCAAGACCTCTATTACTCATGATCAGGCCAAGCATAATAATCAATACACCGCTAAATTTTAGGATCTGCTTTGTATATCCTTTACTTAATAAACCTGATAGTGCTCCAAAGGTAAGCATTAATGGTACCGTACCAATGGAAAACATAAACATTGATAAAGCACCGGCAGCCACACTGCCCGTTCCTAGTGCGAAGATTTGCATGGTTTGAAGGGGTCCGCAAGGCATAAATCCATTAAGAAGTCCAACAACAAACGGAGCTCTTTTGTTCATCACATTACAAGCGGCTTTTGGCAACGGAATTTGAATCTTCCGGAAGAACTTAAAACCTGCCATATTAAAGCCCATCATAATCATAAAAATACCAGCAAATAATTGCAAACCAGCTTTAGCCGTTAGTGAAAGAGCAAAAACGGAACCGACTGCTCCGATTACTCCTCCAAGAATTGTATAGGCTGCCACTCTTCCAAGGTTATAAAGGATAGCTGGACGCAGGGCCTCTAGTTTATTCTTACTCTCCTTTCTAATACTTTGTGAAAGCATGATCCCACCACACATACCAACACAATGCACAGAGGTTATAAGACCAACCACAAATAAGACTGCATAGGAAGCATTATTTAGGATTTCTTCCATATTATAACTGCCAGTATTCATGCCTAAAAGTACAACAGCGGCTACAACAATCATAATGCCCATTAATTTGTAGCTCTTTGGATTCTCTGTTCCATATCCTACACTCTGAATGGCAGCTTTGATTTCTTTCAGACTACATAGTTCATCATCAAATTCAATATCGGCAAATTGACCACTAAAACTTGCCTTTACATCGAGGATGCCATTTACTTTTTTTACCGTCCTTTCTACTCGCCTTTCACAAGATGTACAGGTCATATCATACACCTTAATGGTTTCTCTTCTTATACCCATAAAGTTCCCTGCCTTTACATGTTTATTACAATCAAATGATAGATAAAGTATAGAGAATTAATGTGTTGATGATATGAAGAAACGTTACATATAGGTGAACAATATGTAGACAAAATAGGGACAAATCGTGAAATAGAGTTCCAAATAAAGCAATATGGAAAAAACTTTATCTATTTAAGGTAAGTATTTGGAACCATACTACAAAAAAAATGTGAAAGTTGTGATGATATGGAGCCTTTTATGCCCCAGCTCGTTTACTTTGAACCGAAATCATTGGATTATCCATTAGGGAGGGAACTGAAAGAGAAATTTGAAAAGCTGGGTCTAGAAATTCGAGAAACGACTTCCCATAATCAAATCAGAGACCTGCCTGGTGATAATGAACTCCAGAAATATCGAAATGCAAAATCTACTTTAGTTGTAGGCATAAGAAAAACACTGAAATTTGATACATCTAAACCATCTGCTGAATATGCCATTCCGTTAGCCACTGGGTGTATGGGACATTGTCATTACTGTTATTTACAAACAACACTTGGCAGTAAGCCTTATATTCGAACCTATGTGAACTTAGAAGATATCTTTGAGCAGGCTCAGAAATATATGGATGAGCGAAAGCCAGAGCTCACACGATTTGAGGCAGCCTGTACCTCTGATATTGTAGGAATTGACCATCTTACCCATTCTTTAAAAAAGACCATTGAATTCATAGGTGAGTCAGATTTTGGCGAACTTCGATTTGTAACAAAATTTCATCATGTTGACCATCTCCTAGATGCTAAGCACAATGGAAAAACACGATTCCGCTTTAGCGTTAATTCGCGTTATGTCATCAAAAATTTTGAGCCAGGGACGTCTTCTTTTGAGGACCGGTTACATGCAGCCAGGAAAGTGGCTAAAGCTAATTATCCACTGGGCTTTATTGTTGCTCCCATATATATGCATGATGAGTGGCAAGAGGGGTATCGAGAGCTATTTGAGCGATTAAGTGATGAATTAGCCGGAGTTCATATCCCAAATTTAACCTTTGAATTAATCCAGCATCGTTTTACAAAGCCAGCAAAGAATGTTATCGCAAAAAGATATCCGAAAACAAAGCTTGAAATGGATGAAGAAAAGCGCAAATATAAATGGGGTCGCTATGGAATTGGGAAGTATGTGTATCCTGATGAAGCGGCTAAAGATTTGGAGAGTACCATTCGTCAATATATAAATGAGTATTTTCCAAATGCAATTGTCCAATATTTCACGTAAAAATTTTAACTTGTACATCGTACTATTTTTCACAATAGCCGCTTAAAGATATAACAATAAGTTAACCTTTAGGGGGCTTCCATGAAAATAGATGGTGTTTTTTCTGGTGGGGGAATCAAAGGTTTGGCACTAATAGGTGCTTTTGAAGAATTGGAGAAAAGAGGATTTCGTTTTGTTAGGGTTGCAGGAACCAGTGCTGGGTCAATTATTGCAGCGTTAATTGCTGCAGGTTATACAAGTAAGGAAATCTATCAGCTATTTGAAGAATTAGACATGAACTTGTTAATGGACCCTCGTAAATCTGTTATACCCTTTCCATTTGCTAAATGGTTATTTGTTTTTTGGAGGCTGGGTTTGTATAAAGGGGTTGAATTGGAGAAATGGCTTGAGGAGAAATTAGCTGCTAAGGGACTGAAGACTTTTTCCCAACTGCCGCCACAATCACTTAGAGTCATTGCATCAGATCTATCAAATGGCCGGTTGGTTGTACTTCCCGATGACTTAGTTAAGTATGGGATTTCCCCAGGCTCTTTCTCAATCGCTAAAGCCATTAGGATGAGTTGCAGCATCCCTTACTTCTTTGAACCAGTTAAATTAAAATCTGCTGATGGATTAAATGTATTAGTGGATGGCGCTGTCTTAAGTAATTTTCCAATGTGGCTTTTTGATAAAGAGAACATAAAGAAAGTTAGACCGGTAATTGGAATACAGCTGAGTCCACATGAATATGAACATGAGAGACACAAAATCAAAAATGGAATAAATTTATTTACAGCATTGTTTGAAACGATGATGGATGCACATGATTCGCGGTATATTTCAAGAAAACATGCTAAAAACATCATATTTGTTCCAACTGAAGGTGTGGTAGCAACCGAGTTTAACTTAACAGATGAGAAAAAGCAGATGTTGCTGAATGTAGGGAAAGAGTCAGCTCAAAAGTTTTTCAAATCTTGGAGTTATTAGGTAGAAAAAGAAAATCGAGCTCTATAATGATGCTCGATTTTTCTTTTTGCCTTTTTTTCCGTCTATTACCGTTAAATGGACTGGAGATTTCTTTTTTGTTTTTTTATTTTTCCTTAAGGATGATAACGAACCTAGTGAAGCACTTTTGGCGTGAGGTTCAGCACTTTTATTATGCAAGCGTTTTTTTGACTTTTTAGCGGCTTTAATAAATGCCTGCTGCTCTTTTTTCTGAGGATTTGCTTTTGTAATTTGCCGGTAAATAAAGTAAACCACCAAACCAACTAGTGCAATGATTACTACATTTTTCAGGAAACCTAATGGATCTTTTGTAAAACTACCGATAATACCAATTAATCCTAAAATAATTAGACTGCCAACCAAAAAAGGAACGGATATCCGATTTTTCAAGAAAGCCACCTCCCTAAGAGCATCATAAGCATTTTTTACCAATTTTAAACATTAAGAAATAGAGATTTTGATTAATTAAGGAAATTCCTTTTTTCGAGCATACAAGCATGGAAATGATGATTGACCTTAAAACTGTATGTACTTACTTTTATTCTACTTCAAATTAGARAAAACCTCTAGAATGACATACTATTTCCATTTAAATAATTATTTTATGAAAGGTTACGGTTATCTAAGGGCATAATATAGTGAAGTTTCAACATTATCGTTAAAGGGAGGATGCTTCCATGACAACTGTACAAAAAAAGAAAAATTATCCGAAACCAATGTCATTTGTGGCAATGGTTTTTTGGACAGGATTATTTGGAGGGCTTTTCTGGGGGACAATAGGCTTATTAGCATATTATTTCAATTTTACAGAAATTCGGCCCAATATCATTTTGGAGCCATGGGCATTAGGAAAATGGAAATTCCAATGGCTTGGTACGTTAATCTCACTTATATTGCTTGGGGTATTTTCTGTTGCAATGGCGTTTGCTTATTATCTAGCTTTAAAAAAGTTTAATGGGATATTGTTTGGTTTAGGATATGGTATTGTCCTATTCCTGCTAGTCTTTGTCGTATTGAATCCAATCTTTCCAAGTATGAAACCATTTCTTGAGTTAGGATTGAATACTCTTGTTACCACGGTCTGTTTATATATGATATATGGGTTATTCATCGGATATTCCATTAATTATGAGTATCAAAATAATAAGGTGGAAGAAGAACCAGTATCATAACGTTTTATTAGTAGTAGGTGGGATAGCGCTGTGTTAAAATATATATTGGTGTCATGCTAAAAAGGTTAATGGAGCAGGTCGCCATTTTCAAAAAGGGGGAGTGAGATCAAATGGAGAAAATAGAAAAATTAAGGGCGAGTTTCTCTACACTTGGCATTGATGGGATGTTAATTACAAGTCAATTTAATCGTCGCTATTTAAGCGGCTTTAGCGGTTCATCAGGAGTTGTTCTAATTAGTGCGGACCGAGCACAATTTATTACAGATTTTCGTTACATAGAACAGGCGGCAAAAGAGTGCCAGGGATTTGAAATTGTTAAACACACTGGTACCATACCTGAAGAGGTAGCAAAACAAGCAAAAGAGCTTGGTATTCAAAAACTCGGTTTTGAAGAAGAGCATCTAACTTTTTCTTCCTATAATGTTTATAAGAAAGCAGTAAATTGCGAGCTTGTACCCGTTTCAGGTGTAATTGAAAAATTACGCTTGATTAAGACGGATGCAGAGATTAAGATATTAAAGGTGGCTGCTGACATTGCGGATGCAGCATTTAAACATATTTTGGATTTTCTACGTCCAGGTAGAACTGAACTTGAAGTATCGAATGAGCTTGAGTTCTTTATGAGAAAGGCTGGGGCAGTGTCCTCTTCATTTGATATTATTGTAGCATCAGGATATCGTTCAGCCCTTCCACATGGGGTAGCTAGTGGTAAAGTAATCGAAAAAGGTGACTTTGTAACGCTTGATTTCGGAGCTTACTATCAGGGGTATGTGTCAGATATTACAAGAACGGTGGCAGTAGGTGAACCTGAGGAAAAACTAAAGGAAATCTATGCTATTGTTCTAGAGGCTCAATTAAGAGGTATGGC
This sequence comes from Bacillus sp. MRMR6, assembly GCF_001940785.1. Lineage (GTDB taxonomy): Bacteria > Bacillota > Bacilli > Bacillales > Cytobacillaceae > Neobacillus. The sequence goes on from NZ_MSLS01000002.1 coordinate 356,279, forward strand.
TGGAATAAAGCCAGGAATCACAGGTAAAGAGGCAGATTCACTAACGAGAGATTACATAACAGAAAAGGGTTATGGAGAATACTTTGGACACTCGACAGGTCATGGAATTGGGCTGGAAGTTCATGAAGGTCCTGCTTTATCTTTCCGCTCGGATTTAGTTTTAGAACCAGGTATGCTCGTGACTGTTGAGCCAGGTATTTACATCCCGGGTCTTGGCGGAGTTCGAATCGAGGATGACACTCTTATTACGAAGGAACACAACGAAGCCTTAACTCATTCTACCAAAGAACTTATCATTTTGTGATTTACTAGGAGGATAAACAATGATTTCTGTTAACGATTTTAAAACAGGGCTAACGATTGAAGTGGATGGCGGCCTTTGGCGCGTATTGGATTTCCAACACGTAAAACCAGGAAAAGGTGCCGCATTCGTTCGATCAAAGCTTCGTAACCTCCGTAATGGAGCGATTCAGGAGAAGACGTTCCGTGCTGGTGAGAAAGTAGAAAAAGCTCAAATTGATAACCGTAAAATGCAATATCTTTATGCTAGTGGTGAACAGCATGTATTCATGGATATGGAATCTTACGAACAAGTGGAGCTTCCTGGTGACAATATCGAGTATGAATTAAAATTCCTAAAAGAAAACATGGAAGTTCACATCATGATGTTCGGCTATGAAACACTTGGTGTTGAACTGCCAAACACTGTTGTCCTAGAAGTAACGGAAACAGAGCCAGGAATTAAAGGCGACACATCTTCTGGCGGAACAAAATCAGCAACACTTGAAACGGGTCTTACTGTTCAAGTACCTTTCTTCATTAACCAAGGTGACAAATTAATCATCAACACAACAGAAGCATCTTACGTATCACGTGCATAGTAAATAGCCTTAGTCCTATATCGGGATTAGGGCTTTTTCGTGCTTCATTATATTTATACTCTATCTATTGTGAAAACTTCACTAAATAGTAAGAATTGGAACCATCTTGAGAGAAAGTAATTTGTTAAAATAGAAATGAAATATATTACTCTAGCAAAGGGGTGACATAAAAGTGAAAAAAATTCCAGCTCTCGTAATGCTTTTCACCGCTGTTATTTTTATACTAGCTGCTTGTAACAATTCTAAGGAGGCAAATGTTGCTTTAGACAAAAAGCATGCTCCTCTACCAGATTATGTACTGAATTCATCGGAACTAATTCAGGAAACCTATATTATGGTTACTAACTACCCAGAGGTAGTAGCAGGTGTTCCATGTTATTGTGGCTGTTATCTGGAGGATGGTCATATGAGTAATCTTGATTGCTATATTGACCAATTTGGTGAAGATAATGCAGTAATCGCCTATGACTCGATGAGTATAGCCTGAGACGTCTGTATCGATATCGCCCGGGAGGCGGTAGAAATGCATCTTGACGGTAAAGAACCTAAGAAAATCTATGACTTAATTACTAAGAAGTATGCAGATTTTGGAGAACCGACTCCAACACCTGAACCTAAGTAAGGGATGCCTATGAAGAAGATATTATATAGTTTATATCTAATTATTATTATTGGAAGTATAGTCTGCATAGTAAATAGTGATATATTTGCTAGTGAAAAATCCGAGGCAATCGCTTCGGGGGAAAAAATATATAACCAGCAATGCTTAATTTGTCACGGTGAAACAGGTAAGGGAGAAGGCAAAAATGCTGGTACCAGCATTAACAATCAACACTATTTGAATTCTGTCTTGGATCAAGATATCTATAACAGCATCAAATATGGAAGAGAAGGCACAGGCATGCCTGCCTACGGTCCAAGGCTTACTGAAAAGGAATTAAATCATTTAGTTGCCTTTGTAAGAGATTGGCAGACTAAAGAAATCGAATTTGATGTTCCGCCAACAATTGCTGGAAACGCAGAAAATGGTCTAAAGCTTTACAATTTATATTGTTTAACCTGCCACGGAGAGAATGGTGCTGGCAAACTAAAGATGGGAACAGCTCTTTCAAACCCACAGTATTTGGAATATACAACCGATCAGCAAATTTGGATTGGTACAGCGTACGGACGAGAAGATACCAGAATGGGCCCTTCACTAAAAGGCCTTGACGGAATTCGACAATTAACAGAGGATGATATTTCTGATATTGTTACCTATATTCGTTCGTTAGAAGTTAAATGACTCTGCAAGGAGAAACCCCTAAATTCACATGAATTTAGGGGTTTTCTTATACTGCTAAGGAAAATGTGAACAATTTGTGGTGGTTTTTTGTCGAAAACGTAACGATTTTTCGGCTTTTACAAAATGTTCAAATGTGAATCAACAATAGGGTACTGATTAGGATTATATTTATTTCAAAGAGGGCTATAGTGAAAAACGAATTTCACAAGTTCGTTTTCTAACTCAAGGAGGATTATTATGCTTAAGCGAAAATTGTTATCTCTATTTGTCATCACGTTAATTTTATCAAGTTTTATGATTTCAAAAGCAGATGCTGAATTTGTATTCAATGCGGAACAGTTTCCGTATTCAGAATTACAAATCCAAGTAATGCCTGAGTTTGATTATCCAGAGGAATGGCCGGAAAATACTCCCTCTCTATTAATTGGTAAGTATGGAACTTTTACAAATAGAAGCGGCCAAGATTTTGAAGGTACCATTGAAATCGCTGTTCCTACCAATGATAAGGGCTTTGAGGCATATTTAGTTGCAGAATTTCCAGATGAAAATAAACCAGAGGTACAGAGACCTTTCGAAGTGAATACTGAAAAGGGAGTAATTTCATGGAAACCATCAAAGGCAATTAAAAACGATGAATCTTACAGATTTGTGGTTGAATATTATACAGGTTCTATTGAAGTAAGGGATAATCGAAGCTTTACATATGAATTTAGCACCGCTGCTGATGTCGAAGCCTTGGATGTAATCTTTTACGCACCAATAAATGCGGAAGAAATCACGCTTGAACCAGAAGCACCTAATAAAACCAAAAGTGATTATGGAGAAGAACTTTTCTACTATCAATACAAAGAAGTGAAGGCTGGAGATAATTATAACTATTCCTTCTCTTATAAAAAGGAAGGTTTTGAATCAACTCTAGATGCAATTAATAAACAGCAGCCGCCAAAAGATGAAAACCACTCAGGTGTAAACGGGTCAACTGCAACAGAGCAACTTAACAATGGCGGTTCAAGTAATGCTGACAGACCAATTATTGGAATAGGCGGTGCTTCAGTAATTGGGATTGCTATCATCATTGCAGGTGTCTTTGTTTATCTGGGATTAAAGGGTAGAGCACAGACAGCTCCGCAAAGTTCATCAACACAGAAATCAAAGCAACAGCCGAAAAAACAGCCTGCACGTAAAGAAACAAAGGTTAATCACATAGAAGATAAAAAAGAACTGCGTAAAAAATTATTGACAGGAAAGATTGACCAAGAAACGTATGAAGAAGAAATGAAAAAACTAGTTTAATTGAGGTGTATGGGATGAAGAAGAACACAGTAGTGATGATCGGTGGTTTTATTATTGCCGGTGCCATTTTATTCTTATTAATGGCTGCTACACCAGGTTCAAGTGGTATTGAACTGAAAATGAAGGATCTACTAGCTAACCAGGAAAACCATAAAGATGATTTTGTAACAGTTGAGGGACTCTTAATAGAAGAATCTATTAAATGGGATGCAGATAATATTGAGCTAAGGTTTGACTTGAAAGACAACGAAGGAAACGTCATGCATGTGATTAATAATGGTACAAGACCTGATAACTTTACAGAGGGTGTTATTGTTATACTCCAAGGTTCACCTACAAAAAAGGATACATTTGTTGCTGAAACAGTTAAAACTAGATGTCCTTCCAAATACGAAGGAGAAGATATGAAGAATTATGATCCAGAAGCACATGAAAAATTATTAGATACTCCACCAACAGAAACTGATGACGCAAAATGATAAGAAGGTGACGAAATGTACTTATTTGCAAACACAACAATCTATCTAGGCTTAGCACTAGCAATTTATGCACTCCTCATTATCACTTTGGGGATCAGTACGAAGAATCAACGATTTGTTAATAGTGGTAAAGGTGCAATGATCGGAGTATTTGTCTCTGTAACAATGGCAATGCTGTCGATGTTTTACCTGCTGGCTACCTCACAATTTCAATATGAGTATGTAAATGATTATACAAGTAGTGAACTTCCAGTCATTTATAAACTAACTGCACTTTGGGCTGGTAACTCAGGTTCCTTGCTGCTTTGGACATTCTTCCTAGTCCTATATACAGTAATGATTGCCTTCTCTAGAAAAATGAGAGGAAATCCAATGGTTCCTTATATTTCTGCTATTTTACTAGGAAATATCGTTTTCTTCTTTTTAGTCCTAGGATTCGTAGCAAAGCCATTTACATTACTAGACCAAGTCCCTATTGAAGGACATGGATTAAATCCGATGCTGCAAAACCCAGGAATGATAATTCATCCAGTAACCCTCTATCTTGGTTATGTTGGTCTTGCTGTCCCATTTGCATTTGCGATGGCGGCCTTGATCTTGAAAAATATGGATGACTTCTGGATTAAGATGACTAGACGCTGGACGATTATTGCCTGGTTGTTCTTAAGCCTCGGTAATATCTTTGGCGGCCAATGGGCATACGTAGAGCTTGGCTGGGGAGGCTATTGGGCTTGGGATCCAGTTGAAAATGCATCCTTTATGCCTTGGTTAACAGCTACTGCCTTTCTACATTCCGTTATGATTCAGGAACGGAAAAATATGCTTAAGGTTTGGAATATCAGCTTAATTATTACTTCATACGCACTAACACTATTCGGTACTTTTTTAGTCCGAAGCGGAGTACTGACATCTGTTCATGCATTTGCAAATTCAAATCTAGGATTATACTTCTTAATTTTCATGGGGGTTGCTGTTATTGGTGGCCTATACGTGTTAATGAGCCGCTATAGCTTATTAAAAAGAAGTGCGGGAGAGTTTACTTCCTTTGTTTCAAAAGAAAGCAGCTTCTTAATTAATAATCTATTATTAGTTGGTTCAGCATTTGCGGTGTTTTGGGGAACTATTTTCCCTCTTGTATCTGAAGCGATTAAAGGCACAAAAGTAACGGTTGGTATTCCTTTCTTTAATTCAGTTCAAGCACCAATTCTATTATCGATGATGTTTGTGATGGCTGTTTGTCCGTTACTTGCTTGGCAAAAATCATCAGTTAAGAATTTAAAGAAAAACTTTTTCATTCCAGCAATTTTAGCGGTATTAGCAATGGGCCTGATGATTGTTCTGGGTATGCAGAAGGCTTGGGCAGTAATCGGATTTGGTGTAATCGTTCTGTTATTTATCACACACTATCTTGAGTTTTATCGTGGCGTCAAGGCTAGAAGAAAAATGACGAAGGAAAAGATTCCAGTAGCACTATATCGTTTAATGATCAAAAATCGTCGTCGATACGGCGGTTACATTGTCCACATTGGTATTGCCTTTATCGCAATGGGGATTATTGGATCACAAAACTATGATATCGAAACAATGAAAACTGTAAACTTAGGCGATTCGATTGAAGTAAAAGACTATCGTATTAATTATGAGCGTCTTGATCAAAAAAGAGAAGGTATCAATGACATTGTCTACGCTGAATTGACAGTCTTCAAAAATGGAAAACGTATTGGTACGATTCAACCTGAAAAAGTGTTTTATGGAAACTGGGAACAGCCTTCTTCTGAAGTAGGACTCATATCTACTTTAAGAGAAGACTTATATATAGTCCTAAGTGATTGGCAGCAAGATGGAAAGGCAACTTTTATTGTGAGAGTAAATCCAATGATTGCTTGGCTTTGGATTGGTTCCTTCATGATTGTTATTGGTTCTATTTTTGCAGTATGGAATGGAAAATATCAGAATGTGACTCCTAGATACACAGGAGTGCGCAAAGAGATTGCTTAATTAGTTGATTACGATTTTTATCTTTAGGATGTGAACATAATGCAAGAAATCTCTATCATATCAATGATTTTTACTTCTGCGTTGGTGCTGATCTGTCTATTCTTAGTTTTAGCTCCATTCTTCACTTGGGATTCTTATCTAAGCTTTGCTTCAAAAGCACAAGACGAAGCTTCAGTTAAGGAGTCACTATTAACAACATTGAACGAATTGGAATTCGAGTACAAAATGGATAAGATTGCTCATACGGATTACATGAAGTTGAAAAAGGAATATGAAGTGCAGGTTGCGCTGATTATTAAAGAAGAAGAAAACCAAATGAGCAACCAAAAAGTGGATCATGATTTACTGGCTGAAGTAGAAAGTGAAATTGAGGCTACAATGAAGAGCTATAAAAAGAAAAAGGGGGAAGGAAAGTGATCAAGAAAATCACAGTCTTCTTCCTTGGACTGATGCTGCTAACCCCCTTGAGTGGGATGGCAGCATCAGACTCAGCTATATCGGTTGATCTACACTATCTTGTTGTTAGTCCGGCAACAGACGGTTCCACCAATTTAATGAATATGGTTAACTACACGAACACCACTTCTGAAGAGTTTACTGGTAATGGTACAGGTGAAGCTGTTTTATCAGTAACAATTCCAGCAGGAGCAACAGGTTTTACTTTTTTAGATAACAAAATTGCTGCGGAACAAGTAGATAGTGGATTTATTACTAAAACCCCCGTACCAGCCAATCAGACACAGGTATTGCCTTATAGTTATCGGATGGAAAAAGGTGTAGATATTGTAATCACTACTGACTACCCTGTTCAAATGATGCAAATTCTCGTACCTGAAGGGATGGGAAGTATAGAATTTACAGATGTTCAAGCAACAAATCAAGGTCTATTTAAACTAGATGAACAGAGTTACTGGGGATATAGTGTGGAGGAGCTTGAAGCGGGCAAAAGCTTCACCATGAACTACGAAAAGGATAGACAGCAGGCATCAAGCGATGTTAAAGGCTCAGCCGGGCAAGGGGAGACAGTGAAATCAGGAAACGTTACCAAAACTGCGCCAGCCTTTCATAATCCTGGTCACTTAAGAATGTGGGCACAATCCCCGCTCCGCACTTGGGACCCACATGTTTTCCTAATTGTAATGGGTGCTATCATTATTGCCGGAATATCCTACTATACTTACTTTAGAGTAAAAGCTAGAGCAGAGGAAGAAAGACTTTTCGCCGACAAAGACGAAAAAGCGTTTAAGCACCTAATGAACAAGCAGAAAGCCATTATGGATAAAATACTAGAATTAGAAGAAAACTTCGGCGAAGGAAATATGTCTGAAGCTGATTATACCAACAAACTTAATGCCTATAAACAGCATTTAATGCAAGTGAAAATGAATTTACGAAACTTTGTAGAGTAACAGTCGGATGCGGAGGGCTACTAATGATTGAAATAAAAAAGTTAACAAAGCAAGCCGACAATAAATTAATACTTAAAGGTATCGACCTAAACGTAAACCCAGGAGAAACGGTCGCCATTCTTGGCCCTAACGGTGCTGGTAAAAGTACACTTTTAAAAGTTCTTGCGACCTTAATAAAGCCATCATCCGGCCTTGTGAAAATAAAAGGCCTGGATCTTAAGAAAGACCATATTGAAGTGAAAAAGCTGTTTGGATACCTTCCTCATTCTAGTTTGCTGTATGATCACTATACTCCACTTGAAAACCTTGTTTTCTTTGGGGATTTATATGGTGTAAAAGATGTAGAAAATAGAGCAAGAGAGCTAGTAAAAGAAGTAGGGCTTTCGTTTTTTATCAATGAGCCGGTAAAGAATTTTTCCCGCGGGATGATTCAAAGAATTGCGATTGCAAGAGCAATTATTCATGACCCGCAAATTATGCTGCTGGATGAACCACATACGGGTTTAGACCAGGGGGCTATATCGATTTTAAATAATGTTGTACTTACGATGAAGGAAAAGGGCTGTACTACCTTAATGGTCACACATGATTTTAAGCAGGCTGCTGAGATTTGTGATCGGATTATTATTGTGAAAAATGGCAAAATTGCTGAAGACTTTAAGTTAAAAGGTAAGGCATTAGGCTTTGTTACTGATAAGTATCAGCAACTAGTGGAGGGGGTTTCATGATGCTAAGAACAGCCCTCACCATTGCAAAAAAAGATTTATATTCAGAATTCAAAACAAAGCAAGTATTAGGAACAATGGTGATCTTTGCCGGCCTTGTGATATTAGTTCTAAGCTTTGCATTTGATCCAGCAAATAGTACTACTAGAGCGGTAATTCCTGGAGCAGTTTGGATTATTATCGTATTCTCTGGAATTTTAGGTTTAAATCGCTCGTTAATATCGGAGCAGCGAAACGATACGATGCATGGCTTATTGATTGCTCCTATGGAGGCATCAAGCATCTATTTAGGAAAGTTTCTCGCCAATTTTGCCATGATCATGATTGTAGAAATTGTCTCCATACCATTTCTGTTTCTATTATTTGATTTTAAAATTACTGGAAGCATTCCTTATTTTATCTTAGTTTTATTTATTGGCAGCTTTGGGTTTATTGCGATTGGGACATTTCTAGCTGCACTTGCCTCTAATTCAAAGAGCAGTGAGATGCTGTTACCACTTTTGCTCTTCCCAATCACAACTCCTGTCTTAATTGGTGTTACTCAAGCAACAAAAATTATCTTGACGAATATGGATCAGCTGCCAAGTGCAATTGCTTGGATGCAGATGGTAGCGGCGTATGATGTTATATTCTTTGTACTTTGCTTTTTACTAATCGAATATGTGCTGGAGGTTTAAGAGATGAGTATGAATCTCGAAAAAGAGCGAGCGGCCCTTCCTGTTATTGAATCTGCTCCCATTAAGAGCTCTTTGTTGACAAAAGTTTTATATGGCGGAACAGTTGTTTCGTTTCTAGCTGCTTTCTATTTTATATTTATGTATGCTGAGATTGAGAAGGTCATGGGTGTTGTTCAAAAGATTTTCTATATGCACGTCCCATCTGCTTGGGTAGCATTCTTAGCATTTTTTGTAACATTTATATTTAGTATTATGTTTTTAATTAAACGTAAAAGAATTTATGACACGTATGCTTATGTGTCTGCTGAAATCGGTGTAGTCTTCACGATTATTGTATTAACGACAGGACCAATTTGGGCACGCTCTTCATGGAATACATGGTGGGCATGGGAACCACGCTTAACAACAACCCTAATCCTTTTCTTCATTTACATGGCTTACTTAATGGTTCGTCAGATGGATGGTGTTTGGGAAAAGAAAGCTAGACTTGCAGCTGTATTTGGGATCATTGGCTTCGCTGACGTACCAATCGTATTTTTTGCGATTCGTTGGTGGCAGTCAAAATTCCATCCAGTCGTATTTGGTGAAGGAGCTTCACAATCTGGGGGAGGAATCTCAGATAATATGCTAGTAGCTTTACTAGTTACGATTACAGCTTTTACCTTCCTCTACGGATATCTTCTTCACAAAGGTGCATCGTTTGAGAATATGAGGATTAAGGTAAGCCATTATAAAGAAAAATTACGTGAGAGCTTAGAAAAATAGGAGGAATGTAAAATGGGATTCATGTATGCAGCATATTCAGTTGTTTGGGTAGTGATCTTTGGTTATTTATTAATTCTAGGAAAACGTCATAATGACCTGAGAAAAGAAATTGAGTTCTTGAAGCAATTAGAAAAGTAAAAAGTGTTATAGGCCTGTTTGAAGGAACAGGCCTATTCCTTAATACTCAGCGTACTGGAGGAAGCGGGATGAGCAGACGAGTTATTAACATTCTCGTGTTGTTGGTTTTAATAGGAATGTTTGGCTTTTTTGGCTATAGTTTAGCCAGCAAAGGTGACAATATAGGAGTTGGGGATCAAGCAGTAGATTTTGATATGTCTAACCTGGACGGCACCAATACGAAATTCTCTGATTTTGAAGGGGAAATGGTGATTATTAATTTCTTTGCCACCTGGTGTGCACCATGTGTAGATGAAGCGCCTGAGCTTGAAGCGTTCGTTGAAAATTATGGTGATGATTACAAATTAATTATGATCAATAGAGGAGAAACAAAAGCTAGAGTAAAGAAGATTATCGAGAAGTATCCAACTCCGGCTATTTACCTATTTGATCCGGATAATAAAGTTTCGAAGCAATATAACGTAACAGGCCAGCCTGAAACGATAATAATTGACCGTCAGGGAGTAGTAAGAGAGCATTACAATGGTCCGGTCAGTGCAAGGCAGCTATTTGAGATGGTTAAAAAACACGATAAGTAAAAAAGAAAAAGGATTGAACCACGTATAAAATGGTTCAATCCTTTTTTTAGATATTTTCATATTTAAACTCTGCGGTAATGTTTGCTCTTATCGTTAGCTGACCTGGTTCGATCTGAGTGGGGGTCATCCCTTTTGCGTAAGAAACCTGAACACTTTCAAATGGTCGGATCGAGCTGATGCTATTTTCTTCAATATGAATGGGTGTTGGTACTAGTGTGACCTGGAGCGTACCTGTAATCGTATTTGCCTTGACGATGGCATTTTGAATCGCTGCTGCCAATGCTTGCTGGTAATATAGCTCATTCTTGCTTGAAGTAAACACGATGTTAGAAACGTAGTTCACTCCATTTTGGACTGCAGTATCGACGACCTTTCCAATTAAGGTGAGGTCATTTAGCTTTACCTGGAAAATGTGAGAAATTTTGTACGCTCTAAAGGTTTGTTTTCCTTGGTCGAAGTCATATTCAGAGTCGATTCGATAATCAAAGGTTTGGATTTGTTGTTTGTCAACTCCAAGTGAAACTAGAGTATTAATGACCTTCTCTGCAATTGCTGCATTCTGCTGCTGTGCCGATAGTAATTCCTTACTCTCGGTAATGACACCTAAGTGTACCGACACTAAATCGGGTGGTACAGCCACTTCCCCCTCACCGGATACCTTTAATCTATTACTCTTCTGCTTCCTAACCTGGCTATCAATCGGGTAATAATGGTACACACCAGCATCCCTCCTTGTAATATCTTACCATAAAAATACGTTTGATTTGTGAAAGTATTCCTAGACATAAACAGAGGAAAACTACTTTTTTAGGTCGTTCCCTAGTAATAGAAAGATAGAATAAATCTGTATTTTGAAAGAATTGAAAGATTGAAAGTCATATTGCATTAAGATGGGCATACATTTTAATTAATGAGACAAGCAACAAGGAGGTAACACTGTGGAAACAATCCTTCCATTTTTGCCAAAAAAAATCGCCGAAATCATCAGCCAAATCCCTCCTAGCCAAAAAGATGAGTTAGAAGAAATACGAATTCGTATTAAACGTCCAATTGAAATAACGTTAAAAGGTTCACCAAAATTTTTATCGTACATTATTCAACCAGAGGATGCCTTCCACTTAATGAATAAAATTAGTCAATTCTCCATCTATACACTTGAAGAAGAATTAAAACGAGGGTATATAACCGTTTCTGGAGGTCATCGAATTGGACTTGCAGGTAAGGTGATTCTTGAAGAGGGAAAGGTTAAGGCAATAAGAGATATAGCATCATTTAATATCCGGATTGCAAGAGAGAAAATAGGGGCCTCTGAGTGGCTGATTCCCTTTATATTTAAGGGTGACTGGATGCACACAATGATTATTGGCCCCCCTCAAACAGGTAAGACCACTTTGCTGCGTGATATAGCAAGGATTATCTCATCAGGTGACAAAAGGAATGCATTCCCAGCTTATAAGGTAGGGATTGTTGATGAACGCTCCGAAATCGCGGGGTGTGTGAACGGAATACCGCAAATGTCCTTTGGACACCGCATAGATGTACTAGATGCATGTCCAAAAGCTGAGGGCATGATGATGATGATCAGGTCGATGAGTCCTGAAGTTTTAGTGGTCGATGAAATTGGCCGTGGTGAGGATGCTGAGGCGATTCAGGAAGCAGTCCACGCCGGAATAAAACTGATTATGACTACACATGGAGCTAGTTTCCAGGAGATTCGGAATAGGCCCACATTGAAAGAAATTATCGAACAAAATATATTCCAACGGTTCATTGTATTGAGCAGATCTTCAGGACCAGGGACAGTTACCGCTATCCTAGATGGGAACGGCAAAGAAATGAATCAAAAAGTGAGCGTGACCTAGATGGTGAAAGTGATCGGTGCAATTATTATTCTAATCGCTGCCACTTGGACAGGTTTTGAAGCCTCGAGAAACTTTAGTGAGCGTCCTAGACAACTCCGACAATTAAAATCAGCACTTCAGTCATTAGAAGCCGAAATTATGTATGGTCATACGCCTCTTCATGAAGCCGCAAGGAGATTATCTGCCCAATTACCGAGGCCGTTGTCACTTTTTTTTGAAGGGTTTGCCAAGAAGTTAACAGATACGGAAACAACTGTAAAGGACGCGTGGGAAGCCAGTTTAAAAGAGGTTTGGAAGCAGACAGCCTTTAAACAAGGGGAATATGAGATTATGAAGCAGTTTGGTGAAACCCTTGGTCGCCACGATCGCTTTTCCCAGCAAAAACAAATCATGCTGACGCTGTCCCACCTAGAAAGGGAAGAGGCTGATGCGATTGATAGACAAGCAAAATATGAAAAAATGGTTAAGAGTTTAGGATTTTTGTCAGGATTGTTATTGATTATTTTATTAATTTAGGGGGAAAAGCAATGGGTTTAGAAGTGGACATTATTTTTAAAATAGCTGGGGTGGGAATTGTCGTCGCATTTTTGCATACCGTTCTTGATCAGGTAGGAAAAAAAGAATATGCCCAGTGGGTCACGTTATTTGGGTTTATCTATATTCTGTTTCAAGTTGCCTCCATTGTTGATGACCTCTTTCAGAAAATTAAATCTGTCTTTTTGTTTCAATAAGAAAGGGGGGCTTTGCGATCGAGATCATAAAAATAGTTGGGGTCGCCCTCGTTGCCACTTTTCTTGCACTAATTATAAAAGAGCAAAAACCTAATTTTGCCTTTCTACTGATCGTGTTTGTTGGTTGTACTATTTTTCTGTTTTTAGTGGATAAAATTTATGAAATTATTCATATGCTTGAAAAGTTAGCTGTTAATGCCCAGGTAAATTTAGTCTATGTTGAAACCATATTAAAGATTATTGGGATTGCTTATATTGCTGAATTTGCCGCGCAAATTACAAAAGATGCAGGGCAGGGTGCAATAGCCTCAAAAATAGAATTAGCTGGGAAAATCTTAATACTTGCAATGGCGATCCCCATCTTAACCGTTATGATTGAAACGATTATCAAGCTTATTCCTAGCTAGAAAGGATATTATTTCCTTTAAAACAAGAGGTGAAAAAATGAAGCACAGGCTGCAGTTTATTCCCATTATCATTCTTTTATTTTTATTTGCCACTTCTTCTAGTGTACAAGCTACCGAAGGTGATTCTGACAAATCAACACCTCTTTCCCCACAGGAGCTGGTCGATGCCCAGCTGCAGACCTTAGATTTAACAGAATTAAGACAGTATTGGGAGGATATTCAGAGTAAATACGGCGGATTTCTTCCAGAAAGTCAAAAGGGAAGTCTTTATGATTTTGTAAAGGGTGAGCAGAAGTTCACTCTAAAGGAATGGGGAAGTGGGGTCCTGAAATTTTTGTTCCATGAATTTATTGCAAATGGAAAACTTCTAGGCTCCTTAATTCTGTTAACAATTTTTAGTATGTTTCTTCAATCCATCCAGAACGCATTTGAAAACAGCACAATTAGTAAAGTAGCATATGCGATTGTATACATGGTTCTCGTCATCTTAGCCCTAAATAGTTTTCATATTGTCATACAGTATACAAATGAGGCAATAGGTACAATGATTTCATTTGTCTTAGCATTAATACCGCTTCTCTTAGCTTTAATCGCTTCATCAGGAGGGATTATATCAGCTGCTTTCTTCCACCCCGTCATATTATTTTTAATGAACATCAGTGGTATTTTTATGCAGTATATTATTCTTCCGCTTCTGTTTTTAGCTACATTGTTAAGTATTGTTAGTACAATGTCAGATCAGTATAAAGTGACACAGCTAGCACAGTTACTTAGGAACTGGAGCATTGGTTTAATGGGGCTGTTCTTGACCATTTTTCTCGGCGTTATTTCTGTACAGGGAGCATCAGCAGCAATAACGGATGGAGTAGCCATTCGTACTGCAAAATTTGTAACAGGAAATTTCATCCCCGTTGTTGGAAGAATCTTTACAGATGCTGCTGATACCGTGGTTAGTGCCACTGGTTTATTAAAAAATACAATGGGTATTGCTGGAGTGGCGATCCTGTTAATTATCGTAGCTTTTCCGGCTTTTAAAATCTTGATGATCTCCTTTATCTATAAATTTGCTGCAGCGGTACTACAGCCATTAGGAGGAGGCCCAGTGATTAAATGCTTAGACATTATTAGTAAAAGTGTCATCTATGTATTTGCCGCATTGGGTATCGTATCTCTAATGTTCTTTTTAAGTATTACCGTGATTATTGCCGCAGGGAACTTGACGATGATGATGAGATAGGAGAGAGCATAATGAGTTTTTTAATAGAATGGGTTACAAATATCATTTTATTTATCCTGTTAGCAACTGTAATTGATATGCTGCTTCCGAACTCGAGTTTGCAGAAATATACAAAAATGGTTACGGGTCTGTTGTTGATTGCCATTATCCTAACGCCCATCTTTAAATTAATCTCTCAGGATTTTGAAACAACAATGGCCCAAATTCCACTATTTCAGGCACCTGGAGAAAAAAACATAGAAAATTTAATAGATTTAAAGAAAAAAGAAATACAAGCCTCTAACCATGCATATATTTTAGAAACGATGGCTGTCCAGTTGGAACAGGGAGTAGAAGAGGAGTTGATGGATCAATTTGGATTAGAGATTGAAAAATTAAATATTAATATCACAGATGATACAAATCAGACATTCCCTGATAACCTCCATAGCGTAACGGTTATACTCAAACATCCCGACAACGTAGTGAAGGCTGTCGAAGCAATTCAACCAGTAAGTATTAGTACTGGTACACCTCTTTCATCTGAAGGGTCAACAGAAGAATCAGGAAAAATCGCTGCATTTTTATCGCAAAAATGGAATGTATCTGAAGAAACCATTGAAGTCCAGGTTGAAGGGGGGATAACCAAAGAGGATGGATAATAATAAAGGACCATTGTCATGGCTAAAAAGGCTGCTAAACAACAATGAAGAATCCGATAAAAAGCCTGGTAAGTATCAATACCTGCTTCTAGTACTTTGTATCGGGGCAGCCTTTATGATTGTGGGTAACGTGTTATTTGCAAATAATACGAAGCCATTAGATAGCCCTGCCATAAAAAACATAGAAGATCAAACGGAAGATGTCCCGGCTTTTGGTTCGAAAAATAATTCTACTAATCAATCAATGGCTGATTATGAAGAGACATATGAGAAAGAGCTAAAAAAGGCTCTTGAAGAAATGCTGGGTGTTGATGATGTTACGGTAGTTGTAACGATTGATGCAACAGACAAAAAAGTTTTTGAGAAAAATAAGAATACAAAGACCCAAACAACAGAGGAATCTGACCGTGAAGGCGGACAAAGGAAAGTAGTCGATTCATCGAATGATGAACAGCTTGTTATCATTCGCGATGGGGAAAAAGAGGTTCCAATCGTTGTAGAAACAAAAAAACCGGAAATACGAGGTGTCCTAGTGGTTGCCCGCGGAGCTGAAAATATCCAGGTGAAAAAATGGATTGTGGAAGCTGTTACGAGGGCGCTGGGTGTACCAAGTCATCGCGTTGCCGTTACACCTAAAAAATAAAAGGGGGATTTATTATGCTTTTGAAAAAACAAACAGTTTGGCTATTAACAATGTTAAGTTTGGTGGTTGTATTATCTGTGTACTACATCACCTCTCCAGAGCAAAAAGGCAATGATTTAGCTGCAGTACAAGAGGACGTGAAGGATGAGGCTAAATCGGGTGAAGACACAGAAGCTAACGATCAGGATACGATTATTTCACAAGTTGCTGGAGACGAGGAATTCGAGGCACTTCGATTAAGGCTGCAAGATGAACGCAGCGAGTTGAAGGAAGATTTAAATACAGTAGTGGCATCGACTGATTTGCCTGCTGATGAAAGAAGCAAGGCAATTGATCAAATGCAAAAATTAAACGAGATTGCGAAGAAGGAAGAAATGCTCGAAACTTTAATTAAAACCATGGGATATGAGGATGCCCTAGTAAGAGCAGATGGTCCAACTGTTAAGATTACAGTAAAATCTAAGAAAGAATCATCCCGCACAGAAGCCAACAACATTATTAAGATGGTTAAAAAAGAAATTGGTGAAACAAACTACGTAGCAGTAGAATTTCAGCCAGCGAAATAATACTTAATGGGAGGCCGGGTCGGCTTCCCTTTTTAATTTAAACCAATGTTCAAAATTCACAAATTATTCTAAATGGTTTAAAATGAAAGTAGCAGGATAAAATGGTTAGTTGCTAAAAAAAATAGACGATTGAACTTTTACAAGGTATTATCGTATAGTATTAGTAGCTAGTCATAATACATTTGAACAAGGAGTGTTTAGTGTGTTAAAAGTCCAAGAAATTAGAGAATTGATTAAATTGGTTGATCAATCCAGTATTGATGAGTTTGTTTACGAAAATGACGGGTCAAAAATTAAAATGAAAAAGAATACGGCTGCAACTGTCACCACAGTACAACAGGTCCCTCAAGCAGCATTACAAGTGGCACCAGTAAGCCAAGCTGCTGCAGTTGAAGCTGCACCAGTTCAAGAACAAGTACAGGAAGCACCAAAAGCTGCACAAAGCAATGAGCAAGAAACAGCTAATTTACACAAAATCACATCACCAATGGTTGGAACTTTTTATGCATCACCAACCCCGGATGCTGATGCGTATGTAAAAGCAGGATCTACCGTAACAAAGGATTCAATTGTTTGCATTGTCGAGGCTATGAAGTTATTCAACGAGATTGAAGCAGAAGTTAATGGTGAAATCGTTGAAGTACTTGTTAAAAGTGGCCAATTAGTAGAATACGGGCAACCTTTATTTTTAGTGAAGCCTGAATAAGGAGCGGATAACAGGTGATAAAGAAACTGTTAATTGCAAACAGAGGTGAAATTGCAGTTAGGATCATTCGTGCATGCCGGGAAATGGGGATTGAGTCCGTTGCTGTCTTTTCTGAAGCAGACCGTGAAGCACTGCATGTCCAGCTTGCAGATGAAGCCTATTGCATAGGGCCAATACTTTCAAAAGATAGTTATTTAAATGTTACTAATTTGATTAGCGTGGCAAAATTGACTTCCTGTGATGCGATTCACCCAGGCTATGGTTTCCTGGCAGAGAACGCAGATTTTGCAGAGTTATGCCGCGAGTGCAATATCATCTTTGTAGGGCCAAGTCCTGAAGCCATTACAAAGATGGGAACAAAGGATATCGCAAGAGAAACAATGCGAGAAGCTGGAGTTCCAATTGTCCCAGGATCAACTGGGATCATCAATAATATTGATGAAGCTTTAGAGTTAGTAAGAAATATCAAGTACCCAGTCATTATCAAGGCTACAGCAGGCGGTGGCGGTAAAGGAATCCGTGTAGCAAAGACTGAACAAGAGTTAATTAAGGGAATCAGTATCACTCAGCAAGAGGCGTTGACCGCTTTTGGCAATCCAGGTGTATACATAGAGAAGTATATTGAGGATTTCCGTCACGTTGAGATTCAAGTGCTTGCAGATTCGTTTGGTAACACTATTCATTTAGGTGAAAGAGACTGCTCAATACAGCGAAGGCTGCAAAAACTGCTTGAAGAGACTCCTTCACCGGCCTTAGACGGGGAAATCCGTGAGGAAATGGGAATTGCAGCGGTAAAAGCTGCATTGGCAGTTGATTATTCAGGTGCTGGCACGGTAGAATTTATATATGACTACCGCAATCGTAAATTTTATTTTATGGAAATGAACACAAGAATACAGGTGGAACACCCTGTAACGGAAATGGTCACGGGTATTGATCTAATAAAAGAACAAATACGAGTTGCTTCAGGGGAGAAGCTAAGCATCAAGCAGGAAGAAGTTACCTTCACTGGCTGGGCCATTGAATGCCGTATTAATGCGGAAAACCCAGAAAAGAACTTTATGCCATCAGCCGGGAAAATTAATATGTATCTTCCGCCAGGCGGGCTTGGGGTTCGAATTGACTCTGCAGCATACCCTGGCTATACCATTCCGCCTTATTACGATTCCATGATTGCGAAAGTCATCACATATGGGAATAGCAGAGAAGAGGCTATCTCAAAAATGAAACGGGCGTTAAGCGAATTTGTGATCGAGGGTATTCACACCACCATTCCTTTTCATTTGAAGCTGCTAGACCATGAAAAGTTCGTAGAAGGTCAGTTTAATACGAAGTTTCTTGAATTACATGATGTGATGAAGTCTATCTAATATCTTGGAGGTGTTCTTAAGTGAGTGAATTTAATGTTTTAGAAATGGAACAAGGAAATAACGGTCATGGTAAAGTGGAAATTGCCCCTGAGGTTATTGAAGTGATCGCTGGTATTGCGGCATCCGAGGTTGAAGGTGTCGCAGGAATGCGCGGGAATTTTGCAGCAGGAGTTGTAGAACGCTTAGGTAAGAAAAACCACGGCAAGGGCGTTAAAGTAGAGTTGTCTGAAAAGGGTATTAAGGTTGACGTATACTGCTTAATGAAGTTTGGCGTCAGCATCCCTAATGTCGCTGGACAAATCCAAGATAACATTCGCCAAGCATTACTGAATATGACAGCACTGGATGCCGAAGCAGTTAATATTCACGTTGTCGGAATTCAATTTGAGAATCAAAAGCACGAACCAGAAGTAGACCAAGAAATGTAAAAAGGAAAAACCAAAGGACAAAATCCTTTGGTTTTTTGTTTCACTTAGGAAAAAATAAGTTCTTACAGTGCGAATCAATTTTAGTTGTGCTATTATCTTTTTATGTACAAGACTACACGATCATGGATGTATGAATTTTGACAAAAATTAATCACTATCTCTAAAGGAGTTAACGGTATAATGAAAAGAAGAACAGCAAGGGAAAAAGCATTACAAGCTCTATTTCAAATCGACGTGAGTAATACAGAGCCAGCTTCTGCAATCGAGCACGTTTTGGAAGGTGAGTCAGGTGATGATTATTTAGTAAAATTGGTTTTAGGTGTTGTTGAACACAAAGAAGAGATTGATCCACTTATAAAAGAACATTTAGAAAAGTGGACGATTGACCGTCTAGCTACAGTTGATAGAAATTTAYTAAGAATTGCCATTTATGAGTTAAAGTTTGCAAAAAACGAAGTTCCAGAAAATGTTGTTTTAGATGAGGCAATTGAAATAGCAAAAATCTATGGAGATGACCAATCTAGCCGATTTATTAATGGATTACTATCAAAAGTGAAACATAAACTTCTTAACGAATAATTGGGCCAGAGTCTGCTCTAACAAGGGGGAAATGAACGAAAATGAGTGCGAAGATTATTAACGGTAAAGAAATTGCAGAGAAAAAGAGAGTAGAAATAGCTAAAGAAGTCGAGAAACTAAAAGGTAAAGGGGTTATCCCGGGACTAGCAGTTATTCTGGTCGGAAATAACCATGCATCACGAACATATGTAACAAATAAAGAAAAGGCTTGCCATGAACTTGGTATGCATTCGGTTTTGATTGAACTTCCTGAAACAGTTTCACAAGATGAGCTGCTTTTTAAAATAGAGGAACTAAATGGCAACGATCAAATCCATGGTATCTTGGTTCAGCTACCAATACCAAATCATATTAACGAAAAAAGGGTGATTGAGGCGATTTCCCCATTAAAGGATGTAGACGGTTTTCACCCTATCAACATCGGAAGAATGATGACTGGTCAAGATGCTTTTCTACCATGTACACCGTTTGGAATTATGGTTTTACTTGAAGAAACCGGTATATCAGTGGCGGGCAAACACGTGGTTGTCGTAGGAAGAAGTAATATTGTTGGAAAACCAGCAGGACAGTTATTCCTTAATAACCATGCAACCGTGACCTATTGTCACTCAAGAACTGACAATTTACAGGCACATACAACCCAGGCTGATATCCTTGTTTCAGCTGTCGGTATTGCAAATTTTATAAAAGCCGAACATGTTAAAGAAGGTGCAGTAGTTATAGATGTTGGCATGAATCGTAACGAGGCTGGTAAGCTATGCGGGGATGTCGACTTTGAGGATGTAAGTGAAAAAGCTGGCTTCATTACCCCTGTTCCAAAGGGAGTGGGCCCAATGACGATTACGATGTTGATGTATAATACTTTGAAATCTGCAAAAAACACCTTGCTCCTTTAAAACCTGTTCCTCCTCTAGAAGAAGATCAGAATTTTTCTTAAGGAAAAATATAAAAAAAGGAGTATAAAATGCAGGATAAAAAGTATCTGTCTGTTAGTGCACTAACGAAATACATAAAAAGAAAGTTTGATGCCGACCCTCACCTGCATGATGTTCATGTGAGGGGCGAAATTTCAAATTTTAAGCAACATTCCAGCGGTCATATGTATTTTACCCTAAAGGACGATAAGGCACGCATTCTCGCGGTTATGTTTTCTAGCCAATCAAGGTTTATGAAATTTTCACCTGAAAACGGAATGAAGGTAATTGTTAAAGGTGATATCACCGTGTATGAACCAAGCGGCCAGTATCAAATGTATATCAACCAAATGCAGCCCGATGGTATAGGTGAGTTGTTTTTAGCCTATGAACAATTAAAAAAGCGTCTTGAAGCCGAAGGTTATTTTGCTTTAGAGCATAAAAAAACCATTCCTTCTTACCCACAAACGGTTGGAGTCATTACTTCTCCAACAGGTGCCGCAATTAGAGATATAATTACAACCATCAGGCGGCGCTATCCAATGTTGACGATTCTTATTTTTCCGGCACTGGTTCAAGGCGAAAATGCTTCTCGCTCCATTGCGAAAGCGATTGAACAGGCGAATGAAATGAAGGGGATCGATGTTTTAATTGTGGGGCGCGGCGGCGGTTCAATTGAGGAATTGTGGGCCTTCAATGAAGAGATAGTAGCACAAGCTATTTATAACTCAAAGGTCCCCATTATTTCTGCAGTCGGACATGAGACAGATTTTACCATTGCAGATTTTGTTGCTGATCTTCGCGCCCCAACCCCCACTGGGGCAGCAGAACTGGCAGTTCCACATATTGAAGAATTGTTGGAACGTGTATTACAGAGGAAAACGAGATTGCTTCAGGCTATGAATGGAAGATTTCGCTTTGAGAAACAGCGGCTCGACCGTATTGATAAGTCATATGCCTTCCGCTATCCACAAAGACTGTATGAACAGAAGTTGGAGCAAGTAGATAAATTAACTGAGCAGCTAGTTCGAGGTGCAGCAAGGCTAACAGAGGTTAAAAAAGCAGAGCATGAAACGATCTCAAAACGACTATTCCGCAATCACCCAAGTGTTGCCATTCGTGATTCACAAAATAGACTTGAACGCACACAAAAGGATATTAATCGAGCAATCATGCAGATTTTTTCTAAAAAACAGACTGAGTTTGACCGGATGATTTCAACTCTACAAGCGTTAAGTCCATTAAAAATAATGGATCGTGGATATAGTCTTATATACAAAGATAATCATGAGCTTATAAAGAGTATCAAGCAGGTAAGAGAAAATGATTCTATACAAATACAATTAACCGATGGAAACCTTTATTGTAATGTACAGAAGATAAAGGAGAGCGAAAGCCGTGACAAATGAACAAAAAATATCCTTTGAAGAAGCGATGAATAAGCTTGAACAAATCGTAGATAAGCTCGAAGAGGGAGATGTTCCCTTAGAGAAGGCCATTGCTTTCTATAAAGAGGGGATGGAATTATCAAAATTTTGCCATGATAAATTAAAGAGTGTTGAGGAACAATTGACACAAATTATCACGGAGGATGGACGTAAAGAGAATTTCTCAATCGCAGAGGGGGATTAGGGTTTGGAGACAAAATTACTAGAAGTTTTTTCACAACCATACAGACACCTGCTAGAATTAGAACTTCAAACTCAGATTGACTTGCTTAATGCCCCCCCCATCATTAAAGAGGCGATGCATTATTCCCTCAAAGCGGGGGGGAAAAGAATCCGTCCACTATTGACCTTTGCAACAATAGATGCATTCCGTGTCAACCCTATTACAGGATTGCTAGCCGCATCTGCTATTGAAATGATTCATACCTATTCCCTGATTCATGATGATCTGCCTAGTATGGATGACGACGATCTCAGACGAGGGAAGCCAACTAATCATAAAATCTTTGGGGAAGCAATAGCTATTTTAGCTGGCGATGCTTTACTGACCTACAGTTTTGAGGTTATTGGAAAAATTCCAGACCTTTCTAATGATATAAAGTTGAAATTAATCCTCGAAATGGCCAAAGCAGCCGGAGCTGAAGGGATGGTTGGCGGTCAGGTTGCCGATATGGAGGGAGAAGGAAAATCCTTATCTCTTAAAGAACTTGAATATATCCATATTCATAAAACAGGAAAGCTGCTAAAGTTTAGTGTCATAGCAGGGGCCCTTATTGCTGATGCTAACGAAACCCAGTTGGATCATTTAGCTGAATTTGCCCATCATCTTGGCCTCGCTTTTCAAATTCAGGACGATATACTTGATTTGGAAGGGAATCCGGAATTGATTGGTAAACCTGTCGGGAGTGATACGGAAAATCAAAAGAGTACGTACCCACAATTACTAACAATGAAAGGAGCAAAGAAGGCTTTAGAGGATGAAATTAAACTGGCAAAGGAATCGCTCTTTAAAACAGATTTGAAAACAAATCTTCTTATTGAGATTTTAAACCTAGTTGCATCGAGAGACCACTAATTGAAGAGGTATTTGAGACAATAATGTAACTATGTTATAATTGTCTGCAATGAAGAAACGTTGCCAATGCCGTTATCACTTTTGTGTTAGCGGCTCTTTTTTAATGGACGGTAAGAAGGTAAGATAAAGCAGTATCCAAAAGGATATCGTAAGAAAAAGTATGAAAGTGAGTGGTCCGAAAATGGATCTGTTATCAATAAAAGACCCTTCCTTTTTAAAAGGAATGTCTAATCAAGAACTTGAAACTCTAAGCCACGAAATCCGCCGATTTTTGATCGAAAAGCTTTCCGTTACAGGAGGACATATTGGTCCCAATCTGGGTGTTGTCGAGCTAACATTAGCATTACATAAATGTTTCGACAGCCCGACGGATAAAATCATTTGGGATGTAGGACATCAATCTTATGTTCATAAGATCTTAACCGGAAGAGCCTGTGAATTTGATACGTTAAGACAATATAAAGGATTATGTGGTTTTCCTAAAAGGGTAGAAAGTGAGCACGATGTTTGGGAAACTGGGCATAGCTCGACCTCTTTGTCCGCTGCGATGGGTATGGCAATAGCGAGGGATTTAAAAGGTGAAAAATCTTATGTTTTACCTGTAATCGGCGATGGTGCCCTAACAGGTGGGATGGCATTAGAAGCCTTGAACCATATCGGTCATGAAAAGAAGAACATGATTGTTATTTTGAATGATAATGAAATGTCAATTGCTCCAAATGTTGGTGCTCTTCATACCATCCTTGGCCAATTGAGAACTGCTGGAAAATACCAATGGGTGAAGGATGAATTAGAGGTTCTTTTAAAGAAGGTGCCTGCAGTTGGAGGAAAACTTGCAGCCACAGCTGAACGAATTAAAGACAGCCTCAAATACCTTTTTGTATCTGGAATGTTTTTCGAGGAATTAGGATTTACCTACTTAGGTCCAGTAAATGGACATGATTTTGAAGAATTGTTTGAACATTTTAGTTATGCTAAAAAAACTGAGGGACCTGTTCTTCTTCATGTTATTACAAAGAAGGGGAAGGGATATCATCCTGCAGAAAGTGATAAGCTGGGAGCATGGCATGGTACAGGGCCTTATAAAATGGATACGGGTGCCTTTGTAAAACCTAACCAATCCCCTCCTGCCTGGAGCAGTTTGGTTAGTGAAACGGTCCGAGATCTTGCACGTAAGGATGAGCGGATTGTTGCGATTACCCCGGCTATGCCAGTGGGATCTAAGCTAGAAGGGTTTGCCAGTGAATTTCCTGACAGGATGTATGATGTAGGGATTGCTGAACAACATGCCGCCACGGTTGCAGCTGGTTTAGCCGCTCAGGACATGAAGCCGTTTCTAGCCATCTATTCTACCTTCTTACAGCGAGCATATGACCAGGTCGTGCATGACATTTGCCGCCAAAATTTAAATGTCTTTATTGGAATAGATCGCGCTGGATTGGTCGGTGCTGATGGTGAAACCCATCAGGGTGTATTTGATATTGCTTTTTTAAGACATGTTCCGAACCTAGTACTAATGATGCCAAAAGACGAAAACGAAGGGCAGCATATGGTCTATACGGCTATTAATTACGATAATGGTCCAATTGCTATGAGATTTCCACGTGGTAATGGTATTGGGGTACCGATGGATACACAATATAAAAACATACCGATTGGCACTTGGGAGATCTTAAAAGAAGGGGAAGACGGAGCTATTCTAACCTTTGGAACAACCATTCCAATGGCGATGGAAGCAGCAACCATCTTAGAAAAACAAGGTATTTTTGTAAAGGTAATAAATGCCAGATTCATTAAGCCTTTAGACGAAAAGATGCTTGATAAATTATTTTCATCTAATACACCAACTCTTACGATTGAGGAAGCTGTATTGCAGGGTGGTTTTGGGAGTTCTGTTCTAGAGTATGCCCATGACCGCGGCTATTATCATCAAGCCATTGATCGAATGGGTATACCAGACCAATTTATTGAGCATGGTGATGTAGCTTCCCTCCTCGAGGAGATAGGGATGACGACGGCAGAGGTAGTCAAAAGGATGACCATTCTTGCACGGAAAAAACAACAAAGGGCATGACAAATGAAAAATAAAGAACGATTAGATGTTTTGTTAGTAGAAAGAGGCTTAGCTGAAACACGAGAAAAAGCCAAGAGGTCAATCATGGCAGGCCTTGTCTATACTAATGAAGAGCGATTAGATAAACCTGGTGAAAAAGTAAAGATTGATATTCCTTTGACGGTTAAAGGAAATTTGATACCTTATGTAAGCCGCGGTGGACTTAAATTAGAAAAGGCCTTAAAAGTTTTTGATTTGACCGCTAGGGATAAGATTTTACTTGATATTGGAGCCTCTACAGGAGGATTTACAGATTGTGCCTTGCAAAATGGTGCGAAGATGTCCTATGCAGTGGACGTTGGCTATAATCAGCTAGCATGGAAGCTCCGTCAGGATGAACGTGTTGTTGTAATGGAAAGAACCAATTTTCGCTACGTAACACCTGTGGATTTTGAATTAGGGATGCCTGATTTTTCCTCTATTGATGTGTCGTTTATTTCTTTAAAACTAATTTTACCTGTGTTAAAAACCTTACTTGTTCCTGATAGTGATATTGTTGCTCTTGTTAAGCCGCAATTTGAGGCTGGAAGAGAACAGGTTGGTAAAAAAGGGATTGTAAGGGAACCGAAAGTTCACTTGCAAGTAATAAATAAGATTGTCGATTTTTCCGTCGAACAGGGTTTTCATGCAATTAATCTGTCGTATTCACCAATTACTGGCGGAGATGGAAATATAGAATTCCTCCTCCATTTGAAGTGGAAAGCTGAACTGGAAAGTGGTGTTAACCTCTTGCCAGTAGAACCTTCTGACATCGTCGCTGCTGCTCACGGGGAGTTCAAATCAAAACAAAGCGTAGAAGGATAGGCTAAAGCTTATTCTTCTTTTTTAATATTTATTCAACATATCTAAAGAACAATGTACATCTTCAGCAAAATCCGCTAACATAAGTGTAGAAGCGACAAATTGGTTAAAAATATAATGGCGAATCTAAAAGAGGTGTTTTTTCATGAATAAGGGACAGCGTCATATAAAAATTAGAGAAATTATTACATCGAATGATATTGAAACACAAGATGAGCTTGTTGATGAACTGAAAAATGCCGGTTTCAATGTTACCCAGGCAACTGTTTCAAGAGATATTAAAGAACTTCATCTTGTTAAGGTTCCATTATTAGACGGCAGATATAAGTACAGCCTCCCGGCAGACCAGCGGTTTAATCCTTTACAAAAACTGAAAAGAGCAATGATGGATGCGTTTGTACGTATCGATTCAGCTGGTCACTTACTGGTGATGAAGTGCTTACCTGGTAATGCAATGGCTATTGGAGCACTTCTGGATAACCTTGATTGGGATGAAATTCTAGGAACCATCTGTGGTGACGATACCATCCTAATCATCTGCAGGACACCAGAAGATACCGAAATCATTACTAATCGCTTTCTAGATATGCTTTAAATGTTAAATGGGGGAATGAACCTTGTTATCCGAATTATCAATAAAAAATTTCGCGATCATTGAAGCACTAACGGTTTCTTTTAACAAGGGCTTAACAGTCTTGACGGGGGAAACTGGTGCGGGTAAGTCTATTATCATTGATGCGATCCATCTATTAGTTGGTGGAAGAGGATCAGCCGAATTTGTTCGTCACGGAGAGGAAAAGGCAGAAATTGAGGGATTATTCCAGCTCGATGACATAAAAAACCCTTGTTACTCAAAAGTAATGGAATTTGGAATTGAAATTGAAGATGGGATGGTTGTACTCCGAAGAGATATATCTCGAACTGGAAAAAGTGTCTGCCGGGTAAATGGCAAACTTGTTACAATTGCTACTTTGCGCGAAATTGGTTCAACATTGGTTGATATTCATGGTCAGCATGAGCATCAAGATTTAATGGACGAAACTAGACATTTAAACCTCCTAGATCAGTTTGGCATCGATGAAATATTGCCATCTTTTACAGAATATCAGAATGTTTTCCGCCAATATGATACGACATATCAAAGATTAAAGTCATTAAGTGAGAATGAACAGCAAACAGCGCATCGATTAGATTTAATTCAATTTCAATTTGACGAAATCCAAAAGGCAAACTTAAAGCTTAATGAAGATGAAGCGTTGCTTGAAGAAAAACGAAGGCTATCAAATTATGAGCGCATTTATGGAGCAATTCAAGCAGGTTATAATGCTCTAAATGGTGATCAAAAAGGTCTTGATTGGATTGGGATGGTGATGGGGCACTTAGAAGATGCGGCTACCATTGACACCTCCTATAAAGAGGTTTACGAATTAATCATGACTAGTTTTTATCAATTAGAAGACGCTGCTCGATCTTTGAGAAATGAGCTAGACCTGTTAGAATTTGACCCTCAGCGATTGAATGAGATTGAAGAACGTTTGAATGAGATCAATCAATTAAAGCGCAAATATGGAAAGACAATTGAAGAGATCGTTGAATATGCAGCGAAAATCGAAGAAGAAATTGAAACATTACTCAATAAAGAAACACATATTACCCAATTGGAAAAAGAGCTAGCTTCTGTGAAACAGGATTTGCTTTTAGAGGCTAAGCAATTAACAGAACTGCGGAAAAAATGGGCGAAAAAGCTTACTTCCTTAATACATAATGAACTTAAAGAATTATATATGGCAAAAACAATTTTTGAAATTAGGTTTGAATCTATTTTACCTCATTTCACCAAATCAGGGGTTGACCATGTTGAATTTTATATGAGCACTAACCCTGGAGAGCCGTTAAAACCGTTATCGAAAATCGCCTCTGGGGGTGAACTGTCACGTATTATGTTAGCTTTGAAAAGCATCTTTTCAAAGCACCAAGGTGTTACTTCCATCATTTTTGATGAAGTAGATACGGGAGTTAGTGGAAGAGTAGCACAAGCAATTGCAGAAAAAATTTATAGGGTCGCAGTTGATTCACAGGTTTTATGTATTTCGCATCTGCCGCAGGTTGCTGCAATGGCCGACACACATTTGTTTATTTCCAAGGTAACAAAAGGCGGGAGAACCAAAACAGCCTTGACTCCATTAAGTAAAGACGAAAAAGTGAAGGAAATTGGCAGGATGATTTCAGGAACTGAAATTACAGATATCACTAAAAAACACGCAGAGGAATTATTATTTTTAGCTTCTGAAAATAAGAAAAGCGGGAGTGTAAGGTAGCTATACCTTATATTTTGAGAAAAAAAATGCAAAGCTATCCAATTAGGGTAGCTTTTTTATGTTGTCTTAAGTTATAAATGCACGTGAACGAGGCAAAATTAAAGATGTAGCCATTTCTACAGTGAAATAGAAGCGAGGAGAGTGAAAGTTTTGAAATTAGACATATTTAGAAAAATCATTGGTGGAATTCTCCTTGTTTCATTAATCGGCGTTTTATTTTATCAGCCACTTAAGCAGTACCTTCACATACCAAAAACCATTACGGTTTTTGAAGGACAAGATTTTCAATTTCAAAAGGCTGCACCGGTATCAGCCACTTTAGCTACTCACAATAAGAATATCACACTTGAGCAAGATGAAAACATGGTCTCAGTAAAAGCAAATGAATATGGCAAGAATGAAATGCTATTAGAATTTGCTGGTATCCCTGTTAAAAAGGTCGATGTACATGTTTTAAAGGATTTTCGTGTAACACCAGGTGGTCAGTCAATAGGAGTGAAATTAAATACGGTAGGTGTCTTAGTAGTTGGTCATCATTTAGTGAATACTGATGACGGAAAAAAGTCTCCAGGCGAATTAGCAGGAATTAAGGTTGGAGATATCATAACAGAGATTAATGGTAAAAAAATTGAAAAAATGACAGATGTTTCTCCTTTTGTTCAAACAGCAGGACAGAATAATGAACCATTAAACATGGTTATTAGCCGGGAAACTGGAAAAATTACAACTAAGCTTACTCCATTAAAAGATAAGAGCGAAGATACCTATAAATTAGGTCTCTATATAAGAGATTCAGCAGCAGGTATTGGAACCATGACTTTCGTTCATCCTCAATCTAAAAAATATGGTGCCCTAGGGCACGTCATTTCAGACATGGACACGAAAAAGCCAATTGTAGTCGAAGATGGGCAGATTGTACGTTCTACCGTAACTTCCATCGAAAAAGGTAGTAATGGAGATCCTGGAGAAAAGCTTGCTCGTTTTTCTTCAGACAGGGAAGTTGTCGGCAATATACAGAAAAATAGTCCCTTTGGCATATTTGGGGTTTTAAATAAAGAATTAAAGAATGGAATTAATGATAAGCCACTGCCGATTTCGTTATCCCATCAGGTGAAGGAAGGGCCAGCAAAAATTTTGACAGTGGTCAATGATGATAAGGTCGAGGAATTTGATATCGAAATTGTTAGTACAATTCCGCAAAAATTTCCGGCAACAAAAGGGATGGTCATTAAAGTTGTAGATCCCAAGCTTCTTGAAAAAACCGGAGGAATTGTTCAAGGAATGAGCGGTAGCCCAATTATACAGGACGGGAAGCTAATTGGCGCTGTTACACATGTATTTGTCAATGATCCTACATCGGGCTATGGAGTTCATATAGAATGGATGTTAAGTGAAGCAGGAATTAACATATATGAAAAGGAAAAAGAAAAAGCAAGTTGATTTAACAATTCAAATGTACGGATAAAAATAAAATAGGCGAAATTGCCTATTTTATTTTTATCATACATAAAGATTTTTCGACAAAAGACAGTATCGGCCATATAATAAATCGAATTTAGTCGAAAGATAGAGAAAAACAAAGAAAAGATAAGATTTTCTCACTATTTTAAGAAATATTAAAAAAATCAGAGGAATTTTTGTTGCATTGTCGAATTTCTAATTTAGAATAGAATTAAGAGAGAATAACGATTAGTGATGAATAGAGATATTAATTGGATTCTGAGGAGGATACAGAAATTGAATAAGATTAAAGTTTGTGTAGTTGACGACAATAGGGAACTGGTAGGACTTTTAGAGGATTATGTTTCATCACAGGATGATATGGAAATAGCGGGAATCGCACATAATGGCCAAGATTGTTTAGAGATGTTAGCAAATGTAGATCCGGATGTCTTAGTATTAGACATTATTATGCCGCATCTTGATGGCTTAGCGGTACTAGAGCGTATAAGAGAATTAAAAAAAGGAACACTTCCTAATGTCATTATGCTTACAGCTTTCGGCCAAGAAGATGTGACTAAAAAGGCTGTTGAACTTGGAGCATCTTATTTTATTTTAAAACCGTTTGATATGGAGAATCTCGGTAGTCACATTCGCCAGGTAAGCGGCAAAACGAGTCAGCTCAGTCGTAAATTGTCATCATCAACCAACTATCGTTCTCACACAGAACAAAAGCCTAAAAACCTTGATGCAAGTATTACGAGTATTATCCACGAAATTGGTGTACCAGCCCATATTAAAGGCTATTTATATTTACGCGAAGCAATTTCAATGGTTTTTAATGATATAGAACTTTTAGGCTCTATTACGAAAGTTTTGTATCCTGATATTGCAAAGAAATATAATACAACGGCAAGCAGAGTTGAAAGAGCAATTCGGCATGCAATCGAAGTTGCCTGGAGCAGAGGCAATATTGACTCGATTTCATCCTTATTTGGCTATACGGTCAGCATGACAAAGGCAAAGCCAACTAATTCAGAATTTATTGCAATGGTAGCTGATAAATTACGTTTAGAGCATAAAGCTTCTTGAACGTCTAAGGATTAAAAAAAGCCTCAAAGATTTTGAGGCTTTTCTTATTTTAATTATTTTTTTCCTTTTCAAGTTCCATTAGTTTTTGAATAAGAATATGCTGAGGCATGTGCATTAACTGTTCAATCGGAACGTTTAACTTTTCGGCTAATTTAATCGCTGTTTCAGGTGATAAATGTAATGGTCTCATTAAAGGTTCCTCCATATAGTAATTAGGAAGTGAAAATATGACACAAATTTTTGCTCATCGTGGTTATTCTGCTAATTTTGCTGAAAATACGATGACTGCTTTTATTGAGGCAGAGAAGGCTGGTGCCGACGGGTTGGAATTAGATGTTCAATTGACCAAAGATGGTGAAGTTGTTGTCATTCATGATGAGAAAGTTAATAGGACTACAGACGGAAATGGGTTTGTGAAAAATCTCCTTTTTAAAGAAATTAGAAAATTTAATGCTAATAAAAAGGGAGTGAAAAAAGAACCTATCCCCTCTTTAATTGAGGTTCTTGAATGGATGCAGACGAATAATATGGTCTGTAATATTGAACTTAAAAATACTCTTATTCCATATAAAGGGATGGAAGAGAAAGTGATCGATCTTACTCGTCAATATGGTTTAACAGACCGTATTATCATCTCCTCGTTTAATCATTATAGCATTGTTTATAGTTACCGAATGGCTCCGGAAATTGAGACTGCACCATTGTTCTATGAGACCATTTATATGCCTTGGATCTACGCTCAATCGATTCGTGCAAAAGGAATCCACCCTAAATATAGTCTTATTTCTGATGAGATTATTAAAAGTACAATGGAAAATGGAATTGCAGTAAGGCCCTATACTGTAAATAAAGAAGCAGATATGCATCGGCTATTTAAAATTAACTGTACAGCAATTATAACAGACGACCCTGTTAAAGCATTAAGAATAAAGAAACAATATAGAGAGACCTAACTGGGTCTCTTTCTTAATTTTTGGCTCTTTCATATAGAAAGTTGTTTTGCTGATATACAATGACCGTTCCCTTCTGCTACAGGTGCTTGCTTTCCGCGGGGAGGAAGTCGAGCCTCCTCGACGCTTCGCGGAGGGCACTGAAGAACTTCCGTTTTTTATATTTTATAAATAAGGAAAAGACATTATGGATGAAAAAAGACAAAAAAAGCAACTTCCTACCGAAATTCGAAGGAAAGTTGCTTATACCTCTGCCTATTTCCTATTCTTTTTCATTAAGAAGTTTTATTATCCGTTTGAGATTGACAGCGAATATGGTTGTGGCTCCTTGAATTTCCATACCAAATAAACCCGAGGATTTGGCTGTTTCAAAACCGTGCCCATGCTTGAGTTCACTATTTTTTGCTTCAATTTTATAGCGGTTTTT
>NZ_MSLS01000011.1 GCF_001940785.1 Bacillus sp. MRMR6
TCAGGAACCAAGTCATCAATAGTTACAAATTCAAATTCATTTTGGGTTGATACTTTTGGTTTAAACATATATTTCACCACTTATTATTTAATTTTTAATTATGTAGAGAGCTGTACACTATAGATTTAAACTCTGTTGAATTGCGTGGAAGGCACGTAGACTCCTGCGGGACTAGAAGGTCAGGGTGAGACCCCGCAGGAGCGCAAGCGACGAGGAGGCTCACCGACCGCCCGCGGAAAGCGAAGTGCCTGGAGCGCAATTCAACAGACATATTTCAAAGCCTTTTATAATAATATTATAACAAATTAACGCGGTGAATCGTTAAAATACTTGCATAAAAATAAGAGGCTGTCGAAAGTTTCTCGACAGCCTGACCCTAAGATTTAGGGTTTTTCCCTATGTGATAACTTTTCGTTTAGAAATGTTTTGAGTTCCTCTATATTAGGTATGTCTCGTTTAGGAATGATATAAGCACTTACAGAACTATTATAGAGATAAAGGGTCGCATCGTCCTCCTTGTACTTGATGATACCCGACCAGTTTACCTTGGTTTCTCCGTTAGCGGTCGTATCAACAATTCCTTCTTCTGATAAATTCATCGTATGACGTCCCAATAACCCATCATTTTTACCTTCAGCAATCATTTTTTTAGTTTGACGTTTAATATGGTTATAAAAATACTTAGGATAAAAAATCGACCAAAGTCCGCCAATAAAAGCAAACGGAAGAAAGGTGTAGAGAAAGGGAATATCTGCAAGATTAGCAAAAACGTATGCAATAATTATGTAGATAATTGGTGTTGCATATCGTTGCATTTTAAGCGATTTTTTTGCAGTCTCTGAATTTTTAACATGAAACAGATTAAACTTCAAATAATCCTCTTCGGACAAATTGTACTTAATTTCCATTCCCATCACATTCCCCTATCAATATAACTATAAATAAAATTAGATTAACTACTCTTTATTATATCAAACGTACTTGTTTAGAAACGGTTAATTAGACTTGAATTAGTAAAAAAAGGAAACTTTTAATTTCCTCATTCGTAGGTATTTATAGGAAGGTTTATTAAGAAAGAGATGCTTCATGACTCAAATAATGATGTGGTTTGTTATAGGTTATATTGTGTTATCGTTGGTTTTGGTGCCGTTCCAATACAGGTATATAAAACAGTTAGAAGAAATGAGAATAATAAATAACGCAAAGAAGAAAAGCCAAGGTGATATGTATGAGGAGATGGAGTTTGAACATCAAGTATTACATGCCAATGCGCAGGGTAATATGCTTTTCTTTTTAGCCAATATTTTAGCGACAATAATATATAAAGTTAAACACCGTTAATAGCACTAAAATCATAAATCCAAGGTCTTCATATGAGACCTTGGTTTTTTATTTTTAGTAACATTGCCCAAGTCTTTGGGAATACCATACTGATGTATATGAAAGGAGTGGTATTCCAATGTATCCTTATCAAGGCGGCAATCAGCAGCACAGCCAAATAAAAGGACTATGTCAGCAGTATATGAATTATCATGTAATGGGTGAGCTTACTGATGGTTCACAAATGAACGGAATTATTGAAGACATGGATGACGAAGGTGTGACAATGTTAGTTCCTGAAGACGTAGATGCAGACCAAGACGATATGCGCTTTGGCGGCGGTTATGGTGGAGGTTTTGATGGGGGCTATAACGGAAATGGCGGTTATGGAGGCTACGGAGGTTATGGTGGCGGTCATGACGGATATGGACATCCTCGAAGGAGATATCGACGCTACAGACGCCAACATTTCCCTTATTATTTATTAAGAAGATTACTCCGTTATCCATATTACGGTGGAGGTTATGGTGGCGGTTATGGCGAAGGATATTATTAATAATCCTGTTAATTCACCATAATTTAATCAAACGTTTGATTAGCAGCATTAAACCCATATGGTCCTTAGGATTTGCGAGTTCAATCAAACGTTTGATTAGTTTTATCATCTCTCTTACATAGATGCCGTTTCTAAGTCATTTCAGTTAGTCTATTTCTTACTTTTTCCTAAATGAAATTATTTTTGGAAAAAATTTGAACGAATCCCCTACCTAGGTCGTAATATCTTTAGCTAATAAATTATAACGAGAATGATAGATAAAAAAGGTGGAGGATATTAATGAGTAAAGAATTTGAAGTGATCGTACAAGGTCAGTACCCGCTAGGAGCAACATTAACCATTCCGGACGGAAGTCTAGAAAAATATCCTCTAATCGTGATGGTACATGGAAGCGGACCGACTGACCGCGATTCTAATGCAAAAGGAATGCCAATCAATGTATTTAAGGAATTAAGTGAGTTAGCGACAGAAGAAGGCTTTGCTAGTATTCGGTACGATAAAAGAGGCATAGGGGCAAGCAAAGGGAACTATCTTGAAACAGGAGTGTACGATTTAATTGACGATGCACAGGCCGTTGTAGCATTCGCGAAAAGTCATCCAAACATTGATGAAGAAAATATTATTCTACTAGGGCACAGTGAGGGCTGTATTATTGCCCCATATGTAAATGAGCGAGTCTCAGTAGATGGGATGATTCTACTTGCTGGAACAGCCGAGCCTTTAGAAGAGACAACCGCTTGGCAAAGAGAACAAATTGCTGAAGACATACGTTCATTAAAAGGCTTCGAGGGCTGGATTACAAGATTGCTAAAAATTGATCAAAAGATTCATAAAATGAATGAAGATTTGACAAAGGCGATATTAGGAACGGACAAACCTGTGATTAAATACAAAGGGAAAAAGATTAATGCGAAGTGGAACCGCGAGCATGCAGATATTGATGTCTCAAAATTGCTCCCAAAAGTAACTTGCTCTGTCCTTGCCATTACTGGAACGAAGGATATCAATGCAAAGGTTAGTGATTTAGAGAAAATCAAAGTACTTGTTCAAGGTGAATGCGAAACACATATCATTCGAGATATGAACCATATGCTTCGTAAAACCGATGCAGCGTACAGCATGAGTAAAATCATGAATGACTATAAGAAAAACCTTAAAAAGCCTGTGGACCGTGAATTAAAAGACAAAGTGGCGTCATGGCTACGAAATTGGAAGAATAGAGAAGTGAGTGTAGCGCAATTCGAAATGTTGGTAAAATAAATAGTAAAACCCTTGGGCATCGTTCAACTTCTACGATGCCCAAGGCATGTTCTTTTTCCAAAAATTAATTTAAACCAAGTATTGGGTGTTAGTGGATGCATTCCATACTTCTATCGCTTATTCGATTGGTATATACCATAAGATTATTTTTAGACTTACACTTTAGAAGAACCTTGTTCATAGTATACAAGGACTTTGAGAAGGAGGTCTTCGATGTACCCTAACATGAATAATTACGAAGAACTGTATAGACAAATGGAATTGTTGGTTAGCAATATTGAGAAAGCGATTAACGGAGAATACAGTGCGGTTCAGTGCTACGACCAACTTGCTAAACTGGCTTCAAGACAAGATGAAAAACAGCAACTCCAAGAAATACGAGCGGATGAACAGAAACACTTGGAAAGTTTCTTGCAGATTTATACTAGTCTTACTGGGAGGCAATATCAGCCAAAGATTACGGAGGAGTGCCCATCTGTCTATAAAGAAGGCGTTGAACTTGCCTTCCGGGATGAACAAGAAACTGTAGACTTTTATCTAGATATTGCTGATCAAGCAAATAATCAATTTATTAAAGACACTTTTCGCAGAGCCTCTGCCGACGAACAAAATCATGCTGTATGGTTTTTATATTTCTTGTCCAAAATGCTCAGTCAATAGACTGGGTTTTCATTTTGAAAGAGTAGTTGTTGATGATAATTGATCTTCATACTTGTCAATAAAGAGAGTCCCGTTACTATTGATGACCGCATAATAAATCTCATCGATCTGTAAATTTCTTTTTTGGCACTCCACTTCAAGCCATTCCCTGTTGTATTTGCCGGCCGTATTTTTTTCTATAATTTCTCCGTCCATAATTAACTCAATAGGCAGTGACACCGAAGAATGTGCCATATTGAAGTCTTGCTTTACTGGATTTTGGTAGGGCTGTTTTTTTAAAATGGACAATTCCCCACTGACTTCAAGCAATACATACTCCAATTCATATATATTAAAAATCCCCTGCTCACGTAAAAGTTGATTGAGGTCGTCAAGTGAAAACTTTGCCTTTTTCATATTCTCATCAAGTAATTTCCCCTTCTCAATGAGCACAGTCGGTTTCCCAGATACCCACTTCCGGATCCTCCTGCTTCTTGAAGAAACCACCATGAATAAATAATACATTAATACTAAGCTCAAGAATGAAGCTAACATTTCCTTGAACTTTATACTAGTATCAAATCCCATGTTTGCAATAAAGGAACCAATTGTTACCGACAAAGCAAAGCTATAGTGGTTTTTGTGGCTGTTAATATGCTTTCCGATAAAAAATGTAACAAACATTAGTATAATAAAACTAGTACCTGTTCTCAAAATGGGGATAAGTAAGTCCTTCATTGTTTTCTCCTTCATATGCAATATTCATATCATATCCAATTAAAGAAAAAACTTTATTTTCTGATACGGAATTTCTATAATGGTAGATACACTAAACAACAAAGAGAAGAGGGGTTACCATAAATATATTGTGGGATTTTGACGGAACATTATTTGACACCTATCCAGCGCTTGTCGAAGGTTTCATTCACTTAAGCGGGCGGAAACTAGAGCCCAACGAAGTGCTACGCTGGCTGAAAATCAATTCAAAAGAAGCCTTTAAGCATTATGGGATTGATGAAAGCAGACGTGCGGAGTATATAAAGTTATATAACGAATATTCTTTTAGCAGTAAGCCTTTTAAGCATTTAGAAGAAGTATTATCGATTGCCGATGATAATTTTATCGTTACACATCGGGATAAAGAATCAACGATCTTCCTCTTAGAAAAATTTAAGTTAATTCAATACTTTAAAGAAATCGTGTCGGTGGAAGAACAAGGTTTTACGAGAAAGCCTCATATTTCTTCTTATGAGCATGTGATAAAAATCCATCCTATCGATTTAGTTATCGGTGACCGTGATTTAGATTTAATTCCTGCAAGAGAATTAGGGATCAAAACCGTTGCCTTTCAAAATCGAAATATCGAGGCTGATTTTCATATTGATGACTATGCTGATTTTCGTGATACAGTCTTGAATCACCTATAATATGGGCACACCACAGAGAAAGAGCTCTTTGCAGAAAAGAGCTCTTTCTAAATACCTTTTGAATACTACTCAATGATAAATTCAGCAACCGTTTCCTTGTCGTCTCCAATTGAGAAGGTAGTGAAGGTAACCTCACTGTCTAGTTCCACTTCTTTTTTATCAATTTGACTTTTAGCTTCTTCTGATAGTCGATATTGTACATCTTGACCTTCTACTGTGATCATAACCTCATCGTTAGCTTCGATACTCTTTAGGATTCCAACTATTTCTGGGGCTTCTTGCCCAGCAAGCATGATACCACTTGCATTACCTGCTGTTTCTTCACCAGTTTCCTCGTTTTGATCTTTGCTAACCCCACAAGCACCTAAGAATGACAACATCAAGAAGCAAACCATCACTAACGCCAGTTTTCTCCATTTCAGCACAATATCTACCCCCCATTTTAATCCATCTATATGATTAGTCGGTAGAATTTTTATTAAGTTACATTTTTTAGATCATCGATGAAGGACATCTTCTTTTTTTCCTGGAATAGATTGGTTTTCTATATAAGATTGAAATATGATTTGATACCCAACACACTAGAAGCTAGATGGAATAGTCCTCAGGGATGAACACTCTTAGATGTTTGGGCTTTACATACACTTCATCTCCAGTTTTTAAATGTAGACTCCGAAAGTGTTCTTTCATTAGTTCTGCTTCCAGAAACTCGCCTGTATCATGTCGGACTAGCTCCAATTGTGCAACAGCTCCGACCAAATGGACATGACTTATTTTAGCTGAGACTGCGTCCCTGCTTGGTACCCGTTCAATGCTTATATCATGTGGTCGGACAAACCCCACTGCTTCGGTATCCTCTTTTTCCAAAAATTCAGGTGCATCAACCTCAAAATTCCCATGACGTAATTTCCCTTTATCCAGGCGCCCTTTAAACAAATTTACATTACCTAAAAAGTGATAAACAAACGGACTATTCGGTTTTTCGTAGACTTCCTCTGGGGTTCCTATTTGCTCGATCCTCCCTTCATTCATAACCACAATTCGATCCGCTACGTCTAGGGCCTCTTCCTGATCGTGCGTTACAAAAATGCTGGTGATTTCGTAATCATCATGCAACCTTCGTAACCACCTGCGAAGATCTTTCCGTACCTTCGCATCTAATGCTCCAAACGGTTCATCTAACAAAAGAACCTTTGGCTCAACTGCTAACGCTCTCGCTAATGCCACGCGCTGTCGTTGCCCCCCTGACAGATGGGACGGATAACGATTCGCAAAGGCCTCTAACTTGACTAGTTTCAGTAATTCCCATACCTTTTCTGCAATCTCTTGCTTGGAGGGGCGGGTTTTTCGTGGACGTACTCTCAATCCATAAGCGATATTTTCAAACACAGTCATATGTCGGAACAAGGCATAATGTTGAAAAACAAAGCCTACTTTTCGCTCTTTTGTATGAATATGAGTCATATCTTCTTCTTCAAATAAAATGGCTCCCTGATTCGCCGCTTCCAATCCGGCAATGATTCGAAGCAGCGATGTTTTTCCAGAACCAGAGGGTCCAAGGAGCGCAACCAGTTCACCTGTTTTAATATCAAAGTTAATATTATCAAGGGCTTTAAATGCCCCAAATGATTTTGAGATGTTGTTAATTTGAATACTCATCTTAGGAACCCCCTCCTTCTGGAATAAATGATTTTTTTGCTTTCCATTCAATAAAATTTTTCACAACTAACGTAATAATGGCGAAAAAGGACATGATGGAAGCAACGGCAAAGGCTGCTGAAAATTGGTATTCATTATATAAAATTTCAATATGGAGAGGCATCGTGTTTGTTAACCCACGAATATGCCCTGAAACGACTGATACCGCCCCAAACTCGCCAATGGCACGGGCACTGCAGAGAATAATCCCATATAATAAGCCCCATTTAATATTCGGCAGGGTCACAAATAAAAACGTCTTCCATCCACTCGCGCCAAGCGTTACTGATGCTTCTTCATCCGCCGTTCCTTGTGCTTGCATTAACGGTATGAGTTCTCGAGCTACAAATGGTAGAGTTACCAAAAGGGTTGCAAGCACAATCCCCGGTACAGCAAAAAGGATTCTAATATTATGATCCAGGAGCCAGGGCCCAAACAGGCCATGAGAACTAAATAATAATACAAACACCAAGCCCGCAATAACCGGAGAGATCGCAAAAGGAAGGTCAATAACCGTAATTAAGATACTCTTCCCTCTAAATTCAAACTTTGTAACGAGCCAGGCCGCTGCAATTCCAAATATAGCATTAAGCGGAACGACAATCAGGGTAACGAGCAACGTTAACTTGATTGCCGATAAGGCATCCGGATGACTTATCGCTGCGAAAAAAACTGCACTACCCTTTTCAAAGGCTTTTACAAAAATAGCTAATAACGGTAAAACGAGAAACAAAAATAAGAATCCTAAAGAAACTGTAATAAGTCCCCAACGTACAAACCGTGATTCAGAGGTTTGATTGGTATTCGGCACTGGTGGACTTGAATATTGCAATGAAACATTTCCAGCCATTCATACACCCCATCACTAAATAAATTTTTTATTAGTCCACCATTGCAATAGATTAATACTCAAAAGAATAATAAAAGAAAAAATAAGCATGACAGCGGCAATTGCTGTAGCCCCGGCATAATCATATTGTTCGAGCTTTGTCATGATTAATAGTGGGGTGATTTCTGTACGCATCGGCATATTCCCTGCAATAAAAATCACCGATCCATATTCTCCAAGTGCACGGGCAAAGGCAAGAGCAAAGCCTGTAAGTGCAGCAGGAAGTAATTCTGGAAAAATCACTCTAGCAAAGGTTTGGAGACGATTTGCCCCCAAACAAGCAGAGGCTTCTTCAATTTCTTTTTCTAAGCTCTGTAAAACTGGCTGCACCGTTCGAACCACAAAAGGCAATCCGATAAAAGTTAAGGCCAGCGTGATCCCAATTGGAGTAAATGCCACTTTAAAACCTAAGAATTGTCCGACCCAGCCATTTTCAGCGTACAGAGTCGTTAAGGCAATACCAGCAATCGCAGTTGGTAAGGCAAACGGCAGATCCACCAGCCCATCAATGATTCGACTTCCTGGGAAACGATAACGAACCAGGACCCATGCAATTAACACGCCAAAAACAACATTGATTAGTGCTGCTAAAAATGATGCCCCGAAGCTAAGCCGATAGGATGCTACCACCCTGGGATCAGAAATAGTTCCCCAGATTTTTGACCATTCAACCGTCACGGAATTTAAAAATATCATCGATAAAGGCAGAATGACGAGAATGCTAATGTACAGCATCGTAAACCCTAGGGATAGACCGAATCCAGGTAACACACTATTTTTTTTCAATTTCATGCTTTGTATACGAGGCATGAGGTTGACCCCTTCCGAAGTGATTCATTAGGGGTGTACCAGTTCACAAAAGTCCTGTGAATATGGAACACCCTTACACGTGCTAACTAGATTTTATGGCTGGTAGATTTGGTCAAACGTTCCACCGTCGCTAAAGTGCGTTTCTTGTGCTTTTTGCCAGCCTCCAAAGTCTTCATCAATCGTAACCAAATTTATCTTTGGAAATTGATCAGCATACTTTTCGAGAATAGCCTCATTCCGAGGTCGATAATAATGTTTGGCTGCTAATTCCTGGCCAATATCCGTGTATAAAAATTCTAAATACGCTTCAGCTACTTCTCTCGTACCCTTTTTATCTACTACTTTATCAACAATCGCAACAGGTGGTTCTGCCAAAATGCTGATGGACGGAACGACAATTTCAAATTTGTCTTTTCCTAGTTCATTAAGTGTTAGGAATGCTTCGTTCTCCCAAGTAATTAAAACATCACCAATACCACGCTCAACAAACGTAGTCGTTGAACCGCGTGCGCCCGAATCTAACACTTCAACATTTTTATATAATCGACTGATAAATTTCTTTATTTGAACGTCATCATTGTTAAATTTTTCTTGGGCAAATGCCCATGCTGCTAGGTAATTCCATCTTGCTCCACCTGATGTCTTTGGATTTGGGGTAATGACAGAGACATCTTCCTTGATTAAATCATCCCAATCCTTGATAGCCTTTGGATTACCCTTTTTGACTAAGAAAACAATAGAAGATGTATAGGGTGTTGAATTGTCCTTAAATTCCGTTTGCCACTCTTTATTCAGTAATTGACCCAATTCTGCAATTTCATCAATGTCATAGGCTAAGGCTAGGGTGACGACGTCGGCTTCAAGACCGTCAATAACAGCACGCCCTTGTTTCCCAGAACCACCGTGTGACTGTTGAATGGTAACCTCCTGCCCTGTTTCTTGTTCCCAATATTTAGCGAATTCCTTATTAAATTCATCATATAGTTCCCGAGTCGGATCATATGACACATTTAATAACTGAACAGGTTCCTTCTTTATAACTTCTTGGTCGTTACCTTCAACTGTTTTGTTGTCAGCTTGATTACTCGCTTTATTTGGTGAGCAGGCTACAAGGTTAAGCGCCAGAAAAATAAGTATCAAAGTAAATTTGAAAAAAGGTTTTTGTTTAAACAACATGGTAATTCCTCCCTTTTATTTTTCATATAAAAAGGCTGCCTACTTTTAAGCCAACATGCGAAAAGAAAACTCTTGTTGAATTTCGGAAACAAGTCCGGATCATCAACAAGCTTTAATTCGCATTGTCTTAAAAATAAACAGCCTTCAGTATGACTGATCGGCAAATATATTCATGGAGCTTTAGATATGATTGATTAGTAGTGTGATACTTTTCTTTGTTATTTTTGTTCTTTAGAAACTGACTTATTAATCCCAAATCGTGTTTTTTCTGTCTTATCGATTTGAGTGATGATACCGTCATGAACGGTTATGATGACTGAACCATATTCCATATCCTTTAATGCGGATAGGATCAAATTGGCTTTAATTGGATCAACAACTGCCATATAACCACCTCCTCTATTCCGCTATATCATATAAGAATACTTGGTTTTAGGGTAAAAAATTTACATGAATTAAATTCATGTACATAAACCAGATGAAAAGTGCGGGACAAAGGGCAACAGTGTGGACTCCCCTTACTAATCGGAAAAATCATAATATCAGTTCCCCCTTGAATGAAAATCAAGCTTATACGCCAAAAATGGATATAAGCTTTTGGTTGACCAATCAGCTAAATTTTGATTTTTAGATTTCTATGAATTATTTATATTTTATTCTGACTTTTCCGACCTGTCAAGTATGATTTTAAATTCCATTCAGCAATTCTTTTTTCTATTATCAACAAAGTCGATTATCCTTTAACTGAATGGTCGGTCGTGCCAATGACACAGCCTTTCCCCCATGATAGTCTGGCATAATACTGATCTTCGTTTCCTTTAAAAAGGCTTGATTACAGAGCTCTTTAATCTGCTCAAGCGTGGTTTCCTGAGGATAATTGGAAAACACCTTTGCTTCTGTTTGTGACCCGGTTATTTTTATCACGAGCTCTCCCTCCTTTTATATAGCATAGTGGTTCTTTTTAGGTAATGGGTTTTAACAAGGGCATTTGTCCACTGACACAAGCGTTAGATTGTCTGCCCCGAGGAAGGCGCGAGACAAAGTCTGCTGAAACAAGTGTTGTTTGTCTGCCTCGGGGAAGACGCGGGACAAGGTCCGCTGAAACAAGTCCTAGATTGTCTGCCCCGAAGAAATTGCGGGACAAGGTCCGCTGAAACAAGTCCTAGATTGTCTGCCCCGAGGAAATCGCGGGACAAAGTCCGCTGAAACAAGCACTAAATTGTCCACCCCGAGGTACTTACGACAAAAAATTAATCCCTTAGAATAAATCCTCAACTGTACCTGCACACTATGAATAGCTATTTTGTCTTTGCTAGTTTCGTTAAACCATCATGATAGGATAGCCTATATGAAAAGACCATTTGTACTTATCATTTCTTGTATTGGTTTCATGCTAATCACTGGTTCACCGGCTCTTGCACAGAATAACCCCAGAAATATGTATGATGTAAAATCATGGAATAATATTAGATTTCACATCGAATAACAATTGGACCTTCAAATAGTATAGAAAAATCACTTAATGCTGTTTGACATAAATAAAAAAATTTAAAGTTAAGAGTTATTGCTGTATTTTTACAAAAAAAAGTAAGTTCTAAAGCGAGAAGCTTTAAAACTTACTTTTTTCCGATAGCTTTCATCATTAATTTAAGATAGTTCCTTATTAATTTTAAATTCCTTTAAAAATTCTTTAACATCTAAACCTAGCAGTTCACAGCATTCTTCCACTTTCTCGGAAAAATTGAAACCAGCATGAACCGGTTGGTCACGATTCTCATAGTAGTAGTTAACCAATTCAAATAACTCACTAAATACTTTTACTTTTTCTACTTTATTCATTATAACCACCCTTTTCCTGAGTATTACTAAGTTTATAAGAATTATAAAGATAGTTACTAATAATGACAAGTAAATGTTCAAAATTTTCTTTAGTTTAATATAACTTCAGCCATTCCATCCTTTATGACAAATTCTGTGCCATATTGTTTTGAAAGCTCCTCTAAACTCTTTAATACTTCTTCATTTGTAGTTATTTTCGGCCAGCCTCTTTGATATCGTGGTAGTCCAAATCCTAATTCGATTGGATAGAATTTTAGACTTGTAAGAACTCCCTCTCTCATTTCCCAAAATGGGATAACAGATTCCCAAACAGCTTTGTTCACGCCAAGCCCTTTTGTATTATTTTGACTGCGCTTGTCAAGTGCTTCACCAACCGTTGCAGTGGCAGGTAGATTATATTGTTCATAAAAATCACTTGGCAATTTCTGAACCGTATCGTTCTGGAAAATAAAATTGCCTAAGCTATAGAAAATAGGGCGATTCTTATAAATCTCTACACCACGGAGGATATGAGGTCCATGACCAATAACGGCATGGGCACCTTCATCAATACAATGACGGGCAATGGCTTCTAAAAAGTCAGGAGCCTGGTCTTTTTGATCCTTATTCATCTCATGGCAATGGATACTTACAATCACATAGTCAGCCTGGCGCTTGCCTTCATGAATTGCTTTTGTCATCCTCTGCAGAT
Organism: Bacillus sp. MRMR6; assembly: GCF_001940785.1. Taxonomy (GTDB): domain Bacteria; phylum Bacillota; class Bacilli; order Bacillales; family Cytobacillaceae; genus Neobacillus. The sequence continues at coordinate 12,306 of NZ_MSLS01000011.1, forward strand.
CCTCAGGATGAGGTTCTCTAACCATTCCTTCTTGTTCCCCTATGGTAAAGGTATAGGAGCCAAACTTAAATAGATCACTATCTGTTGAAAAGCCTTCCTTAATCGCCAAATTATTTTCTGCGTTAATATCCGTACTCCCAGCAATTTCACGCAAAATAGTCATATTTTTCGAGGTCACTTGGTACTTGGTAGAGTACCGAAGCGGATTGATCCCCGGGCGTCCTTGCATATCAGCACGCTGCTCCCCCGCTCTCCAAAAATCATGGAATGTAGAGGTTGCGCCAATCAGAGCAATCCGCCCCGAGTCACAGTCCACATATTTAGGAGAGCTTGCGGCTGCTAGATTTTCTCCAACACCCGCATGGACAATATCAGCCTTATCTAAGTTGCACTCAGTTGCCTGCAAGCCTTCGTATAGATAATCTAGCGTATGATTATTAGCCCATGTCATACTATTAAAATGATATTTCTTTAAATCATTTAATACTTCTGGGTCTGCCATTGCCCACGTCCCGCCACTTAAAGCAGAGGGATATCCTTCATTTCGATGTAGCGTTATTTCTAAATTGGTAAAGCGAAAGTCTGCACTTCCTATTAACGCAGCAACCTGCGGATCAAAATCTTGCTTTGAAAGACGCCTGGTTATAAAACTATCACCTGTGGCTGCAAAACTAATTTCTTTGTTACTGTCTTTCATCAGCTTGTTACCTGAGGCGTTAGCAGACTTCCTGTTGGCTGTCCTACAATTTGGCCGTCCTTCATGACTGTCGTACCTCTAACGATGGTACGGACCGGAATTCCTTTAATGTTAAAGCCATCAAACGCGGTTACCTTACTCTTGCTATGAAGCTGTTCTCTTCTTATTATTGTTTCCTTTTCCATATCAACAATGGTGATGTCTGCGTCAGCCCCCACCCGGATTGCTCCTTTTTTAGGGTAAACATTAAATAATTTTGCCGGGCCTTCAGATAAAAGGCGGACCATGTCATGGATGGTAATACTGCCGCTATTAACTGCATTTAACATTAATGGGACCAGCGTCTCGACTCCGCACATCCCAGCTGGGATAGACCATAGATCACCGTCTTTTTCAGCTTCAGTATGTGGTGCGTGATCGGAACAAACAAGGGAGATCGTCCCGTCGAGCAAGGCATCCCAAAGTGCTTCTTGGTCTTTTTTGAATTTAACCGGAGGATACACCTTCATCTGCGGTCCAATTTGATCATAATCTTCGGCTGATAAAAACAGATAGTGAGGGCATGTTTCTGCCGTAATTGGATAGCCTTCCTTTTGCGCTTGTCTGACCAATTCAATTCCCTCCGCACTACTGACATGAAGGATATGAAGGCGGGCCCCTGTCTTCTTAGCCATCGAAATTCCAGATTGGATGGTTAATTCCTCAGCAAGATTCGGTCTTCCTTCTAATAAATCAAGGTAGGTACGCCCGTTACGATCTTCCACCTTTTGAGTAAGATGCTGGATGAGATCGCTATTTTCAGCATGAATAGCAAACACTTGTCCTGTCTTAGCTACTTCTTGGAACATGTCAAATACTTGACCGTCTGTAAATGGTGGGATGACATCCTCCATACCTGGCTTGTAATTATACATAAGCTGGAAGGTTTCAGCATGTACAGCATATCCCCAGAAAAATTTAAAGCCAATTACCCCAGCATTTTTAAGCTCTTCATATTCTTTAAGATTTAAATGTCCTAGACAAATCGCCCAGATGCCAAAATCTACGAAGGCCTTCTCCTGCAAATTAACAACCTGCTTCTGAAAGTTCTCTACATTATTGATCGGCGGGTTCGTATTTGGCATTTCAAAAATGGTTGTCACCCCGCCTGAAGCCGCCGCTTGGGTAGAGTGATAAAAATCCTCTTTGTAGGTAGCACCAGGATCTCTGGAATGAACATGTGTATCGATAAAACCTGGAAATATGAAATGTCCCTCTGCATCAATGATTTCATGAACATCACTGGTCAATACATCGTTCGTGATTGCCTCTATCTTGCCATTTTTAATATAAATATTCCCTGTATATGCTTCTGTTGAAGTCACAATGGTACCATTTTTTATCAATACATCGTACATCATTTATCTGGCCACCTCGCTAATTATTTATGATTACCTGTCCGATTAACTCACGAATATCATTAATTTGATACTGTTCCATATAGTCTTCCATCTCCCTAAGGATGGTAAGCATCGCATCAGGCTGAATAAAGCTTGCTGTACCAACTTGAACGGCTGTTGCACCTGCTAAGATCATTTCAATGGCATCTTCACCATTCATCACCCCACCACAGCCAATAATTGGTATATTAACAACCTGAGCTACCTGATAAATCATTCTGATGATGACAGGTTTTGCTCCCGGACCTGATAATCCCCCCATAATATTCCCTATTTTAGGCTTTCTCGTGTGAACATCAATCGACATAGCTAATAGGGTATTGGCAACATTTAGACTATCACTCCCTGCTTCTTCTGCAGCAAGAGCAATTTCCTGTATACTTGTTACATTTGGCGTAAGCTTTGTGATAATTGGTTTATCAGTTACAGAACGAACCTTCTTTACTAGTTCGAAGGTTAAGTCTGCATCCATCCCAAACGCCACTCCGTTCCCCTTCAAATTTGGGCATGAGATATTTAACTCAATGGCATGCACGTTTTTACTACTGGTGACAATCTCAGCTATCTCAGCAAATTCATCAATGGAATCTGCAGATAAGCTTGATATGAGGGGAGAATCATATTTGGAGTAGTAAGGAACAATGTTTTCCATATAATAGTTGATTCCTTTACTCTGAATCCCGATTGAATTAATCATTCCTGCAGGTGTTTCACACACTCGCGGAGTAGCATTACCAGGACGAGGCAGCATTGTAATACTTTTTGGGACAAGTGCACCCAACTTATTGAAATCTATTACTCTGTCCATTTCAGGTCCAAATGCACCTGAAGCCGGCATGATCGGATTTTTTAAAACTAATCCACCAATATCTACACTCATATTAACAGCTGTTTTCATTATCATAAGACCACCTGTTCTAGAGGAAATACAGGACCTTCAACACAAACGCGAACACTTTTCGTTTCTTTGCCATCCTTAATCGTACAAACACAAGCAAAGCAAACTCCCATGGCACATCCCATGTGTTCCTCAAGGGCAATTTCCCCTCGTAAGCCCTCTCTTATTGAAATTTTCTGCATTAGATGGGACAATCTTTTCGAGCCGCATGTGTACAAGGCATGAATTTCATTCTCAGCAAGGATCCTGTTTATTAATCTCTCAACCTTGTTAACTTCACTCGTTCCTTCTTCATCTGTTACTTTATAAACCTTCACGCCAATACTAGTTAAGTATTCGGCTGCTAAAAGATCATTTTGACTTCTGGCACTGAGGATGCTGATGACCTGCTTATTTTCACCAACTGCTTTATAGGCTAGTGCTGCTAGGGTCGCAATACCTACACCTCTAGCAAGAAGAAGAATGGTTTCTTCCGACGGCTTTAATTGAAACCCTGTCCCAAGCGGGCCAAAAATATCTATTTGTCCCCCTGCCTTAAATTCCGTCATCTTCTTTGTTCCTAGGCCTTTCACCAAGTAGAGAAATTCAAGAGTCTTATTGTCTTCGTCTATTCGGTATACGCTTAATGGACGCCGTAATAACGGATAAATACTGTCACCGCAAAGAAGATTAAAGAACTGACCTGGCTCAATTGTCTCGCTTATACCACTTGTATCAACTGTCATATGCCAATAGCGATCACTTACTTGCTCATTCGAGATGATTCTGACTTGACGTGCTTCCATGATGATTCTCCTTCCTCATCTACAATGATGGCATGTAACTTTACTACTTCCTCTAACAATTTAACCCCGCTTGCAATATCCTCTTGAGAAGTAAATTCATCTGGATGATGACTTAAACCATCGACAGAAGGAACAAATACTAAAGAAGTGGGCCAGCGTTTCGCCATGTTCATAGCGTCATGGCCAGCACCGCTTGGCATTAACATATGACTAATCCCTAAATCTTTACAAATATTCGATATAATCTTGGTAATTGACTGGTCTAACATAACGGGTTCTTCTTCCGTCATCCAATCAATGGAGATGGTGACCCCTCTGTGTTTTTTGATGCTTTCTATCGCAGCTTTGACCTTTGTTAAGACTCGAGTTCTAGAATCGCGATCTGTGCTGCGAATATCAACCTTGATTTTGGCCAATCCCGGTACTACATTCATTGCACTAGGATACGCATCTAGGACACCAACAGTTGCAACCGTTTCGTATTGCTCTTCTGCTATGGCAGCTTTCTCTACTACTAAGGAAAGCTCCGCTGCAGCTAATAAAGCATCACTGCGCTGCTTCATCCCAGTTGTACCTGAATGTGAGCTTTTCCCTTCAATTGTGATCGCTAATCTTAACGGAGCAGCAATCCCCGTCACGAGGCCAATGGTTTTATCATGATCAATCAATTTGCTTCCTTGTTCGATATGAAGCTCAAAGAACACTTTTATTTCATGAGCATTTCTTTCAGCCAGTTTGTAGTCTTCTAGGATTAAGTTTTGACTCTCGAAAGCTTCCCTTAAAGAAATATCATCACGGTCTTTTAAGTGCTGAAGCTTTTCTCCATCCAAATCCCCAATCATCGCCCTGCTGCCTAATGTTGAAAAGTTATATCTAGAAGACTCTTCACAAGAAAAAACAATAATCTCAATCGGATGGAGTGTGGAAACCTCTTGCTCCACTAAACTAGTGACGACCTCAAGACCTGCAACAACTCCTAGAGCTCCGTCATATCGTCCACCATTATACACCGTGTCGAGATGAGAACCGATAGCAACAGCAGGTAATGTTGGATCGACCCCGTCACGCCGCGCGATAATATTACCGACTGGATCAATCGTAATCTTCATATTGATGTCTTTACACTTTTGGATTAAGTATTGTTTAGCTTTTTGTTCCTCTTCTGTATATGCCAATCTAAAATGGCCCTGATCACTATTTCCATATTCATTTATACTATTCAACGTTTCCATCACTCTCGAAATATTCAAAGAAGTCACCCCATTCCCAATAATCTCTCTACTATTAAGATACGATAAAGGGACCTCTTAAACATTTGGCTAATCAGACGATAAATTAGTTATTCTTTCGTCCTTTTCGATAATAACTGAATAGTATTGATGGATTTTCAACCCCATTTGCAACATTAGTTTGTCTTCCGAATTTTGGAGGCTCAGTCCTGTGACTTGTTTAATTTTTTGCAGCCTATATTTAAGTGTATTCACATGAATAAATAATTGATTCGCTGTTTCCTTAACGGATTCATTACATGAAAAGTACTTCTCTAATGTGGGTATTAATGCCAATTCGTTTTCCTCATCAAAGGTAATAAGCTTCTTCATGGCTTCGTTATAGAAATGTTTCAGCTCTTGGTGATCTTCAATCAAACCAATTAGCCGATATACCCCAAGATTACTAAAGTAAATGATTGATTGTTGATTCCATAATTTTGAACCGAGAGTGATCGCCTTTTCTGCTTCCCGGAAACTCTTTCTTAAACCTCTGACTCCTAATTCCTCAGAACCTATACCAAGTCTGATCCCAACTTGCACAATCTGCTCAACCAAAACAGGAATACGTCCGATTATTTTTTTGAGTTCATGATCTGATTTATTTTTTCGAGGTAGTAACAACAGGATGGAACTCCTGATGGTTCCGACCAAAGCCTCCGACTCCACGACTCGTATGGAAGCTTCAATTTCACTTAAGGATTTGGAAATCACCTCATTATTGAACTGTTCTTTCTCACTTATAATGACGCATACATAGGAGTCCTTTTCTCTAAGACCGAATGTTTTCCCTCTCTCTACCAAGTCCTGGAGATTAATTTCTTGATTGAATAGTAAATCCCGAAGAAAATCATTTTTGTACTGCCGTTCAATGTCGTATCGAACCTTTTTCCTTAAAAATTCAAGAGAAAGCAGTGATGCTGCTTTCTCTTGAATGGCGAGATCAACTTCCATGAACTCTAAACTATAATTCCAGCAGGTGATGGTCCCATAAAGATCCCCATCGATTATAATTGGAGCCACAATACACGATTCATCTTGCCCCTCACGGTTTTGACGAATCATCCTAATAGGACGCTGAATGACTTCTATCTCTTTTATTTGTTCCGCGTTCATTGGCATTAAGCATTCCTCTTTGTTTAAAACTTGGATATATGGGATATGGCTTTCCAATAAAACCTTGCTTTTTGTTAAAAAAGATAGAGTACTAATGAATTGATTGAAATCACTATTCGTAATTGATATTTCATTTAATAGCCTAGTAGCCTGTTCTAAGTCCTCCTGTAAAACGACTTTTTCATTAAAGATTGCATTCATGGCAGGGGATAAGATATCTAAGTAACTGACTTCTTGAGGTATTTCAATGAGAGTAATTCCGTACTGATTCGCTTTATCAATCATTCCCTGAGGGATTGCATCAATAAAACGAATTGGCTTAATGGCTAATGCTGTTGTACCAACTGCATTCAGCTTTTCGATAAGCTGAATTTGAGCCCCGGGGTCATCCTTAATTGGGTAGAGACTAGTCAACAACAATTCATTCCCTTTTAACCAGTTGACAATATCAGGGACCTCCATAACAGTTACGTAGGTTACTAAACTTTCAATCCCGCTATGACCAGCTATCACCTTACATTCTCGCAGCCCGCCTACTTTTAATAAATTTTTCAAAGGAATACCCATCTAATCCCTCCCAAAAACGCAGATTTTTCCAACTACACTAGTTTGGTTGGAATATGTAAACAAGCTGTAAAGCTTTATTCCATTAATCTAAGCAGAAACAAAGAAGCATCTGGAACATACGTGATAATTAATAAACCAACAAAGTTGAAGGCAAAAAATCTTAATATTCCCGGCATCATTTCCTGGATCTTTAAATTGGTTAATCCTTGAGTAACAAATAAATTCAATCCAAAGGGCGGTGTGTACATTCCAATCGCTAAGTTAGAGATGATGATGATTCCTAGATGTACAGGATCAATTCCCATTGCCACAGCAGTTGGGAAAATTAAAGGTGCCACAATAATAATCGCCGCGACTCCTTCCATAAACATACCTAGAATCAGAAGAACAAAGTTTAGCACCAATAGGAACATGATTGAATTATCGATATTCGAAGTAATCCACATGGCGATATGCTGTGGTACTTGACCTCTCGTTAACATCCAGCCAAGAACCTGGGCAGATGCCACTAAGACAAGCACTTGTGCGGAAAGAACCGCTGAATCCACACATACCTTATAAAGGCTTTTTAAATTCATTTCTTTGTATACAAATAAGCTAATAAATAGAGCATACACGGCAGATACACCCGCCGCTTCCGTTGGGGTAAAGACTCCTCCATAAATTCCTCCAAGGATAATAACAGGAATCATTAACGCCCATACTGCCTTTTTAGTGGAGTCCCATACTTCACTCGCACTAGCCTTCTTATCTCTAGGAAGGTTATTTCTTTTCGCATACATATAGATATACAAGATGGACGATAATCCAAATATAAGACCCGCACCAATCCCGGCAATAAACAAGCTTCCCACAGAAACTCCTGTTACAGAACCGAAGATAATTAAGGTAATACTAGGCGGAATGATTAACGAAACCGCACCTGATGAGGCTAATAATCCAGCTGCAAACCATTTATCATATTTTCCGCGAAGCATTTCCGGATACATAATCTTACCAATGGCAATTACAGTTGCCGGACTCGAACCTGATAGAGCACCAAAGAACATACTCGATATTTGGGTCGTCATTGCGACCCCCCCCGCTAAATGCCCTACTAATCCTCGCGCCCAACGCAATATACGTTTAGATAACCCACCAACTTCCATGATGTTAGCTGCAAAAATAAAAAACGGAAGGGCCATTAAGGCAAATTGGTCAATACCGCCAAAGAGGCGTTGAATTAAGATCATAGGCTGAATATCCGTCATGAACAAAACGGTCAAGAAAGATGAGATGGTAAGAGCAACAAATATGGGAGTACTACTAAATAAAAAGAAGAATATTAAGATTATTAAAAGTAAAATCATATCTTAGACTCCTCGATGGAATTGGTTGTAAAGTTTTTAAATTGATTAAATACATTTGAAACGAGATGAATCAAAGATAAAGCAGCACCCACTGGAATCCCTAAGTACACCCAGTACATCTTTATTTGAAGTGAAGGTGTAATTTGCCCCGTATTCATGCTGAACTTCACCAGCTCTGTTCCATACCTAACTAAGAAAATCATAAGAATGATCGATACAATATTAACAAGGATCCCAATCACATTGTTCCATTTTTTCGAGACGAATTCTAGGAAGAAATCAATACCCACATGCAACCCTCTGCTAAAACAAACACTGCATCCAATAAAGGTGATCCAAATCATCACATATCTAATGAATTCCTCTGCCCAATTGGTATTTGCACTAAATACATAGCGTAGGACAATGTTAACAAATAATACCAATGTCGCTAGAGCAATGCTTGTCCCTAAAAAGGCTTCCTCGATTCTTTTTAGCCATTTCATTCCGCTTATTCTCCCTTCCGTCTCAAATATTCCATATAAAGTAAAAGAAGGAATAGCAATATTCATTGACTAATCCCTTGTTTTACATGGTTTTTAATTATTTTTGCACTTTTTCAATTGCTTCGTATAGCTTATCTAACAATTCCAATTGTTCCGGCTTATTATAAACCTTTTTGTGCATAGGCAATGATGCTTCACGGAATGCAGCAATTTCTTCCTCCGTTAATTCATAATAATTTACACCACTGTCTTTAATTTTTTGGATATAATCCGCTTCAACGGAAGCTAGTTTTTCTCTTGCTGCATTATGTCCTTCTATTTCCGCTTCAGCAAGAACTTCCTTTAACTGATCCGATAAGCCATCGTACCAAGGCTTGTTCGCCATAAGCACATATGTCATCGTGCCATGGTAGCTTTGGATAATATTCTTTTGTACTTCATGGTAATTATTTAAGAAGATAGTTTGTAATGGGTTTTCTTGTCCGTCAACTACACCCTGTTGAAGTGAGTTGTATACTTCAGAATACGGAACAGGAATAGCAGTTCCTCCCCAATTTTCATATTGTGCAATTAAGAGCGGGGATTCCATTACACGCATGGTCAGTCCTTTAAAATCTTCTGGCATATGGATTTCCTTCTTACCTGTAGTAAATAGTTTAAATCCACCCGGCCAGTAGCCAAGACCTTTAAATCCACCTTTGTCAAGGGTTCCTAATAACTCTTTTCCAACTTCACCATCTAACACTTCATAAGTTTGTTCTTTATCTGCTGGCCATAGATAAGGAAGGTCAATCGCTTTAATATCATCAACAAACGGTGAAACAACTGCAGTCGGCTGCATGGTGATATTGATTTCACCGATTTGAGTTCCTTCAACTTGCTCACGCAAACTTCCTAATTGAGAGGCAGGAAAAATGTTTACAGTTACCTTACCTCCTGTTTTTTCTTCAACGATTTTTTTGAACTGTTCTGCCCCTACATGTTCAGGACTTTCAATCGGCTGATTATGACTGAAGGTAATTTCTAAAGTTTCAAATTCTCCTGATTTAGTTCCTTCGTTTGAAGCAGAGTCAGAACCACCACTATTACTATTACACGCTGCCAAGCTAAAAACTAGTAATGCTGAGAAAATTAAAATCAAATACTTTTTCACTGTTTTCCCCCCGATTTTTCTGATTTTTTTAATTTTATAGGTAATTTAGACGAAAAACAACAAATTTCTCATCTAATTACAAAAAAATGCGCCTTTTTCTACTCAATTCCGAATAATGTCATATAATGTAACACCAAATGTTATGTTTTTATCATACCATGAACCAGATCAAAACTTCATAGTTGATATAGACAAAATAAACAATAGAAAATTATCCAAATAGACATATATTTCTGAATTTTTTATTTATAGATAAAAATAGATCATTAAAGGCATTATTATTTTCCAATTTTCATATTCCTTTCAGTTAACTCCCTTATACATTTCTCTAATCCCCACTAATATATTATTTAGCATGATATATTTCATTATACTTCTTTGGGAATATCCCATATAAAATAATGCCTTGAATATTGTCTTGTACTAATAGTGATCACTTTTTTGTTTTTTTCAAAGACCAGGCCAGAACCCATTTGTTCTTTAAATACCCAACCTTCACCTTTCATAAACTCCTTAGCCATACCTAAAGGATACTTTTCCTCATATTCAGATACATATCTGATTACGTTCGTTGTTTCTAACACTTTTTCGTATCCATTATTGGATAGTTCATGTTTGCTAATTGCGACTAAATACGGAATAGGATTGCCTTCTTGAGTTAAGGCACTTCCAAATCTTAATCCTACTAAACTAAAAATTAACAAAAAGAACAGCAACACTACTATTAAAACTATTTTCAAAATTCCCCCTCCTCGTCGTAAAAAATAGAGAACAGTGACTGTCACTGTTCTCATGTCTACTATCATATATATCGTACTATAAATCACTATAACCAACTAGTAAGTGATATTTCCCTATACCTCAACTGTTTGAGGTTGGAAAGCTTTAATCAGCGCCTGAACATATTCATTTTTTGCCTGTTTCCCTATTTCCGAAGTCGGATTTAAGAGTTCAAAACCATGATAGGCACCAGGATAAAGGTGAAATTCTACTGGAACACCGGCTTGCGCCAATTTCGCTACATATTCAATCGTTTCATCACGGAAGGGATCCAACTGACCCACGCAAGTAAACGTTGGCGGCAGGTTAGACAAATTTTTTGCTCTGGCCGGTGCCGCATAGGGTGAAATTTCTCCGTTTGCATGTTCCCCTAAATACATTCTCCAGCCAGCTAAGTTGTTTCCACGATTCCAGATGGCACGTTGGTCTGTAATTTCGTAACTGGACGGTGTTACATTACGATCATCAATCATAGGGTACAGCGGCATTTGGAATGAGATGGCCGGGCCCCCACGATCACGGGCTAACAAACTTAAAGCGGCTGTCAATCCACCCCCAGCACTTTGACCTGCCACCGCAACACGCGACACATCGATATTCAACTCTGCTGCGGAGTTTGTCATCCATACCAAAGCAGCATAACAGTCTTCAAGTGGTGCAGGATATGGATACTCTGGGGCAAGACGGTAATCAACAGAGACTACTACACACTCGGCCTTCTCCGCAAAGAGTTGGCAGTCCCCATCAGAGCCCTCCACATCTCCTAATACATAACCTCCTCCATGGATAAACAACAAAGCTGGAAGTTTTGCTCCATTTCGAGATACTGGTTCATAAATCTTCACCTTCATATCCTGTCCATCCCCACCAGGTATGTTTCGCGCATTAATGTTAACGCTTACAGACTTCTCAATGGGAAACGCTGGAGCTTGCCTTGCTGCCTCCAAACTTCGGGAAGATTAAGCGGCGGGAAAACCGTAAGCATTTCTCTCAATTCTGGGGCAACCCTATTCATAAAATCCATACAAAATAACCTCCTATGATCGTATCTACATACACTATATTTTTTATGAGTTATCAGAAGCTCGTACAGTAATCATATGTTTTTCATTTTAAGTTAGTACGTATTAGTAGACTTTAGACCTATTATTTTTAATACTTTAAAAGCTATATCTCGGCATCTATTAGGATCCATAATGTATAACTCGCAATGAAACCGACAAACCTATCTTTGAAATAGCGAGCATTTTATTAAACTTCATATACGGTTTTATAGGAGGAGTACCATGGAAAATGTTTTTGATTACGAAGATATTCAATTGATTCCAGCAAAAAGTATGGTAGATAGCCGTTCTGAATGTGATACGACGGTCTTCTTTGGAGGCCGTCAATTTAAGTTGCCTGTGGTGCCAGCAAATATGCAGACCATTATGGACGAAAAAATCGCCACATACTTAGCGGAAAATGGGTATTTCTATATTATGCATCGTTTTGAACCAGAAAAGCGGCTAGCTTTTATAAAAGATATGAATACTCGTGGGCTATACTCTTCTATTAGCGTGGGCGTCAAAGAAGATGAGTATCAGTTCATCCAACAAATAGCAGCTGAAAAGCTCTCTCCAGAGTATATTACCATCGATATCGCACATGGCCATTCAAATGCTGTAATCAAGATGATTCAACATATCAAAAAACACCTGCCAAGTAGTTTTGTGATTGCCGGAAATGTTGGGACACCAGAAGCAATAAGAGAATTAGAACATGCTGGGGCCGATGCGACTAAAGTAGGAATTGGACCTGGCAAGGTTTGCATTACGAAGATTAAAACAGGCTTTGGAACCGGCGGCTGGCAATTGGCAGCCCTTCGCTGGTGTGCAAAAGCAGCCAGCAAGCCGATTATTGCCGATGGCGGAATCCGTACACATGGAGATATTGCAAAATCAATTAGATTTGGAGCAACGATGGTGATGATTGGTTCATTATTTGCAGGTCACGAAGAGTCACCGGGTGAAACCATTGAAGATGAGAAGGATGGTAAGCTCTATAAAGAATACTTCGGCTCAGCCTCAGAGTTTCAGAAAGGAGAACGAAAAAATGTCGAAGGGAAAAAAATGTTAGTAGAGCATAAAGGATTTTTGAAGGATACATTGATAGAAATGGAGCAAGATCTTCAATCCTCTATTTCCTATGCAGGTGGGAGCAAGCTAGACGCTATCCGTCATGTCGATTACGTCGTTGTGAAAAATTCTATCTTTAATGGAGATCGGACCTACTAACGTACTGAGGGTGTCCTAGGGACACCCTCAGTTATTACTTATTATTTTTCTCTTGGGCTTTTAACGCTACTCTCTCAAGTCCATCTTGAGCAAATTCAACATCTGTTTTAGGCATAGCATTATTATGCTGACGCTGCTTATTCTTTTTCTTAGACATGCTTTCACCACCTTGTAGATAGTTTCTTCTTCCGCAAGGGTGCATGATGCACCCACTGTATTAGTTTGCTTTTTTATTCGTTTGCTATGCCTCCGGTCCTCTTTTTGATCTAGGAGGAATCTCAGAAAGGTATATTTATCAACAGTTCTGCACCTTTTAATCAATCGTTTAACTAGTTTTCACCTGCTGGATCCTATTGAATATATCCGGTAACAGCCTGTTGTTGCCCGCACAAGAACCGTTGAGTATGAATCTCCGCCATATGAAATAGGTAATTTCATTTTAAGAGCTTTTTTTATGATGCTCTTTTTTTCATTTCATAGCGGTAAAATAACTGCGAAGTTCTTAATAAAGTAGTCTTAGAGCCAATGATAATTATAGTAATGACCTCTACGGGTTGACAGTAACTTTTTTTAAAAAATTCTTTTGTAAAATAACCTTTTAAAAAAATGTTATTATTTATTTTAGGATTACTAATAGGAGGCTATCATGAAGAAACTAGTCAAAGTGGTTGCGGCAATTATTGAAAATGAACATCAAGAAATTCTATGTGCTTTAAGAGCTCCGGATATGGCGATTCCAAATATGTGGGAGTTTCCAGGTGGGAAAGTAGAAGCAAATGAGGATATTTATACAGCACTAGAAAGAGAAATTGATGAAGAATTAGGTTGTAGAATTGCGACAATGAACGAGGTATTTAACGATAACACACATGAATACGAAACATTTATCATCAACTTAATCTCAATTAAGTGTAGAGTAATGGAAGGAGTTCCAACACCAAGTGAACATTCAAAGCTAATTTGGCTGAAGAGAGAAAACTTAAATTCTTTAAAGTGGGCACCGGCTGATATTCCAGCAGTTGAGCAACTAATAGATGAAAAATAGTCTTCTCCAATGAGAAGACTATACTTTTTTAGTGAACTCGGTAAATAAGGGAACCGGAATCTCATGCTTTAATTTTAAAAGTATCGTAATCGGTTTCTCACCCTTAAATTTAACCGTATCTCCTTTACCAATATAAATAAAGGGCTCATTCTTACCATCTATCTCTCTGTACTTCCTTACAAATAAGTGAAGATTTATAGAACGGCGCTTATTATAAATAATATTTTGCCCTCTATCCGTATTTTGAGAGGTACTGTTTGGCGTTTGCCATTGGAAGTACCTTTCATTAATAAATTTATCCTGATACTTAATGCTCTCCTTTATATCCTCTTCTTTATGCAGATCAATAAATAAGAAGTAGTCATTTCCATTTGTCAGTAGTCCAGAACCCCTGTAGGAACTATGAATTTTTCGATAATTAGAAAGTAAAGCAGTGTCCACCATTTGATATTGTTCATACAGTTTAAAGTGTGGAACCCCATAGTACTCAGCTTTAAATTCCTTTTCATAACGGAAAATACCATAGGTAATAAGATCCTCAATAAACTTCTTATATTCTTCATTTTCTAATAGTTCTTTAAAAAGTTGCGTCTTCGTTAATCTCCCACTGCTATACCGCACTAATTTAGGCTTATTCTTTAGTTGGATACTATCATAGTAGTTCTGATTTAAGCATTCAAAAGCATGAACAATACTATCATCATCCACTGAGTCTATCATTTTTAGAATTTTTCGCTTTGCAATATCTAGATCAATCTCTTCGTTTTCTAATAAATATCGGAGGATTACAAACTCATGAATTCGCTTGATTGGCAGTTTACTTGATAATTCTTTTAAAGCCCCTTCAAACCCTTCATTATTTAGACAGTCCTTTAGGAAATCGTCTTTTTCTATCTTTGCCACGAATTGTAAGTATGTTTTTTCACGATCAATGAATTTAACAGGATCAGGTGCGCCATCATATTTCAAATAATCTAGTAAAAGGTAAGGAATACGGCCTTGATTGAGCTTCTTAAACTCGAAGTATTCTTCCTTCAAATATTTCATAGAATTAAAATTTTCATTATCAATCTGAGCCAAAATTCTTTCCTGCGATATCTTATCCATTTGAATATGAGTACACCCAGGAATATTAGCAAACCCTGTTGCAATAGCCACCTTTAAGCTTTCCTTATCGTAGTATCGGCTACCGTTAAGTGCGAGGGCAACGAGAAAAGTTTTATTATGATTTCCGATAAAATCAAGTACAGTTAAGAAGGTTTTATTCGCATACTTACGCAGACCTCTACCTAGCTGCTGTATAAATACAATCGGTGAATTAGTTGGTCTTAACATAAGTACAGTATTAATTGAAGGAATATCGACGCCTTCATTAAAAATGTCTACAGTAAAAATAAATTCTAATTCGTCTTGGTCATTTTCTAACCTATTAATAAAGCGTTCTCGTGTTCCCGGTGAATCAGCACCGTATAAACAAACACTTTGATAGCCTCTTTTATTAAATTCACTAGCCATATACTGAGCATGCTCAATACTAGCACAGAAACCAAGTCCTTTTCTTTTCTGACCATCATGACCATAAAAGTCCATTTTCTCGATGATGAAGTCCACTCGTTCATTTACCTTTAACCTCTTAGTGATTTCTGTAATATCGTCAATATTAACATCGCTAAGGTTAATACCTTCAATATCAGTTATCCCAAAATAATGAAACGGAATCACCAAGTCATCTTCCAAAGCTTCATGTAAGCGAACTTCTAAAGCAACGTTATGATCAAAAAGGTCAAAGACATTATACCCATCACTTCGTTCAGGTGTGGCTGTCATCCCCAACGTAAATTTAGGTTTGAAATACTCTAGAATCGTGTGATAGGTTGGACTCGTTGCATGATGGGCTTCATCAATAATTAGGTAATCAAATTCATCTCTTTCAAACTCCTGAAAGCATTTAGAAATGGTTTGAATCGTCGCAAAAACATAATCCACCTTTTTCTGCTTATGGTTACCTGTTAATAGGCCAAATGTAAGACCTGCGTTTGGAAGAAGTAATTCAAAGGTTTCCTTAGCTTTTTTGAGAATCTCTTCCCTATGGACAACAAAAAGAAGTTTCTTAGGCTTATAATTTTTCACATCAAAGGCAGACATAAATGTTTTTCCAGTACCAGTGGCAGCTATAACAAGCGCTTTACTCTCTCCAAAGCTTCGTAATCTCTCTAAATTTTCCATCGCCCGCTTTTGCATACGATTTGCAACAATGTATTGTTTATTTTCATAAATCAATTGGTGCGTTTTTTGCGTATTCTTAAAGCTCTTTAAAAACTCTTCATATCTATTAATAAAATCTTGGTCTGCATCCGTACTCATATTCCAAAGATAATCATATTCCTTAAGTACATCCTGAATAAAGCGACCTTTCTCTTTCGTAATAATCTCTACATTCCACTCAATATTGCTTTTAAGAGCACTCTGAGTAATATTAGAGGAACCAATAATCACTTTGTAGCTATCTTTGTACTCAAATATGTATGCTTTTGTATGAAACCCAATCTCTTTATCTGTAACAAACACCTTTAAATTAACATTACTAAACTCTTTGATTTTCTCTAAAGCCTTAGCATCGGTAAAATTAAGATATGTAGAAGTAATAATTTTCCCTTTAATGCCCTTTTCTTCTGCTTCTTTCAAGGGATCTAATAGAAGCTGTAGTCCGCTAAAATTAATAAAGGCAACACTAAAATAAAACCGCTCACACTCATTCATCGATTTAACTAACTCTCTCAATAAGTTCCCCTTATCGGAATTCACGATTAACTTTTTTTTAATAGACTCCATGGTTTTTCCCCTGACTTATGTACTTACCTATTGTAATTTAATGGATATATAAAAATTGTACAATAAATGTGGATAAATAAAAAGATCTTCTATTCTGTTAAGAAAAGAAGATCTTTGACTTATGATACGGTTCACCTCACCTGCTTATGCAGCAGTAGCGAACGTTGGTCCGTTTCAAGAAGCTTTTACCTCGAAGATTCCACGGCATTACCTTCGAACCTTGATTTTCACTCTATGAATCCCTTTACAATCGAAATATTTAAATCCAGCCGTAGCTGAATCCTATTGGCGATATATCCCATTCTCGGCACCATCTTTTCCATCTTGGGTAATTTTCAGGAATTTCCCATCCATCCAAGCACCGAAATATCCAGACTACATTTCCTCATCTTTACAGAAAAGATTGCATGCGAGATAAGCAGGATATTTCCCACGTCCGACCCGCGTTCCCCCATTGGGTCAACAAGATGTCATCTCTACTTGAGGTATCGTTCCATCAATCTGAATTTCAATCGGCTCGATGTAGCCTTGTCGACTAAAACTTGTTCCATCGATATGCCTGTGGTAAAAGATATACCTTTACTCTATTAGACATAGTGATATTTTCATCAAACAAAATAGATTATAAAAAGCTATTCCCGACAACAATGGAATAGCTTTGTTTTATTAGATTACAAACTGTACTGTTTCAGCATTTTTCTCTAATTTGACGCTTAACTTTTTACCACCACATAAAAGGTCGTAATCGCCAAGGAATCCTTCAAATGATACCATTCCGTTGTCATCAGTTTTAGCAGTTACATTTGTACACCAGTCACCTTTGATTAGTTTCTTTAACACCTCATATGATGGTTTTGGGCTGTTATCTTTTCTGACAAATCCAGCGGGAGCACCAAGCCATGCACCATCGTCACTGAAGGACCAGGTCGTAATCGCTTCTACAAGAGGATGTTTAAACAATATAGAATACATTTCTTCTACTTCTTTCGCCTGACGTTCTTCGAATTCTGGTGTAGATGGCCATTCTGGAATCTGATAATCATTCAAATCTTCAATTTCAGGTGACATCAGATGTCCGGATGTCAATGTGTTTTCTGTAAAGTGAATCGGAAGACCGAAATGCGAGAAACGGTCTAATACGTCTTCTAATTTTTCACGTCCCCAATATCCTTGATGTTGATGTGACTGAATACCAATCGCATCAATTTGGATGCCTGCGTTTAAGCATCCATCAATTAAGATTTCATAATTAATAGATGTATTAAAGTCATTTAATAATAGTGTCGCACCTGGATTGTATTCACGTGTTTTTGCAAACATTTCTTTTATGATGCCGACACGGCCAAGGTCTTTACTGATCCTTGTAATGCCATTGTCGTACTTATCAAATATTGGCATGATCACAACTTCATTGATCACATCCCACATATCGATGAGCCCTTTGAAATCTGTTACATCCCGTTCAATTCTAGCAAACTGTGCTTTCAGGATTTCTTCATTGCTCATATCAAGAAGCCATGGAGCAGTTATGGTATGCCAGCAAAGCGGGTGTCCTTTTACGGTTATGTTTCTTTCCTTTAACCACTGAGCAGCTGCTTTTAATTCTTTTGTGCGTGGTTTTCCTTTTTCAGGCTCGAACATTCCCCAATAGAAAGGTAGTGTGGCAGAGTTAAATACGTCTAAGAACATATCCAGTTTTACTTCCTGAAATGCAAGTCTGTCTGCTGGTACATTTTTGTTTGCTACATCGATTGCATCAAAAATGCCGCAGCCAAATAAGAACTTATGATTGGTCTGTTTTATTTGAATTTCCTCTCCTGTAACAGGATTTCCGAATGCATCCACAAGTTTAATTGTTTTGCTCGCCATTCTATGTACCAATTCATTTGTTTGCCCCATTCTATTCCCTCCATTTTCATTAGTGTTTTTGCATTGCTTTTATTAAAGAAAGCGCTTTTTCTTTATTAGATAAATTTTAACAAGCTTAATTTAAGAAGCAAACCTGTTAACTAAACATTTTATTTAAAAAATTAAAGTTATTGTTGTTATCATAAATATTTTTTCTTCCCACAGAATTGGAAGCAAACTCATTTCTTTTGGGAAAATAAAAAAACGCTCCAAATTTATCATGAACGTGTCAAGCTAGTCAGTCTTAAATTGATAAGGCAAAACACACGTATAGTTATCGAGATAATCTAGCAACTTTAACATACTTCTCGATAATAGCATTCGCAAATGGGTATGTAGACTTGTATTCAATCAATCCCAGAAGTGGATCCAATTTAATGCCGATGATAGGAATTACATAAACATTGATAAGGTTTCTGGTGTCTCCCTTCATTAAGACAAATTCGTTCTATATAGATGTGAAGGGGGGAGAATTAACACAGCCAAAAAGGTGATACAAAAAACTGTATCACCTTTAATAATGGTATCTTTAAAAACCGCATATCTACTTGTAATCATTTAGTGGTCCCTTATCCATTATCACTTCTACCATATTGGAGGCACCCATCTTAAGTATTGGCCGATGCTCTGAGTTTGGCTTACTATAAAGTTCTAAGGGACTGATGATCACTCCATCATGCGTATTATGAAGCATTCCGGGCACACATGTATAAATTCTATCATTATTGTTTGCATTCTTAGCAGATATGGTCACGGAAGTTCCACTATGATTATCGATACTTATGGACACCTGGTACCTGTAGAAGGAGCCTGTTCCATTTGATTGAGCAGAATAAACCACAGGAACAACTGCGAGAATATCGTCCGTTAACCGTAATTTAATGATTTCTGTTTTCACTGATGAACTGTTTCTGCCAACATCGCCCATATGTTCCACTGCGCCATTACCATACCGTCTGAGAGGAGGTGTTCCCTTCGCTCCAAACATAGCTACATCAATCTGCTTACCATTCTTTGTATAAACTAAAGCATATATATCATAATCTGTCCCAGTCTTCCAAGATACAGTTGCCGTAATTTCTGGTGTTTTTTCAATAATGACTGGCTTTTGACCTTTGTCGAGACTTATCTTCCCCTTTACTTTTTCAAGGCTGATCGCCGACAAGGCATTTTGACTAGTTTTCATTTCAGGTACTGTCAAGGTTTTATCAGGTTCTTTCATAACTATTTCATCATTAGCTTTAGGTTCAGATGGATTTTGCTCCTCAGAACCAACCTCAACACCATAATTTTTGCATAAGCCTTCAAGACCAGAATCAAATCCACGCCATACTGACCTTACCTTTGTTTGGCCATTTCTTAGATATAATTCTAATACTACTATTCCATTTTCATTTGCAAAACTAGACGGGATGAGTTGGATAATGCCGCCATCCGTAACGATCTCGGCCTTTAAGTTTTTTACATTTGAAAAACCATTACCATTATCCTCTGTAAGCGTAATAGCTATTTTAGTAATACCTTCAGGGACTTTACTCATGTCAAATTCCATTTTATGTACTTTTGTATCCCTCACGTTCACAGGTGGTATAAGGGTGGCCACTCCAAAAGGGCCCTTTGGTTGATTATAAAATATGATCCCACTATCTCCTTGCACCTTATCTGAATCAGTTAAAAGGAAAGCTGTTAAAGAAATATCGATCGTATTTGAAATTTCGTAGCTAACCGTAACATTACCTTTTTGAGAACTTAAAGCAGCGTTTGCTCCCATTTGAAGCATTTGATTCATTTAAACCACTCCTTCCAGACCTATGCCTTGCATCGATTAGATTCTATTAATCTATCCTAACTTGTTATATCGACTGCTTTGTCTCCCCTTTCTATTTTATAAAGTTTTCCAATAAATAACCAGTTAATACAGAAAATAAAAAAACCGCATCTACTTGTGATGCGGCACACCATTATAGAACTAAGTGAGGTTTTTTCATGGTAAAAATTAGTTAGCGTATTAAAATGCGAATCTTGCAAATTTCCGATATTTATGTTCAAATAAATAACTTTCAAACATGACCGTATCTGCTTTTAAAAATTTCGAAAACAGATTGTTTATTTCCTCATTCAATTGAATAGTAAGGTTGTACTGTGCAGTAAAAGATCCATCAGGACCTTGTTCCAATATCGCACACGTTAGTTCTATAAATTATTTCATTGACCTTGCAACTTCCAACATTATATTTCTTGATAATGTTTTAAAATTTCTGCTCGGGATTACGGGTGTATCCAATAACGGCTGATCTATTGATTCTACCACTGATTTTTAGTGAGGAATGGGTATCTTATGACGAGTTTTTTGTCACCGGATCTGAAATTTATGAGAATAATAAACCTATCACAATTGAAAAAGAACTTCGAATAAGAAAAACATAGGGAGATTTTAGTCTTCCTATGTTTTCATTCATATTATTTATCTGTTTGTTTTTGCTTCTTTTTCAAATACTCCGCACGTATTTTTTCAAGTTGCTGCTTTTTATCAAATTTGGAAGGCCTCTGTTTTTCATGAAACTTTGTCACAGCTACCTGACCTTTGGTATCCAATTGATATTTCCCCACTTTGTTCACCTACTTTTCTTGTCTTAAAAGAGAATATAATATACATTATTTTACAGAAGTAAACCTTATTACTTTATTATGTACTGCTAACTTTGCATATATCAGTAAAAACAATAAAAACTTAGTAAAATAATTCATCGCCAAATGGTATTCATTTCATTGCTATAATCAAAATAATATGCCTTGACACTTGATAAGCCTCAATAATTCTACTTCTTGTTCAGCTCTCTTCTAAAGGTCCTGCCACGTTAGTTTAGGTGCATCTTTTCACAAAGTCACCTGAAAATGAACTATTTTATGCTCAGTATAAAGTCTACTAGGTAATACAAGAGGGAGTTTGACTCGTTAGTAGACGACTGTTCTTATTAAAATCAATCAAAAAAATTGGGGTCAGTCCCCCACTGCTTTAACTTAGTGGGGACTGACCCTTACCGCAAGTATATTTATCTTTATTGTACCGCGGAGAAATAAAGTACTTACAGAACTTGTCAATTATCATTTGTACATTTTTACTTTATGGAAGTAACGGGTCAGGTTTATTGAGTAAGCTCATTTGAACACATAGATGGTCAGTCTCTTACCGTTACATTTAACTCATTACTGGAATAGAATGCTCCTTGATTTTGTTTAAATAAATCAGTAATCGATAATTAATGAATTTGGTAGTAAGTACCAGAGGGAGAAAGAAATTGAAGGGGAGAATTTATATAGTAGTGAAATTATATTTTAAGAAAAGAGGGATTTTATTGCAAAACCACGATCTACAAGGTATGTCACCAGATGAATTTAAGCTGTCAAAATCAGGCTTTGACCCGAATATGCCGGGGCATACCAGTCCTCATTCAAATGAGATGATTCTAAGGCAAGAGCCTAGAACTGCTAGAAAGGAAGGCAGCGGCATTAGTCTCCCTTATGATACACGGTTAGAGATGGGATTAATGCTTGATGAACATTTATGTGCTTTAAATGTAGCCTTACACCAGTATACAAAGCATCATTGGTTAACAGAGGGAGCTGAATCCTTTGGCAGCTTGCATCATATTTTAGATGAGCATATAGATGTGACTCAAGATCACATCGATAAGGTTGGAGAACGAGTTGCACGATTAGGAGTAGTACCAACTGCTCATCCAGTTACTCAGCATGAAATATCATATATAAAACATGAAAATGAAGGACGCTATACAATGCGTGACTATCTTCGAAATGACCTCGAGCATGAAATTAAGATTCAAGGAATGTTAAGAAAAACGATAAAACGTGCACACGATCTTAATGACTTTGGTACTGTTGAAGTCTTAGAAGAAGTATTACTAAAAAGAGAAGACTTAGGATACCACATTTGGAGCCTGCTTGAAGATGACACGCTGGTAAGAGGCATGACACATCTCCTCGACAATAATGGAGATATTGCATCAAACCGTCACTTAAATGACAAGCTTAATTGAGTTGTTCGAGAGCCACTCGGCTCTCTTTTTCTAAAAATTGCAACGTATTGATTACTTCTTATTTCTATGTATGTGGACTTTTCTTTTTTGGAACGGAAGAATTATGTCGGATAAGCTGGCCAAGGTATGTCATAAAATAAAATGACTTGTTCAGCTTATTTCTTTTTATTTTTGCTGCTTTAAAATACCAATGATTTGCAGTTGAAGGTAATACTCTCCCCTAAATAATAACATCATTACATTCTTAACAAAACCTACCACTAGTCCATTAACTTTATACGGCCCTTTCACTTTTTAAACGAAAGAATCCACTCTCTTTAATTGCTATTTTCCAATAATTTTATTCGAATCATTCGATTTTTCAGAATAATGAATTGATAGATTTTTCGTTTTTTGATAATATAAATACATATTTTCAGAAAATTGTTATTACTGACATCAGGAGGTTTCAATCATGTTAACATTTTTAGCAGCAATCGCTCTATTAATCTTAGGTTATTTGCTATATGGAAAGTTGGTTGAGCGAATTTTTGGCATAAATCCTAATAGGAAAACACCTGCCTATACGAAAGAAGACGGACTTGATTTTGTTCCAATGCCTTGGTGGAAAGGCTGGCTTATTCAATTATTAAATATCGCCGGATTAGGCCCCATCTTCGGTGCATTGATGGGAGCATTATCTGGGCCTATTGCCTTCATTTGGATTGTGATCGGCTCTATTTTTGCAGGTGCGGTTCATGATTATTTTTCCGGAATGATGTCACTCCGACATAACGGTGAACAATATCCATCACTTGTAGGGCGCTATTTAGGTAAAAACATGAAAGTAATCATTAATATCGTATCACTCGTGTTAATGATTCTAGTAGCGGCTGCGTTTACTGCAGGACCGGCACAATTGATTGCACAAGTCACACCAATATCATTCGGTGCAGCACTTATTATCATTTTTGTCTATTTTTTAATTGCTACTGTTTTACCAGTAAATAAAGTAATCGGAAAAATTTATCCTCTCTTTGGAGCCATTTTAATTTTTATGGCTGTAGCCATTGCAGTAGCTTTACTATTTAGCAGCAAAACGATCCCAAATATTACATTCGCTAATCTTCATCCAAAGAAATTGCCAATTTGGCCATTGTTAATGGTTACCATCTCGTGTGGAGCGATTTCAGGGTTCCATTGTACACAAAGCCCCATTGTTGCCAGAACGTTGAAGAATGAACGGGACGGGCGCAAAGTATTTTACGGAGCGATGATCGGTGAGGGAATCATTGCCCTAATCTGGGCTGCAGCCGGAATGACGTTCTTTAATGGTACAGAAGGATTGCAAGCAGCCATAGCGGCCGGCGGACCTGCTGGTGCAGTAAACGAAATATCTACCTCTCTTTTAGGTACAATGGGCGGAATCTTAGCGATATTAGGTGTAATTATTTTGCCAATAACAACAGGAGATACAGCACTACGTTCGTCACGGATGATCTTAAGTGAGATGGTTGGAGCAAAAAAGCAAACAAACTGGAAGCAAGCATTACTTTATTCGATCCCAGTTACCCTCCCTGCACTTTATTTATCTACCATTGATTACTCATTCTTATGGAGGTACGTGGGTTGGTCTAACCAGCTTGTCGCGACAGTTACCTTATGGACTGCGACGATCTATTGCTTGCGTCATGGTAAGTTCCATTGGATATGCGGTATTCCGGCATTGTTCATGACAGGAGTTGTCAGCTCTTATATCTTCTACGCACCGGAAGGATTTAAACTAAACTATCAACTATCCATGATCATCGGCTGCTTCATTACATTGGCAGTTACATTTTGGTACGTTAACCAAATACGACTCCGAAAACAGCAACAAACATTCGAAACTAGAACTGCAGCTTAAAGTCTATAGCAAATTGATAGTTAGAAAGGCAGAGTCCTTTATAAGACCCTGCCTTTTCTCAAATTAAAATATTTCGCAAAACCTCATTTACTTATGGTTGCAATAAAGATATTAATTCATTCCTCGCCTATGCCTCCTTTCGCATGAACCTCTCCTTTTCAGATCGATTAATCCTTAAACTTTTCTTTAATTCTTAAAAACTCATTCACATTATCAAGGAATATCTCTACTAGAATAGGATCGAAATGTTTACCTTTTTCACATTTGAAATACTCTATAATATCTTTGATTTCCCAAGACTTTTTATATGTCCTCTTAGAACTTAAAGCATCAAATACATCTGATACTGTTGTAATTCTCCCATACAAAGGGATTTCTTGCTTCTTTAATCCTCTAGGATACCCAGTGCCATCATATTTTTCATGATGGGTATATGCAATAATTGCTGCTGTTTCCATAAGCTTTGTATTTGAATGTTTTAACATTTGATACCCTATTTCTGTATGAGTTTTTATGATAGCAAATTCTTCATTCGTTAGTTTACCTGGTTTATTCAAAATTGAATCTGGAATAGCAACCTTACCAATATCATGCAAAGGAGAGGCAAGTTTCACTAACTCTATCTCATCGCTTTGTAAACCATATTTTGATGCAAGAAATTGGGAATATTCTGCAACACGCCTTACATGATTACCTGTTTCTTTAGACCTTGTTTCCGTAATTTCTCCTAATCTAAAAACTATTTCCTTCTGGGTAATTTCGAGTTGACTTGAAAGAATTTCCACATCCTCAAATGCTTTTGAAAACTTTTTATAAACCAAATACGACTGAGCTGCACAAAATGCAACTAATCCAATTGGCATTAAAAGCATGGTATGAATCATTTGTTCATTATAAAGGATATCATTAATAACGGTTGCTATAAGAACGGCAAAAAACACTCCTATTACCTTTGCTCCTTCATGTTTTTGAATGATAGCTTTTATTAATACACGTAAGAAATATGGAATTAATAATAGTAATAATAAATATAGAATATAAACAGTATTTGTAAAAATTATTGGAGTAGTAAAAATCACAATTGGGATACAAATTAATGAACTCACAACTGAAATTGCTAGAAATGTCCTTCTCATTTCATTAGGAAAAATTGCAGAAAAATACTTTATAAATAGAGGAATACATAAAAATACAATGATATAGTTTAATTTGAAAGCATAATCCCATCTAAGGGCTGGGAATATGTGAAAGATATAGGAATCCCCAACTAATAACACCCGAATCCCTACTAAAAGACAAAACAAACTAAAATATAAGGATACGGAGTCTTTTCTTCGATTGAAGTACAGATTTAACTGATTTATACCGATTGCAATTAGTGCACCAATGCTAAACCATTCAAGAAAAATTTTCAACTTCATTTTTTCTTCAATATTATTGGGATCTCCTAAATAAACGGAACCTGTTATCCCTGTTTTACGATGATAATAATTTGAAACCTGTAATAATACATGCACCTTCTTTTGAGATGGATTAAAATAAGTAATGCTGGGCTTGCCAAATGGTACACTCCCCTTTTCTGCCATGGCTATTTTCCCAATTTCTGAAACAAGTTCTTCATCGATATAGAGTCGATTAGCAGTGTAAATTTTGGGCAAGTACAAGGCTTGGGGTTTTCCTATTCTATTTTCAGGAAAATGGATAATCAAATGGTAAGTACCATAACCATTTCTTATATCCCAAGTTCCAGGGACCTCCATTGTTTGTGCAGCTGAATGATTTATTTTAGGGATATCATCTGGTAACAATAATTGGTTACTATAAAAATCCCATTTTCCATTTAAGCGAACCATTTGATCATTAGGCTGTATAAATACTTCACTATTTTTTATTTCATTATCCTTATCTGTTTGACAACCTGTCAAACAGATAAGGAATAAGGAAACCAATATAATATAAAGCAATTTATTTTGCATGCAACCTACTCCTATAAATTGGTATATCTCTTTTTATTCTTCTGTTTGTTCTATTCCACAATACCTTATATATTATTTCCTTAAAATAATGAAATTACCAATGATTCCTATTCATGAAAATTGGTTCCTATTTCTAATTTCTAATCTATGATCAACTCTTATTTTACAAAATTGTTCTACTGCCACATTAGCAAAAAAGCGTTCCTGCTGAATGCAGAAACGCTCACGCCTATTTGAAAAAAAACTTTCTATGCACTTAATATGCATAGAATAGATTCTCTGCTTCACCCGAACGTATTAACAATATAGCAGATAGTACCGTAACGATTTCTAAATGATGACGCATAAACTGGCGAAGATCAAATAGTCATACATAGAGAAATCTCCTATTTTTACAAGTAATTTAACCAAATTGAATTCAAGTTACCATGAACTTAACTAGCCCTTTAATTGAAAAGACGTGGGTTAATGAAAGAAGATGGCAATTCATATCAAAATTAAGCTGCCTGCTATTTATGGTAAGGCTCACGGTAATTTACCAAAATAGGTTTTTTAGTTATCAGATTCCGTAATCTCCGCCTCAATCCTGCTCATGAATTCTTCCGCGGCACTATATCCCAGCTGTTTTAAATACCAGTTATTTGCTGCTGCCTCAATTAACCCCGCCACATCACGTCCAGGTTGAAGCTGGATTTCAATCGAAGGAATTTTAACACCCAAATAGTCGGTAGTGAGATATTCTTGTTCCAGATCGTTATACAAGGCATCCTTTTCCCATTTGGTTAAATGAATATCTAGGGCAATTCGGGTTTCGTCTTGAAAAGCTTTGCGGCCGTAAATACGGACCACGTTCAACAACCCTATACTGCGAAGAGCCAAGAATTCCTTGGATTTTTCATCATGAGTGCCCAAAATCGTTTGGGAACTCAGCTTCTTAAGGACAACGATGTCATCCGAAACAAGCCGGTGTCCTCGGCGAATTAACGTATGGGCCGTCTCGCTTTTCCCTACCCCTGAACTACCACGAATTAGAATCCCAATACCAGACACATTCATACAAACCCCATGTACCGTGATTTGTGGTGCTAATTCCTTTATTAAATATGCATCCACTTTGGGGATAAATTCTGAAGTAGTCTCCGGCTGTTTCGTTATTAGCAAAGGGATCCCTTGCTCTGTGCAATGGTGCATCAGGTAGGTAAGTCCTACTTCACCAGCTGTTATGATAAAACATGGCGGATGATATTGAACAATATTTCCGATTCGAACTTTCCGTTCCTCTTTACTTAATTTATGTAAATAGGTAATTTCCTTTGTTCCTAAAATTTGAACTTGTTCGGTTGGAAAAAAATCAAAATGCCCAACAAACTCCAATCCCGGTCGATGCACTCTTGATTGTGTAATCACTTTCTCCAGTTGGTTTTCACCAGCCAGTACCTTCAAGGAAAACCTCCGAACTAAGTCTTTAACCGTTACCTTTTTCACTTTATACTCACGTCCTATTAGCCTTTAATAATTTGATTATACTTAAATTGATTGGGACCGTCATCCATCTAGGAACGATTTATGAGCAGCTAATAAGTTTGCTAAAGTTAAAAAAGAAAAAGAAATGATCAAAACCATCATTCTCCTCCTACAGATATATTATTAATTGAAATTGCCTCTACTTATTTATTTGCACCAAAAATAACACAAAAAAAGTAAGCCCCTTTCGTTATAACACGAAGCGGACTTACTTAAATTAAATCAAACTTTATTACTCCATTCTTGCTCTTCTTTGTCTAACAAGCCAAGCCGCACCCACAGCTAACAATAAAAGCCCTAAGCCTAACAGATTGTACATATTAGTTGCTGTATTTGGCAGTTTATTATTAGTGTCCTTAGCTGATTTATCATTTCCAGTAGTGTCTTCAGTTGGAGTTGGAGTTGTTCCAACTGGGTCCTTCGTGTCCCCATTTTCTTCCTCAGGGTTAGTACCAGGGACAGGTTGGCTACCTTCATTTTCATCTGGAGTTGTACCAGCTAATTTTTGAACAAGCAGTGAATAGAATTCACCTTTGGTCTTAAGATTAACAAATTCACTTGGATCCACATTTGCTATAGTAGACAAGTCATTGATTTCTTCTTGTGTTACAGGATCTAATACATTAATAGAGGCAACATTCGTATATTTGCCGTCAGCTGTTTTAGGAACCATTAAAATCTTGGTTGATTAAGTACGTAACGTCTTTATGAACATCAGAAGTCATATCAACGCCGACAATCTTCCAATTATTTGGCTGAACTGCTGTATACACACCATTCTTAACTTCCTGTAAATAACGAACTGCTAGTCTGCGGATGGTACCTTCCGTATCACCGAAAGAATCCTCATCTTGAGTAGACCATACCTTTTCAAAAGTACGTCCTGCCATTGGACCTTGATTGGATACTAAGAAATCCATACGATATGCGTTCATACCAATTGTTAAAGCATCTTCAGGTTTGATTGGAGTACCGTCCAGTTTACGAATGTTTTTGATTCGGCTGCCATATGGCTCTGTCAAATCAATTTCATACGTGATTCCACCAAAGAAATCGTTTGTACTATATTTTGAAGCACGGCGTGTTTTGTCAAAGCTAATGGTTACATCACCAGGTCTTGACTGATTGAAATAACCTGCAGACCACTCCATATAATCCTTCAAATCTTTACCTGTTATGTTATAAACGGAAACTTCCCCGCCTGCATACTGGTAATTGTAGGATATATCCTTCTTCTTAATAGCTCCTACATCAAGTTTTGCATTATCGTTATCGATTTGGTGTGCAACTACATC
Organism: Bacillus sp. MRMR6; assembly: GCF_001940785.1. Taxonomy (GTDB): domain Bacteria; phylum Bacillota; class Bacilli; order Bacillales; family Cytobacillaceae; genus Neobacillus. The sequence goes on from NZ_MSLS01000011.1 coordinate 41,642, forward strand.
GGTTTTTCCGTAATGAAGCATAACCTCATTAAAGAAAGCCGCTAAAGGAGTTTCTTGAGTTTGCACACTTGGAATACCTTTAATTTCATTTTTAGGAACCATATTTATGCCCTTTAATTCAGCAATAACCGTATTGGCATCGGCACGTGCAATCTCATGATACGGCTGAAGCAGCTCCAGAAGCCCTTCATCTGAATTTACAATCGTTCCATCACTTGATTTAACAGGGATTGCAGTCGTACTTCTATCTTTTAAAACAAATTCTCCATCTTGTTTTGTAAAAGTTAGATCAATTCTTGAAATATGTGTTCCATATTTGTCAGGTTCTGTGACAAGAACGCCATTAATTTCTTGGCTCTTTACAAGTTTGTGCATATGACCAGCGAAAATTGCTGTCAGTTCAGGGTTAGCATTTGCGATATCCGTTACACTTGTATTCGCTACACCATTCTCATTATCTACGCCCATATGCATGATGCCGACCATCACATCAACTTGCCCTTCAATCTCATCAATAGCTTTTTGAGTCTCAGTAACCGGGTCTTTAAATTCAATACCGGCAATTTTATCGCTACCCTTTTTAAATACTGCTGTCATCGGGGTTGTCATTCCAATAAAACCAATTTTGATCCCGGCTTTTTCAATAATGTTATGTGCAGGAAAGTATCTGTCACCGTTCTCTTTATAGACATTTCCAGCAAGAAGGCTGCCAGTGAATTGATCAGTAATTTTCTTAAGGACATCCAGTCCAAAATCAAACTCATGGTTTCCCATGGTCCAGAGTTCGTAGCCCATTGCATTCATGGCTGTTGCAGCTGAGGACATTGGATAGGCGTTAAATAATTCTGCCGAATTCCCCTGGATCATATCGCCTATATCCACTAGTATCGTATTCGGATTCTCCGCTCTTACCTGTTTCACAATCGTATAAAGCTGTGTAAGACTGCCGCTTGTATTGGCTCCATCAAGGTCATAATCCCATGGAACAAACCGGCCATGAATATCAGATGTACCAAGGATGGTAATCTTTGTTTCTTCAGGTTCCCCTCCTGTAACTGCCTCTGCCTTTAGCGGTGTTGTCCCAACTGCTGCACCGAAAATCAAAGCGGTTGTCGTTACAGTGGCTAAGAGTTGTTTTAGTTTCTGTTTTAGCACTTTCAGAATAACCTGCTCCTTCCAATAAAGAAAATTAATCTACCAGTCTAGTGAAAAGGTAGTTAGTATTATAATAGCAAAATTCCAATAAATTTGTAGAATACTGATGAAAATTTATGTAATATGTAACATTTCAGTTAGTTTATCCGTAATACAGGATTGGATATGCAATGCTTGTGATTGTTTCATTCTCGTTTTATTTAAGATTTCTAAAAAACCAATAATTAAGGCTCCATTTTTTTTAAAAGTCTAATAAACACAGTAAACAACATATAAATAGTGAAAATATGATTGACAATTGTCCTAATTTTAAATATTATCTTAATATATAAAAAATAGCTTATCCAGAGAGACTGAGGGACTGGCCCGAGGACGTCCAGCAACCATCATTTAAAGAAAGGTGCTAATTCCTGCAGGGTGTTTCATTCTGAAAGATACGGTTTAAGGATAAAAACCTCTTTCTAAATGAGAGAGGTTTTTTGTATGAATGAGAAGGTCGGAAAGGAGTTTCATAGCATGTTAATACTTGAAGACGTCCATAAAGTCTATGGAAAAGGCAACGAGAAAAAAGTGGAAGCGTTGAAAGGAATAAGCCTTCAAGTTGATAAAGGTGAAATATTTGGTGTGGTCGGTTTTAGCGGTGCTGGAAAAAGTACGCTGATCCGTTGTGTAAACTTATTGGAACGCCCCACCTCAGGAAAAGTCCTTATAAATGGTATCGATCTTTTATCCCTGACTCCCAAGGAATTACGCAAACAAAGAAAAAAGATTGGGATGATTTTCCAACAATATAATCTATTACACTCAAAAACTATTTTCCACAATGTAGCCATGCCTCTTATCTTGGAAGGAAGACCAAAAAATGAGATCAGGCAAAAAGTGGAACAGTTACTTGAATTCGTCGGCTTGAGGGACAGGATGAACCATTATCCCGAGCAGTTGTCGGGAGGTCAAAAGCAAAGAGTCGGAATTGCAAGGGCATTAGTTACAGACCCTGATATCCTATTATGCGATGAAGCGACATCCGCCTTGGACCCTAATACAACTGAGGCTGTTCTAGAGCTATTACGCAAGGTTAGGGCTGAATTCGGCGTTACCATTCTAATGATCACCCACGAAATGAACGTGATTCGTGACGTATGCGATAAAGTTGCCGTTATTGAAAATGGGACAATTGCGGAACAGGGGGCTGTCATTGATGTTTTCACCGAGCCAAAAACAAAGATTGCCAGAAGCTTTGTGCGAACTGTCTTGAACGACAACATACCAAAGTCGATTCAAAAAATAATTATGGAAAGCAGTCAGACGAGTCTCCATAACATCTATCGGATCATCTTTAAAGGCAGCTCGACCAGTGTGCCATTAATCTCAAATACAGCAAAGAATTTTTCCATTGACTTAAATGTGCTTCACGGTATGGTAACCGAGCTTCAAGGTAGTCCATTTGGGAACCTGCTGGTTGAATTTAAAGGTGATCAAGAAGAAATCCAGCGTGCTGTCGACTATATAAGAGAACATAACGCTGTCATTAGGGAGGTGACGGAGGATGCCATTTGATTGGTCATGGTTTTGGCCTGAGTTCTTTGGTTCTATTAATGAGACTCTTTATATGGTCATAGCCGCTCTTATTATTTCCGTCCTCATTGGCTTACCGATAGGTGTAGTTTTAGTTATCACAAGAGAAAACGGCATACTGCAGAATTCCATTGTTTTCAATATTCTGAATGTGGTTATTAATATTTTTCGTTCCATTCCATTCATTATCCTGGTTGTGGCCATCATACCTTTCACTCGTTTTATTGTGGGAACGTCCATTGGTACTACAGCTGCCATCGTGCCGCTGGTCTTATATACGGCCTTTTATATAGGGCGGTTAGTTGAAAACTCACTACTTGAAGTCGATAAAGGCACAATTGAATTGGCACAGGCAATGGGTGCAACTCCCTGGCAAATCATTTGGAGATTTCTCCTGCCGGAAGCTCTTGGCTCAATCGTATTGTCAATGACTATTGCAACTATTGGTTTAATAGGCGCTTCAGCAATGGCAGGAGCAGTTGGCGGCGGAGGTATCGGTGACCTTGCCATTACCTATGGGTATAACCAGTTCAAAACTGAGGTAATGGTCATAACCGTTATTACACTAGTAATTATGGTTCAACTTGTTCAATCATTGGGGAACCTCATTTCTAAAAAGTTACGAAGAAAATAGTCTTTTAAAAAACAACATGGAGGAATCATATCAATGAAAAAATTTGCAATTATTTTAGTAGGTTTACTGCTTTTACTAGCAGGATGCAGCTCTCAATCCAGCGGTGGCAGCGATGATAAAACAGTCAAAGTAGCAACAACATCCGCTGAAGCCCCAACATGGGAATTAGTTAAAAAGCTTGCGAGTGAAAAGGACATTGATATTGAAATTGTTAAGTTTGATGACTATGTGCAGCCAAACCTTGCCCTTGATACCGAAGAAGTAGATTTAAATGCGTTCCAAACGGTCGTTTATTTTGATCAATTTAAAGAAGACCGTAATCTAGAGCTTGCTGCAATTGGGACAACCAATATCTGGCCAATGGGGCTCTATTCTAAAAAAGTGGAATCCATCGATGACATCAAGGATGGAGACCAAATCATTATTCCAAAAGACCCTACAAATCTAGGAAGAGCTCTTCTATTGCTCCAAAAAGCAGGTTTAATTACATTAAAAGAAGGCTTTACTGGTGCTGGCGGAGTAGAAAACATTGAAAGTAATCCAAAGAACTTGGATATCGTTCCGGTTGATGCCGGTCAAACAGCACGTGGTCTGGATGACGCAGCGGCATCAGTTATCAACTGTGATATGGCCATCAACGCTGGTTTAAACCCTACGAATGATCCAATTTTTAGAGAAGATGCGAGCAATAAAGCGTACGTTAATATCATCGCTGCTCATGAGAAGAATAAGGACAACAAAACATTCCAAGAAATTGTAGACATTTATCATTCCAAAGAGGTTACAGACTTTATCCAATCACACTTTAAAGGTGCGGCGGTTCCAGTCATAGAACCAATCTCTTACCTTGATGACTATAAGCAAAACTAATTAAGAACTGGCCTGTTTACTTCTAAACAGGCCAGAACTATTATGAAGAGTGGAGCCAATAAAATGACCAGAGAAACCGTTTATGATGTAGCTATCATTGGCGCTGGCACAATGGGAATGGCAGCCGGCGCTTTTTTAGCACAGCAAAATGTAAAGACCCTATTAATTGATGCCTTTGATCCGCCTCATAATCATGGAAGCCATCACGGAGATACGCGCATGATTAGGCACGCATATGGTGAAGGCCGGCAGTACGTTACACTGGTGAAACGGGCCCAGCAGTTATGGGAGGAACTAGGAAAGGAAAGCGGCTATAAAGTTTTTGAAAAAACTGGTGTCCTCGGACTTGGCCCAAGTGATTCTTCCTTTCTTCATGAAACCATTGAGGCTGCTAAAAAATATGAATTGCCTTTACAGGTGTTAAGTTCCAATGAGGTAAAAGAAAAATGGCCAGGTATTTCAATACCGGATAACTATATAGGCTGCTTTGAGGGGGAATCAGGATTAATCTATAGTGAAAAGGCCATACAGGCTTATAAGGAAATCGCAATCAAGAATGGGGCACAGCTAGTCACTAATACACCCGTTCAGCAAATCGGCATGAACAGTAAGGAAGTAGTAAAAATTGTAACATCAGACACCATTTTTACGGCTAAAAAGATCATCGTCACAGTAGGGGCATGGGCAGCCAAACTGCTGCCTGATTTAAACCTGCCGATTCAACCGGTCCGTAAGGTAGTTGGCTGGTTTGAGACACTTGAAGGCCTATATGACTCTAGTCATTTTCCATCTTTTTATGTAGATGATAAGGATAAAATGTTTTATGGATTTCCTAGTATAAATGGTGCGGGTCTTAAGGTAGGAAGAACCGATGGCGGACAAGAAATTGATCCAGACCAACACAAACAAAACTTCGGAAAATATGATACAGATGAAGGAGATCTTCGTGATTTTCTTAGAGCCTATATGCCTGAAGCAAATGGGACGTTAAAGCAAGGAAAAACTTGTATATATACGCTATCCAGCGACCATGATTTCATCGTCGATCAGCACCCTGAAAATAACAACGTCATCATTGCCTGCGGTTTTTCCGGACACGGTTTTAAATTTGGAAGTGTAATGGGTGAAGTACTGAGCCAGATGGCAATAAAAGGACAAAGCGAATATGACATTTCAATATTCTCTCTCAAGAGATTTGGTTTGTGACACACAATGAATAGCAATCAACATAAAGGGATAACCATTTCCATGGTCATCCCTTTTTATTGTTCCTATCTAATCCAAGAAACTAATTAAAATCATCATTCCAAGGATTTTAGCTTTAGAGTATTACATCTATTAATCCCACCTGTATACACTACAAGTTGTATTATAGATACACAGTACCTATTGTTAAATCAAAAGGACGGCTTCCTACCGTGATTGTATCAATCACCATATTCGTTCCTGAATTAATAACTGAAACTGTATTTCCATTACCATTTGAGACATATAATCTAGTCCCATCTGGCGTGAAGCTTATTCCTTCTTGAGGACCATCTCCAACCATGACGGTTTCAATCACCATGTTCGTGGCAGTGCTTATTACAGATACGGAATCATCCGTATTATTGGTAACATAAGCTCTAGTCCCATCTGGCATGATTGCAATCCCGATAGGAAAATTCCCAACCGTGATCGTATCAATCACCATGTTTGTGGTGGTGTCTATGACTGACACGGTATCATCACCACTATTTGTTACATAGGCCAATGTCCCATCTGGTGTAAATGCTATAAATTGTGGTCCAACACCGACCATTATGCTGTCGATTACTACATTCGTGGCTGTATTAATCACTGATACGGTATTATCACCTGCATTTGCTACATAGGCTAATGTCCCATCTGGTGTAAAAGCTATGCCTTGTGGCCCACTTCCTACCATAATTGTACCAATCACCATATTCGTGCTAATATCGATAACTGAAATTGAATTTACATTATTATTAGTTACGTAAACCCTTGTACTACTGGGGTTTATAGCTACTTCTACAGGACCATCTCCTACCATGATTGTATCAATCACCATATTGCTAGTGGTATCGATCACTGCTACTGAATCATTACCTGCTGTTGAAACATATACTCGTGTACCATCAGGTGTAATAGCTATTCCAGTCGGTAGATTACCAATGGGTATCGTATCAATAACCATATTGGTGGAAGTATTGATCACTGAAACGGTACCATCACCTGCATTTGATACATACGAAAAAGTTTTTTGTCGGCGAATACCCAAACAAATCATCTCCTTTTTCCATCAGCCCTCTTTTTCCATTCATAGATAGTAGATGGATTAACCCCCTGAAAGCATACCAAATTGTAGTATTACTTAGACTGGGGCATAGCTTAAGTTTTTATAATACTTTATGAAGAAATTGCTTTATTTGATTGGACTAGCGTTGAATTAACAGATAGTAAGGAATCTTTTTCTTGATAACTCCCACAGCTAAAGCAGTGGGGGTCTAGGGTACAGTGGATACATAGAAGTATCTAGCACACTTCTCTAAGGTACCCTTATCTTTCCTTTCGGAAAGAGTTAGATCGTACTTTTACAAATGAAAGAGTTCCACAGGCTTTTGTCCAGGTGATAAAATGCTTCTTTCCTGATGCAAAAACGATTGAAGAATTTTGGCATATGGTCAAAATCGTTGCTTTTCGTTTTAAGTGTGATCAAGACTCAAATGGTATGCTCAGCATAAGCATCCGGGCGTTTAAACAACTGATCCGTAAGCTTAAGTCTACAAATCTGGTTAAACAGCCGATTGCCTTCTTTTATGGAATCTTTACAAACAAATCTGACTTAAAATTTCCAAAAGGCCTTAGTGAAGCCTTAAGCATTTATTTATTGGTCGCTATTGGATTAAAAGGCGGCATAGAACTTTCTCATCATGCAGGTAATGAGTTAATACAACCCGTAATCGGAGCTTTATTTTTAGGAACCTTTATTCCGATAATGACCATTTTTGTCTGCCGATTAATCAAGTTAGATATAAAAAATTCAGTTGCTCTAGGGGCTACTTACGGCTCTGTAAGCATTGTGACCTTTGCAGCTGCCATTTCATTTCTGGAAATGTCCCAGATTAAGTTTGAAAGCTTATGACAGCCATCGTGGTTCTTTTAGAAAGTCCATCGATTATTGTTTCGCTGATCTTGCTACATTGGCTTCGGATGAGAAAAAACTCATCCAAAGAACTAGGGAATGGATCAACATCCATGAACTTTCGCAGCCTTCTCAATCCGCACATAATCAAGGAAAGCCTGTTTGGTAAAAGTATTTTACTTCTAACAGGGAGCTTAGCCATTGGGTATATTGTGGGAGAGAATGGAGTTCCTATTATTAAACCTTTATTTATAGATTTATATCAAAGCGTCTTAGTCATTTTTCTACTTGGAATGGGTCTAATGGCAGGTGAAAGACTTTCAGAAGTAAAAAAATTTGGATGGAAGCTAATTGGGTTAGCTATTGTATTCCCTCTCTTTTTTGGAATGATCGGTATTTTGATTGGCAAATTAGTTGAATTATCGTTAGGAGGTATTTTGCTTATGGGGGTTCTAGCTGCCAGCTCTTCCTATATTGCCGCTCCTGCCGCAATTAAGTCAGCCATCCCTAATGCGAATCCGTCTATTTATCTAGGATTATCGTTAGGAATAACCTTTCCTTTTAAATTAACCATTGGATTACCTTTATATTTTGAAATGGCTAAATTTATTTACTAGTTAAGGAGGAAGAGAATTGAAGAAAATTATTATACGTAATAAAAGCAAATGAGAAAATGATGGAACAAATTATCTAGTTTTGCCTTCCCTTTTTGAGATAGAAGACCCACTGATTAGTGAAATCCTAAACTAACGGAAGAGCCATCATTAAATAACAAATGTTTTATGTGAGCCAAAAATATGCAAGTCTTTATTCATAACTTGATACTTTTGGCTTTTTCCTAAGAATGAAAAAACCTCATTTACTTATGATACGGTACGTATTAATCAGCGGTAATCCTTAACGATAGGTATTATGAACGTTCGCCTAATTCTTCCTTCCAGATCTCTCCTAGTTCTTTTATTGCCTTTTTTCCATCCCCTCTAAAAGATGACCCATGCATAGTAGCTAGGGTTAAGGGATTAAGTTCGGCTAGATTTTGGAGAATCTTTTCGGTTGATGAACTATATGGAATATATTCTGAAAAAGGACTTTGTTGGTAGTTTCGTAATAAATCCCGACAACGATCGGATAAACTAGATTCTGTCAAAGCCTCAACATCCCCATTTTGATGAAAAAGATCTGACGTAAACAATGTTTTATCTTTCCCCTCGAATAATAATCCCGCATCCCAACCGTGAGGAACATGAGGAGTTCGGATATGCCTAAATTCTTTTTTTCCTGTGATTAGTAATTCATTCTCTTGAAGTATACGTGCAGGACGTAAGGCAAAATCATTTACATTGACGAGAGCACCAACCAATCCCGTTACTGCTGTCGCATTCGGTGCGATTGTCAACCATTCATTCAACGCACCACATTCATCTGATTCAAAATGACTAAAGCCGATCCAGCGCAGGGTACTTGGGTTGATAATACGAGACAGAGCTTCTTTCATTTCTGGAAACATCGCTCTTAACCCCGCATGGTATAAAAGTGGTTCATCATCTTTTACTAAAAAATGATTGAATTGCATACCCACCTGTTGAGCAAAAATAGAAATCCGATAAATATCCGGTGCTATTTCTTCAATTCGTGCCAAATACAACATCCCCTTAACTAGTTTTTAGTTGAATAACTAATCAACATTAAAATAATATTCGGGAAATGCTTAAACTAATACATTTTATCTAAGCCTTTAGTCCTCACTATGATACGGTTCACCGCACCTCACATACCGGCAAGCTCCAATGCGATTTCCATCATATTCGTGAAGGCGACTTGTCATTCTTCCGGTGTCGTTTGGATCCTGCTTTTTGAAATAAATTGTTTCCCTTGCGTCCAATTTTAATAAAAGGGCTTTAGCAGAAAATTCATGTAAAATGGACGTATAGTAGCATGATGGTTATAATTTTCTAGCTAGACAGTCCGGATGAATAGGAGGAATTATGATGAGTATGCAATGGCAAATTCAAGAAGCAAAAAATCGACTGAGTCACTTAGTTAAAAAAGCAACGGATGAAGGGCCACAAATTATTAGTGTACGGGGAAAGCCTGCTGCTGTTGTCTTGTCAGTAGATGGATATCAGCGGTTGACCAAACCCAAAACCCGGCTGACGAATTTCTTTAAGGAATCTCCAATACAAAATATTGAACTTGATTTAGAAAGAAGTGCTGATCGAGTAAGAGAGGTTGAATTATGAGATATCTTTTAGACACCAATGTCATTTCAGAGCTCGTAAAAAAGGATCCTCATCCGGGCGTATTACACTGGATTGATGACCGTGATGAAGCCTCTTTGTTTTTGAGCGTGATTACATTTGGTGAGTTTCAGAAAGGCATTAGTAAATTAAGCGATAAAGCTCGGGCTGAACGGATAAAAAAATGGGTAGATCAGGATTGAAGAACTGGTTTTAAGGAACGTATTTTGCCTATAGATTTGGATGTTATTTTCACATGGGGGAGAGTCCAAGGGATTTCAGAAAAGAGCGGAATAAAACTTCCTGTAATGGATAGTTTGATAGCAGCAACGGCAATAGCTCATAATCTAACAGTTGTCACACGAAAGGTAAATGATATCGAGCGTTGTCACGCTCCTGTTTTTAACCCATGGGATGAGGCCTATCGTGATTTATAATACCAACTATATTACAAAGTTTATTCTAAAGAGGTGGACCAAAGCCTTACATAGCAGCCGATTCAGCATATCTAATTAAACGTTTGATTACCTTACATTGTTACTAATTAACCGTTTGATTAGAAATAGGGGGGGCCCTTGTGTTACACGTTTCTCAAAATAATGTACGGTCACTACAGATTTCCTGCAGTGACGTACTCACACATTTATCTTTGTTCTAATACACTGATGAATTCTCTCATATAATCAGGGAGATCCGGCGGACGGCGGCTTGATACTAGGTGTCCGTCTGTTACTACTGGCTCGTCTAACCAAGTCGCTCCTGCATTTTCCATATCATCCCGGATTCCAGGTGTACTTGTTATGGTTTTACCATTAAGAATCTTTGCAGAAATGAGCACCCAGCCAGCATGGCAAATTTGACCAATTACCTTTTCACTTGCATTCATTTCCTGTAAAAGTGAAAGTACTTCTGGAAAACGACGGATTTTATCCGGAGCCCATCCCCCTGGTACTAAAATCGCATCGTAATCATCAGCTTTTACATCGTAATAAGCGTAATCAGATTGGGCGGGAACTCCATATTTCCCTATATATTCTTTGCCGGCCACTTCTCCTGCAAGATGGACGACGGCTCCTTCTTCCCGAAGTCGGTAAATAGGATACCAAAGCTCTAAGTCTTCAAAATCATGATGTACTAGGCTAATCACTTTCTTTCCTTCTAATCTCATAAAATCAATTCCCTTCTAAACAATTGTAAAACTCTACCTTAGAAAGTCCATTTTTTAAGCATGGCCTTAAAGACAAAATAGTCTAATCTGTAGGATTTTGCAACCGCCCTGCCTCTCAAAAACAAAGCGGTGCTTCCCCTAGCGCTTCGATCATATTAATTCATTGTGGTTTTAACTTTCAATGTCCACTAATGAGAGCCCATTCTCTTCAAATTAATGAGATCGCTATTATACCTCGCTAATTGTGCTTGTAGGACTTTTATATAATTCATCATCGCCATTCTTACTATTGAAGGGTAATAACGGCTGTTAAGTTCCAATTCGCATTCCTCTAAATCCATCTTTTTTACTGCTATAATCTTAGTTAACTCCTCTTTCCCCATCGTTCATCCTCCTACATATCAAAAAAGTCATCGTAGTTTATATTTGGATCAAATTTTTTCAGAAAATGGATGATTTTCTTGGCTGTGCTCATTGTGGGTTGATGGCCGTCATCTGAACATAAACGGCTTATGGTGGCAGGACTAACACCTGATTTCTCCAATTCCTTTTGACTGATCCCGCGTTGATCAATAAACTGGCCTAATTTTGATCGCTCTTTCCCCAGGCCAAACCATTCCAAATTCCTACACCTCCAAGTATCTTTCTATAGCTCAAGGATGGACAAAGTTTTGATAGATTATACTAAGTAATTTCATCTCTGAAATATTTTTTCATAGATGATGCAGCATATATGATGATTTTAACCACAAAGAAAGCCACCAATTGGAATTAGTGACTTCTTATTAATAGGATTTAGTTCTTCAAGGTACTTTTCCCATTTAAAATGTACTGCTAATTTTATTACTACTTGTTTTAGACCTTTTGCTTTTACTTTTTAATATTTGAGAATAAGCATTTATGATGACATTGCTAGCCTTCCCATTTTCGATATACACAATCCTGTCTGCCAAAGCTTCTGCATCAGCATGATCATGAGTTACAAAGATGGAAGTAATCCCTGTCTTTTTTAGGATGGTTTTCAGTTCATCTCTAATCTTTTCCTGCAGATTGGCATCAAGGTTACTAAATGGCTCATCTAATAGTAATAACGAAGGCTCTGGTGCAAGTGCTCTAGCGAGCGCCACCCGTTGTTGCTGCCCTCCGCTTAATTCATATGGATACCGATCCTTGTAATCTGTTAAGTTGATAAGCGTCAACATTTCTTCAAGATGCTCTTCCTTTTTCTTTCGGCTCATTTTTCTCAACCCAAATGTAATATTCTTAGCGACTGTCATATGAGGGAATAGAGCATAATCTTGAAAAACCATTCCGACTCCCCTTTTTTCTGGCGGAGTAAAATGAAGATCATTCACCACAACCCTGCCATTAATCATAATCGAACCATTATTAGGTGTTTCTAACCCGGCGATCAATCTTAAAATAGTGCTTTTTCCACTTCCGCTTTCACCTAGAATGGAAATAATCTCACCATTTGCAATATCTAATGAAAAATCCTTAATCGTAGCTTCTTTTGTATTTCGGTATTTATACAGCAAATTTTGTATTTGTACAAACATTAGCTATACTCCCTTTCTAGTACTTTATGGAAAACAAAAATACAAAGGCCGCTTATTAAAATGATCATAAGAGATGCTATGGAAGCTTCTTGTACTCTTTCATCATTAGCATACTTAAAGGCCTGCGTTGCCAAGGTTGAAAAGTTAAACGGCTGTAAAAACAAGGTTAACGGTAATTCTTTTAAAATATCGACAAATACAAGAATAAAACCACTAAAGATCGCCCCTCTTAACATCGGTATATCGATCATAAAGAAGGTTTGAACGCTTGATGAACCTAGCATTCTCGATGCTTCTGAAAAATTGCTTCCGACTTTTTCAAAGCCTGACTCAATAGAATTATAGCCAATGGCCAAAAAGCGGATAATATAAGCAGACACTAACATTACCAGACTTGTTCTCAATACAAGACCTGGCTCTAAATTGAACTTTGCCAAAATATTAAAAATATAGCTGTCTAGTGCTAAAAAGAGTGAAATGACTCCAATGGCAATCGCCGCACCGGGTATAGAGTAGCCGAGAGTTGTAATTCTTGAAATAACCTTCGTCATCGTTCCTTGATGAAGACGGGTATAGTTAGAAATAATTAAAGAAATCAGCACGATAAAGACTGTCCCAACTAAAGCCACAAAGATTGAATTGAATGCCAGTGTGATAAAACCTCTATTGAAAACCTTCTCGTACGTCATCATTGCCCACTTCAGTAATTGCAATAGCGGAACAATAAAGGCGATGCTGAAGATACCAAAACAATAAGCGAATGCTAACCAAGCTTTTATTCCTATTAATTTTTTCGGTTGGATTGGCCTCACCTTCGTTGTAGAGTAGCTAAAGCGTTTCCGTCCTCTAATTATTTTTTCTAACACTAATACGGTTATAACAATAACCATTAATGTACCTGCTAATCTTAGCGCAGAATCGAGGTCCTTCATTCCATACCATGTACGAAAAATAGCAGTACTGAAGGTTTGGATCCCAAAGTAACTGACAACGCCATAATCGTTCAAAACCTCGAGAATAACCAAAGTTACACTTCCGACAATCGCACCTCTTGAAATCGGCAAGGCAACCCGAAAAAAGACTCCGAATGGACTTGCCCCAAGCAGCGTGGCATTTTCAATAACCGATGCTGACTGATTTTGCAGAAAGCTTTTCGTAATCGTGTATACATAGGGATATAAGCACATGGAGAAAATAAATATTGCACCTTGAATTGTCATAATATTAAAGTAGCTCTGGTTTACTTGAACATCAAAGGAATTTCTTAAGGTTGATTGGATCGTCCCTGTATAGTTAACGATTCCATGGTAGGTGTATGCTGCGATATAGGGAGGTACGGCCAAGGGTAAGATCAATGTCCATTTTAAAAAATTCCTAAATGGGAATAGATACATCGTTACTAACCATGCTAGACTTGTGCCGATTATTGTCGTTCCAATAGCTGTAAATAGTATGATCGTGACGGTGTTACCTATATAATCTCTCATTAAGAATTCTTTAATATGCTGCCAATTTTCATTTGGCTCTGTAAATAATTGGAAACCTATTAGCAGGTTGGGGATTAAAATGATCGTAACGAGTAGGAGGCTAAGCATTGACCATATATTTAGTTGCTGTTTCATCTGACGGATAATTTTCAATGCTAGCACATCCTATTTTATATTTATTTACCTATTGGGATATGAATAAATATGTACCGTATCATCAATTATGATACGGTACAAGTATTTGTTAGAGCAATTCTATTTCCAACCAACTTCATTAAAAATTTTGATGGCTTGCTGTTGGTTTTTACCTAAGACTGATAGTTTAATATCTTGTTCTTTAAACTTACCCCAAGATTTCAGTAAATCAGAGGCTTCTACATTTGGGTTAGCTGGGAATTCATAGTTTACCTCAGCAAATTGGCCTTGCGCTTGTTCACTTGATAAAAACTCTATAAATTTAATTGCATTATCTACATTTTTCGCATGCTTCGTAACGGCGATTGCACTTACATTAATGTGTGTCCCAGTTGTCTCTTGGTTAGGGAAGAACACGCCAACATTTTCAGCTACTTTTACTTCTTCAGGGTCTTCAGAATTCAACATTAGACCAATATAGTACGTATTCATAATTGCCACATCTGCTTCACCAGCCACAACTGCCTTTGCTTGGTCACGATCATTTCCTTGCGGCTCTCTTGCCATGTTATCTGTAAAGCCTTGTGCCCATTCTTTAGCGCCTTCCTCACCCATCACTTCAATAAAGGAAGACAATAATGAAATGTTGTACATATTCTCAGAAGTTCGAGAAACAACTTTACCTTTCCATTCAGGCTGTGTTAACGCCTCATAAGTGGACAATTCAGAAGGATTTACACGGTCCTTTGCGTACACAAGCACACGTGCTCTTTTTGCCATACCGAACCATGTATTGTCCTCATCACGTAATTTTTCAGGAATATTCTTGGTGATAACATCACTTTTTACAGATTGAAGTAAATCAGATTCTTTCGCAACATGTAAATTACCTGCATCAGCTGTAAAGAATAGGTCAGCTTCTGTTGATTCTCCCTCAATATTTAAACGTTCCATTAACTCGTCGCCTTTTCCTTCAACAACATTTACTTTAATACCAGTTTGCTCTTCAAAAATTTTATATAATTCAACATCTGACTCATAATGACGGCTTGTATATAGATTAACAACACCTGGCTCTTTTTTTTCTACTTCTTCTTTCGAAGCGTTGGATTCTGATCCTGTTGTTGTCTTGTTTTGTGTTTCAGAACTGGAGCAGCCAACCAATGCTACTATTGATAATAATAAGATAAGACCTAAACTAATTAATTTCTTTCTCATATTGCACCCCGTTTTAATTAATAATGAGAATCACTCTCATCTACTATTATTAATGATTATCATTCTCAAGTCAACGAAATTCTGATAATGAAGTTAATTAAAAATACTAACGTTCACAAATTGTTAATATTTAAAATGTCAGGTGAAAAATTGGTCACGAAACTCAAATGATATTAACAATAGAACAAACACTCCAATCCTCTTCACCTCCAAATCATTTTTAAAACACAAGGATGGACGAAGTTTTTTGATAGATTATACTAACTAGTTTCATCTCTGAAATATTTTTTCATAGATGATGTAACCTGGACAGCCCACTTCCCTTTTGTTTAGTTATTTTAATAATCATTTTAAGACAATAGGAAACAATAAATTAGATAACTCCAAAAATCAGAAATTGAGGTTTGCAAAATGGGTAGATATAAAAACTTTATTTTAATTCTTGGGCAATGGATTTTTCTCGGAAGCGTAATTGGTATCATCGTTGGTTCGACCACTACTTTCCTTTTGGAAACAAATGATTATCTTGGGGATGTAAGGATGAAAAGGGATTGGCTATTCCTCTTTCTCCCCTTTGCTGGAATCATTATAGGATACATTTATATGAACTACGGAAAGGTATTCGTGAATAACATATTAAACGATTCTGCAGAATTAAATAATCTCGTGATTGACTCCGTTCATGGGGAAAAAATGGTACCACGGAGAATGGGACTGATTGTCTATTTTGGTACTTTTCTTACAGTCTTATTTGGAGGTTCTACAGGAAGAGAAGGAGCAGCTGTCCAAATGGGAGGTAGTGTCGCTTCAGCAGTGATTAAATTTTTTAAAGTCAATCAACTCGATACTAAAATTCTAATGATGAGCGGTATAAGTGCTGGTTTTGGCGCTGCCTTTGGAACGCCAATAACTGGTGCGGTTTTTGGGATGGAAATGGCTGCTCTAGGAAAGCTGAAATTCGAAGCACTTGTTCCTTGTCTAGTTGCGAGCTTTGTTGGTCATTATACAACAACTGCTGCCTGGGGGCATAAACACGAAGAATTCATCATCCAAACGATCCCAGAAATATCTGTTATTACATTTTTAAAAGTGATCCTCGTTTCTATTATTTTCAGCCTGATAAGTGTTTTGTACTGCCAGTTGAGACATGGTATCCAAAACTTTTCCGAGAAGCTTTTTAAAAAAAATCATATGAAACGAGCCTTTGTCGGCGGACTGGTCGTCATCCTATTAACTTTATTAGTTGGAACACAAGATTACAATGGTCGAAGCTTGGAGATGTTAGAGCAAGCTTTCAAGGAAGACGTTCCTCCCTTTGCCTTCTTAGCTAAACTAGTATTTACCGCAGTAACACTTGGGAGTGGCTTTGTTGGCGGAGAAGCTATACCTTTGTTCTTCATGGGGGCAACCTTAGGGAACACTCTGCACTCATTCATTGATTTGCCTTTGTCATTTCTAGCTGCATTAGGATTAATTGCTGCTTTTTGCGGCGGTGCCAATACCCCGATTGCAGCTTTTCTTTTAGCAATGGAGTTTTTTGATGGAAAAGGACTAGAGTACTTCTTTATTGCTTGTATCGTTAGTTATTTATTCTCAGGCCATCATGGGCTATGGCCTTCTCAGAAAATGTATGAGCCTAAGAGCAGGCTGTATCAAATTCCTCTGGCAGAAACGATTGAAAAGGTTGAAAAAAAGAAGAAGAAGAAAACATAAATACATGATGAAAGGGGTATGTCGTTGGATTTAAACTTCATTTGGAAATCTGTCGTCATTGTCATAGGCGGAGTTCTAATATTACGGTTAGCTGGCAGAAAATCCATCTCACAGCTTACCGTTGCTCAAACTGTCATGATGGTTGCCGTTGGGTCATTAATTATTCAGCCTGTTGGTGACAGGAACATTTGGATTACATTGATAATCACATTTTTAATGGTGCTTACTCTTATTTTGATTGAGTATATCGTTTTAAAATCAAATGCTTTTGAGACTTTTATTTATGGAAAATCACGGGTAGTAGTCGAAAATGGACAAATTAATAAGAGAAATTTAAAAAAGCTCCGATTAACCGTTGATATGCTAGAGGTACGAATGAGACAACAAAACATACAAAATATCAGTGACTTACAATGGGCAACCATCGAAACGAACGGCCAGTTAGGATATATGTTAAAGCCGGATAAACAATATGCTACTAAAGAAGATATACAGTTGCTAAAATCGATGATTGAATTACACCTACCTAATTCCTCTACTGAAATCTCACTAACTCAACAACATGAGTCAGATAACATATTTACTGAAGTTAAAAATAGAAAGCATTTTGAAAAACCTAAAGAGGATTTGGATTAACAGCTAAGTTTATTATTGACCGAAGCCAATATTGTCTAAAGGAAATTTTTTTCTCCAAGCTTGTTATAGATATAATTTTTAACTCCATTGAATAAATTGATAATAATAAATCTCACTGGAAAGGGGCTTGCCTGATGGATGTCTGCATTTCTTGTGGAGAGGAATTGTCAATTATGGAGAGAAATCGAGCAGAATGCTGGGAGTGCAGGGATACGACAACAGAGGTATATGAAGAGGAATAAATCGTACAAAGTTCTGTTAAAACAGGCTATTGGCTATGAAATGAAAAGTAGTTCCCCAAAAGACACCAATCCTCAACTGGTGTCTTTTCAACTAGTATTGAAAAGAGACACCATCCACAGGGTATGTGATGTCTCACTTTAAACAACTGCAAATCAAGACATTTAAATAATTTAAATAGGGTCTGGCTCTTCTTCCGTTTTTCCCACTTTCACTTTCTTCTTCTCATTTTTCTTTTCCGGGACTTCTTTCCTAAAGTCTTTTAAGATTGCAAATGACATCGCAATCAGAACAAAGGTCAAGGGAAATGCACTTACGATGATGGCGGTTTGCATGGCATTCAGACCCCCCGAGAGCATGAGTACGACCGCAGAGGCCGAAAGAAATAGTCCCCAGACTATTTTTACAATATTAGGGGGATTCAAATCTCCATGTGTAGTTTGCATCCCTAATACAAATGTTGCTGAATCTGCTGATGTAACAAAGAAGGTAGTAATTAATAATAGGGTCACTCCAACCAGAATACCTGAAAATGCTAATCGGTCATAAACATAAAATAGGGCTGTTTCTAAGTTTTGTCCTGATATGTTAACACCCTCAAAATATTCAAAATAGATGGCTGTACCACCGAATACAGAAAACCAAAAGGCACACACAAGTGTAGGTATTACAAGTACTGCGATCATAAACTCACGTACAGACCTTCCTTTAGACACACGTGCGATGAAAGTTCCAACAAATGGAGCCCACGCAATCCACCAAGCCCAGTAAAAAATCGTCCAATCTTTTATCCAAGTAGACTGTTCCTGATTGAAGGGGGTCAGTCTTAATCCCATACTAGGCAAGTTTTGAATATAACTTCCCAATGTCGTGGTAAATAAATCAAGAATAAATCCTGTTGGACATAAGATGAGGAACGTGATTAGTAAAATCACAGCTAAAATTAAATTTGCATTGCTTAAATATTTTATTCCTTTTTGGAGGCCGGTACTTGCTGAAAGTAGAAAAAGGACAGTTACGATAGCGATGATAATTAGTTGGGTCGTAAAGTTGTTTGGTACATCTGCAACATAATTTAAACCGCCATTTATTTGAGCAGCTCCCAATCCTAATGATGCAGCTACCCCAAAAATCGTTGCAAAGACGGCTACTACGTCAATAATTGTTCCTAAGGTTCCTTTGGCTTTTTCACCGATAAGCGGTACTAGTGTAATACTCATTAAGCCTGGTTCCTTTTTTCTAAACTTGTAATAAGCCAATATAAGTGCAATCACCGCATAAATAGCCCATGCATGAAATCCCCAGTGCATATATGTATATCTTAAAGCTAATTTAGCGGCTTCCGGTGTACCACCTTCACCTATCGGAGGGTTCCTAAAGTGTGAAATAGGTTCGGAAACACCAAAGAAAAGTAGCCCAATTCCCATTCCGGCACTAAATAGCATGGCAAACCATGTTGCACGGTTAAAGTCAGGCTTGTCATCCTGTGCGCCTAGTTTGATTTTTCCGTACTTACTAAAAATCAAGAATAACGCAAATAGAAGAAAGAAAGTTGCTGATAATTGATAGAACCAACCGAAGGTATCTAAAAAGAAGGCCTTCGTTTGATCCATCTTTTCACCTAATTGTACTGGTGAAACTGCTCCCCATATGACAAAAGCACTTGCAATCACGAGGGAAATCCAAAATACATTTGAAACCTTACTCAAATAAGCCAACTCCCTGCGGTAGATTTAGAGGTAAGATATTGTTATATTTCCCGATTTTCTAATATCAATCAGTTTTTTAAAATATACCTTATATACGTGATGACATATTTTGGATTTGAAATGACGATACCCACTTAGTGAAAAAGGAAACTTTTATGACCCTCGTTTTTCTTGATAGTATTTTCTCGACATTCACAATATTTACATAAATCCTTCCAATTTCAATGGAAATTAGCGGTATAATACAAATTGTTCCTCGTATTACCCTCCAAAATAATTCATTTGAAAGCAGGTTGATTTATGAGAAGTAGTCGTCATAAAAGGAATGTTAGTAATGCCAACATGCCAGAGGTAAATGTTAGGGTCGTACCATTTACAACCACGAAAGAACGGACAGAGTTCTTTAAGAACTTAGCCATAAGTTCCGAGTTTGACATGAGGCAACGCGGTATCCTCGAGTATTATGGAAAAGATTTGATTGCCTATAAATTGGAAGATCCTAAAAATGAAAACCGCAATGAATTCCTCCGTGTACTCGCAGAATATATGACTACTCGCCTAGAAGATAATTGTCCCCCTTCTTGGAAAGCATGCCATTCCCCTTTTTGGGAAGAATTGATTTTCGCCTTTATTCCACATAACCTACAAATTAACCCAAACCAAAATGAAGCTGAAACCTATCTAAATGAATTAAAAATGTTTGTTAAATGGCTTGATAAACGTGCCCAAACGAATTGGTATCCTATTGTTACCAATTATGTAAAAGCTGCAGTATCCGACCTAATCATTTGTGAAAGCATCCTCCATGCCATCTTTTTAGACCACTATCCCAAACTCTTCCAGGATGACTGGAATCCATTCAAAGATATTGAAAATCTGGACAATGAATTTGAACAGTGTGCTGATCAAGTGAATAGTTGTTTCGTTGTGACAAAATTGATCGATGATCTGATTGAATTAACAGAATATAAAACTGACCGGATGTATCAGCTAAAAGGATTACCATCAGAATTGATGAAACTTGGCCTGATTATGAACGGTTCCATCGGTAGAAAACGGAATGACCTGTACTACAAATGGTTTCATACTGGCGGGATCTATCCGCCAAAAGCAAGAAAATGCTTCAACTTTTAACTATCGGGGCAGACGTTTTTCGTCAGCCCTATATCTGATTATGGAAGGATAACACTTATGTTACTTAAGGCTAGGACCGAATCGGAAGAATTATTTATTATGCGTAGTTTAAATGCGCGGATGGATTTGCCTTATAATGAAAAGGTACACCTTTACAACCTAGAAAAAGGTTATGAGGGGGAGGTGAAATTTGATTTATTAGCCGAAAGTTTATTAGAAGAAAGATATATTATGAATGACCTGTTGCTACAAGTAAATAACTCCTACTTTCAAATTGATACTTTGATTATTTCGCAGGGACTGATTCAGCTTTTGGATATAAAGAATTTTGAAGGTGATTGGTACTTAAAAGATGAAATACTTATGGCAGTAAAAACCGAACGGGAATACAAGAATCCAGTACTCCAGTTGAAAAGATGTGCCACTCTTTTCCGCCAGCTTCTCCAAAACTTAAAGCTAGATTACCTTGTGGATTCCTCCGTTATTTTTATCAATCCAGAGTTCACCTTGTACAAAGCTCCCATGGACCAGCCTTTCCTTCTCCCCACTCAAATAAATCATTTTTTTCAGGATTTAAACAGCACACCTTCAAAATTAAATGATGGCCATAAAACGCTAGCCCAACAAATCCTTTCACTCCATCAAACAAAGAACCCCTTTGTACAATTGCCTGAATTTGATTATGATCACTTGAATAAAGGGACTTTGTGTAAAACATGTTTGACCTTTTCTCTTTCAATTGAAAGTAATAGGCTGGTATGCGTGAAATGTGGAGGCCATGAAACTTTTGAACAAGCTATTTTGCGGAATGTAGCTGAATATAAGCTACTGTTTCCTGAGCGGAGGATTACTACCCCGAGGATCTATGAGTGGTGTAATATGAATATGTCGAAGAGGACATTTACTAGGGTTTTAAAGAAAAACTATACTGCTTGCAGTGTTCATAGACATACGTATTATATATAACAGCCTTTGAATCTGTCCTGTATTGGACAGATTCAAGCTTATTTTGCTCACCTTGTCCGATTGACGTCTCCTCTTTGACAACGACTCCACTCTTCCAACCATGATTGTCCGATTGAACCCTCCTACCTACCGGACACCGATCCTCGGTTTCTTTACCCACTGTCCAAGTTTGCTAAGATAGCAGTTGACTTCTATCTCCAAATTGCTATTATTAGGCACAAAGAAAAATTACATACGAAAGTAGATGATTCAGCTTGAGTACGAAAGAAATAACAACGAAATTTAACATAAGAAAGCCCGCCACCGAGGTTTTCGAAGCAATAGCCGACCCTAACCAAATGGCTAATTATTGGTTTTCTTCAGGTACAGGGAGAATTGAGCAGGGCAAAACGATTACCTGGAGATATGATGAGTACAATGCAGAAGGAGTCATACAGGTGTTAGAAGTGGAAGAAAATAAGAAAATCCAGTTCTCTTGGGGTGAACTAAACCAGCAAACCATCGTCACGATTACCCTAGAGTCGCTTGAAAACACCCAAACCATTATCGAAATAATTGAATCTGGTTTTAAAGAAGATGACCCCGATCTAATCAACAAAATGGTTGGCCAAAAAGGCGGCTGGGTGTATATGTTAACTTGTCTAAAGGGTTACCTAGAAAATGGGACAAATACTTTAAGAGCATCACTAATTCATTAATTGCATCACAACAACAAAAATGGCGTGTAAATCCACAAGTTGGCTGCACGCCTTCTTTCCTAAGCTTATTTTTAAAAATATAAGCCTTCATAACTTCTCTACATCCCTAATATGTATATAAATAGGGGTAAATTACCTAATCTTCCTGGAGGAGTTGAACTTATGAACAAAGGATACATTCCTAAGGGGATGGTTGAGAAGGAATATCGGTGGGAGTATATTAACTATGCACTCTATTATCATCTTAACAAAATGAATACAGATTCCCAACTAGCGCAAAAGCTTGGAATGCTCGTGAAAATCCAAGAATCGCAATTAATGACCTTACAGCAAATGGCTGCTACTCGTGGAAAGAAACTGCCTCCTAGTCCTAGCTATTTTGATCCGCCACAGCAAATATACGACCTGCTTGACGAACTACTAACAAGGGAAAATGAATTATTACAGGAGTATGAAGGTTATACTCATTACTTTTTATCCCCCTCCTCCCAATCCTACTACCTAAACAACATCATCTCTAATAAAAAATGGCAAATTGAAAAGCTTACAGAATTAAGGCAATGTTTTCCGAACTACGATGACCGTGCCGCAAGACAAGATTATTCTCTCGAAAATGGATACCGCTTAGAAAAGGTAATCGATGGCCTTACTTTTCCAACGGTTATGACCTTTGATGATAAGGGAAATATGTTTCTAGCTGAGGCCGGTTATGCCTATGGTGCTGAACCTGGAGAAGGACGAATTTATCAAATTGGTCCAAATGGACAAAAAACAGAGATTGCTAGAGGTTTTTCCGTACCGCTAACAGGTTTAACCTGGTTCGAGGGCCATTTCTATGTTGCTGAGGCTGGATTTGGAAAAAGCACCTCAGATGGGTGTGGCAAAATTACCAAACTAGCTCCAAACGGAGAGAAAACGACACTAGTGTCTGGTCTTAAGTCTTGTGGAGATCATTTTACCGGAGATATTAAGGTTGGTCCCGATCGAATGTTATATTTTACGGTTGGAACCGCTACAAATTCAGCTGTAGTTGGTACAGATAATCAATCGTGGGTAAGGCGAAATCCAAAATTCCATGATACACCTGCTAGAGATTATGTTGTTTATGGAAAAGACTTTATCACGAATAACCCCTTTAATCCAGAAGGCAGTGCCGTGGAAACAGGAGCCTTTAAACCGTTTGGGGTACCGAATCAGGATGGAGAGGTGATAAAAGGAAACCTTTACGCAAACGGGGTGGTTTATCGCTGCAATTTGGATGGCAGTGATTTGCAGGTTTATGCAGACGGGCTTCGCAACCCATTTGGATTGACCTTCTCCCCTTTTGACCAAAAGCTTTATATAACCGACAATGGAGCAGATAATCGGGGAAGCCGTCCCATCAATGAGGATTGGGATAATTTTTGGGAGGTAAAAGAAAATGGCTGGTATGGCTGGCCTGACTTTTTCAGTGGATTACCAGCAACCAGCCCGCGTTTTCGTGTAGAAGGAAAGCCAAAGCCTACTTTTCTTTTAAAAAGTCACCCAAAACTCGCAGGCCAGCCGATCGTTCGCTTTGAACCGCATTCTTCATCGAATAAATTTTCGTTTTCAACCAATCGAAGCTTTGGCTTTGTCGGTGAGGCATTTGTTGGTCAGCTCGGAGGAATGGATGGAAAAAGCGGCCTAAAGGTCGTTCGGGTTAATCTTGAAACGGGACAGATTCGGGATTTCTATACAAATCATGTAGGTTTGGAGATTGAAAGTGGTCCTAAAAGACCCGTTGCTGCTATTTTTAATCCGGAAGCCGATGAACTGTATGTGATTGATTTCGGATTAATGGGTCCTAGAGACAAAAGTGCCGGGACTGGTTCCGTTTGGAGAATCGTTAGAGATAACTAGATGACTATACCCTAATGTTTAAAAGGGTGATAACTAGATGTTTTGGAATAAAGATATTCAAGAAACGATATCACCGCTCATGGATAAAATTAAAAGTCGGCAAAGCCTTCCGTTTAAGTTAGTGGCCACAGCGTTACTTGGTTTAATCGCGGCTATTTTTCAGTCTTCAGGCGGATGGATTCCAGGCATTGGGATGTTAATCAGCCCTTTTTCCTCTGCCCCTATCATTCTTAGTATGTTGATTGGACCTTCGTTTGGCTTATTGTGTTATCTTCTTACAATTTTTCTATTACTACTTCTTCAGCCTTCTGAACTCATTGTCTTTCCCTTTACTACAGGCATCATGGCCATAGGGCTTGGATTCAGCTTTCTGTTGGTAAATAGGATATGGAAAGCTGTAATATTATCAGCAGTATTTTTATTATTGGGGATTTGTTTCTTACTTTACGGTGTTAGATTTCCTATTCTAGGACCATTTTTAATCGAGTTTAGCATGTGGAATATCCTCATCATTTACTTATTTTCACTTGGTTATTGTTGGTTTTGGACAGAGCTTGTTTTACGAGTATTACCTAGATTCTTAGACCAATTAAAAGCGTAAACCTTTAAAAATAAAAAACTCGTCAATGACGAGTTTTTCTTTTTCTCTAGTCTTACTAAATCTCACTAAACTTTTTAAAAATTAATGTTGCGTTATGTCCGCCAAATCCTAAGGAGTTGGATAAAGCGATCTGAATATCCTTCCTCTTTGCTACGTTTGGTACGTAATCTAAATCCAGCTGTTCGTCCGGTGTTTCATAATTTATTGTTGGAGGAAGGATCCCTTCCTTAATGGCTAAAAGTGAAAAAATCGCTTCGATCGCACCCGTTGCTCCTAGCAAATGTCCTGTCATTGATTTTGTAGAACTAACGGAAAGCGTATAAGCATGCTCTTTAAAGACTTCTTTGATTGCTAAAGTCTCATTCAAATCGTTATAACTAGTCGATGTGCCATGAGCATTGATATAGTCCACTTGCGGAGGAGTAATGCCGGCATCTGCTAATGCTAGTTTCATGGCTCGCTGCGCACCTTCACCCTCAGGTGCAGGTGAGGTAATATGATGGGCATCCGCTGTAGCTCCGTACCCAATCAACTCTCCGTAAATATGAGCGCCGCGGGCAAGGGCGTGTTCTAATTCTTCTAATACGACAATCCCAGCACCTTCACCGATGACAAATCCATCACGATTCTTATCAAATGGCCGGCTTGCCGTTTTGGGATCTGGATTTTTGGAGAGTGCGGTCATATTGGAAAAACCAGCTATCGTCATTTCTGTAATCGTCGCTTCTGTTCCGCCGGCAATCATGATGTCCGCATCGCCTTTTTGAATCACCCGGAATGCATCACCAATGGAATTAGCACCTGAGGCACAGGCTGTGACCGTACAGCTGTTCATTCCTTTTGCCCCCAGTTCAATGGATACCTGTCCAGCCGCCATGTCAGGGATAAACATTGGTATCGTAAATGGATTTACTCTTCTTTGGCCTTTTTCAATAAATTTACGATGCTGTTCCTCAAATTCTGCTAGTCCGCCAATACCTGACCCAATCCAGACACCGACCCGTTCTGGATTAATATCGACACCGATTTGAAGGCCAGCATCCTTTACAGCCATTTTACTGGCAGCCACCGCGAATTGACTGTAACGGCCCATTCTTCGCGCTTCTTTTTTATCCATAAATTCTTCTGGTGCAAAGTCTTTCACTTCTGCTGCAATTTTCACATCAACCTTGTCTACATCGTATATCGTCCCTGGAGCAATACCAGAGATCCCATTTTTAATGTTATTCCATGTTGTCAATGCATCATTCCCCAAAGGAGTGACTGCTCCAATACCTGTAACCACTATTCTTCTATTCATTTGAGCTTTTCCCCTTTACAGTTAGAATTCTTAAATGATTGTGAAAATTCCCCCTAGCATGAAAAAGAAGTGCACCTTTATGTCTTTACTATTGTAACTAATTACTAGTAGTTGGACAAATTAGTAGGTCTTAATATATTTATTATATTTAACTATTTATATAAAAAAACCTTCTTTTGCATAAAAACAAAAGAAGGTTTCTTGTACCATTAGTTTAATATATTCTTTTTCTTTCTTAGTATGAAGTAAATAGCAGAACCTGCAACGATGATTAGGAACCCTAATGCTAACAAATTAAATTGATTGGTTGCCGTATCTGGTAACTCGTTTCCTTCATCTAAAGCCTCAGTTTCTGGCTGTTCGAGTACAGGTTGTTCTGTTCCTGGCTGTTCAGTAACTGGAGTCCCAGTTCCTGGCGCTTCTGTTCCTGGYTCCTCAGTTCCTGGGTCTCCTGTTCCTGGCTCCTCAGTTCCTGGGTCTCCTGTTCCTGGTTCCTCAGTTCCTGGGTCTCCTGTTCCTGGYTCCTCAGTTCCTGGGTCTCCTGTTCCTGGYTCCTCAGTTCCTGGGTCTCCTGTTCCTGGTTCCTCAGTTCCTGCTAGGCTAGAATAATAAGCTTTTACCTCTTCGCCAGAAAGGACGGTATTACCATAGACCTTTAAGTCATCCATTAATCCTTTATATGGAGTGTCCCAATAGTTAACACCAAGGGCAAATACACCATCTGCTGTTGTGAATAGGTTCGGGAAGTTTTGTCCCGTAAATGCTTGTTCGCCATTTACGTAAACCTTCATTTCACCATTATTTACAGTAAATGCCATATGCGTCCATTTATTTGTTGGTATTTTCATACCTGTTGTTGCATCGTACCAAGGGTCGCTGCCTGACCATACCATTGTATCCCCGGCACCTGGTCCAAACGGTACAAGACTTAACCAATTACTGTTTGTTCTTGCACCAAAGAAGGTTGTTGTATGCTGTGTTAATTCTTGTGGATTTAACCAAAAAGATACAGAATAACTATTGCTTGATAGTAAACCATTCGGTAAACGAACACCAGACTGACCGTTGAATACAGCCGCTTTACCCGTTACGCCATCCACGTAGGAAATAGCACCGCCTGTATTATCGACAGAATTCCCAGTAATCGTTCCAGCCGTATAGTTGGCAGTTTGGTCTTCAAGATTATCTTCAAAATTATACTGTGCGGTTAATCCATCTGGGTTCTGATAAAGTGCCTGAATTTCCTTTTCTGGAAGAGCGACTCCATCATAGACACGAACTTCATCCATTAATCCTTTAAAAGGAACATCCCAGTAGTTAACACCTAGGCCAAATACCGCGTCTAAAGAAGTGAATACATTCGGGAAATTTGTTCCTGTGTACTTTTTCACACCGTTAATATAGAACTCGGCTTTTCCTTTGTTAACCGTAAACGTAAGGTGTGACCACTCGCCTGCAGGAATCGTCTTATCCGTTACAGCGTCATACCATTGATCACCATTGTGTGACCAAACCATTGTATTGCCCCAAGGTGTTTTTGGAACAACACTAATCCAATTGTTTTCTGTTCTAGCACCAAAGAAAGAGGTTGTAAATTCCGTAATGGCTTCAGGCTTCAGCCACAATGATACTGAGTACGTATCACCTGTAATTAACCCGTTGCCTAAACGTATTCCAGATTTCCCGTCAAATTTAGCAGCTTGTCCGACAACACCCTCTTCAAAGGTAATTTCGCCGCCTGTATTATTTAGTCTATCTCCCGTCACTGTAGCCTCAGTTTGGTTTCCGGAACGATCTTTCAAACCGTTGCTAAAATCGTAGTAAGCCGCTAAGCCGCCCTGTTCTTCTGCTAAAACTGTAACGGTGATGGTTTGTGTGTCTGTCACTTCGCCCAATGTAATCGAAGCGGTTAGTTCTACCGTTGCATTGTCCGAGCCGAATTTTGGTCTAGTTACGGTTCCATCATTCGCTACTACCTCTGGGTTAGAAGATGCCCACGCAATCTGCGATCCTCTTGTTGCTACAGTTGGAAGTGTAAGATTGCTAATGACATTAGCCGGAAAAATAGTAGTCAGCTCTTTTTTAATTGCCTGTACTAATTCTTGGTCTGAAGACGCTTCCACATGGCTTCCCCAAATGACGATACCTTGGTCAGACATCGCACTAAACGTCATTACCCAGCTCTCTGAAGTCGGGTCATATTGACGAATGAAGACCCCATCATACGTACCTTCATTGTCAATCACTAGTTCTGCTCTGTAATTGTCATAAAGCTTCCATGTACCTGTTACAGCACCAGTAATCGTGTTGTCCGCATTTAATTTTACCCATGTTGATTCTGTTAAATCACCGGTAATTTCTTTGCCATGGTTCACGTATTTATAATCACCGGCAACATCTGCCTTTGAAACAGCCGCGATTGTTTCGCCAGCGTAACGATACGGTGTTGGTACCGGCCATTCAGCACTGTTCTTAAAGGTTTGGTGTACGCGAACCTCGTGCATTTCCCCTTGTTGCGGAAAACGAGTATGAGTCACGAGATACTGTTTACCTGTTTCATCATCAATATAATAGGAATTGTGACCTGGAGATTTATAGCCTGTACCTATTCCAGTTCCTGCCTCGCCAAGATCTCTCTTAAATAAGAAGTTTCCAATCATTTTGTTACCGATATCTTTATGGTCGGTCCTGCTTGGAAAGTTTCCTACTCCAACATCGAAGGATGCTGGAAAAACAGCAGCATTTCCTTTTGCATCAGCATAAGGTCCTTCAATAGTCTTTGATCTGAATTGTCTCATTTGGTAGCCGCCATCAGCCGCTAAACCACCATATGTGATATAAAGATAATAATAATCAGATTCCTTATCGTATACTGCATACGTCGCTTCTGCAGATCTACCATATCCTGAAGCAATTTTTGTACCAAAATATCTGTCGATCATTCTGCCATCTGCAGTTTGACCGTCTACACCAGGATACTTAGGCTGACCTGTTTGCTTGTCCAATTCTAAAATAAATGTACCGCCAGACCACGAACCATACGTCATCCACAGCTTGCCATTTTCGTCATAGAGGATGTTAGCATCGATGGCATTTGTATAAAGTTTGTTATTGTAGGCTCCAGTAGAAGTGAACCATGCTGGATTTACCCCACTAATTACACCATCTGCAATTAATTTTGAAAGATTGGTATTCTGCCAATGCTTATTTACCGTACTGTTTCGGTCATAAGCCTCGTTGTTCGTGAAGCCAGAATACATAATCGTATCTACATATTGATAAGGACCTTCAATGTCTTTCGCTACAGCAATACCAATTGCAGAACGGATATAGGTAGACGAAACGCTATAGTACATCATATAAGCACCAGTTGTTCCATCTTCATTGATATAATCTTGATTCCAGAAAATATCCGGAGCCCAAACGGCAAATCCGCCTCTAGAGTCTGAATCATTTTCCCCAGCCCACTTAAAAGAACCGGCAAGTGTCTTAGATAAGTCACCAAAAAGAGTATTATTTGGGGTGTTGTATCCATTTGTGAAATTGTCCCAGCTTATTAAATCGGTTGATTTAGCAGCAGCAATGTGTGAACCAAACACATAGTATGTACCGCTTTTTGCATCCTTAATAATAGATGGGTCATGAACAGTGGCATTTCTAATTACAGGTGGCTCAAGCACACTAGATTGCTCAATTCCAAAAATAGTATTAGGTAATAACAAGATTAAAGTTAAAAAAACAAGTGTACTTTTTTTAATAATACTTTTCCTCATATAACCTTCTCCTTTATCTTTCTAAAATGATAGCGCAACCATTTTACTTTAAATGCTGTTTGTCGGAAATCCCCCTCCCATTCAATCACAGATGTACATACAAGTTATAAAACGCTTCCAAAAAAAGTCGAACAAGTTACTACAAAATAAACAATACTATAAATCTAGTAAATTCTCAATATTACTAATAAATAAAACTAATAAAAAAATCTATTCACTAAAAAAGTTGGAGTCTCTATTTCTCAAAACTCCAGTCGTCCGTACCAATCTTTCTAGTAAATTTGCATTCAACTAGCTAATTTATTCTTCATCGTCCATTTAGTTGTCCGTACTTATTTTCATAGTGTCACTTCAAATTCTCTTAAATGTTTCAATAAAAAACCTCTACCCAAAAAGGATAGAGGTTAAAGAGAGGTACTATTTCGTAACACCATCAGCAATCTGCACCAAGATGGTTGGGTCTTTTATTTTATAATCCTCAGCCAGCAAGACGATTTTAGAGGTGATTTCCGCAGTTTTGGGATCATCATCTATGAACGGTAAAAACAGTCGACCTCTGTGCTGGGAATGAATCGGAAGTATATTCACTGCCCCGCTAGCCATTTTATGAACAACTCCGCTGCCAAGGTGCACAGTATATTTGCCAAACATCCCCGTAATAAGAGCATGGGAGCCTTTTAATTCCACATTCGTTAACTTTAAGAGGCGAACTAGTTCTGTCATAATCGCTGTTCTCATTTCCACCGTTGATAAGCTTGCTTCTGGATCAACGCCCCCAACATGCGCCACACTTACGACTAAATCCACATCGCGCATGATTTCTGAAAAAATAACGTTAGGAACCTCTGTAAACGGGATTCCTTTTCCTGTATTTCTTTCCGTAAATTGGACTCCTTCAATCGTTGGTGCCTCTACATCGGCTGGAGAATACCAATCTGCCATTGCAAAAATATGGGCAATCATATTTTCCTTATAAAAAACCTTTTGCAGCCCTTCACCATAGCTTACTGTCCAGCCCCTGCTCTTTAGAAGCGCAGCAGCCTTTTTCGGCTGAATCTGATGACCGTCATACCTACTAGAGATGGTCCTTGCCTCCAACTCATCAGCAGTAGGTTTGTACAGTTCGCGAAAAACCTGCTTAAACGGCTGGATAATCCCGCATTCAAATATATCCTGTTGAAAAGCTGACCATACCCGGTTTTCGTATAGATGAACAGGATGGGCAATGATGCAGGTGTCCTCAGGCTGTATTGGTAGGCTCTGCTTTTCCGTTCCAACCAGTGCTCCATCCTTAAAATACCCTAAATTATTACCAGATTTAAAGACGAGATTCTTTACTAACGGATAAATGACAGGATGCTCGGAAAGGTTCGCCAGTTCTACTGCGGTAAATTCATCTCCTGCTTCCATTGCCTTTTCAAGCATTGACCATGCTCGAGTATACTGTGCCTTCAACGACTTATGGACCGCTTTTATTTCAGTTACATACTCATTATTTTTCAACTTGGAAGGAATACGCTTGCTCGGTTTACCGTTTTTCATGACTTCAACCGTTGCCCTGCCAAGCTCATCGATTTTGATAGATATGTCCACATCCCCTATAGCTGCTGGTTTTAGGTATGGTTGGAATGATTTAATTTTTTCCGTCTCCATATACCAGGTGAATCGATTTGTATCTGGAAAGCCTGCATTCCGAGCTAGATTTTCTAAAGAAATAGCGACTGCTTTTGCTTCACTCGCACGGCGCTGAGCTCCAAACTGCTTGCTTTCTTTTAGAAATTGGTGGAGCAGCTCGTATCTATACAGCATTTCCTTTTTCTCTGTCCCAAGAGGAATAAGCCCATACAATAGTACATAATCCTTATTTCTTTTTTCAGTTATTATTTTTTCAGCCTGGTCGGAGGTAATTTTCCCTAGCATCGCATCGGTAAAGAGCTGAGATCGTTTATGCAGACCCCCGCCTGCGATATATTTTGCACTGTTGTAAACCACTTTAAATCGTTTTGCTCCTAGTAAAGAGTCGGCCTCTTTAAACCAATCAATATCAAACGCACCACTTTTTAAATCCTCAGGGGGAATAGGGGAATAGCGGGCGACAATCGATTCTTTTTCATGTGAAAAATACTCGTTAACATGTGCATGGAAATACCAGCCTGCAGATTTAAGCCCTGGCCAATTTAAATATTTCTCAATCATATCAAACCATTGAAGAGAGTACATCGCCGCATCAATCAGCTGTTTCTCAGTAACCTTTCGTTTAGCCAGCAGCTCTTTTAGTGTATTCTCATCCTCACCATCGGCCGGATAACAGTTCTTAAGTAAATGGCTGAAAATCTCCTTTTTCGTACTGTCGTCACCGACAAAATTATAACCGCGTACATACGTATCCTTTTCGGAAGCTACTACTATATCCACAAAGAATTTAGTACCTGTACATCTATAAATTCTTGAAGCCAGCCTGCTAACCTCTGTTGTCATATCTCCCCGCTTTAGTTCAATTGATACGACCCTGTCCACAACACTACGGCATACTTCATTCAGTTTTTTACAGGAAGAAACTGATTTGTGGTTGTGAAATTCATGATTTGTCAGAAGCCGCAAATTTTCTGGACTTAATGGCCTTCCGCATAACTCGGCATACAACTCATTTTCATCAACAAGACCGATCTCGTATGCCTTTTCAAAATCAGCCAGCTCTAAGCAAGTATGCGAGAGATAACCTGAATCTTTATACATCGCATACCCCAGCAGGAAAACGTCCCTAAATTGCTGTTCATCATTATCATTACTACTAGCTTTCATCGTACTATACCAAAATGAAATCTCTGGTGCATTCACCAATGTGTCTGAATAATCACTATAATAATAATCTGTTTTATTTCGATTTTCATATTCCATAGCAAAGCACTTTTTAGGCACCTTTTGGCTAATAAAGCTGACCATATTGCGGGTGAGCCCAAATATTTCCGTGTTAGCTACCTCATTCAGCATGGCCTGAAGGATGGTATGAACATGATAGGAATAAGACAAATCTTTAATAAGACTTTTAAATTCGTTCTGATGATTAGGAAACAGCTGTGCAAGCAATTTCTTATACCACTCTTT
Source organism: Bacillus sp. MRMR6 (assembly GCF_001940785.1). GTDB lineage: Bacteria > Bacillota > Bacilli > Bacillales > Cytobacillaceae > Neobacillus. The sequence continues at coordinate 74,581 of NZ_MSLS01000011.1, forward strand.
ATTTGTTCGGTAGTATTGCTGATTTAAGTCAAAATAAAATAGGATTTCTAGTAGTTTTGTAGTTGAAAGCTTATGTTTGTCAGATGCTTCTCTCCAAACCTCTGTTAGTGGATAATCTTCTAAGGTGCGTAAGGTATCTCTGGATTCACGATTACCGATTGCTCGAATCGAATATTCGCCGCCAAGAATGACCTTTTGTCTTGCACCACTCCAGTCTTCAACCTCATATTCATATTCTTTATATTGGTCTACTAAATCACTGAAAGTCTGCAAGGTTTGTTTGATCTCCTCCAAGGAGGAAGAAAGAATATCTTTGCTAGTAAAGCCTGATGGTGGTGATAATTCTGGCAGTGTGAGTGTTTGTTTTGGCTGATATAATCCGAACCCCTCGGAAGCAGTAAAATCTTCTGTCTTTGTCTGGGTTATTTTCTCCACCAATATTTTTGTCTGCTGGGATGATTCGGAGAGTACCGCTGCCATTTGTCTGCACTCATCTACTATTAACTTATATTTTGGATCTTTTTCAATCGCAGATATGATGTCTAAGGCGGCCAAATGCTTGTTTTCACTTTTATCATCAAATAAGCGTTTAATACTGCCTAGGAGCTCTTCTTGTGATTGTTTTAGTAGCATAGAAATTGCATTTTTTCGCAAATCGCCCGCTTTATACTGAAGTAAATTTTCGATTATTTTATAATCTTCAGGTGTTAAAGGTAGTTTTTTCACCTTCTTCAACGCAGTGGAACGAATCTGCGAGCTTTTATCCCCCATAAATTCAATCATCGCTGTTTTTTGTTTGAGTGTTTTCGGCTCAGGTAAATAAACCTCAATAAATGCTGACCGGGTATTCACACTCATTTTATCTTTATAGTCGAGCAGTACATCAATCTGGCTGTCTGTTGGTTCGGAGGCGGTCAGCATCATTTTCACTAAAATCTCATCACAAGAAACTGTCGTCTCACACCAGGGGAAAATGCTCTCCTTAAAAATCTTTTCTTTTTTAGGCATATGATCAAGCATTTGTTTCAGCTTTTCAAATAATTCTGATGAGCTGCAAATCCCATCTATTCTCTGGTACTTTTTATTATCTTCCCTATTATCCATTAGGTTATAAAGATGGTTGATATCACTGTAAAGATTTTTAAGAACCCAGCTCTTGACTTCATAATCAGGGTCATCCAGTAGTAGCAAGGCATATTTATGCTGAAAACGAGGATATTGAACTTGCTGTAAAAAGTATAAAGCTACTAATCTTTTATATTTTTCCTCCTCAGCTATCAATTCTTGAATCTTTGTTTCCGTCCATGCTACATCGTTAAACGCCAAAGACCATAATCCAATATAGATTAACAGCGCATCCTTACTTTTCAAGCATTCTTCGGCAAAGTCTCTTTCCTTTAAGCACCTATAAGCTGTCTCCAAACATCTCTTTATCACAGAAGGCTTCTGAGCCGTTATTCCAAGGCCTGTCCATACATCAAATGCCCTAACCACAGATGAAAATCTAATGAGATTATGGTCTACTATCGTTTTTAAAAGATACAGAAATCCTTCTCTCGAACCTTCATCCATACATTCAACAATCGTTTGGCGAAGACCCTCCTGCAGTTTAGCTGCCAAAAGCAGTTCGCTTATCATTTTATGTGCATGTTCACTTCGGCTCATCAACAGGCCTTTAATCATTTCGCGTGAGACAAGACCCGTATTGTTATCACCATAAATGATATCCTGAATCTGATTGATCACCATTTCATTATTCTCATCTATTTCTAAAGCTAACAAATCTGGAAGGACCGGATTGAATGCAAATTTATTGTCCTTAGAGGCGAAATATTCCTCGTAGGAAAAGTTCACTGCCACTAAGTGAAGCATACCGTTCAGCTTCTCAATAGCCGTTGCCAGATATAGCACATCAAAGGACTTTGTCCGAAAAGACCGCCGTTCCATTCCGGAAGAGTAAATGTATTCAGAACTGTTATCCCAGACTTTTTTAAACTTCTCAGCCCACTCCCTGCCAAAAAGAGTGACCAACACCTTAAATTCAGATCCGCTAAAAATCACTGATATAGACTCGGTGTTTTCCGTCCATAGAGTAGAGTAAAGATTAGCTTGCTTTTTGTTCCACTCTTCGTAGTTGTATCCCTTGATTTTATGACAGGCTACTATTGCATTGATGATGTCTTTATTCCTGCCAAAGGACAAAATGGTTTTTACATTCAGCTTTTCAATATATTTTTTAATAGCTTCACTATCTTGATAGTAGTAATACAATTAACAACACCTCACCACATTCTCCCTGCTAGCATCGTAAACCGAATAAAAGTCAATACATCAGCTTCTTTTACTTCAAGAGGCCCATCAAGAGTCGAGATCTCTTGGTCGCCAACAAAAACTCTAAACAGACCATCTGTAAAAGCTGTCATCGTAGTATCAACTGCTTGAGCAGAATCTGCCTGCTGAGTATTGAATCGTTCCCCAAATCCTACCTTCCCAGCTTGTACCTCGTTCTCTATGTCATCGAAAGAAAGGTATTTAAGTAATACGTGTTCTTCTGCCTTTTTATTGTATTCCGCAACATTCCCCGTAATGACCTCTGTAATCAGCTCCCTTAAACTAGTTGGAATTCTGGTTAAAATCAATTCTTCCTTTGTGAGATATGCCTTACGTCTTCCTGCCTGCTTCACAGAAACATACACCTTCACGAACATCACCTCTGTTAAGGCTAATTATAAACAATACTTTCAATTGAAAGAATATTAATTATCTGTAAAAAGTACGCAGGACCGGTTCTCCTGGTTTCCTAAGGAAGCTGGAGGACCGGCCCTGTGCTTACTTCAAATAAACCTGCTCCCTAGAATGGAAGCCGTCTCTGATTACTGTTTCGTCTATATTTGATTTGTTTACTGCAATTGGAAAGAGTAATAATGAGGGGACTTCGATTTTTCCGTTGTTTACTCGACTACCCGCAACAACGGCTTCTCCTTTTGCCATTTTAACTGCAATTTCAGCTGCCTCTTTGGCTAGCACATTGATTGGCTTGTACACTGTCATGGTCTGCGTTCCTTGCACAATGCGCTGCGTGGCGGCAAGCTCTGCATCCTGTCCTGCGACAGGTATTTTCCCTGCAAGTCCATGGGCTGCGAGTGCTTCAATTACAGCACCGGCTGTTGCATCATTGGCAGCAATCACTGCGTCGATCTGATTATCATTGGCTTTTAGAGCATCCAGCATGTTTTTGTAGGCATTAGCAGGTGTCCAGTTCTCGGTCCATTGGTCATAAACGATAGTAATGTCACCTCGGTCAATATAAGGCTCCAGCACGTTAAAAACACCTTTTTTAAACAAATGTGCATTATTATCGGTTTCTGCCCCACCGATGTAGACATATTTCCCTTTTGGAACTAGTTCCGTAATCTCCCTTGCCTGCAACTCGCCTACCATTTCATTGTCAAAAGAAATATACAGGTCAATATCGGCATTTTTGATGAGGCGATCGTAGGAAACTACCTTAATACCGGCTAAATGGGCTTTATTCACAATCGCTGCAGTGGCTTCTGCATTGTGCGGAACGACAACTAGCAGATCAACACCCTGGCTAATTAATGTTTCAGCTTGTGATATCTGCAACGCATCGTCTCCATTAGCTGCCAAAATCTCTACTTCTGCTCCAAGACCTTCTACAGCCTCTTTAAATAGATCTCGGTCCTTAAGCCAGCGTTCCTCCTCTAATGTATCCATTGAAAATCCTATTTTAATCATGGCCTCAACAGCTTGGTTTGCTTCTTGTGAGATTCCTGGTGAGACTGCCGGCTCAGGAATCTCGTCTCCTTTTTCACAAGCAGCCGTAACACCGAGCAGTGCACTGATAACTATGAATAGGGACACCCTTACCACTGTCATTACGGACCTGCCTTTTTCAGTTAGCCCCATCATAAACTATTCATTTCCTTTTTCCCATTCAGCGTTCTTCGATAATCCTTCGGCGATATTGTGCACATTTTCTTAAACACCTTACTAAAATAGTTAGGATCGTGGTACCCGACCTCGAAGGTGATTTCTTTTATACTTTTTTCTGGATCACCCAGCAGTTTCTTCGCTTTTTCAATCCGGCATTCAGTCAATAAATCAATGTAGTTGATCCCTAGTTTTTCTTTGAACATTTTACTAATGTAGATCGGACTTAAATCTACCTTTTTGGCTAATGTATCTAAAGATATATCTTCACTAGAGTGTTCAATAATATATTGCTTAATTTGATGAATCGTATCTGCTTCAAGCCGCTCATAATGTTGATCGTACGATTGTTTCATTTTATCAAGTAGCTGATTTGTCTCAGAACGGAGGTGGCGATAATCTATCGTTTGGTAGGAATACAGTGGTGTAGCAGTCACAACTCCCATTTCTCTCAAAACTCTTGATACAATCCATAAAACTTCAAGTAGTCGTTGCTGAATTTGCAGAAGATCAATATTTTCATTTTCATAGTATTGAATCACATTCATAATGTCGGTACGGATTGATTCCCATTCGCCAAATCTAATCTGATCAAAAAACTCTTTTTTATGGTGTTTTACCAATTGTTGATTGTTTACATCATTGATAGCGGGAACATCTGAATAGTAGCGGTATTTAACCGGAAGTGTTGTGTCCATACTAGCAATCAGCGACTCTTGATAGGATTGCCGAATTTGAGCCAAAGAACCACATATATTCCCTATTCCGACAAACCATTCTTTGAGGTCAGCTTCTGATAAAGAAAGGATTTCACGAGCGAGAGTTGTTGCTTGAGTACGAAAAGTTTGGTCTGGCTGTCTAAATACGATAATGGGAAGTTGATTACTATACAAGGCACCAACCCATCCGCTCTTCGACTTCCTGACTTTCTCTTTAATAGCAGAATAGTAGTTTTCGGAGCCTTTCGGAAGCAAGACGCTCATCACAAACAGCTGTTTCGTTGATGGAATATCCAGCATCTCTAACAACATGTCTACATGGACCTCATGTACATGATCGAACAACAACTGTGTGACAACATCTGTTTCCACGAGAGCCAATGTTTTCTGAAGTGCATCCTTTTCTTGCTTATTCTTTAAACGCAATTCACTTTCTTCTTCAATCTGCTTCAATACTTTTCCAATTGTTAACACGATATCACTTGACTTACTCGGTTTAAGCAGATAATCCTTTACTCCAAATTTAATCGCTTGCCGCATATAGTCAAAGGTGTCATAGGCTGTTACCATAATGAATTTAATAGTGGGATCATTTGCACATATCTTTTCCACTGCTTCGAGCCCATTCATTCCAGGCATCTTAATATCCATTAAGATGAGATCTGGTTTGAACTCACCTGCCATTCGTACCGCCATATTACCGTTTTTCGCCTGCTCAATCACGAGTTCTGGAAAATGCCTATTTAAAATAACCTGCATTCCCTCGCGCTCGATCTGTTCATCATCCACGATTAACAGCCTTATCATGCTTATCACCTTCTTATCCTTATTATCACTTTTGTTCCGCAGCCCTTATAGCTAACAATATCGATTATTTCATCATATCCGAAAAACAGACGCAGTCGTTTGACCACATTACTAAACCCAATCCCGGTTGAATGGCCTTCTGTTTGGACACTATCTTCCTCAAGAATCTGCCGAATTTTATCCTCTTCCATCCCTGATCCATCGTCTTCAATTTCAATCGTAATTTGTTGGTCACCATCAATTACTCGGACCCAAATCGTCCCTCCATCTTCTTTTGGCTCAATGGCATGAATAACTGCATTCTCGATAATCGGCTGCAGGGTTAAGGCAGGAATCCTAACGTTAAGGCACGACTCGTCCACTAGCAGCACCAGATTCAGCCGTTCGGTAAATCTTGCTTTTTGAATATCCATATATTGCTTAAGAACCATAACCTCTTCCTGAAGCGTGACCGACCGGTCTAATCTCTTTAAGTTGTAGCGCAACAGCCCAGCAACACTTACAAGTAGGTCACTTGTCTCTTCAGATCCTTCAAGGTAAGCCTTTTTCGAAAGTGTATTCAACGTATTAAACAAAAAGTGCGGATTAATCTGACTCTGCAAGCTGCGAAATTGACTCTCCTGCAATAAAATTTTATTCTGTTGCAGTTCATGTTCGAGCTGTGCTTTGTTTTTTATCTCAAGAATCAAGTTATTTATATTGATCCGCATCCGGTCAAAGGTTTTAGCAAGAAATGAAATTTCATCATTTGTCTCCACATTAATCGGCTTATCAAAACTGCCATTGGACAACTCATTAGCCGCTTGAGTCAGCTTTAGTACAGGTCTTGTAATCGTTAAGGAAAACCAATAGGTTGCTACTAAAAGCAGGAAAATAATCAGAAGCAACTGCCAGATTCCAAGCTTGATCACTTCACCAGATCGCTCGATCATACTGCGATAGAAGCGGTCATAGGTTTTAAGCTCGGTATCTAGCAAGCTGAGAGTCATTTCAGAAATATAGGTTGAAATCCGTGTAGCTTCCGAGAACTCCTTTGCAGCAGATTCGGTTTCTTGTGCTGAATGAAAGATTAGGATCCGATCTGTCGTTTCAATTAAGCTATCAATTAAATTAATATAGTTCGTTAAGATGAACGTATTTTCAGAGTTTCTGAGTTTTGCCACATCCAGCTTCGCTTTTTGCATTCTCTTTTTACTCAAATTAAGCTGGTCTATTTTATCTTCTGACGGGCTAATCATATAGTTATTTAGGTCGGTTATGACAAATTGGCTAGATCTAGCCGCTTCATTCATACTTAAATAGCGCTGCAGGATTTCATTATATTGATTCTGCGTCTTATGATTATAGAATGTAAGCGCTATCCAAATAACCGACATGATGACAAGAATAACAGTGGTGAGCGTCAATATTTTCTTTTGAATACTATTCATTTCATGTCCGTCGCTTTCAAAATATGAATATCAGTAAAATAACCTTCAGAGTTAAGCGGAACCGTTTCTCCGTTCAACCACTCCATTAAAAGCTGAACACTTTTCTCGCCCATTTTTTCAGGCGATTGCTCAATCAGGCCGTCTAGTTTACCCTGCTTAAGCAATGACAATGACTCGGTACCATCGTCAAAGGAGAATATATAAAAGGGTTCAACCTGAAAACGTTTACCTAACTCTTGAATCATAGCCCCTGCAACCTCAGCATCGACGGCGATAAAGGCGTCAACTTCAGGGACTCGGTTCAGAATGCCTTGTGTAGTAGCGACGATTTCCTCCCTTGAATCAGAGGTCTCGGCAAAAACAGTTTGAACATTTGGGTGCTGCTTCAATACATCTTGTATTCCATTCAGACGTTGAATTTGGTAATACTCTTGCTGACGGTCGTACATAAGAACGACTTCTCCTGTTGTCCCCATGTCAGCCAACAATTGAGTCGCAATTAATTGTCCTGCCTTATATTGATCAGAACCAATATACGTTTTTCTAAGACTATCCGACATCGGTACATCGTTTGCTACAGTAATGACCGGGATTCCATAGGAAGAAGCTTTAATTTTTGTAATTTGTTTAAACTCTTCTGTATCAAGACCTTGTACGATTATACCATCCACTTTCGAATGAATCGCAATTTCCATTTTCTTTAAAAAGTCTTCTTTGTTGCTGTAGCTCCCCCATACTTCAAGGCTCACCCCATTCTTTTCTGCCTGTCTTAACGCCCCATTAGCAACCTTATTCCAAAAAGGTGTCTCCATATCTTGTGTAATTAACACAAGTCGATGGTTTGCCTTCTGCTGGTTAACTTTTAGTAAGTGCCAATCAGAGCGAAAAACTTTCCTTGCCGATTCAAATGTAAAATAGCAAAGAAGGATGAACACACAAAATAAAATTATTATGCCTACTTTTCGCAAGAGAAATGTCCCCCTTCTTCCCTAATAATAAACTATTAATCATCAAATCATCTATATAAAAAATGACACATTGTCTCCTTCCTATAGAGATTGTCACAAATAGTTTCCTTCAGTAAAAGAAAAGAGAGACTACGGTGAGCCTCTCATAAAAAACTATCTCTTTTTCCTCGTCATGACATCGAAAATAACGGCTCCAGCTAGTACCCCTCCGCGGATCATGTACTGGTAAGAGATTCCGACTCCTAGCAGGTTCATCCCACTTGTGAGCGATGCCATAACGATTGCACCGATAATCGCTCCTGTTACTTTTCCTACCCCGCCTGCAGATGACACGCCACCCACATATGCGGCTGCAATCGCATCAAGTTCAAACAGTGTCCCTGCTGTTGTCGTTGCCGATTGCAAACGCGAGGTAAATAGAATCCCGGAAAGTGCGGCAAGCATCCCCATCGAACCAAAAACAATATAGGTAATCTTTTTTACGTTCATACCGCTTAGATGTGCAGCTTCTGGATTACTTCCAACAGCGTAAATATGGCGGCCAAGCACTGTTTTTGTTGTGAGGAAGTGATAGATAACTACAACCAGCAGCATGATGATTACCGTCCAAGAAAATCCATTATAGCCTGCTAGAATCCAAGTAATATAGGCAATAATGGCAGATACGAAAGCCAATTTTATGATGAAAATTCCTTTAGAGATGACTTCAAATTCATATTTGATTTTGTTTTTGCGTGTTGTTAATTCGCTATAAATATATAGTAAAATACCTACTAAACCAACTAAAAGGGAAAGTACGTGCAGGCCATTTACTTGGAGAAGAGAAGGAATGTATCCATTACCAATTGCATTAAAGCTGTCATCCTGAATGATAATGGTTCCTGTCTTCTCAGTTACCTGTAAGAGTGCCCCCCTGAAAATGAGCATCCCTGCCAGCGTAGCAACAAAGGATGGAATCCCAATTTGTGCCACTAACAATCCATTGAAAAGACCGACACCTACACCAAGAATAAGAATGACGGGAATCGCCACAAGCATTGGCAGTCCCATTTGAGTGAGAAGAATGGCAACAATCGCACCCAGGAAACCTGCTACAAATCCTACCGATAAATCGATGTGTCGAATGACAATTACGAGTGTCATTCCAACCGCAAGGACAGCAATATAACCTGCCGAATCTAATAAATTACTAATATTTCGGGAAGACATGAAAAGTCCGTCTGTCATAATCGAGAATGTAAGGATAATAACGAATAAGGCAATATACATGCCATAGTCACGAATATTTTCACTAATTAAGACTCTAGCTTCATTGAAAAGCTTCATTTTTTTACCTCCTAAAGCGTAGCCAGCTGCATGATTTTTTCTTGGTCCGCTTCTGCTATTGATAACTCACCTTTCATTTCACCTTGGGCCATAACATAGATCCGATCGCTCATCCCAAGTATTTCACCAAGCTCTGACGAAATCATAATAATGCTCATACCTTGATTGATCAACTCGTTCATCACCGTATAGATTTCAAATTTTGCTCCAACGTCAATTCCGCGAGTTGGTTCATCTAAGATCAGCAGCTTCGGACCAACGAACAACCATTTACCTAAGGACACTTTCTGCTGGTTACCTCCACTCAAGTTACCTACTACTTGCTCCAATGAAGGTGCTTTAATGTAAAGAGAATTTTTATAATGAGTAGCAATATTTATTTCTTCATTATCATTAAGAATTCCATTCGAGCTAATGCCCTTTAGATTCGCAGCGGTAATGTTGCTCTTTATATCTTGGATTAAAAACAATCCATCGCCCTTTCGATCTTCGGTCACATAAGCGATGCCTGCCTTAATCGCATCACTCGTATGCTTTAAGGCTGTCGACTTTCCATCCAGCACTAAATCACCCTGTAATTTGTAGGACTTTGCATTTCCAAAAATACTAAGAGCTAGTTCCGTTCGGCCTGAACCCATCAAACCAGCGATTCCGACAATTTCACCCTTTTTCACATGAAGATTTACATCTTTAACAACTTGTCTGCCTAAAGTAGGGTCATAGGCTGACCAGTTATATAATTCAAGGATTTTCTCGCCATCTATTTTATTAGTCCTTTTTGGATAGATATCATCTATCTCCCGACCAACCATATTCTTAATAATAATGTTTTCTGAGACTTCTCCTGCTTCAGCATCTAATGTACAGATTGTTTGACCATCACGGAGCACGGTCGCTTTATCCGCAATAGAAATGACTTCTTTCAGTTTGTGTGAAATCATGATGCAGGTAATTCCCTGTTTTTTTAGTTCAGATAATAACTCTAATAGATTTTCACTATCGTCCTCATTCAGAGCCGCGGTTGGCTCATCTAAAATGAGAAGCTTAACATCTTTACTTAATGCCTTAGCAATTTCAACGAGTTGACGTTTACCAACACCCAAATCTTTGATCAGTGTGTCGGGGTTGACATCCAATTTTACCTTTTTTAGCATTTTTTTGGCCTCGATGATTGTCTGATTCCAGTCAATCACTCCGCTGCGCTTTACTTCGTTCCCTGCAAAAATATTTTCATAGACTGTAAGGTCTGGAAACAGCGCGAGTTCCTGATAAATAATTGCAATTCCTGTCTTTACACTGTCTGTAATTTTATTAAACTGCTGCACTTTTCCCTCAAAAACGATATCACCCTCATAAGTTCCAAAAGGATAAACACCACTAAGAACTTTCATTAATGTTGATTTTCCTGCTCCATTCTCACCTATTAAGCAGTGAATTTCGCCTTTTTCCACCTTGAAATTGACATTACTAAGTGCTTTGACACCTGTAAAATTCTTGGAAATTTGTTTCATCTCCAAAATATATTCACTCATCTGGGTCCTCCTTAACAAACTGCTTTACAATCACGAAATAGTGGCAGAACTTCTACCACTATTCCGCTTGATGTTTAAGTTATTACAGTCCAGTAAATTCGCTAGCTTCGTAGTAACCAGAATCAATGAGTTCTTTTTTTACATTATCTTTGTCAACTACAATAACATTCGTTTGTTTTGCTTTTACATCGACCTTACCATTGTCATAAGAACCAGTTGTTTCTGGTGTACCGCCGTCTAAGATACTAATCGCCATCCCCATAGCATCTGTAACAAGTGTTCGAACATCCTTGAATACTGTCATTGATTGCTTGCCATCAATGACATATTGAATAGAAGCCTTCTCAGCATCTTGACCTGTTACAAAATAACTTGAAATGTCACTATCAGATGAAAACACATCAGCGATAGAACGAGCCGTCCCATCGTTCGGTGCAAGGATAGCAATGTCGCCTTTCATGTCTGCCTTAGCAGCAGTTAGATGTGTTTGTGCTTTGTTTTTCGCATCATTTGGATCCCAGTTTGTTGTCACTTGTCCTAGAATCTTACTTAATTGATCACGAGAAAGTTCTGCTGTAGCTTTTAACGCTTCTGCTTCACTTGAGTTAGCTACTTTAAAAGTTCCGTCAGCAATCTTAGGTTGAAGTACGCTCCATGCTCCTTGGAAGAATAAAAATGCGTTGTTATCAGAAGCTGCACCTGCATACAAATACAATGGAACATCTTTACCGTTTGCGTTATCAATTAAATATTGTCCTTGTGCTGCACCTACCGCTACACTATCGAATGTAACATAGTAATCTACTGCGTCTGTATTTGTAATCAGACGATCATATGAAATAACGGTGATACCCTCTTTTTTAGCTGCTTCAACTGCTGCCGCTGCTGCATCACCATCTTGTGGACAAATGATTAGCACTTTGATTCCCTTATTTATCAATGTTTCAACGTTTTCTTTTTCCTTAGCAGATGAACCTTGGCTGAATAAAATCTCAGTCGTATAATCGGAGTCTTTCAAAGCATCTTTAAATCTTTGTTCATCTTGAACCCATCTTGGCTCATCTTTCGTTGGTAATACAATACCTACGTCCACTGACGCTGATCCGCTCGTTTTGTTACAAGCTGCCAGCATTCCAGCAAACACCATAACAACCAGCAATAGAGAAATCGCCTTCATTGTCTTTTTCATTTTGGAACCCCCTGAACCGTTTTTGTATGATTACATTTCAATTATATGGTGCTTGCGATTGTATGTAAGCGCTAACTACTAGTAATCTTTTAATATCATCTGTACTTTTTTAGCATTCGGATTAAACACAGGTAATCACAGGGACGGTTCTCCTGCTTCCTTAAGGAAGCAGGAGAACCGTCCCTGTGATTACCTCACCAAATAATTTTTAATATTCCCTATTGCCATTTATATATCATGCTGATAATATAAATATTGTTTATTGGAAAGCTATATCGATATTTTTGAGTTTTTCCAAGCAGATAATTTTTGACCACATCCTATCGGAAGTTAAGGGCAACGGTGTGCCGGGTCAAATGCCGATTGGCAACTTTTGTTGCCCTATTGATTGAGTTAAAAGCTCAAATTTTATAAGTTGGTTACTTTACAACCAGTGCATTCATGTACACAACTTGTGAAACGGTCAATAAGAGTGGTAAAAGTAATTATTTGCTATATAGACTCTGAACCTATCTGATATATTTTAAATATTAAAGAGCTTTCTTACCTTACGCCGTAGGACTTCTATTGTAGACGTATGAATTAGTCATGCGTATGCCTTTTAATATTGATGATACTATCTAAGCAAGTGTTGTGCGTATTATGCGCTTTGCACTTGCTTTTTTTGCTTGTAAAAAAACACTTGGAGGGTGTATAACCCATAAATGGCCCTCACATTGCTTCGAAAAATATTTTAGTAGTTAGGAGTTTGAGAAAAATGGGAAAAGCACTTATTATTGGCGCCGGGGGCGTTGCTTCAGTAGCAGTTCATAAATGTGTACAAAATAGTGAAGTATTTGAAGAAATTTGCATCGCAAGCCGTACAAAATCAAAATGCGATGAGTTAAAAGCTAAATTAGATGGCACAAGCAAAACAAAAATTACTACTGCACAAGTAGATGCAGATAATGTGGACGAACTTATTGCATTAATTAATGAGGTAAAACCAGACATCGTTATGAATCTAGCATTACCATATCAAGACTTAACGATTATGGATGCTTGTCTAGCTACAAAAACTCATTACATGGACACGGCAAACTATGAGCCGGAAGATACGGCAAAATTCGAATATAAATGGCAGTGGGAATACCGTGACCGCTTTGAAAAAGCTGGCATTACAGCTCTTTTAGGTAGCGGCTTTGACCCAGGTGTAACAGGTGTATTCTCTGCATATGCCCTAAAACATTATTTTGATGAAATTGAATACATCGATATTCTTGACTGTAATGGCGGCGACCATGGCTATCCGTTCGCGACAAACTTCAATCCTGAAATCAATATCCGTGAGGTTTCAGCAAACGGACGTTATTGGGAAAACGGCGAATGGATCGAAACAGAGCCAATGGAAATCAAACGCGTTTATAACTTTGCTGAAGTTGGCGAGAAAGATATGTATTTGTTATATCATGAGGAGCTTGAATCTCTTGCTCAAAACATCCCAGGACTTAAGCGTATCCGTTTCTTCATGACATTTGGCCAAAGCTATATCACTCACCTAAAAGCTCTTGAAAATGTAGGCATGACTAGCATTGAACCAATCGAATTCGAAGGAAAACAAATCATTCCACTTCAATTCTTGAAAGCTGTATTACCAGATCCAGCATCACTTGGTCCTCGTACAGTTGGAAAAACCAACATCGGCTGTATCTTCCAAGGCAAGAAAGATGGAGTAGCTAAGACTTACTATGTGTACAACGTATGTGACCACCAAGAATGCTATAGAGAAGTTGGTTCACAAGCCATTTCATATACAACTGGTGTACCTGCCATGATCGGTGCAGCAATGGTTATGACTGGAAAATGGAATAAACCAGGAGTATTCAATATTGAAGAGTTTGATCCAGATCCATTCATGGAAGAATTAAACAAGTGGGGTCTTCCATGGGTAGAAGATTTTAACCCAGTTCTGGTTGATCAACCTGTAAAAGAAAAAGAGTTGGAGCTCGTACGATAAGATGCGGTTTGAAGAATTACCAACACCCTGTTATGTCGTTGATGAAGCTCTTGTAGAAAAAAATCTAAAAATCCTGAACGGTGTCATGGCGCGCACGGGATGCAAGATTATTTTGGCCCAAAAAGCATTTTCTATGTTTAAAATGTATCCACTCATTGCAAAGTATTTAGTTGGGACAACAGCAAGCGGCTTATATGAAGCACGTCTAGGTTACGAAGAAATGGGTAAAGAAAATCATGTCTTTGCCCCTGCCTATCGTGATGATGAAATGGACGAGATTGTGGAAATTTGTGACCATATCATTTTTAATTCCTTCTCACAGCTGGAGAAATATAAAGATAAGGTGCTTCAAGCTGGAAAAAAGGTCGGCTTGCGCATTAATCCTGAATGCTCGACTCAAGATGGGCATGCCATTTATGACCCATGTTCACCGGGATCTAGGTTCGGTGTGACGAGAGAGCAATTTCGCCCTGAATTGCTAGACGGTGTGTCAGGTCTTCATTTCCACACCCTATGCCAGCAGAACTCTGATGATTTAGCTGCGACCCTTCAAGCAGTGGAAGAAAAGTTCGGAGAATGGTTGCCGCAAATGGAATGGATTAACTTCGGCGGCGGGCACCATATCACGAGGGTAGATTATAACATCTCTTTATTAGAAGAATGCATCAAAAAAATGCAAAAGAAATATGGTTTAGAAGTTTATCTTGAACCTGGTGAGGCCGTTGCTCTAAATGCAGGATATCTAGTTACAACTGTTCTAGATACGATCAAAAATGGTATTGATATTGCGATTCTTGATACTTCTGCATCATGTCATATGCCAGATGTGCTGGAAATGCCTTATCGTCCCCCACTCTTTGGATCAGGGGAAGTTAGTGAAAAGCCATTTCTTTACCGCCTTGGCGGCCAAACCTGTATGGCAGGAGATGTCATTGGAGATTACTCCTTTGATCAGCCATTGCAGTGTGGCGACCGGCTAGTATTTGGTGATATGGCGATTTACTCGATGGTGAAAAACACTACCTTTAACGGCATGGCCTTACCTGCTATTGCTGTTAAAGATAAAGATGGAGATTGTCAGGTTGTTCGTGAATTTGGCTATCATGATTTTAAAATGAGACTTGCTTAGTAGTATCGTCACCGACCATCATGTACATTTTGAAAAATACTCTTAAGATAAAGCAATTGTAGAGTCCAGCAGCCATGTGCCGCTGGATTTTTGCTTTTCTAGAGGTTTATATTGTTAAATTTGGGGGACTTTAATATCGGTAGATGTGAAATAGATCTGCAGCTATCCCTGTTTGAATCGAACCAAACATACCTTATTTTCACCGTTGTCACATTGACTGAGAATAGCTATTATGTCGAAGCCAAGAAAAAAATGTGCAATATTGTTGACAAAATAACAGGTTCTATATAATAATAAACATTGTATTAGAATTATTATAATTTAATTATTAATTTTTGTTGTGAATAATTCTCACAACCAACATCTAAGGAGGCAATTACTATGTCATTAATCGGATCACAAGTACTACCATTCTTCGCACACGCTTACCAGAACGGTGAATTTATCACTATTTCAGAAGAAAGCCTTAAAGGTAAATGGAGTGTTTTTTGCTTCTACCCTGCAGACTTTACATTCGTTTGTCCTACTGAATTAGAAGACTTACAAAACCAATATGCAACTTTAAAAGAACTTGGCGCAGAAGTATATTCAGTTTCTACAGATACTCATTTTACACATAAAGCATGGCACGATCACTCAGAGGCGATTGGCAAAATCGAGTATGTGATGATTGGTGACCCATCACAAAAGATTTCTCGCAACTTTGACGTACTAAACGAAGATGAAGGTCTTGCTGACCGCGGTACATTCGTCATTGATCCAGACGGAATCATCCAAACAGTTGAAATCAATGCAGGCGGTATCGGCCGTGACGCAAGTACAGTGGTTAGCAAATTAAAAGCCGCTCAATATGTTCGCAACAATCCAGGCGAAGTATGCCCAGCTAAATGGCAAGAGGGCTCAGCAACACTTAAGCCAAGCCTTGACCTTGTAGGTAAAATTTAAGGAGTACGATGAGTATGTTATTAGATGCAGATATAAAAGCACAGTTAGCCCAATATCTACAATTGTTAGAGGGCGATGTGCTGCTAAAGGTGAGTGCAGGAACTGACGAGGTATCCCGGGACATGCTTTCACTTATCGATGAATTAGCGACCATGTCATCTAGGATTAAGGTGGAAAAAACAGCCTTAGAAAGAACACCTAGTTTTAGTGTAAACCGTATCGGCGAAGACACTGGGATAACGTTCGCCGGTATTCCACTAGGACATGAGTTTACTTCCTTAGTGTTGGCATTGTTACAAGTGAGTGGAAGAGCCCCGAAGGTTGACCAAAAAGTGATTGATCAGATTAAAAAAATTAAAGGTGAATTTCACTTTGAATCTTACATCAGCCTAAGCTGTCACAACTGCCCTGATGTTGTACAAGCACTCAACCTAATGAGCGTTCTCAACCCTGGTATTTCTCATACCATGATTGACGGTGCTGCATTTAAAGATGAGGTTGAAAGCAAGAATATCTTAGCAGTTCCGACTGTTTTCCTAAATGGAGAATCGTTTGGCAGCGGCCGTATGACAGTGGAAGAGATCCTCGCTAAAATGGGGAATGGTCCTGATGCATCAGAGCTTTCTGATAAGGATCCATACGATGTACTTGTTGTCGGCGGCGGACCAGCTGGTGCTAGTGCAGCCATTTATGCGGCACGAAAAGGAATTCGTACGGGTATTGTCGCGGAACGCTTCGGCGGTCAAGTAATGGACACGATGGGTATTGAAAACTTTATCGGAACAAAATATACAGAAGGTCCTAAAGTCGCTGCAAGTCTTGAAGAACATGTTAAAGAGTATGATATCGATGTAATGAATTTACAGCGTGCTAAACGATTAGAAAAGAAGGACCTTATTGAAATTGAACTTGAAAACGGTGCGGTACTAAAGAGTAAGACTGTTATCCTTTCAACAGGTGCCCGCTGGCGCAATGTCGGTGTCCCTGGCGAAGCAGAGTTCAAAAATAAAGGGGTTGCTTACTGCCCACACTGTGATGGTCCTTTATTCGAAGGAAAACGTGTAGCCGTTATTGGCGGTGGTAATTCCGGTATCGAGGCTGCTATTGACCTTGCCGGTATTGTGAAACATGTAACAGTACTTGAATTTATGCCAGAGTTAAAAGCAGATGCTGTCCTTCAAGAACGTCTTTACAGCCTGCCTAACGTAACTGTATTTAAGAACGTTCAAACAAAAGAAATTACCGGTACTGACAAGGTTAACGGTATTAGCTATATTGAACGTGATACAGAGGAAGTTAAGCATGTAGAATTAGAAGGTGTATTTGTGCAGATTGGTCTTGTTCCTAATACCGATTGGCTAGCCGATACACTTGAACGTACTCGCTTCGGTGAGATCATTGTAGACAAACATGGCTCTACAAGCCTCCCAGGCGTATTCGCTGCAGGTGATTGTACAGACAGTGCCTATAAGCAAATTATCATCTCAATGGGCTCAGGTGCTACCGCATCACTAGGTGCCTTTGATTATCTGATCCGAAATTAATTAACAAAGGGACGGTTCTTGTGCTTCCATGGAAGCATCAAGACCGTCCCTTTGATTGTTCCTTTGATTGTTTAATAGACAGCAAATAAAGCCGCAAGTAATGCTAAAGTGACACTCATGCTCCTTACCTTCTTTTCCTTTTTTCTCCCATCAGCCTAAATACGGGAAAAAACCGGACCATAAGTCCGGCTTTCTTCTATTAGTTTTGAACTTTGACAAATCTTTGAACTGTCGAGTCTCTCAAAATACCATCCCCAATATCAAAAAACCGTACCATCAATTTGGTACGGTTTACTTTAAACTATATGGCTGTTTTTATCTTACGGTCTAAATCCCCCACTTTCCATAAACTCAACCCCCATTTCCGCCAGTTGTTGCCGGGCTTCCTCAATAGAAAGAGTGCCCCCATTGACTTGGTCGATCATCTTTTGAGCTTGTGCTTTTGTTTCTTCGTCGAGGTTCGCAAACATGTCATCAGGATTTCCCCGCTCAGGTCTCCCTGTACTTCCATCCGGATTAGTAAAGCCTCCACCGCCTCTCATTCCACCAGGGCCGGAACTTTGCGCAGTAGTGATTCCCGTTTCGTTCAACCAAGTAACCATTTCAGATTTACTATCTTTGTACCACCTTTGTACTCGCCATTCTTATATAAACCAACCTCATTACTGCCTGTTGATGATCCCCCAGAATAAAGAGTATAAGAAGAATCCTTCTTTAGTTCAGGGGAACTAATAAAGACAGACTGATATTCGTTTGCAGGTAGAAAGCTGATAATATTTTTTCCATTATGATCTTCAAGATGGACCATTAATCCTGCTGCCTGTGTCGTTGGATACGTCATTAGACTGGATGCCTGTGCCGATTGATCTGAGGATGTTTGAACCATACCTGAGCTCCCCACTGCAATGATGAGCCCGCCACTTATGTCAAAGCTTCCATCATAATCAAGCGCCCCATTGTTCGAAATGGTCGGTCCATTGACCATCACAGTACCACCTGTCATTGCAATCGATCCATTTGAATCCAAACCATCTCCACTGGCATTTACTGTGATCGTTCCGCCACTTATTTGTAAAAGTCCTGCAGATGATGTACTCATATCCATTCCCGATCCGTCATTCCCGCCGCCAACATTAATACCATCGTCACTAGAAGTTAATTGAATGTTACCATCATCTAGAACAATTAATTAGAAGAATGGATACTGGTATTGGAAATAAAGAGGAAAATATGAAGCATATCTTTGACCGCTTTTACCGCGAAGACCGGGCACGATCAAGAGGAAACCGGTGGTGCAGGATTAGGCCTGTCAATTGCCCCATGGATTGTTACCAAACATGATGGCACGATTTCTGTTAGTCGAAATCAACACAAAGGAACAACCTTTACAGTTAAATTACCTAAAAAGGAGATTACGAAATCGTAACGGATTCCGATATGTATCGCAAAACTTGATTTTCCTCCTAAAATGTATAGTAGATCTGTAATAGCTATGGAGTAATTGTCTAAAAGTAACGCCCCCGTTAGTCGTATTACACTAATAAATATGGACAATTTTGCCACTCTCTCCATAGGCACTTTAAAATGATTATTGAAAGGAAATTAGGAGAATTCGTGATAATATGGTACACTCTGTTTACCATTTAATTTACTTGTTCACATGTGCCCTACTCATTCGTGAGTGGGGCTCCTTGTTTTTAAAAGAAGAAATAAAAAAACAGACTCTATAAAGAGCCTGTTTTAGTTTGTTCTTGTTATTAAGCTTTACGTACGTTAGCTGCTTGAGCTCCACGTTGACCTTGCTCAACGTCAAAAGTAACGGTTTGACCTTCGTCTAAAGATTTGAAACCTTCGCCTTGGATAGCTGAGAAATGAACGAATACGTCTTCTCCGCCTTCACGCTCGATAAATCCGAAACCTTTTTCTGCATTAAACCATTTTACTTTACCTTGTTCCATTTTGTTTCCTCCTGCTGTGTGCTTTGCACACAATGTGTTACTATCCTTGCACTCAGTGATCATCAAGACGAAAAGTTAATCCTTATACTATCCTTTACACCGATCAAAAATAATTCTTCTAAAGTTTAACATTTTTTAAAAGTATTTGCAAGGAGACATAAATGAAACCATATTTGCCACTCTTGAATCTTCACTATTTCTTCGCAACCTTTTTACAGACAAAAAATAAAGAATATTGGAAACACACAATTATTGGTGCAGAAACAAATTTCCTCCTTTATTAAAATCCAATACCTTTCATTCCCAAAACCTAGACCATAATTTTTGTATGTTGCTTTGAATTCAAACAATTCGATAGGAATTTCGCCTTATATTTCCTTTGTTTGCGACCAAGCCGGTAGAGGTTTTTCCCTATTTATGCTTCAACAGGTTTCAATCCTGTTTTCTTTTTCTTTGGTTTTTCTATATACTTTGTTGGAACTCCATCGCAATAATATTTCATTCTCCCAAATCATACCGTGTGCAGAAAACACTCAATTAGTGTTATAGTAATAGAGTATTATATTTAGAATATTCGTATTAGAGTCATTATTTCTACTACTAATTACAACATAATGAATAATAAATGAGGTGTAATCATGAAACAAGAAATTGCATTTATTCCACGAAAAGAATTAAAAGAAAAACCTGATCCTGCTTCACTTGGGTTTGGGAAGTATTACAGTGATTATATGCTTGAGATGGATTATCAAGGTGAAATCGGCTGGTATAATCCTAGAATTACTCCATATGAACCAATAACACTTGATCCGGCTGCAATGGTTTTTCACTATGGTCAAGCCATCTTCGAGGGAATGAAGGCTTATAAGGCGCCAGATGGCACAGTGCAGCTTTTCCGTCCAGAGAAAAACATGAGCCGCTTTAACGACTCCTGCAACAGACTATGTATTCCAGCAATTGACGAGGAATTTTTATTAGATGCGATTAAGCAGTTAATTTTTACTGAGAAGGATTGGGTACCTGAAGGTGAAGGGACATCACTTTACATCCGTCCCTTTATTTTTGCATCTGAAGCCTACCTAGGTGTCCGGCCTGCCAAAGAATATAAATTATTGGTAATCCTATCTCCGTCTGGAGCTTATTATGGCAGCCAGTTGAATCCTGTTAACATTTATGTCGAAGAGCAGTTTGTTCGTGCCGTTATTGGCGGTGTCGGTCATGTAAAGACCTCAGGTAATTATGCTGCCAGTTTGAAGGCGCAGGAGAAGGCAGATGCAAATGGCTATGCCCAAATTCTATGGCTCGATGCAAAGGAAAACAGGTATGTTGAAGAAGTTGGCAGTATGAATATCTTCTTCAAAATTAATGGTGAAGTCATCACCCCTAGATTAAATGGCAGTATCTTACCAGGAATTACCCGTGATTCAGTTATCCAATTACTAAATCATTGGAACATACCTGTCCGAGAATCCCGCATTTCCATTGAAGAAGTGTATGCTGCTCAAGAGCGTGGTGAACTTGAGGAAGTCTTTGGGGCAGGAACGGCAGCGGTAATCTCTCCGGTTGGTGCATTAACCTGGAGAGATCAAACCATCGTAATAAACGACCGCACTATTGGCCAGCTATCTCAAGACCTGTATGACGAATTAACCGGCATCCAACTAGGAAAGAAAGAAGACCCCTTTAACTGGACAGTTAAAGTTGCAAAAGTTGAGGTTTAAAAAGCCTCCCAAACAACAAAATGGCGTGCAAACTAATGATAGTTTGACACGCCTTTTTCTTGTTCCGCTTAAAAATCACATCACACAAACACCTCAATGATTAATCATTAATTAATATGGAAAAAATTAATTTAATTGGGGGTGATTTTGTTTGATTTTATTACTAATCTCAGTTTTCAGCTTTGCTATAATTATTTATTTTATGCCCAAAAGAATCTCATATATGGAAATGTACACTACCTCTATGTTTTCTACGGTCCTTCAATTGATTACAGACATCTATTTAGAATTTAAATACCGGTTATATTGGTATTTTAGTCCTGGAATTGATAATCTGACACTTTGGTATGTATTCTTTATCTACCCAGCCGTTAATATCATTTTTCTAAATTTTTATCCACGATTAGCTACCTTATCAAAACAAATCTTATATATTCTAGGTTGGTCTGCATTTGCATTAGCATATGAGTGGATAGCAGTTCAGACGGAAGTGTTCCAATATAACGGATGGAAGTTATGGTATTCCATGCTCATTTATCCACTGCTCTACCTTCTTCTGCTTTTCAATTGGCTGATAATAAAAACATTAAAAAACAAAGAGGACCAGTAAATCATTCTAAGTAACGGGTAGTATTTCTAAAAATACTGCTCCCTTTCTTTGATTCAATTGTGGTACGCTCGAAAATCTTCCGTAGATCCTCCCAAGTTACAAAAAATAATTGAAACATTGCAACTGTTATTTTCGTCATTATTATTATGATATTCTAGACCGAAAGGGACTATTGTTTTGAAGCGAAAAAGAAAAAAAATATTACTAACGTCATTATATCTCGCCATTTTAGCTATTCTTGGCTATATCTATATCAATCCACCCTTACAATTACAGAATATGCCTTTCCCTACCGAACTCCATCCGCTTGTAAAAGAACGAAGCGACCAATTAGTCCAGCAAGCGGCCGAAAAAGGTATTGTCGTTGTCATTACGGATGGTTTCCGTAGTTCGGAAGAACAGGATCGTCTTTTTGAAAAAGGCCGTTCTACTGAAGGCAATATTGTGACCTACGCTCGAGGTGGGGAGTCCTTACACAATTATGGCCTTGCCATTGATTTCGCCCTAAGGACCGCAACACAAGAGGTTATTTGGGATATGCAATTTGATGGGAATCAAAATGGAGTGGCAGATTGGGAAGAGGTCGTGGAACTTGCCAAAGTATTAGGATTTGACTGGGGCGGCGACTGGGCACGTTTTAAAGACTATCCCCATTTACAAATGGACTTTGGCTTAACACTTGCAGATTTACAAAATGGAAAGCGGCCTCCGGAATCCTCCCTAATGGTGGATAGCAATCCTGGTGATTGATTAGATTTATTCATTCCATATCTCGTGAGGTTTTGTATCATTCAATCAAACGTTTGATTGGTTTGCTCTTCCCTTGTCTAGCAGGGATTGATTCCGATTTAATCAAACGTTTGATTAGTATTCTTAAAGGTACAACCCTTTTATCATTTCATATACTCTTTCAATCTTTCTTTTGTCTCCGAGTCAGCAAAACAAGCTTCTACACTTGTTTCATAGATTTCCTTATAGTCCTCATACCTCATGCAAAATTTATTAAATATGATTCTACACTCCTTCTCCATGGTTGTATCAGATACCGTTCTGTTGTCAGTATTAACAGTGACTTTGATTCCGTCTCTATGGAACTGATGAATGGGATGGTCCCCAAAACTAGCAACAGCTTTTGTTTGCACATTACTTGTTGGACACATTTCAAGAACTACTTGTTTTTCTTTCACCATGTTATAGGCTTCCTCATGGTTCCTAATAAAAACTCCGTGCCCGATTCTTTCGGCTCCCAACAATTCAACAGCCTCTAGAACATTTTCTCCTATTCCTGTTTCACCAGCATGGATGGTTACTCTGTATCCATATTCTCTTGCAAGTGAAATAGGTTCTACGAATTTCCTGCAAAAACCTTCCTCTTCCGATGCGCATAAGTCAATTGCTACAACTCCCTTTCCAAGGAATTGCTTTCCTTTTTCAACGACTTCAAAAGCACTTTCAATAGACATGGTTCTCATACAAGAAAGGATGAGGTTGCCTTTAATATCGTACTGATCTTCCGCTTCCCGAATTCCCTCTAGAACACTCTGAATAACTTCTTCTATACTTAATCCCTTCGCCGTATGAAGTAATGGAGCAAACCTAACCTCTAAATATTTCACATTTTCTCGTGCGGCATCCTCTAGCAGTTCATAAGAAATTCGTTTAATATTCTCTTTTGACTGCATGACTAAATTGGGGATTGCAAATTTCTCTAAATATTCATCAAGTGATTCACACTCTATAGGTGCTGTGAGATCTTTAAGAATCTCTACTCTATCGAATGAAGGAATATTAATCTCCTCTCTCTCTGCGATATCAATGATCGTTTCTGGTCTTAAACTGCCATCTAAATGACAGTGAAGTTCAATCTTAGGTAATGTGGCAAAATTCATCTTAACGCTGACCTCCTGATTTTTTATAAAATAGTATTAAGTTGATTAGAGTGGAAAGCAAGCACCTGGAGCGTAAATTAACAGTTAAAGAATAAAAAAATCCTGATTGCGAAGAAAGTACAAATTCATGTACCTTCTTCGTAATCAGGATTTATTGGTTCCTGGTAGAGACCTCCAATCCATATCATTGGAGTTATACGAAATGTTTCTATATTGTTTCTTTGCATAAAGAATATAAAAGAATACCTACAATGTCAAGGTTATTCAAATGCAGGCAAAGCTGTTTCGGCGTATTCTTCCTCTAGAAATTTCCTTACTTCTGGCCCCGTCATTTTTTCTACTAAGAGTTGAATCGCTTTTGAATCAGCATTATCTGCTCGTGCTACTAACGAAATCGCAAATGCTGATTCCATCCCCTCTGTTAATAATGCATCTTTTTTCGGCGTTAAACCCAGTGGAGCAGCATAGGCAGGTGTCATAGCTACTAAATCCGCATCATCTAGCATTCTCGCAAGCATCAATAAATCTACTTCTACAAATTTGTAGTTTTTCTCATTCTCAACAATATCTGCTTGAGTCGCATGAATCCCTGAACCCTCTTTAAGGGTAATTATGCCATGGTCGCTAAGCATGTCCAAGGAACGGCCAATGTTCGTTGGGTCATTGGCAATCGCGATTGTTGCTCCTTCCGAAAGGTCATCAATGCTCTCAAAGCGCTTTGAGTATGCTCCATAAACGGCATGGTAAATAGGCTTTACCAGCACTAATTCAGACCCATTCGCCTTATTGTATTCTTCCATATAAGGGATATGTTGAAAGAAGTTTGCATCTACTTCTTTATTAGCCAGGGCATTATTCGGCTGTACATTATCGCCAAGAACGACGATTTCAAGGTTGATCCCTTCCTCTTTCATCAAAGGCTTTACAATCTCAAGTATATCCGTCATTGGCGGAATGAGCGTAGCTACTTCTAAGGTTACCTCTTCTATTTCCTCTGCTGGCTTCTGAGCCGTTTCCGGTTTCTCATTACCACTGCAACCCGTTAAAACGAGCAAAGTAAAGAGAACAAGTGAAAATATTTTTTTAATCATAAAATTACCTCCAGGTATGTAAGTGTTAACGTTTATCTAAACGTTTGCTAATGGTTGTTCCAGTAAACTGGATGGTTTGTACTAAGATAATCATCAGAATGATCATATAGGTCATAAGTTCCGTTTCGAAGCGCTGATATCCATAGCGGATTGCAAAATCCCCCACCCCTCCGCCGCCGACAATCCCCATGACGGTTGAATAGGAGATAAAACTAATGGTAGCCGTGGTTAAACCCAGAGCTAGGCCAGACCTTGCCTCTACATAAAGAAACTTAAAAATAATGTCGGTTATGGAAGCACCCATGGAAACAGCAGATTCTATCACACCACGCGGGACTTCAAGCAGCGCTTGTTCCACCAGCCTGGAATAATAGGCAATGGCCATAATCGATAACGGAATCGTTGCTGCGATTGTGCCGATCGCTGTTCCAACAATAAATCTGGTAAAGGGTATTAAAAATACAACAAGCAAAAGAAACGGGAATGAGCGAACAATATTGACAAAAATATTAAGGCCAGAATAAATAGTTCGATTTTCCATTAACTGCCCCTTACGGCACAAATATAGGAGCGTACCGACAGGAAGTCCAATCAAAAACGCAGCCGCAATCGATACGCCCACCATAATAAAGGTTTCGCCAATGGCGCGCCATATTTCTGTTTGATATTGAAGAATGATCTCAGGCATTTAAATTCCCCTTTAATTGCTGTAAAAACCATTGCGGATCATTTCTAGGTGTCACAAAGCCTTGTGGTTCAATCGAAACGGTCTTGAGTATTTTCCCACTGTCCATTACCGTCACTTTATGGCAAATACTTTTGACCACTTCCATCTCATGGCTGACGATGACAATTGTTACACCCAGCTCTTTGTTGATCGTTTGAAGCACTTCTAAGATCCCAGCCGTTGTCTGAGGATCAAGTGCTGATGTTGGTTCATCGCATAACAATACAGATGGCTGGTTTGCAAGTGCTCTGGCAATTGCCACTCTCTGTTTTTGCCCGCCGCTTAGGCTGGCAGGATATTGCTCGCTTTTCTCAACCAGTCCAACAAATTCTAAGCATTCCTTCACTCGATGCAATCTTGCTTTCTTAGAGTAGCCAGCAAGTTCAAGTGGAACCGATACGTTTTGTAACACAGTCTTGTTTGCCACTAGGTTAAAATCCTGAAAAATCATCCCGATTGACTGCCTTGCTTCACGCAGCTTGCTGTTAGGGAGCGTCGTTAAGGTTTGTCCATTCACTACGACGGATCCTTGGTCAGGAAACTCCAACAAGTTGATTAAACGAAGCAGCGTTGATTTGCCTGCACCGCTAGGACCGATGATGCCATGGATTTCTCCCTTTTTAATCGTAAGGGATGCCGATTCAACGGCTTGAAACGCTGTCAGGTTCTGTTTAAAGCTTTTGCTAACAAGCTGCAAAGAAATCACCCTGTACCAGCCTCCTTGTAATCTATCTTTCTAGGGTTAGCCATCATAGAAATAATGACACTACCCGCATTATTATAGTGTTTTTACAAAAAGCTGTCATGTTTTTGGTGTTCGATCAATGCTGGTAATTTCTTGTTTTTACAGTTTATTTCCATATAACTGCCATACCGTAGAATATTAGGCAAAAATAAAAACGCCAATTACTGGCGCTTTTTCAGTCTGCTCATTATTTATTTTGACGACTTCCTTTTTCATTACCTGTTAAATTATTTACTGCTCGGGTCGTGGCATCTACAGCACTCATTGCTGCATTTTCAGTCGTCTCCAATGCACTATGAACTGCATGGAATGCCGCACCTGCTGTCTCTTTAATGCCCTCGGAAACATTTCTTCCATTTTGATTATTCTTTCCCTGGTTAGACATTTTTGCTTCACCTCCTGAACAGAAATAGGTTATGTTATCTACTGTTAATTATTCATGTAGATAAACTGTCTGTTTAGAAGGCCGGTTACCAGTATAAGCTATGCAATTTATTTAATAATCTGTATCTTCTTCAACGTGCGACCATCCGTCTCTAGGATTTTAAAGGTCAAGTCATCTTGCTCAATTACTTCTCCCTTTGCTGGAATGTCAGTTAAGCTTTTTAATAGGTAACCTGCAAGGACGTCCTCTTCTTCAGGGATCTTTGTATGAAAAATAGAGTTAAGACGGTGTAAGGTTATTTTCCCATCACAGATGATTTCAGTCGGGGTAAGCTTTTCAACTAGACCTTCATTCACAAGATCTGTTTCATCCTCAATCTCCAACCCAATCATTGCCTCAATTACGTCTTCATGGGTGACAATTCCTTCAGTTCCACCGTATTCATCTAAAACAATTGCCATATGCTTTTTATCCATAGTCATCTGACGAAAAACCCATTCGATTGAATGGAACTCGTAAATAATTAGCGGATCGTTATCCGCATAAGCTTGAAGTGACTTCTCAGGCTCAGTTGACCAAGATAACAAAAATTTAGAATGAAAGACTGCCACAATATTATCAATATCCTCTTTATAAACTGGATAACGGGTGTAAGGATTCTCAATCACTATGTCCCTAACCTCTTCAAATGTAGCTGTAATAGGCAGGGCGACAATCTCTACCCTAGGAGTTTTAAGAACATCCTTTACATTTAAATTATAAAAATCTAGAACTCCCTTAATTCGATGTGATTCCTCTTGTTTAAACATTCCTTCAGAATCTGCAATATCGACCATCGCTCTTAATTCTTCCTTGGATATCGATACATTTGATTCCTCCTGCCCCCTCGAAAGCATTCCTGTGATAAAACCTGTAAGACCATTTAAGACGATTGTTATGGGCTTAAAAATGACAATCACAAACCGAATTATCGGATAAACCATAATAGCTATCCGATCCGGAAATGCTGCCGCTATCGATTTAGGAATCACTTCAGAAAAGATAATAATGATTACGGTTAAAATGGCAGAAGCAATCGCCAAACTAAATCCATATTGTATGGCCATGGTAGTCACCAATGTAGGAAGTAATATATTAGCGATATTATTACCAATGAGAATGGATGTAATAAATTCACTTGGTTTTGACACTAAATTTAAAACCTTTTCTGACTTTTTATCTCCGTTATTAGCTCTTGTTTGAAGTCTCATTTTATTTGTTGCTGTTAGAGCCGTCTCACTTCCTGAAAAGAAAAATGAAACAAATAATAAAACAACGATCGCAATGACCACGTAAGAATTTCCTCCTTGTAAATGCCTGTTCCCTAGATTTGTATTATTTCTATTATAGAGATATCTTTTATAATATACAAAAATTTCATGCTGCCGATTACTATCAATAAAAATGGTAATTGTGTTTGAAGAATGTACCAAACTACATCTAAAGTTTTTTATCCATAAATGGAGCAAAATATGCTATTATAGCCTAGTTAGTTAATTTAATTAATAAATGAGATTGTCATATAAAAATAAAGAGATTGAGGGAATTAACTTGAGTACATCACAGAAATTACTGCTCACCATTCATGCCAGTTACGGATTAGCGACTACCATGTCTGGATTGTTCTTAAACCTTTACCTATGGAGACTCTCAGAGGATTTAACGGTAAATGCTTCATTTATTCTCGTAACCTTCTTTTTCACCGTAGTTGGCTTTGCCTATGGGGCTTACTTGGCAAAACGTAAGGATCGAATCTTTAGTTTTCAAATCGGGATTGGGTTTACCGCTTTATTTTACCTATTAGTGATTTTACTACAAGATAAAACGGCAGAATTTCCAATGTTAATTGGGGTTTTAAATGGATTAGCAGGTGGTTTTTACTGGCTCGGCTATCTTGTTCTGATTTATGACTTAGTGGACAATCAATCACGATCCTCCTTTATGGGAAAACAAATGGCTGTGTTTGGACTTGTTAATACGATCGGGCCGGCATTTGCTGGTTTTATTATTACTAAGTTAGATTTTACTGGCTATAACCTTGTATTTACTTTATCTTTATTACTGTTTGTTGTTGGGTTGATTTTAAGCTTTCGTCTTCCAAAGGACCATTCTTCAAGCAAACCATTATATTTACGTTTACTATGGAGATTTAACCGCCGGAAACCTACTTTAAAACCGATGTGGTTTGGCTGGTTTATTTGGGGCATGTGTGAAGGATTATTAGCTTTCTTCCCCACTGTGATTTTATTTATGGCAGTAAAGAATGAGTTTCTCGTAGGGATTAGTTCAATATTATTCGGATCTGTTGCCATTCTCTCAAGTTTGTGGCATGCAAAATATAATCATAAAGACAGAGAGCCTTCTACCTTACTGTTTGTCTGGATCATGTATTTTATAGCATGTGTTCCGATGGTCGTTAACATGAATATATGGACAGTGTTTATCTTTCTAATCGTAAACGAGATTGCTAAAGCACTTTTAGGGGTCTCTTATTTTAGCTTTATGTTAAGAACGATTGAGGACCTGCCGAAGTCCGGTCTTCGTACTGAATCAATGGTGTTGAGAGAAACATTGCTCAATATCGGTAGAATAATTTCCGTTCTCATCTTTATTGCTCTTTACCATTTTGCACAAGAGTTAACGTATTATTATTTCTTATTTACAATCCTCATTCAAGGGTTATTGTTTAAGATTGTTTCATTTGAAAAAAAGGGATTATGCGTTAGCCAAGCACCAAAAGCCAAGCATGTTGTATAAAGTCCCACCTGAAAGAAACCCAGCCCAAGCGGCTGGGTTTTTGTCTTGGTATTACTATACAGTCCGTGGAATATAATAAATTTATTCACCTTTTTATATTGTTATAGCTTGCTTGCATAATTCCTGCTAAAAGCCAATATGATTAAGAAAAGAATCCTAAAAAGGGGTTGTCAGAGAATGATCATATTTAATAAGATCGCTTTATTTTTTGTCATTTTATACTCGGTCATCATAATCTTAAACACTTATTTAGGAGAAAGGGAGCAGCTCCAATCCAACGTAATCGTCTTTCTAATGAACGGCTTTGCCTATTTCGTCTCAGCCATGGAAGTCGAAAAAGAAAAAAAATTACCAGAACTCCCCGAAACCAACTAACAGCCACTGTCCACCCCAGGCGTACAAATTGGGGGAATTTGTACACGAGCGGTGACAGGCACCACATTGACACCACATTTTCCTTGAACCTTAGCCGGATTTTTGGTATAGTTACAGAAAATTAAATACTTTCTTACTTCATACCTTTGAAGTGAGGATAGAGGCGCAAAGACCATTAGTACATAGTTTGAGGATGATGAGATCCTGTGAAAGTTGTGGAAAGGGGAATTTGCCGAAGCGGATAGAGTCTCATTCATCTTGACGCTGGTTCTGTATTGAAGAAATCCAGAACTGTCATATAGGTAACTATATGGAGGGCTATCTCACGCGTGGGAACAATAAATAGATGTTTCTACTGCAGTAGCGAACCCTCGTTGCTGCTTTTTTGCGTTGATTGGTAAGTGGCCTCCCCCTCTAATTTCTAACAAAAAATTATGTAAAGGGTGAGATATAATGAATTTTGGCCAAGTATTAACAGCTATGGTAACGCCATTCGATCATAATGGCGATATTGATTTTAATGCTGCAAAATCTTTAGTAAATTATCTAATTACCAATGGTACAGATGGATTAGTCGTTGCAGGTACGACAGGAGAATCCCCTACCCTGACTACAGAAGAAAAGGTTGATTTCCTAAAGTTTGTTGTTGAAGTCACAGATGGAAGAGTACCGGTCATCGCTGGCACAGGATCAAATAACACTAGGGCGAGCATTAGTTTAACCAAGAAGGCTGAGGAAGCTGGAGCGGACGGAATTATGCTTGTCACGCCGTACTATAATAAACCTTCTCAAGAGGGAATGTATCAACATTTTAAATCAATCGCCAAGTCTACTTCTTTACCAGTGATGCTTTATAACATTCCTGGAAGAAGCGTAGTAAATTTGTCTGTTGAAACCGTTGTTCGGCTCTCTGAGGTTCCCAATATTGTTGCTATTAAAGAAGCAAGCGGAAACTTAGATTCAATGTCGGAAATCATTAGTCGTACACCAAATGATTTTACATTATATAGCGGTGACGACGGTTTGACCATTCCCGTTCTTGCCTTAGGCGGAGCAGGTGTGGTTTC
The DNA here is from genome assembly GCF_001940785.1 of Bacillus sp. MRMR6. Lineage (GTDB taxonomy): Bacteria > Bacillota > Bacilli > Bacillales > Cytobacillaceae > Neobacillus. The sequence goes on from NZ_MSLS01000011.1 coordinate 105,484, forward strand.
AGTTGCCTCACATATTATTGGTAACGAAATGCAGGAAATGATTAATCTCTTTAAAAAGGGCGATGTTCAAGGGGCGGCAGCTGCACACCGTGTCCTTCTTCCTATTATGAAAGCATTATTCGCTGCACCAAACCCGACACCAGTAAAAGCAGCCTTGAATATGAGTGGAGTGCAAGTTGGAGGTGTGCGTTTACCATTAGTTCCATTAACCAATGAAGAAAAACTGACACTTCAAAGCGCACTTCCAGCAAGTAAGATTAATACACTGGTATGAGTATTCCATAGCTGAAGCTAGCGGTTTCGAAAGAATTGCTTTAATTTCAATTTGATAACAAAGCTGCCTGCTCTAGGCAGCTTTTTTACTAGCGCTTGTTTCAAAACGAGGGGAAAAACCCTCTTCAGAGAGAAATTACTATGTAGATGTATTTTAAAGACAGTCTTTAGTATTGGAGGAAGGTGCTTTGAAAAAGCGAAAACTATCATTGTTCATATTTTGTGGTCTTATTCTTATATTTATCATTGTAACCGTTCTCAATAGTTTGCTAGTTAAATCCAAACAGCCAGACCCAAATCCAACCTATCTGGCAATCAATGAGGAGAATGCTGTTGCACACTTATCTGAAGCGATTACCTACAAGACTATATCTTATCAGGATCGAAGCAGGTTTGACCTTAATGAGTTTGACCAGTTTATTTCCTTTTTGGAGAAAAGCTATCCTAGCATTCATGCTGAACTCGAATTGGAAAAGGTAAATGATTACGCCCTTGTCTATAAATGGACAGGTTCAGACTCGAGTAAAAATCCGATAGGTTTAACCAGCCATTATGATGTCGTTCCTGTACTCCAGGGGACTGAAGCAAACTGGGAGCATGATCCTTTTAGTGGAGCGGTTGCTGACGGGAAGATATGGGGCCGCGGTGCGCTTGATGATAAAATTGGCGTGATTGGAATTTTAGAAGCAGTCGAGCTGTTGCTTAATGAAGGCTACCAGCCAACTCGAGACATTTATCTCATGTTTGGATTTGATGAGGAAATTGGAGGCGATGAAGGTGCTAATGTTATCGCAGCCACGTTAAAGGATAGAGGAATCACCTTTGACTTTGTGTTAGACGAAGGTGGAGCAATTGTTGAGAATATGGTTCCAGGTGTAGACAAGCCTGTTGGAGTGGTTGGTGTATCTGAAAAAGGCTCGGCGACAGCAGAATTGTCAATTGAAGGCAGCGGCGGCCACTCTTCCCAGCCAAAGGACCATACCAATATCGGGCGAATCGCCAGTGCGATCGCTAAATTAGAAGATACCCAATTTGATGCCGACCTCAGAGGTCCAGGTGAAGATTTATTTGAATTTGTCGCTCCTGAAATGAGCTTTGGCATGAAGTACGTCTTTAGCAATAAATTCATTTTCGAACCTATTATTGAAAATATATTGCTTAAGCAGCCAGCTTCTGCTGCCTTAATTAGAACAACCATTGCACCAACAATTTTCCAAGCGGGAGAACAGTATAATGCACTGCCTGAAAAAGCATCCGCAATTATTAACCTCCGCCTTATGCCTGGCGATTCATTAGAAGAGGTTAAGAGCTTTATTGAAAAAACGATTGAGGATGATGAGATAAAAGTAACGGTGTCAGGCAGTGAGGCCACCAAGGTATCGTCTGTAGACAGCTGGCAATTTAAAACGGTTCAGCAAGCAGCCAGAAACACTTATAATGACGCAGTCGTTGCTCCATATTTAATGTTTGCAGGCTCAGATGCGAAGCATTATGATCAGGTATCAGAAAATACCTACCGCTTCCTGCCTGTGCAGATTACCTCCGAGGACTTAAATCGAATGCATGGAACGAACGAACATATAAGTGTAGAAAATTTCATGGGTGCCATCAAATTTTATGCAGAAATCATTAAAGAAGCCAACCATTAAGAAGCAAACTAAAAGAGGAGACCCTTCAATTTTTAGAAGCAGTCTCCTCTCTTTGTTTTTCAAGCGGTGATAGGCACCACTTGTAACTTTTTACCAGAAAAAGAACGGTAGAACGCCTAATGCCGTGATCCCAGTGAACGGGTATCTAACAAAAGGTCGACGGTAACCATATGGCCTTCTGTATGGAACTGGTCTAAAAAAGGGTCTTGGACCAAAAAAACCGTATCCGAAACCATCATCTTCTGTTCCCTCTGTGTTGAACTCTTCGATCTCTAAACCATCTTTATTAACCTTCATTACCTTGCCAATAACCCACTCTCCCTTTTCGTTTTTAAAACGAACAGTCTTTCCCTGGTATTGTTTTGCAGTTTCATAGTTGAACAAAGTAAACCCTCCCTCTAAATATGGACTTGCTAATACTATATGCAGCAAGTCCTAAACGGCATGGGCCAATCCATACTTCTATTAAATTTGCGGTGAATTTTTCGAAAAAAGCGACATTTATACTGAATATAAAAATTTATTCTCCACTTATTTATCATAAATCTCCAAAACAAAAAGACTATCTGTAGGACACAAACAGTCTTTTGTCTTTGAACGTATTTCACTCACTTAAGCAAATAAACACTTCCATTTAAAGGTATTAATGTATTCCTGGATAATACAAACCTGTTGCAGCACCGATAAAAAGTGCAATGACAATGACTAATGCAGGATGTACCTTCCATTTCTCTATCAGCAGATAACTTCCTACAAACATGATAATCGTATAGATTGTTCCTAAACCAGAAATCGAATCCTTAACAAACTCAAGTGTCATTACTCCTAATAGGACAGCTATTACAGGGCGGACAATAATTGAAATGTTTTTGACTTGTGGTTTGTCCTTATATTTCAGTAAAACAGCCATTAATATTAACATTAGGATGATGGAAGGGGCAATGGTAGCAAATAGTCCGACAAGACTTCCTAGAATGCCACCTTCTGTATACCCAATATAGGCCGCCATTTTCGTGGCAATTGGTCCGGGTAATGCATTTCCAGCTGCTAACACTTCACTAAATTCCTGCGTTGTCATCCAACCATAGTTGTCAACGACTTCATTTTCAACCAATGGTATGGATGCGGGACCGCCGCCATATCCTAAAATCCCCGGGATAAAGAAAGCCAAAAATATTTGCCAGTAAATCATTTCTGAATCCCCCTTTTAGCAAATGGCAACACCACATACATTATTAATACTAAAATGAGAATAGCTGGATGAATATTCAGAAATTCCATTAAGACAAGCGCACCTAAGATAATGAGCACCCCTTTAACCCAGCCAAGCGTCTCCCCTGACTTTTTCACAAAATCCCATGTCATTGATGCCAACATCACTGCAACCACCGGGACGACGGATGCCGACATATGCTGAACCCAAGGAATATCCTTATATTCCTGTAGTAGTTGCAGCAAGAAAATCATCATTAACGCTGTCGGAACTACAGATGCCAATAACGCACAAATACAGCCAACGACCCCCGTAACTCGGTAACCAATGTATCCTGCCATTTTCGTGGCGATGGGACCTGGCATGGTATTCGCAAGCGCTAACGTATCGGCAAATTCCTCTTCATTCATCCATTGATATTTCTTTACTGTTTCCTGATGGACAAGAGGAATGGAAGAAGGACCACCGCCAAACCCCAATATCCCCACACGAAAAAAAGCCGTGATAATATCCAAATTCCTTCTCCAAAACGGGCGTGAATTAGAAGTAGGTGATTCAGATGGTTTTTCTTTAGCTAGTGCATTTACCAAGCTGCGATTGCTCCATCCGTGCGAGATTCTGTTCCGCCTTGTAATACTCCCGTTTCAGGGTCTCTCCAAATGATTTGACCACGCCCAAAACTTCCTCCTTCTGGAGTTACATGCACCTCATGACCTTTTCGAGCAAGTGCCTGAACCAAGTAGTTAGGGAACTCTGGTTCAACATGAACAGATTTTCCTTTCATCCACTGCCATCTCGGCATGTCTAATGCGGCCTGTGGATTTAGTATATAGTCAACAGTATTGGTTACAACCTGGAAATGTCCTTGGGGCTGCATATACCCCCCCATTACTCCAAAAGGTCCTACCGCTTGGCCATCCTTCGTTAAGAATCCTGGAATAATCGTATGGTACGTTCTCTTTCCTGGTCGTAACACATTTGGATGAGACTCATCTAATGAGAAATCTGCCCCGCGGTTTTGCAATCCAATCCCTGTTCCAGGAATGACAACCCCCGAACCAAATCCCATATAATTACTTTGGATGTACGAAATCATATTGCCTTCATCATCTGCTGCTGCTAGGTAGACCGTACCCCCCTTTGGCAAGTCATACGGTTTTGGATCCATTGCCACATCTGTAATCACCTGACTGCGTTCAATTGCGTATGCTTCTGACAATAATTCTTCAGCAGAAATCGGCATCTCATCTGGCTCGGTAATAAACGCCTGACCATCGGTAAACGCTAACTTCATCGCTTCGATTTGCTGATGAAGAGTTTCAGCATTTTGCCAAGCTGGAGGTGACATTTTCTCGAAAATATTCAAGGCCATTAAAGCGACCATCCCTTGACCATTCGGCGGAATCTCCCATACGTCATAGCCTCGGTAATTCGTTGAAATGGGTGTAACCCATTGTGGCTCATATTTATTCAAATCACTTTTTGATAAAAAACCGTTATGCTGCTTCATAAAATCATCAATCTTATCAGCTAATTCACCTTCGTAAAAGGAACGTGCATCGGTTTCACCAATTGACTTTAACGTGGAAGCATGACCAGGAGACTTCCAAACCTCACCAATCTCAGGTGCTCTTCCTTCTGGTGCAAAGGTTTCAAACCATGCTTCAAATTCTTCAGTTGTAAAGTTCTCTTTAAATTTATTATAAGCCAACTTCCAATACTTACCCAGAATCGGTGTAAGAGGATAACCTTCCTCTGCATAACGGATTGCTGGTTTTAGAGTTTCAGCTAACGATAGACGACCAAAACGCTTAGATAACGCTGCCCACGCTGATGGAACACCAGGCACCGTAACCGGAATAACGCCATGAACTGGCATCTTCTCATGCCCTAAATTCTTTACTGCATCTACAGAGATTGACTCAGGTGAGGGTCCAGATGCATTCAACCCATGTAACTGATCCTTCGTCCATACTAAAGCGAAAGCATCCCCACCTATTCCGTTTGATGTTGGTTCAACAACCGTTAAGGCAGCCGCTGTCGCAATCGCTGCATCAATCGCATTTCCGCCTTTTTGTAAAATTTCTAACCCCGCCTGAGCAGCTAATGGTTGGGATGTCGCAACCATACCTTTTTTTGCAAATACAGTATGGCGCTTTGATGCGAATGGGTGATATAAATAATCCATATTAGATTCCTCCTCAACTGACCGACTTTACTTTTCTGTTCGCTGGTCAATTTCAATATTATTATACTACGTTTCCTTAAAAGTAAGATTCCCCCCACTTGGTAGGTAGGAGGATTTATATTTTTATAGTATTGACTGCCCAGCGTAATGGCAGGCAGCATAATGATTGGGATCGTATTCCTTCCATGCAGGCTTTTCAGCTGAACACTTTTCCGTTGCAATCGGACATCTGGTATGAAAAGGACAGCCGCTCGGCGGGTTTGCAGGATTAGGCAGGTCACCCTGAAGGCGGATCCTGGTTCGATTTTTATTAACCGATGGCCTTGGGATCGCCGATAACAGTGCCTGTGTGTAAGGATGAAGCGGCTTTTCAAACAAGTCACTTACCGTGGCAAGCTCCACTGTATTTCCTAAATACATAACCAATACCCGATCACAGAAGTAGCGGACAACACCTAAATCATGTGAGATGAACAGATAAGAAAGCTGATATTTTGCTTGAAGGGACTTTAATAGCTTTAATACCTGCGCTTGAACAGATACGTCAAGAGCTGAAACGGCCTCATCACAGATAACAAAAGATGGGTTAAGTGCAATTGCACGGGCAATCCCAATTCTCTGACGCTGACCACCGCTGAACTCATGGGGATATTTATAAAAATGCTCCTCTTTTAAGCCTACTTCTTCTAACAAACTAATAACAGTTTCTCTTTTTTCCTTCGCAGACATGTCGGTATGCATTGTAAAAACTTCTTCCAAAGCATGTCCAATTCGCTGACGGGGATTTAATGACGCATATGGATCTTGGAAAATCATTTGCATCTGTTTAACAAACTTGAGCTTTTCTCTTCTTCTTAGGTTTTGGATTTCTTTGCCCTGGAAGAAAATTTTCCCGTCTGTTAACTCTTCTAAACCTAGAATGGCTCTTCCTAATGTAGATTTTCCGCATCCTGATTCGCCTACCACTCCTAAGCTTTCGCCTTCAAAAAGCTCCAGGGAAACATTTTCAACCGCTTTAACATCACCCTGCTTGCGCTGCAGGATTCCGCCTTTGATAGGAAAATACTTTTTAATTCCTTTTAGTTCAAGGAGCACCTTTGGATCTGTCTTTACTTTTGATGCTACTTTCTCTGTAACGACTGCCATTAGTGCACCTCCTCTTCTGTTAACCAGCAGCTAACCTTATGGGTTTCAGACACATCAAACACTTGAGGTTCTATTGTTCTGCACCGATCGGTAGCAAACTTACATCTTGCGTGGAATCGGCAACCAGTAATTTGTTCATGTAAGCTTGGTAATGAACCGGGAATAGATTCTAATTCAAAGTTGGGGTCATCCACATTTGGAACAGAATTTAAGAGCCCGATCGTATACGGATGTTTCCGATTATTGAAGATTTCCTCAACCGTACCCTCTTCTACCTTTTTCCCGGCATACATAACCATTACCCGATCCGCCACTTCTGCAACTACACCCATATCATGGGTAATCATCATCACACCCATGTTAAGCTTTTCTTTTAAGTCATTGATCAAATCTAGAATCTGTGCTTGAATCGTTACATCAAGTGCCGTTGTCGGTTCATCAGCAATCAGTAAGCCTGGATTACAGGATAATGCAATAGCAATCATCACACGTTGGCGCATACCGCCGCTCAGTTCATGTGGATATTGATCCATTCTCTTTTCAGGATAAGGAATCCCAACTTGTTTTAAAAGTTCAATTCCTTGCTTGGTTGCTTGAACTTTTGATAAGCCGTGATGAAGCATTAACGGTTCCCTGATCTGAAAGCCAATTGTTAACACAGGATTTAATGCAGTCATTGGCTCCTGGAAAATCATAGAGATTTTATTTCCGCGGATTTGGCGCATTTTTTCCTGCGGTAAATTGTGAATAGGGCTTCCTTCATAAAGGACTTCCCCACTCGTTATCTTTCCATTGCTAGGTAATAATCCAATAACAGAGAGAGAAGTTATACTTTTACCACAGCCCGATTCACCAACAATACAGAGTGTTTCTCCTTTTTTTAATGAAAAGGAGACATCACGCACAGCAGGCAGCTGCCCGTCTGCTGTGCGAAATTCTGTCACAATGTTTTTGACTTCAAGTAATGTCTCTCCCATAATGTAAACCTACTTTCCTGTAACCTCGGAAACATCCCATTTTCCGGTCGGGTCTACAATCAGACCTTGTAAATTACTGCTAAGTGCGGCTGTAACCACATCGTGGTACATAATCACCACTGCGTTATCCTCAAGCATTAAATGGTTTGCCTGGTCAAGAATAGTTAAACGTTTCTCTTGGTCTGTTGTCGTTCTAGAAGCTTCAACAAGTTTATCGAATTCTGGATTGTTATATTGTGCACGGTTAGATGAACCTACGTTAGCACTATGGAAGTTAGGATATAGCAACTCCGAACCATCCGCTGTAACGTTTGACCAACTTAAGAATGTAAGGTCATAGTTCCCTGAACGTGCAGTATCTAAGAATGCTGCCCATTCCATTGTTTCAATTTGAACATTAAATCCTGCTTCGGCTAATTGTGCCTGTACTACTTCAGCCATTAATACAAAGTTTCCACGGTTAGCAGTCAGGAGCTTAATAGGACGTTTGTCATAACCATTCTTCTCAACTAATTCTTTTGCTGCTTCTAAATCATAAGCTGTACCTGCTTTATCAGCAGATTCGTTATGACCAAATACTTGTGGTCCGATAACACTGTCACTTCTTACACCTAAGCCATTTAATTTAGTAAGGAAGGCATCGCGGTCAATCGCACTTGCAACAGCTTTTCTAAATTCTGGATCTTGATTTTCTTCTTTTGAGAAATTAAAAGTTAAATAGTATTGTCCTGTTCCATCAACTTTTTCAATATTTACGTTTTTCATACTTTCAATTCGACTTATTTGTTCTGTTGGAAGCTTGTCAATAAATTGTACTTCCCCAGCTTGTAACATAGAAATCGCTGTTGAAACTTCCGGTATAACTTTTAAAACAAATTTCTTAACAGCAGGAGCTCCATCACGATAATCAGGGTTTGCTTCTAACACTACTTGGTCACCAGGTGTCCAGCTAACAAACTTAAATGGACCTGTACCAACTGGTTCTTTCATTAAATCTTGCTTTTGATCCGCTGTCGGACTTACGATTGCAGCATTTGAGTGAGATAGAGCCGCTAAGAATGGACCATACGGATATTTTGTTTTAATTTCTACTGTGTAATCGTCGATAACAGTAATCGTATCAACTGGTTCTAATAAACTTGCACGTGGTGCTGCTGTTGCTGGGTCACGTAATTTGTCAAACGTATATTTAACTGCTTCAGCGTTGAAGTCTGTTCCATCATGAAATTTAACTCCCTGTTTTAACTTGAAAACCCAAGTAAGTTCATCTGGATTCTCATAAGACTCTGCTAGTATTGGTTCAATTTCCTTTGATTTTGCATTTCGTTTAAAAAGCGTTTCATAAACATGTTCGATAACATTCGCTGATGCTGAGTCATTGGTCATAATTGGACTCAAACCAACTGCATCCGTCAAAGAAGCATAGGTTAAACTTTCAACATCCTTTGAGCCTCCACCAGATTCACTGCTTGATGGTGAAGCTGAGTCTCCGCTAGAACATGCTGCTAATAAAAGTGCTGTAATAATTGTAATGATTAACAACCAATTTTTCTTCATTATAATTTCCCCCTCGGTTTTTTATTGAATATCCATATTTGGATCAATTGCATCTCGTAATCCATCACCAACGACGTTAAAAGCAAATACTGTTAACATGATGGCAATACCAGGAACAATCGTTAAATGCGGAGAACTCCACATGAAAGCTTGTCCTTGTGAAATCATCGCTCCCCATTCAGGGGTTGGTGGCTGTGCTCCCAAGCCAAGGTAACTTAGTGATGCCGTTGATAGAATGGCAGTTGCCATCCTCATCGTTGCAAATACAATGATTGGCGCGAAGGCGTTTGGCAATATATGCTTAATCATAATCCGCAAGTCGGATGCTCCAAGTGATTTCATCGCCATAATATATTCCTTCTCTTTAATCGAAAGAACAGAACCCCTGACAATCCTTGCACAGGTCGGTATCGACCAAATACTAATCGCAATCGCGACATTAATAAGGCTTGTTCCTAATATTGCGATAATTAACATCGCAAGTAAGATTCCTGGAAATGAGAATAGCAAATCTACGATTCTCATAATTACACCATCTAGCTTTTTATAATAACCACCAAGTAGACCAAGGACAATTCCTCCGATAAGGCCTAAAGTTACAGCTACAATCCCTACCACAAGGGAGATACGTGCACCGAAAACTACTCTGCTCCAAACATCACGACCATAGTTATCGGTTCCTAACCAATGACCTTCACTTAACATCGGAAGCTCACTTGCAGATAAGTTTTGCTTGACCGGTTCGTGAAAGGTAATCAGTGGGGCAAAAATCGCCATCAAGATTTGAAGAGCGATAATCATTAACCCGACTACCGCAAGTTTATTTTTCAACAATCGTTTCATTGTTACTAAAAAGGTGTTTTCCTTATTATTTTTAACCTTTTTGAGCTCGCCGACTTTCACTGTTACTGTTTCAGCCATTGTCATCCCCCTTCCTTACTGAAATTTAATTCTTGGATCAACATAGGTATATACAATGTCGACAATTAGATTTACTAATACGAATAAGGTTGCTACTAGTAAAACAGAGCCTTGAACCATTGGAAAATCACGTGCTGCAATCGCATCAATCATCAAGCGGCCAACACCGTTAATAGCAAATACCTTCTCTGTTATAATGGTTCCGCCTAAAAGTGCTCCAAAGTTTAATCCGATAACTGTAATGACTGGGATCATAGCATTTTTTAAGGTGTGAATCCAAATAACGTTGCGTTCCTTTATCCCTTTGGCCCTCGCTGTCCTAACATAGTCTGCACGAACGACCTCTAGCATTGAAGATCTCACCATCCTCGCAATCATTGCTGCAGACCCTGTACCTAATGTAATGGCAGGTAAGATCAATTGTTTCATCCCTTCTACCGTAAACCATGGATCAGACAGACCAGCTACAGGCAGCCATTGTAGATTTACCGAAAAAACTAAAATCAGCAGGGCACCCAGCCAAAAGTTTGGAATCGAAATTCCCGCGAGTGCAAAGGTGGTTGAGGTTGCATCTAGCCAGGTATTATGCTTTAGGGCTGAGATTAATCCAGCAATGATCCCGATAATGACGGCAATCACCATGCTCGCGACGGCCAGTTTTAACGTATTAGGAAACCTAACCGCGATGGCTTCTGAGACAGGTTGACGAGTTTGATAGGAAAACCCTAAATCTCCTTGAAGAACACTAGCTAAATAGTTTCCATATTGAGTGAAGAAAGGTTCATTTAATCCTAGATTTTCCCGTATTGCTTCTAAATCAGACTCTGTTGCCGTAGGGCCTCCAATCATAGAAGCAGGATCACCAGGAGCAAGATACATGGATGAAAAAACCAAAAACGAAATTCCTAACAAAAGGAATATTAATTGAAAAAACCTTCGGACAATCATTGCAATCACGTTACACCCTCCTCTGTTACATTTGTAAACCAATTCTTAATTTTCTCTTACTTAATGTTTAGAATTATTTAAAAATAATTATATGACATATACATAGAAAAATCCACAAAAAATTCACATCTTTTTAACAAATAACACTTTTAATATTCCACTTTGGCTAAATTTTGGTAAATTCACTTTCTAAATGTCGGTTTTTATTGGAAATTGACTTGCATTTGATTTAACCTCTATTAAAACGTTTACATCTATTTTCGTAAAACGAAATGTTCCTTAAAGAGCCTTTTTTCCATCATTTAGTAAGTCGAAAGGTCCCTCCATATAATTCTTTTAGCCCTTTTAAATAAAAAAACCCATCAAAATGATGAGTTTTAAATTGCTTATAATTTTAACCCTCTTCGACTTTTAAATCTTCGAAGTAGAATATGGCTTTCTACTCGGGTTATCCCATTTAGATCGTATAACTCCTCATTAATAAATCTTTCTAAAGCATCAAAATTGTCAACCAATACATGAGTGTGTAAAGTAGAAGGACCCGTCATTTGGTAACAGCTCGCTACACTTGGGTTTTCTGCTAATGCTTCTGCGACTTTAACAAGAGAACTAGGTTCGCAATCAATTTCGAAAAAGGCAGACACACCTTTTCCAGCTTTACTGCTATTAATGACTATGGTAAATTGTTCTATTACCCCATCATCCACTAGTTTATTGACTCTTTCTCTGACCGCAACCCGCGATAGTCCCAATTGTTTTCCAATATCAACATATGATAATCGTCCGTTAGTTGTTAAAAGTTCAAGTATTTTTTTATCAAGGGTATCCATTCTAATCCACCTTTTCGGTCCACTTTAATTAACAGTATTATAAGTAAAAAAAGAAATAAATGATATAATTTTATTTTTTACTTTCTTTCTATTCTGTAAATTCTCCCTCTGTTATTGTGTTTTTTAAAAATCCTGCGTATTGGTGTTATGGAGAGTACCTTCCAAAGGAGTTTAAAAAAGAGAGTGAGAACATCCTATTATTTCCAATAAATCACCAACTTATTAAAAGAAAAAAGGATTGATAGTAAACTACCAAATATTAACCCAGTTAAGACGTCTATAAAAAGCGTAGTAAGAAATGTAATGATAAACAATATTGAACCAATTGGTGTTTTTGAATTTAATAGAAACGGTTTCAAATCAACTAATCCTGAAACTGCAACGATAATGATCGCCGCTAAGGAAGCCTTGGGCAAATAGTAAAATAACGGTGTAAAAAGAAATAAAGTTGTTATTATAAAAAAAACGGTTATAAAAGAAGAAAAATTAGATTTTGCTCCTGACTTATAATTTAGCGCGGTTCTTGAAATCGCTCCAGCTACAGGGATGGATCCGATAAACGAGCTTGATAAATTCGCAAGGCCTAAGCTCATTAACTCCTGCCTAGGATTAAGTTTGTCCTTATCCTTTTCTGCGAGTGTTTTTGCAATGGCATACGATTCAAGGAATGAGATAAACGCAATACCTACCGAAACAGGAAACAAAACTCTTAGATAATAAAAGTCTGGAGTGGAAAATGAAATAGAGGGCAATCCCTTAGGAATATAGCCGACAATCTCTACACTAATAAAATACTGATGAAAAAAATAGATTAATAATGTAGAAAGCAATATTACAATGGGAGGACCTATGGATAAAAGTACATACCTTTTCATTACCATAAGTAAGAGGAAACTCCCTAATCCTATTCCAAACGTATAAACATCTATTTGCATAAATTTAGATAATATTTCATGTAAATAATCCACTATATGCTGATAGGGGGATAGTTCAAGCCCCATAAATGACTCTAGTTGATTTAAAATAATGATGATTGCAGCTGCAGAAGTAAATCCATTTAATACTGCTGGAGAAATACGATTAATCAGAGGACCCACTTTAATGAAGCTCAAAATAAGTTGAATAGAACCAACCATCAATCCTACGGTTATTATCAATTCTAGGTATTGTGGTGACTCTGGTTCAGCTATCGTTGAAATTTTCGAATAAACCATAAGTGAAACAATAGATACCGGTCCTACTGATAAATATTTTGAGGAACTAAATAAGGTATAGATTATTAAAGGTAATGTTGCTCCATATAATCCAATTATCGGAGGAACTCCAGCAATAATAGCATAAGCCATGCATTGTGGTATAAATAAGATTGCAACTATAATACCACTGTTCAAGTCCCCCGCTAAATATGATCGTTGGTAGTGAATAAGTCTATGTAAACCAGGTAGTAATTTTGCTATCAATTCTTTTATCCCTCCTCGGACATATATATTATTAGGAATATTAATTTATGAATAGGAGGTTTAAAAAGTCCAGCTATCTGGAACAGATCTATGATAGCTCCAATTCTATTTGGGTAGTAAAGCTATCTTATTTAGAACTTAATAGGAGAGTTACAGGTTCAATAATGACGTTTAGGCAATTCAGGATTGTTGTATAAGCAAGTCCATATTCCGAGCTGTTCCGTACTTTTACATTTATATACAAAAAGGCTGTCCCCTATGGAACAGCCGCCGATTCTTACTTGCTACTCATTAAATAGGACCAAGCATATTGAGCATATAGTTCAGCACCCGTTGCCAGTGCATCTTCATCAATATTAAACTTGCCGTGGTGATGTGCCCACTCCGTGTCTTTTTCAGGATTGCCGCTGCCAACAAGTGCAAAGCTTCCAGGTGCTTCATCTAAAAAGAAGCTAAAGTCTTCGCCGCCCATAGTCGGTTCCTCATTAAATATGACATCCTCCCCGAAGGCTTCAACTGCAACCTTTTGAACGAGCTGCGCACTGTATTCGTCATTGATAACAGCCTGAGTCCCGCGGATGTACTCGACCTTTGCAGTGGCTCCGTAGATCGCTGCCACTTGTTCTGCATAATGCTGAAGCTGTGTTTCAATATGGTCTCTCGTCTCAGGATGAAAGCAGCGAACAGTTCCTTCAATTACCGCGTTCTCGGCAATGACATTGAATCTTGTACCTACCACCATTTTACCAACCGTTAAAACAGCTGGGCTTTTTGCGTCAATCGTTCTAGAAACAACTGTTTGAACATTCATTACGAATGAAGAAGCGACAATTGCTGCATCAACACATGCATGCGGCATTGCCCCGTGTCCGCCTTTTCCTTTGAACGTTACTTTAAATAAATCGGCAGAGGCAAACGACGGTCCTGGTGTACATGAAACCTTATGTGTTGGCATCTGAGACCAAATATGGATACCAAAGACGTTATCCACCCCATCCATTGCCCCTTGTTTCACCATGGCTTTTGCACCTTCGGCTACTTCTTCTGCAGGCTGGAATAGTAAACGGACATTACCAGGCAGGTCGTCTTTCACTTCAACTAAGGCTTTCGCCGCGATCAACAGCATGGCTGTATGGGCATCATGCCCGCATGCATGCATCTTTCCCTCTTCCTTTGACGCATATGGTAAATCACTGTTCAGCTCTTCCACTGATAAAGCGTCCATATCACCCCGTAAAGCGACCGTTTTTCCTGGCTTGCCTCCCTCAATCGTGGCAATGACCCCAGTAGGCTCTGTTCTCCGGTAGGGAACACCAAGAGTTTCCAGGTACTCACAGACAAACCTTGTCGTCTGTTCTTCCTCCCATGATACTTCCGGTTCACTATGCAGTTTTCTGCGTATGTCGATTAGTTCTTCACTATAGGTTTGAATCGCATCTTTTATTTTTTGATGAATCATACTACTCCGCCTCCGTTAACTTCTTGGCTGTTTCGTAAAAAATTTCAACTGCGTTTGCTATATGGCGTGAATCAGACCATTCTTCAGGACAGTGACTCAGTCCATTTTTACTCGGAATGAACAACATCCCTACATCCGTAAAATCTGAAAGAACCATTGCATCGTGGCCGGCGCCACTGTTAATAGAGCAATAAGGAATGTCTAGTTGACTGCTTTTTTTCTTGAGAAGAGAAAGAATATTACTGTTCATGGCCTTTGGCTTCATATACAACAGCTGTTCCACAGACGTTTGGATACCAGCTTGATTATATGATTCTATCAATACCTTCACTTTTTCTATTGAATTTTGGACATGTTCCTCTTTACCTGAGCGCAGGTCTACGCTAAACACCACTTTATCCGGAATTACATTAGCCCCGTTGGGAAAGACATTGAGGCGCCCAGTGGTTATAACCGTTCCCGCACCTTCATTCACCGCTAGTTCCGGCAGTTCTGCAATGATCTTTGCAGCAGTTACTAATGCATCTGCGCGGCGGTCCATCGGTGTTGTACCCGCATGACCGGCCTGCCCTTTTATCGTTACCTCTAGTTGCGTTAGCCCGACAATCGCTTCTACCATACCAATGGGAATACCCTTTTCTTCAAGGAGCGGTCCTTGTTCAATATGTAACTCAAGGAATGCTTTCAGTGTTTTTGGGTCTCTTTTTTTCGGCAGAGTTGGATCCAAGCCAATCGCTGTCATCGCCTCTAAGGTTGAGATACCATCTTTATCTTTTAAATTACTAAACTCTTGCTCGCTTAATAATCCTGTTATTCCTCTAGACCCCATCAATCCGCCGCCGAATCTGGTACCTTCTTCTTCAACAAGGGCAATGATCTCTAATGGATATTTCGGGGTGAGTTTGTTTTTTGAGAAAAGAGCAGCCACTTCGAGTCCTGCTATAACACCAGCAGGTCCATCATAGTCGCCACCATTAGGAACAGAATCAAAATGGGAGCCAATTAGCACGCTGGGGGCCTCTTTTAAGCTGCCCTCCAGCTTTCCAAAAATATTTCCGAAACCGTCTTCTGTTACAACCAATCCATATTCCTGCATTTTATCCTTTATATAAGTACGCGCCTGCAGGTCTTCTTTGCTGTACGTCAGGCGTGTCGTCCCATTTCCTGGTGTGGCTGTATATTTGCTGAGTGTTTCAATATGTCCCTGAATTCGTGCTTGCAGATCCTGCTGGATGCATTCTTTAACAGTGTTCATTTGATAATCCCCCATTTTTACAAGAATCCGATGAAAATACCCGCTAAAACAACTGACACAATCGTAACAGTGATAAATCCACCGACTAACATAGGCGGCATCATCTGACTCGTCAGCATTTCTCGTTCGCTTTCATCCTCTGTTAAGGATTTAATAACCTCGTTTGTAATGATGTAATCCGCTGGAAATCCATATAGGGCTGTTAATGATACGGCAAACGCCATTTCTTTACTCACTTTTAGGATTTTCCCAACGATGAATGAGAAGATATACATTCCGATTATACCTAACACAATAGTCCCAACTAATGGATAGATGATTTCTAGCATCATACTTGGAGTTGCTCTTTTTAATCCATCAAAGATAAATAGCATTAAAGCCATTAAGGCAAATCCAAATCCATTTGCTTTTTGTAACACTTGTTTCTCAAGGAATCCAGCGCTTGTAGCAATAACACCAAACAACAAGCATAGAACGAACGGACTTATGGAAACCACTGGGGCTGCTAAAGTCGAAACTAAGTAAGCAAGGTACGCAACTAACGCTAATCTAAAGAACTTAAAGAAGTCCGTGTTATATTTTTCAGGCATGTTTTTAAATAGTTTAAGCTCTTGTTTTTTTAATGAGGCAGCAGCTGTCACTTCGGCCGCAGCCTTCTGCTGTTCACTAACAACTAATTCGCCGCTACGGTAAAGATTCAATAATCTTTTTCCTTCCTTTTTCAAAACAATTGAAGTGATTGGATAGCCTGCAAAGCCCTGCATCACATAGATGACAATGGCAAAAACCGATAAAGATACAAGTCCCGCTTGAGATGCGCCTTCTGACATGATTAAAGCAGATACGACACCACCTACTAATGGTGGAATAGCTACAACTACCGTTTGAAAGCCGAATAACAGGGTTCCTACACTTAGTAAAACCGCGATAATACCCAAAATTCCTGAAAGAGCAATAACAATCGTTTTCCATTGATTTTTCAATTCCTGAAGAGATAATAAAGTACCCATGTTTGTAATTAATAAGTACATCATCATCGTGGCTACAACTGGAGGCACCCCTGCAATTGCAACAATATCTTGTGGGAAAAACGTCCAATAACCAAAGAGGAATAAAACGGCACAAACGAAAATCGACGGTACCCAAGCTTTTGTTCGAACCGCTACTAAATCTCCAATAAATAAAATAAGAACAACAATGACTAAAGCTAGCATCTGTGACATACTAATCCCACTTTCTTTTTAGATTTACCAAACTTTCGCATAACGAAAAGTAATATGTTAGTAGAATAATAATATAATTATACTTTTCAGTCAATTCCAAATTTTATTTTTTTAAAAGAAACCGTTTCCAAGGCTTTTTAAATCAGTAAAACCAATTTTTAACTATTCTACAATTTAAGCAATATTATTCATTTATGTACCTACCATATTAACTGTTAGGCAATTCAACTTTTTTATATTAGACCCTATTCGTTTTCTGTAGTATAGTTTCACGTATAACCACTATTTAACAATGGTTACCAAATTTGATATGTACGGGAGGGTTTTTAATGCAATATCGCCGTTTAGGCAATACCGGGTTGAAAGTGAGTGAAATCAGTCTTGGAAGCTGGCTTACCTATGGTGGGTATGTAGAGGAGCAAAAGGCTGCTGCATCCATCGACACAGCGTACGAATTAGGCATTAATTTTTTTGATACAGCAAATGTTTACATACGCGGTGAAGCAGAGAAAGTGGTTGGGAAAGCCTTAAGCAAGTTTCCTAGAAGTTCCTACGTATTAGCTACGAAGGTTTTTGGACAAATGGGAGACGGACCAAATGACCAAGGTTTATCACGGAAGCATATTATGGAACAGTGCGATGCGAGCTTACAGCGCCTTGGCATGGAGTATATTGATCTCTATTATTGCCATCGCTTCCACAAGGAAACACCGTTAGAGGAAACCCTTCGCGCGTTGGATGATCTAGTTCGACAGGGCAAGGTTCTTTATGTCGGTGTCAGTGAATGGACGGCAGAACAAATGACGGAAGCTGTCCATATTGCCGATAAAAAGCTGCTCGATCGAATTGTCGTGAACCAGCCGAATTACAGCATGCTTCATCGGTATATCGAAAAAGAAATTATCCCTGTCAGCGAAAAACACGGCATTGGCCAGGTCGTATTTTCACCATTGGCACAAGGAGTCTTAACCGGAAAGTATGAGAAAGGTGGACTATTTCCAGAGGGAAGCCGTGCCGCTCAGCAAAATATGAATATGTCTCATATTTTGACCGAACAGAATCTCGAACGTGTAGAACAATTAAGAGCAGTAGCTTATGATGAAAATTTAACCTTATCACAGCTAGCCATAGCGTGGATTTTAAGACAGCCTAACGTGGCAAGTGCCCTTGTTGGAGCAAGCCGTCCAGAACAACTCCAAGAAACAACAAAAGCATCAGGAGTAACATTATCCACTGATTCCCTCGAAAGAATAGAAGGAATTTTAAACGCATAAAAGCATGGGGACGGTTCTTGCGCTTCCTTCGCGTAGCGAAGGAAGCAGCAGAACCGTCCCCGTGCTTACTTTACATATTGGAAATACAGTTGGGATTTATCTATTAGTTCGAGATTCTTTGGAATGCGCAGGTAAAGGACGCTTTGGCCGTCGATAAAGTGTGTATGATGTCCCTGCCAGGATTCGCCAGTAAATTGCTTAATCGTAAATGGTTGTTCAAACTGATAGAAGGTAAGTGTTGTTATTTTGGGATTCATGAGGATTAATGTGTCACCGGATAATTCCATCCTTATTGGATTAACGACCTCAGTTAAATCCATATCGTTCATACCGGAACCTGCTTTGTAATAAATCGCTTCAATTTTACCATCATTCGTTGCCTTTCTTTCCACAACAGTCTGGAAACTAATATACTCCCCGTCTACATGTGAAATGTCCAGCTGGTTCCCATCATAATCAAAGTTCCATGTTTCACTGATATACTTACGATCTACCCGTTCAATTTCCCCCTCTATTGCTGCCTCATAGATTTGAAAACCTTCATTTGCAAAATCCTGATCTTTACCAACCTTTTTATAAGTAGCCTCGGTTGTTTGTAGCAATGGCGCTATCCCTGTACTAATCAGCAGTACTAAGATATAGCCTCCGAGCATCCATCTCACCCGGTTACCATACATGATTGACCTTTTTTGGCTGGACTTCAACATTCTTAAAATAAAAACCACCATTGCTACTATGATCGCTAAGAAGATAATGCTCATTCCCTCACCTCCATCTTATTTGACAAGATGCATGCACCAGCAAAGAGTAAAGTGATGCTGAGTAGCATTTTAACTATAAATAAGAAAATAGAAGACTCATTGAAAAATGCTGCTGCCAATTGTACGCCATTGGAAGCTTTTGTACTCCCTATTCCTAGAAACAAAAACCCAAAGAAGCATGCTGGTATAATCACCGTAAAAATTTTATTATATTGAATGAGCATTCCAATGAAATAACCTAGTGCACTAAATAATAAAACATATAGCAACGTAGCCGTATAACCGGTTAGTAACTCTGTTAGCGTACTTGAACTGTTTTCAAACTGATTTCCTTTAATAAGGAACAGAACTATTGTCATAAGTGAAGTGGACAGCAATGCAGTAGCTGCACCGACAATGCTTGCTGTCATTAGGTATAGAATATTGGCTAAATTACTGCTCAACCGATTCGTCACAAAGGCAAAATCATCGTTTCGATATGCTTTTGTCGTGATAAGGATGGAAGAGATTAAAGCCCACAAGATCGTAAAAATGATTACAATGTTAGCAGAGTAATAATTGACTTTTACCTCGAGTGTTCCGCTGCCTGCCCCCATCATGCCAACACCATTAAATGAGAAGATGATGGCTAGTAGCTGCAATGTCACCAGCGAAATATATACTTGTGTATAGGATTTAAGCTTAAAGGTAAACTGTTTCTTCACAACATCTAATAAACTAATCTTTACTAAAGACATCATCAATTGCCCCCTTCGTATTACTAGTTAAATAGACACAAAGGTCACTTGATGAAACCTTAGAAAATTCAAGACCTGCTAAACGTGCCTCTTGAATTTCTCGATCAGAAAATTCATTTCTAACTACGACATAAGAATAATTGAGCCCTCTGCTCTCTATATGAAGAACTTCTCTTTCCTGCGTCCACTTGGTAACCAATTCTGTCCTACCCTGCAGACTGATTGACCAATCATTTAAATCCGCAGCTGCCATGTGGAGATATTCTCTTCCCGCTTTTATGAGCAATATGTCCTCTAGCAGGTCCTGAATTTCGTTTAAGTGATGACTTGAAATGATGATGGTTCGAGGATATGCTATATAATCCTTTAACAGCGCACGGTAAAAATCCTTCCGAACTGCCGCATCCATCCCTGTAGTGGGTTCATCAAAGATGGTTAGTGCACAGCGTGCAGAAATCCCAAGAATCATATTAAAGGTACTCTTCATCCCCTTCGATAGCTCATGGTAAGACTGTAATGAGTGAAAAGAAAAATAATCAAAAAGGCGATTTGCTAATCCTTGATCCCAATTTTGATAGAAGCTTTCTGACACGTCTAAAATTTCCTTAAGATTTAACGATGCTGGCAGATCCATTTGATCGTTAATAAAAATCATATTGGCAGAAACCATTAAATTATTGAAAGGCTGTTCAGAAAAAACCTTAACCTCCCCTGACGATGGCTGCAAAAAGCCAGCGATAATTTTTAGCAATGTTGTTTTACCGGCACCATTACGTCCAATTAAGCCGGTTATGACATTTTCTTCAATCTTAAAAGATAAGTTATTTAACGCTTTCTTATGACCATACATCTTTGTCAAACCGTTGCATTCGATTACACTCATTTTTCAACCTCCCCCGTGTTTATCTCTTTAATCATTTGAATAAGCTCATCCCTAGTTACATTCAAACGCTCTGATTCTTGAACAATCTCTATGACTAACCGCTTTAGAGTTTGATTTTTCCGCCTCGTTAGGATCATCATCCGTGCATCACTTGAGACAAACATTCCAAGCCCTCGCTTTTTATAGAGGACTTTTTCATCTGCTAACAGATTTAAACCCTTAGCCGCCGTTGCAGGGTTAATATTGAATATCTCTGCAAGCTGGTACTGTGAGTAGATTTTTTGGTCACTTTCAAAATTCCCATTTAGAATTTCTGTCTCCAGCCATTCCGATATTTGCAGATAGATCGGCTTAGTACCATCCATATTAAGAATCAATCGCTATCCCCCTCCCTGATATAGTGCATTACTGATGTAATGTACTATATCATACCTTTATTGGTAAATCCATCCTTTTTTTATAAATGGGTAAAAAAAGATCCTTAGAACGAAGAGTCCAAGGATCTTAATAAGAACATTTAGTTTCTAAACAAATATAACCCAAAACCCATTGTATCCCTGCCCCAATTTAAATAGGTTCGTCTCCAAGCTCGGATTCGTTCCAGCATAGCCTCGCAATCTGGATCATCCGGGTTTTCTAAACAATAGTTTTCAATTGATGATGAATAAAGCCATTCATACTCATCCCAATCATCTTCGCTGGCTGTATAAGCCCAGAGTGGAATCAACCCAAGTTGTTCGGCTACATGTACATTTTCTGCATGGATCTTCAATTCAGATTCATCTGCCCCCCCGAGAGCCTCTAGATAGGCTGGACTTGGAGTTTGATTCCAATAACCTTCTCCAATCAATATGTAGCCGTTTTTCTTTACCAGACCCTTTAGCTTTTCAAGTGTTGTTTCTAGGCCGCCTAAAGCATGGGTTGATCCAATACAGATCCCAACATCATATCCAGCTTGTTCACAAATCTCTATTGCTGAAGCGGCATCATCCACGATGTAATCAATGCTCCCTTCAGGAATTTTGTTGCTGGCATTTTTCTTCGCTTCCTCAATCGCCCCGGCATATAACTCGATAGCAGTTGCATTTACCTGATACTTTTCCACAAGCTGTATTAACAGTTCGCATTTTCCCGCACCAATATCAATGACTTTGGCCTGTGGTTTAAGCGCTGTCATCTGAACCACTTTCATGAGTTTTTCCTCACTAATAGGGTTGCTGTAGGCGTGGTGCTGATGTGCAATGGCTGAAAACTTATTTCGATCCAAGTTTACATTCTCCTTAGTTGTATTTTGTGGAAAACCTTATTTAGGTTCTAACAATAGTGTGGATAACCCTTTTGAATGCGGATAACATAGAGGGTTATACACTGAAAGTTTGGATAACTCAAATTTTTTGTGGATAGGCTTCTGTTTATCCACTATTTTAGCTGTGGATAACTTTTTATCCCGAATTAACGGGCAGTACAAATCCTACTGAGGAAAGTTTCACTTTATCCATTCACTTTCGGTACAAAAATCTTATCGAACTGATAATCACCATTTAGCTCGTTAATTTTAATAACTGAAGCATTTTCGACGGGTTTAAAGCTCCCTAATTCCTCAACAGGCCAGTTCATTAAGAACGCCAAGAGCATCTGAATAAAGGCTGCATGCGAAACGACCACCATATTTTCATGCCGCTGCTGCTGCTTCACCCGCTCTACAACCGTGTTCATAAACATCGTTGCCCGTAAATACACATCGGCTAAGGATTCCCCATTAGGGTGACGGAAATAAAATAAACCCGCAGCCTTAAACTCTTTCTTCATCTCGGGTGTACGATTGTTAAAATCATATAGATTTCCTAGCTCCCACTCTCTTAAAAGTGGATTTTGAAAAAATGGCACCTGTTCAGGGAGTAATCCATGAATCGCCTTTGCCGTTTGGATGGTTCGTAAGTATGGAGAACAGTACATTACAGTTTTATCATTAACCATTGTTTTCATGAATTCTGCCGTATTTTCTGCTTGTTTCTTTCCTAATTCCGTCAGACTGTGCTGTGAATCATGGGTATGTGCCATAACTGAGCGATCAACATTATGCTCTGATTCTCCGTGCCTGATAACATATAAGTTCAAAACTTTCTCCACCCCTTTATATATTCTCTTTTCTATTTACTTTATCAACTACTTATAGCCTGGTAAAGACAATATTAAAAAAGACAATAGAATGGACCGTTGTCATCTCTATGTGATAGCGTATCGGGACCAATGGTGATCGCTTACTTCTGTATTTTGAAGGCTAGAACTACATGATTAGAGTTAAACGGCTCGTTATAATGAAAATTTATCCCTTTCCTCAAATTGGCCTGAAGCGTTTTTCATCCAACCATCGTATTTCCTTCGCTGTCGCTGGTTTGATCCGACCAGGTGGTCTGTCCGTACAGCTTCCCCCATCGTATGGAACAGTACATATAGCCAATCTAATGGTGAAGGATCGAAGACATGAATAGCCCACACAGGGGAGTTGTTAAAAGGCATCGACTTACATCCTTTCTTAGCTTCATATTTTTCATATATCTCCTTATCACCTGAAGTCATTTCCTAAACTTCGTGTAGGATTAAATGAAAAAAGTAGTGCCTACCTTTGGGGTCTGCACTACTTTATATTATTATTCTGGGTTCATCGTCATCCAGCTATCTACATGATGGATTGCTATTCCTTTAAATCCTGATACAGCTTTATAGTGGTTTTTTACTTTTTCAAGCTCATGGTTCATGTAGGTTTCGCCCTCTTCAAAAAAGGAAATACTTTCTCCTTCAGAAGTTTGCCCAGTTTCAACTCCTACTACTAAACCCTTATTATATTTTCCCGAAAGTGCGACTTCATTTTTCACCAAATCAATAATCATTTCTGCTGAATCCCGATAGGCCATGATCGTCACGCTGTTCGTGTTCGCAATCACCCATTCAGCCAAGAGACCTTTCCCATATGTATTCTTGTAATTTACTTCATCAAACCAAAAGGGCATGTCCACTTCTAATGGAAGTTTCAAAGATAAAGCACTAGTTTTTGCTTGGGTTAATAATGATTGATAAGATTTAATTGTTGCAGTACGGTTTGATGTCCAGCCACTATATAAATATGGTTCAACATCTAAGTGAACGCCCGTAAATTTTTGAGCAGCTGTTGAGCTATTTTGATAATTACCTATCCAGTTCATCAACTGGTTTTGGCTCGTGTATCCCTTTGGCGCAACCCAGTCAGGGGCACCATCCAGTGCATAGACCCTAATTCCCTTTGATGATGACTTTTCAACAAAACTTCTATATACCGACATGGATATATCTCGATCAATCTGTACGTATACCTTGTTAACCTTCTTATTTTCTAGGAAAGCCAACGTTCCCAGCTCATCATTGACAATCATCCATGGATTCCAAAGCCATGTTGCTCGATCCTCCGTAAAATTAGCATTCACGGTAGAACCCGCACCTCCTGAAACAAAGGTAAAAAACAGCATAACCAACACAATGATTTTCTTCAAACAAAAAGACCCCCACTCTGCCAGCCAAGGTCCAGAAAGAACCTGGTAACCAGACAACCATACACATTTAAGAGTGTTTAGGTTCACGGCTTTGCGTCCTTCCCTTTCGTTGAAGTTTGCCTTTGTCAGATTTATATTTTATCTCATTATATCCTATTCACTTAGACTTGGTCATTTTGTTTTTTAGTTTTCTTTCAACTGAATGATGTTCTTATGATTTAAATAATCTAAATACATTTTAATGAACATATAGTTTTAATTAATGAACTTTCTATCTGGAAGGAGCAATGACAACCTTGGAAAAACCTTACTTAACTACACGTAGTCTGGACCCTGAGAATCAGGAGACACCTTATCAATTCATCGAATCAGACCATATTGAGAACCGTCTATTTTTTCGACGGAATCATTTCTCATATCCTACACCATCATTATCTAATTACTGGCTATCCATAAATGGATTCATCAACAATCCCCTTTTAATTTCCATTCAAGATTTGGTGACCATGCCTTCAAGAACAGTAAAAAACGTCCTTGAATGTTCAGGAAATAAACGCAGTAATTTCGAACCTAAGGTATTTGGAGAACAATGGGATAAGGGAGCAATTAGTCAAGGTTATTGGAAAGGTATTTCCTTAAAGACTCTACTTGAAGCGGCCGGAATTAAAGAGGGTGCAAAAGAGGTAGTTGTAGAAGGTTATGATTTTGGTAAAAGAACAGACTTAGATCATGTCTATCACTACTCTAGAAGCATACCTCTAGAAACAGCACTCCATCCTGATACCATTATTGCTTATAAATACAATGATTTGCCCATTCCTTTTAGGCATGGATTTCCACTACGATTAATTGTTCCTCAGTGGTATGCCATGGCTTCTGTTAAATGGATTAAACAAATAAGTGTAGTTGACTCAAATTTCAAGGGACCTTTTCAATCAATTGATTATGTATACTACCCAAATAAAGATAATTCCATTGGTGCTTTTCCTGTTACCAAAATGAATGTAAATTCAACGATTCAGAAGCCCTTGAATATGGACACTCTTAATACAGGCAGACACCAAATAAAAGGAATTGCTTGGACAGGTCAAGGTCATATAATAAAAGTTGAAATCAGTACAGATAACGGGGAAAACTGGGAAACCGCAACATTGGGAAATCAAGACCCTAAAGGATATTCATGGGTGCCTTGGTCATTTGAATGGTCTGCATCTGAAAAGGGAGAATATACGATTTTAACAAAAGCCACTGATTCTAGTCGCAGAACCCAGCCATCTGTCCCTTTTTGGAATAGAAAAGGATATGGATATAACGCCATAGATAAAATTACAGTGAAAATAGAATAGAGATTAAGAGGAAAAATAATATAGGATAGACTTGACACAACAAAGGGGGAATCAGACGCGCTTCAATGATAAAATGGTTGAATCAAGGTTGAGTTTGTCCTGGGATACGCTAGCTTGAGTCAAAGTGATTGGATCCAATAATGAGTTTGTCGCTAAACAATTCCAAAAAAACAATCTTTAAGAAAATAGCTTAGGTTCAAACACAGATAGAAAAAGACGATGCTACTTATTGCATCGTCTTTTTTTAATAAACATATGAGTATGGGCCTAAATGGACTCGAACCATCGACCTCACGCTTATCAGGCGTGCGCTCTAACCAGCTGAGCTATAGGCCCTTAAATTGGAGCGGGTGATGAGAATCGAACTCACATCATCAGCTTGGAAGGCTGAGGTTTTACCACTAAACTACACCCGCAAAGAAAAAATGGCTGGGCTAGCTGGATTTGAACCAACGCATGTCGCAGTCAAAGTGCGATGCCTTACCGCTTGGCTATAGCCCATTGAATAAACATCATGAAATACTTCATTGAGTTAACTACATGGAATTACACTGCAGACACATTTAATTGCAAATGAGTAACTGCCGGAAATACTTTTGTAGTTAAATGTGTCGACACTTAACTAACTACTTGTAGCAACCCTTTTTCAAAAAAGGTAACAAATTAAATGATGGGGCGACTGATGGGAATCGAACCCACGAATGCCTGAACCACAATCAGGTGCGTTAACCACTTCGCCACAACCGCCATAATATCTAATGTTTTGTAAAATTTAATTGGTTGCGGGGACAGGATTTGAACCTGCGACCTTCGGGTTATGAGCCCGACGAGCTACCAGACTGCTCCACCCCGCGACAATAATATAAAAACTAACTTCGCTCATGCCCATAGTTTGTATGGACTGTATCAATCTCAGTAAGCTTATTCAAGCAGCAGCTCGATTGAACTATATCATTTTAACCCAATCTCTGAGTCCTTATTCAAGCCGAAGATAAATTAATAACATATTGCTGAAGTATAATATGGAGGAGGAAGAGGGATTCGAACCCCCGCGCGGTTTAACCCGCCTGTCGGTTTTCAAGACCGATCCCTTCAGCCGAACTTGGGTATTCCTCCGTATATAACATTTGGTAGCGGCGGAGGGGATCGAACCCCCGACCTTACGGGTATGAACCGTACGCTCTAGCCAGCTGAGCTACACCGCCAAATATTTAAATGAATTATGGTGGAGCCTAGCGGGATCGAACCGCTGACCTCCTGCGTGCAAAGCAGGCGCTCTCCCAGCTGAGCTAAGGCCCCATAATATATAGCGAGACTGGTCGGGAAGACAGGATTCGAACCTGCGACCCCTTGGTCCCAAACCAAGTGCTCTACCAAGCTGAGCTACTTCCCGATAAAAATAATGGCGCGCCCGAAAGGAGTCGAACCCATAACCTTCTGATCCGTAGTCAGACGCTCTATCCAATTGAGCTACGGGCGCATATTGTAATTACTTAACTGTAACAAATAACATGGTGCGGGTGAAGGGAGTCGAACCCCCACGCCTTGCGGCGCCAGATCCTAAGTCTGGTGCGTCTGCCAATTCCGCCACACCCGCATGTTCATATAAAATGGTGAGCCATGAAGGACTCGAACCTTCGACCCTCTGATTAAAAGTCAGATGCTCTACCAACTGAGCTAATGGCTCGTACAAGAATGTTTTCCTAAAATTTGTGTCAGACGTCCACACCTCAGAAAGCTTAATGCAATCAGCAGCTCGGCGTGTACGCTGTAGTAACTCGCTGGAGCATATTCGAACGTGCTCTACCAACTGAGCTAATGGCTCGTACGAAATTTTTTCTAAAGAAATACTGGTGCCGGCGAGAGGACTTGAACCCCCAACCTACTGATTACAAGTCAGTTGCTCTACCAATTGAGCTACCCCGGCATAGGAAAAGTTAAATATTAATTTTTGTTACCGCCGACTAGTTATCGTCATCCCGAACTCAGATAGCTTATTCAAGCAGCATCTCATTCGGTATGCTGATGATTATTCTGGGAGTCTATTCAGTCGTGCTCTACCAATTGAGCTACCCCGGCATAGGAAAAGTTAAATATTAATTTTTGTTACCGCCAACTAGTTATCGTCATCCCGAACTCAGATAGCTTATTCAAGCAGTATCTCATTCGGTATGCTGATGATTATTCAGGGAGTCTATTCAGTCGTGCTCTACCAATTGAGCTACCCCGGCACAATATGGTGGAGGATGACGGGCTCGAACCGCCGACCCTCTGCTTGTAAGGCAGATGCTCTCCCAGCTGAGCTAATCCTCCACATATTAGATGGTGACCCCTACGGGATTCGAACCCGTGTTACCTCCGTGAAAGGGAGGTGTCTTAACCACTTGACCAAGGGGCCATTTATAAAACTCGCAAAATAAAAACCCCATAGGGGCTTAGCCTGGCAACGTCCTACTCTCACAGGGGCGCCTGCCCCAACTACCATCGGCGCTGAGAAGCTTAACTTCCGTGTTCGGTATGGGAACGGGTGTGGCCTTCTCGCCTTAATTACCAGACTATTTAAGTTTGAGGTTTCATTCCCTCAAAACTAGATAATGTAGAAGAAGTTTTGTAAAACCGAGTTCACCTTACTCATATTGCTATGTTTTGTCCAGCTTCGGCTCCTAACTCTTCTGTCGTTTCGGTCCGTCTCTACAAATCCAAAGTGAAGGATTTGTAGTGCCG
>NZ_MSLS01000012.1 GCF_001940785.1 Bacillus sp. MRMR6
GAGGACGAGGAAAAAGCGCTGCAACGGTAAAAACTGAGCTAAAGTTTTGCCCGAGGACGAGGAAAAAGCGCTGCAACGGTAAAAACTGAGCTAAAATTTTGCCCGAGGACGAGGAAAAAGCGCTGCAACGGTAAAAACTGAGCTAAAGTTTTGCCCGAGTACGAGGAAAAATAGTTACAACGGAAAAACTAAGCTAAGTTTTGCCCGAGTACGAGGAAAAATAGTTACAACGGTAAAAACTGAGCTAAAGTTTTGCCCGAGGACGAGGAAAAATAGTTACAACGGTAAAAACTGAGCTAAAGTTTTGCCCGAGGACGAGGAAAAAGCGCTGCAACGGTAAAAACTGAGCTAAAGTTTTGCCTGAGGACGAGGAAAAAGCGCTGCAACGGTAAAAACTGAGCTAATTTATATTAATGAAGCTCACTATGATATAAAAGACTTTTATAAATCAGATAGACTAAAAGAAAAAGGATAAATGCCCAATTCTACCACTAACCTTAAAGGAGCCGTCAAGATGCGAAAATACGATTCTACTGCAATTGAAAAACTCCAACATGGTACTACTATCATTGAAAATAATGGAGTCAATATTATCTTAAAACCTAGTCCAGGGGAAGAAAGATCCGGATTTATTGATCCAATGGAATTGAGTCTGTTGGAAAATCATTGGGCGGGAAATCCAAATGATGATGCCCCGAAAGAACTGCCACCAATGGAAGTACTCATTCCGATTATGAGAGAAAATATGGGATTTCCCAACTTTAATTTAAATACAGTGGAAATACACACAAAATATGAAGAGATAACTGAAAGTGGAAATAAAGTTGGATTGTGGCGGTACTATCCAAGGAAATCTGAAAAGAATCGAAAGCGTCCAGCACTTGTATTTTTCCATGGAGGCGGCTGGATCGGCGGAAGTGTCTATACGGTAGAAAACTTCTGCAAATTAATAGCTGAATTAGCAGATGCAGTAGTATTTAATGTAGATTATTCTTTAGCTCCTGAAAAGCCCTTTCCAAATGGTTTAAATGATAATTATTATGCTGTAAAACATGTATTTGATCAGGCGGAAGAATATGGTATTGATCCTGATAAAATTTGTGTGGGTGGAGATAGTGCGGGTGGAAATTACGCTGCTGCAGTTTGTTTAAAATCAAAAGATGAAGGTACACCAAAAATTGCGATGCAGGTACTGATCTATCCAGGAGTAACCAAAGCTGACGCAAAAGTTGAGGGATATGAATGGAGTGAGGACTTTTTTGAGGTTTCTGAAGAGCACAAATCCATTATTAATAATGGATTACTTTCGCTCGGAAAACCATCCAAACCTGAGGACAGTCTTTTTCTAGGAGCATACCTTTCAAATTTTGAAGATATTTATCATCCATACGTTAGTCCAATGTTAGCAAAGTCGCATGAAGGACTTCCAAAGGCGGTTTTGGCGGGGGCAGAATTTGACGGCTTACGTGTGCATACGGAATTTTACGCAAAGCAGCTTCAGGACGCCGGAGTAGATGTGATCTGTTTTCGTTATAAAGGGATGACTCATGCCTTTATTGATAAATTAGGACATGTTCCACAAGCAGAAGACCTCGGTATGGAAATCGCAAATGCGATAAGGAAGCTATAGTAGTAGAGTAATAGAGGATGATCATTTATAAACAGCACTCCAATTATTTTATTAATAATCGGGTGCTGTTTTTTCTGTATCAAAGAGTTAAGCAAGTCGAATGAAAATTTTAAATACTAGGATAATATTACAATATAAATGTTCGTTTGGTGGGGGAAAGTTATGATGATACTGAAGTTAGAAGATGTTTCATTAAGACGAGATGGAAAATCGATTTTAAAAAATATTGATTGGGAAATCAAAAGGGGTGAGCATTGGGCTCTTTTTGGATTGAATGGTGCAGGAAAGACGGCCATATTGAATATACTCAATGCTTATTATTTTCCCACTTCGGGCAGTGTAACGGTACTGGGTAAAGAATTTGGCAAAACCTATCTTGGTGAGAAGCTAAGAAAACAGATTGGGTTTGTCTCCTCCTCTCTTCAAGAAAAGTTCCACCAGGGAGACAATGCCTTTGAGGTAGTATTAAGCGGGGCCTTTGCATCGATTGGCCTTTATGAAACACCGACAGATGATATGAGAGAGAGGGCTATTCGTTTACTTAAGGATCTTGGATGTATGAACTATGCAAACCGCAACTACGAAACATTGTCACAAGGGGAAAAGCAGCGAGTTTTAATCGCCCGCGCCTTAATGGCTGATCCATCACTGCTCATATTCGATGAACCTACAAATGGGCTTGATTTTATTGCTAGAGAAGAGTTTTTAGAAACGGTTGAGAGGATTACCAACAACGATAATGCCCCAGCGATTATTTATGTAACCCATCATGTAGAAGAAATTTTGCCGATTTTTAATAAAACGCTCTTACTGAAAGCAGGACAAGTTTTTGCAGCTGGGGATACTTTTGAAATGATATCCAGTCATCAGCTTACCGATTTTTTCAATATCCCGGTTGAAGTAATTTGGACCAACAAAAGACCTTTGCTTTCCAAAGTACGCCAAAACGTAGAATAAAGGACTCAAGAACAAGCAGACCTTCTTATGGTCTGTTTTTTTATTTTAAACAAAAGAAAACGGATACAATCGTGACGAGGATGTTAACGAAACAAAGGTAAACAAACTATAATTGTGTCAAAAATGTTAAATAAACAATTATAAACAAAAGTTAAATCTGTGTTTATGTTGTTTTTTGTTGGTTGTGGGAGTATGATAAACATGTAAAGAGAAATCAATTAAATTAATTAACATAAAGACTAATCGAATAAGGAGAGATTGACCATGAGTATGACAATGATCGGAAGTCCATTATATACAGCACCGTTTTTTCAAGAAATGTTGGAAACTACCTCTAACCTATACCGTTTAGGCTGGGACGAACGAAATGGCGGGAATATCAGTTATTTATTACACGAATATGAAGTCCTTCCATATTTAAATGTAGACAATGTTTTACGAACAATCCCGATGAATTTTGATGCTTCAGCACTTGCGGGCAGATATTTTATCGTAACTGGTTCTGGAAAATACTTCAAAAATGTAAAGACAGATCCTGCCGCTAATTTAGGTATCATTCGCATTGGAGCAGATGGAAAAAGCTACGACATTCTCTGGGGATTTGAAAATGGCGGTGTTGCAACAAGTGAGCTTCCAACGCACTTAATGAACCATATGAAACGTTTATCAGTGGATAAAAACCATCGTGTGATTATGCACTGCCATGCGACCCATCTACTAGCAATGACGTTTACGCATAGTTTGAAGGAAGAAGATATTACAAAAACATTATGGGAAATGTGTACAGAATGTATTGTTGTGTTTCCAGATGGTGTTGGAGTTATACCGTGGATTGTACCTGGTACGAATGAGATTGGCGAAGCTACTGCAGAAAAGATGGAGCATGTACGCTTAGTGCTTTGGCCGCATCATGGTATATTCGGCGCTGGGACTACAATGGACGAAACCTTTGGTCTGATTGAGACCGCTGAAAAAGCGGCAGAAGTTTATACGATTGTTTGTTCTCAGGTCGGGAAAAGACAAACCATTACCGATGCTCAACTACAGCAACTTGCAGATGCGTTTCATGTGGTTCCTCGTAAAGGAATTTTGAATATATAGATTTCATATTTAAATAGTAGGGACAATTTTTGTTCCTTATTTTAAAAATAAATTTGTGAAAAGTTGAACAATCTTAAGGAGGAAAAAATATGAGTGTCTATTATGTTCCGAGTACAAATTTAATGGGTAGAGGCTGCTTGAAGGAGCTGGCTCCACTTGTAAAAGACCTTGGGTTTAAAAAAGCTTTAGTCGTAACTGATAAATTTTTAAACCAAACAGGTATTGCTGGGAGCCTCAATTGCATGTGTTAGGGCATCCATTCCCGTGGCGGCTGTTAAAGCAGCAGGCTTATCTACCATTAATTCAGGGTCATTAACAGAAATCGTGACTAAACTGTTTTTATCCACCATTACCATCTTCACTTCACGTTCTACATCTGTTATGACATAGTTTATCGTAAACTCACTAGACGTCCCGGCCGTCGTATTAACTGCCACAATTGGAATCGATTTATATTCGGTTTTGCCTACTCCTTCATAATCCCGAAGGTCCCCACCATTTGTTACAAAAAGGCCGATTGCCTTTGCTGCATCCTGTGGAGAGCCACCTCCAACAGAAACGAGTACATCGCATTCATTCGTATTAAAAGCACCCACTCCTGCATACACATTTTCAATCGATGGATTTGGTTTAACATCGTCAAATACAACATAATCAAGTTGGATTGAATCAAGCTCAGTTAAGACTGCCATCGCATGGACAAATCCTAGACCTGCATTATTAAAGGCGATTCCCCCTAAGAACATCACATAGGTCATTTGTTCACGAGCTTCAATATCATGTCCGTCTTTTACCGCACGAGGCAGGTAGTTAAAAATAATCTCAACTGCCGCAAGGGCTGTTGCGTCTGTAACAGCATAGGCACCAGGTGTAACGAGCTACTGCCAATCGTAGAACGTGAAAATGCTAAACGTGATCCAAGAAAATTCCGTGCGATAGCAAAAGCTACTGGTATTAAGGTTGACGGGAAAACGGATGAACAATGTGCAACAGAAGTAATTTTGGCTATCCAAGCTTTATCTAAAGAAGTGGGAATACCAAGCAAATTATCTGAATTAGGTGTGGATCAAGTTGATCTTGAAAAACTGGCGGATAACTCTTTGAAAGATGCCTGTGCACCAGGTAATCCATTCCAGCCTACAAAAGATGAAGTAATCGCTATGTTTAAAGAAATTATTTAAGAACCTTAGTTAAAATATTTTTCCCTATATGTTTTAAAAAGCATTCGGTAATTTTTACCGAGTGCTTTTTTTATTGAATACCTTAAAATTTACCATCAATATAATCCATCAAAAAATCAAAAATAAGAAGGCAAAAACAATTTATTTTTGCAAGGGGGTAATAGTGTTGATAAAAAAACCATTAGGTATATTAATGACTGGAGTTTTGACTTTAGGACTTGCGGCTTGTAATAACGGTGATAACGCTACTAATGATACAAGAACGAGCAGGGTGGACCGAGACAATAATATTACAAATGTACGAAACGGTCGTGACAATACCTTTAGGAATGTTCGCAATGACAGCGGTACTGTTAATGACAATGGCCGTACTAACCGTGGGCGCAATGTCAACAATAATAATAATGGTTTCTTTCTGGGAAATGGCCGGGATGATGGTATTGACCACAATGGTCCGCTGACAGAAGATTATACAAATAGAGATAACAGTGATAGCGATCTCGACCGTGGTCGAAACAACAATAATCGTGGGTTGTTCAATGTTAACAACAACCGTAATGGTGATCGATTAACTGGTAATAATACGAATCGAAATGTGAATAACACAAATCGAAATGCCAACAATAGCCGATTAAATGTAAACAACAATAATCGTACTGGTACCCAGAACTTAGAATACGACCGAAACTTTAATTCAAATTGGTACAATGTCAACAATGGCCGTTACGACCAAAACCGCAGTTTCTTTAACAATAGTACAAGACGTGATCAAGATAATGGTTTGTTTAATGTAAATAATCAAAGAGACAATGACCGTAATCTATTTAACGTCAACAATACAAGAGATGATGTTCGTCTTCCAAATAAAGCCAACAATAACCGTACTAACGCAACTGATGTTGGTGATGACAATATCTCAGCTGACCGAACATCACTAGATAGCAAAAATTACCCTCATACAAGAGCAATCTTGATACAAGAGGCGAAGTTTAAGTATATACCGTTTGGATCTGCTCAGTGGCGTAGTTATGGACAGCAAGGACAAACACAGCAGCAACCAGGACAACAGCAGCAGGCAACACCACAACAACCTGCAAAACAGCAACAGCAAGCAACGCCACAAAAACCAGCTGAGCAGCAACAGCAAACAGCACCACAACAACCTGCACAGCAGCAACCGGCTCAAAAACAACCTGCAGCACAAGAACAACCAAAAGCACAAGCACCGGCCGCTACAGGTGATGCTAGTCAATTTGTACAACAGGTAATTGATTTAACAAACGCAGAGCGTAGCAAGAACGGGCTTCCTGCCTTAAAAGCTGATGCGCAGCTTAACGGAGTAGCACAAAAGAAATCCGTTGATATGCAGCAAAATAATTATTTCTCACACACAAGTCCAACATATGGTTCTCCTTTTGACATGATGAGAGACATGGGTGTGAGCTACAAAACTGCGGGTGAAAATATCGCCCAAGGACAACGGACACCACAAGAAGTTGTTAAGGCATGGATGAACAGCGAAGGACATAAAAAGAACATCTTAAGCAAAAACTTTACCCACATTGGTGTAGGATACGATAAAACAGGGCATCACTGGACACAAATGTTTATTGGGAAATAAGCCATATAAATACGAAAGGAATCCCTATAGTGGATTCCTTTCGTTTACATAATCGTTCATGAGTCATGCTTTTTTAGCTGTTTCAACATAACAATGAGCATTTCTAAATCTTCATTTGACAAATTGGGATATTTATTTAGTTCGCTTTTGATAAAAGCTATATGTGTTGTGCTTTCAGTCTCTTTATTGTTTGTTGTAAAGTAGGTTGCTACGCTACCGGTTATAGCCCCAATAATTCCGATCCCAGTTAACATCAGAATAATGGCAATAAATCGTCCTAAACCTGTTTCTGGAGAGATATCCCCATAACCCACTGTAGTTGTTGTAACAACAGCCCACCATATAGCATCAGTGAAATTTTCGATGTTTGGCTCTATCATTACAATGGGGATAGAAGAGACTAAGATGAGAATCACAACGATGCCAATCATTTTATCCAAGTTATTTGTCTTAAGAATGGAAATAAGAGTAGGGAAGTAACGATTTAGAAACCCAACTAGGCGGAACAAGCGCATTAGTCGTACTAAACGAGCAGCCCTAAAGATAGAATCAAATGGGATAATTGCAATAAACTCGAATGGATGTTGTTTAATAAAAGCCCATTTATTTTTTGCTTTACCTAATCGATAAAAGATATCAGCAGCAAAAATGATTAAAATGATACGATCAAGCCATAGGTACTGGTTTTCCGTATCGAATATGAGCAAAACCGAAGTGATCGCCATCACCGCAAAAATAACCTCATATATTTTACTCAGCATAAGTCACCTTCTTTTTTTAGGGGGAACCCATGTTAAAATTTATTCCCCATTTAAAATGATTAATACAATAAAGGTTTTGAACACGTATAGTTTATCTCAAGAAAACCGAGAAAATTACGTATTCAAAACCTTTTATTAAAGAGTGAAAATTTTTATCATTATTCTATCTAAATTTACGATCTTCAAATTTTGGAATCCAGTCACCGTGTGCTTCAATTAAATCATCGCACATCGCAATGATGTCGTCCATTGATAATTCAGCGGCCGTATGAGGGTCCAGCATTGCTGCCTGATAGATGTGTTCTCTCTTTTTCGTTACCGCTGCTTCAATTGTTAAAAGCTGTGTATTAATATTTGTCCGGTTTAGGGCTGCTAACTGTTCTGGAAGTTCTCCTACATAGCAAGGAGTGATTCCACTGCGGTCAGCAACGCATGGTACTTCAACAACAGCTTTTTCCGATAAATTGCTAATTAAGCGTCCTGTATTTAAAATGTTGCAGCCAAATTTAAATGGAACATTCGTCTCAATCGCTTCAATAATACGGGAACCATATTCGTGAGAACGGGTATGGGTAAGTTGTGCATTGTTGATCATCTCGTCGCGCATTTTGTCCCAGCGTTCAATTTGCTCTACACAACGACGCGGATACTCATCAAGAGGGATATTGAATTTCTCAATTAAGTGGGGATAATTGCGTTTAATGAAGTACGGATGATACTCGGCATTATGCTCAGATGATTCCGTTACGTAGTATCCGAATTTGTCCATTAATTCAAAACGGACCATATCATCATGTTTTGTTTGTTGTTTTTCTCTGGCACGGCGTTTAATTTCCGGATATAAATCTTTGCCGTCGCGTTTGATCTCAAGAAGCCAGGCCATATGGTTGATACCTGCAATTTTTTCCTCCACTCCTTCATGATCCATTCCTAAGGCTTTAAACAGGTGCTCGCTGCAAACCTGTACGCTGTGGCATAATCCGACTGTTTTAACATTTGTATAGCGCAGCATGGCACCTGTTAATGTTGCCATCGGATTTGTGTAGTTTAAAAGCAGGGCATCCGGACAAACCTCTTCGATATCCTTGGCGATATCCCACATAACCGGAATGGTGCGAAGCGAACGGAAAATACCGCCAATTCCGATGGTGTCAGCAATGGTTTGACGAAGGCCGTATTTTTTAGGGATTTCAAAATCTATAACGGTGCTTGGTTTGTAGCCGCCCACTTGAATGGCATTAATAATGTATTTTGCTCCTCGCAATGCTTCTTTGCGTTTTGAATAGGCTTTCACTACTATGTTTGCCTGTACGCTCTGTTTTAAGTTGTTTAACATATTTTCCGAGTCTTTTAAGCGCTGCTGGTCTATATCAAATAAAGCGAACTCGAAACCGGATAATGCAGGAACATACATGCAATCACCAAGAACATTTTTTGCAAAAACAGTACTTCCTGCCCCAATAAATGTGATTTTTGACATAAACTTACCTCCTGTAAAGTGAAAGTGGGACTGCCAATTGAATCTCCTAATAGGATAAAAAATTGTTTTGAAAACGACTTAATGTCCCATATTCATCTTTGTTTTTTTGTTGTTATAATAATAGTAAAACGTTTATATAGTAACCTCAATGGTAAGTTAGTGTGATTGGAGGGTAAAATATTGTCTTTGACTTATAGGGAGAAACCTGTGAAGGATTATGGAACGTACGGTTTTCGTTTTCAAGATGTGCTTTCTAACGATGTGGCAAACATTTTCGTGCTTGGCCGGGAAGAGAAAATGCAGGGTGATGTTTATGATTGGGATGGGTTAAAGCGGAAAGATGTCGGCACATATGTGTTTCAATACACACTCTCAGGCGAGGGAAGGCTTGACATAGCAGAAGAAAGTTATACAGTTAAGGCAGGGGAAGCCTTCATTGTCGAGATTCCTAGCGATCATCGTTATTACTTTCCAAAGGATAGTAAGGGATGGGAGTTTATGTTTATTACCTTAGTGGGAAGAGAAGCGGCCGATTGCTGGAGGTTTATGAATGAACAGAACGGTCCTGTCTTGAAAGTGCCCCCGAATGCAAAGCTGATCCAGCTTTTATTGAAAATCTATCAAGACACATATGATCAAAAGATTACAGATACATATTACGCTTCTGCAAGAGCTTATGAGTTTATTATGGAGTGTTACCGTCTCATAAGGAATATTGAAAAAGAAACGAAAGGTTTCTCGCTTCAAATTACAAAAGCTTTATCCTTTATTCAAACACATTATCATGAACCGATTACGCTCGACGAAATAGCGGAAGTATCCGGTTTCTCAAGATATTATTTTATTAAGCAGTTTCAACACCAACTAAATATGACACCTGTGCAATACCTTACCAAAATCAGGATCCAAAAATCGGCGGAGCTTCTTCGCTTAACGAACTCCTCTGTTACAGACATTGCTGCCCAGGTAGGATATGCAAATGCCAACTATTTCAACAAAGTATTCCGCAAAGTAGTTGGTGTATCCGCCGGGACGTTTCGTACTAGTAAAGACGTTGTCGGAATTGATCATTTGATCATTGATTAAGCTTATGGAAATATGAATCAAATTGTATAAAAGGGCTCTCCAACAAGTGGGGAGCCCATAACTATTCGTTTTGACATGGTGTACTAGTAATCAGTATAGATTCACAATGATCAAGCCTGTAATTCCAGCGACACAGATTCAGGACGTTCACATGTACTTTCCATTAGATAATGTTTACCACTATCTGAGGAATCATGGAAGCCATGCATTGCTTCTAAAACGTGATACGCTAATTCGCTATTTGCCCGATATTTCCCACCTTCGAGGATGGCTTTTGCCATATCCGCAACGCCAAGCCCTCGATTGTTTTGGGAATATCCATAGGCAAGAGGCACCTCTATAAATTCCTTTTCGTCACGTTTTCTTATTTTGACAGGTCCGCCGAACGTATTCGGATCAGGGACAAGTAAAGTTCCTTCACTGCCATAAATTTCAATAGGAGGCAGCGATGTACCGCCAAAGGCATCAAAGCTTGTTGTAATACTTCCTATTACACCAGAATCAAAATCAATTACTCCTGAAATATGTGTTGGAGTGGATACTTCAATTTTTGTACCTGCTTTTGGTGTGCTAAGCACCGTTCTTTCTTGATAACTGATACGAGCTGAACCGGCAATTCGTTTGATCGGTCCTAAAAGAGCCACTAAGGCTGTTAAGTAATAAGGTCCCATATCAAACATAGGTCCGCCGCCATTATCATAATAAAAGGTAGGGTCTGGATGCCAATGTTCGTGCCCGCGGCAAATCATGAATGCTGATGCACCAATCGGAACTCCAATTTCACCTTGTTCGATTAGATTGATAGCTGTTTGAATACCAGCACCTAAGAAGGTGTCAGGTGCACTGCCAACAAGAAGATTATGTTTCTTTGCGGTTTCTAAAATTTGTTTTCCTTCCTCGCGTGTCACAGCAAGTGGCTTTTCCGTATAAACATGCTTGCCCGCTTCAAGTGCCTGAATGCAAACAGAGGCATGTGCTTTAGGAATGGTTAGGTTAATCACGAGTTCAATCGTGGGGTCAGACAGTAGCTCTTCTACGGAACAAGCCCTAGGGACACCAAACTTTTCAGCTTGTAATTGTGCACGCATCACATCTAAATCGGCACAGGCAACAAGCTCGAGTTGGGGGAACTTCGGACAGTTTTCCATATAAATAGAACTAATATTTCCACAACCGATGATACCAATTTTAAGTTTTTTCATTAGGATCCTCCAGTTTATTCTATTTTACATTCCATAAGCTCTTCGAAATTCACTTTCCTTATTGGCTGTCTCCCATACCTGTGTAGGTACGTACATTTCCATAATTAAGCGCAGTATCTCGTTTTTTTCCTTCTGCAGCCCACAAAAATCCACGGCGCATAATGAGTGAAACTTCCGGTATGGCAATGATATTAGCTTGATGGCCTAATGAACTATAAAATACATTTCCCAGACCCCAGCGTTTCGTCCAAACTACAGGCATATCAACTGCTTTATTCGCAGCATGTGGCCCGTCAAAAACCGGGAAGCGAGTGGTAGCTAGTACTTCAACAGCTGGATCGTAGTGAAGGTAATATTGCTCACTAGCGACTTTAAAATCAGAGAGACCCTCTAAAAGTGGACTGGAGGAATGTTTGATGTTGACTGTATATTCCACACCATCATTTCCTGGATGTGCCACCCAATTTCCGCCCGTCATAAACTGCCAGTCCACATTATTTCGAAAAGAATCGCACATTCCACCATGGCATCCAGCTAAACCTGTACCAGCAGCGACTGCTTCAGAAATATTTAAGACATACTTTTTTTCAATTTCACCCATCGTCCAGTGAGGAACGATTAAATCCAAGGATTTTAACTTTTCTTTGTCTGCATAAGAATCGAGTGAATTAGATACTTCTACTTGGAAGTTTTCCTCCTCAAGGATCCCTTTAAAGATTTCAGCTACTTGTTCCGGCTGATGACCATCCCATCCGCCCCAAACAATCAATGCACTTTTTTTCATGGTAAAAGCACTCCCTTAATAATTTTTTATACTTCAGATATTGAAATCCATTGGCGTTTTTCAATTGATAAATCAACCGCTTCTAAGACTTCCTGGCACTTTACGCCATCACGGAAGTTTGGAACAGGCTGTCGATTTTCCCGGAAAGAATCCATAAGTTCAACCATTTCATGAATAAACGTATGTTCATAACCAATTGTATGTCCTGGCGGCCACCAGTTTTCTGCATAAGCGTGCGCAGGGTCAGTCGCTAAGACACGGCGGAAGCCTTGGACATCGTCTCGGTCATCAACGAAATAAACCTGCAGTTCATTCATCCGCTCAAAATCAAAAATAACACTGCCCTTACTGCCATTGATTTCAAATGAATTTGTACAGCGATGTCCAGCCGCAAAGCGAGTAGCTTCAAAGCTTCCTAAAGCTCCGTTAGCGAACCGAGCTAAAAATAGGGTAGCGTCATCCACTGTCACTTCGCCCTTTTCATCGCTATCATTGCCTTTTGCTGATAAGCCTGTCATCTGAGAAGGAATTGGCCGTTCTTTAATAAACGTTTCGTTCATACCAATCACTTCGGTAATATCGCCAATTAGATAATGAGATAGATCAATTAAATGAGCCCCGAGGTCTCCGTGAGAGCCAGAACCTGCAATTTCTTTCTGAAGTCTCCAGGCTAGCGGGAAGTTTGGATCTACGAGCCAATCCTGTAAAAACCAGGCCCGGAAATGATAAATATCGCCGAGTCTTCCTTCGTCAATAAGCTTTTTAGCCAGCATAACAGCAGGGGCAAAGCGATAGTTAAATCCAACCATATGTTTTACCCCAGCAGCCTCAACGACCTCAAGCATTTCTCTAGAATCCTTTAATGTAAGCGCTAACGGTTTTTCGCAAAAAACATGTTTACCAGCTTGAGCAGCAGCAATGGTGATTTCTTTATGTACATCACTAGGTGCATTGATATCGATTAAATCAATGTCATTTCTTTCTAGGAGGCTTTTCCAGTCGGTTGTAAATTCCTCCCAGCCGAATTGCTTGGCTGCAGTGGTCACACCATTTAGGTCACGGCCACAAATCACTTTCATCTCAGGATGAACCGTATTCGGGAAAAAGAGTGGAAGGTCCCGGTAAGCATGACTGTGTGCTTTTCCCATAAATTTATAACCAACCATTCCGATTCTAAGTTTCTCCATAGCGTATCTCCTTTTGTATGTCATCAGAATAACTCTACTATCGATAAATCTATCATTTATTGGTTTGACACAACAAGTAAAAACTTATATAATCCTAGACAAAATTTACTCTTTACTGAGGATGGTCCTAAGATGTTAATATATGAAGCACACCATTTTGATTACATATCAAACTATCATACATTGAATCTGAACTTTCCAAGCCATCTCCATCGTGGTTATGAATTGTTATTCCTCGTTGATGGGGAAATGGAAGTGATTATTAGGCAAAGAAGTTACCAGTTGAAAGCTGGACAATTCTTACTCATATTGCCATATGAAATTCACTCGTTTATTACAAAGTCACATTCTCGGGCTAATATTTGTGTTTTTTCGCCAGACTATGTTCCGACATTTCAAAAGATGATAGAAAATAGTTCACTTGAAAATCCGGTTTTCAATCTTTCTTTTGAAGCAAATACACTCATTTCTAGGTCACTTTTCAAAGAAAACCCAAATCTGCTAGAACAAAAAGCCTGTCTCTACTTATTATTATCAGAGCTAATGGGACAAACCAGCTTAATGAAAGGCGAAAAACAAGATCCAGAGCTGCTACATAAGTTGTTAACCTATATTCAGGATCATTTTACAGAATCAATTTCTTTAAAAAGCATCGCCGGAACATTAGGGTACAGTTATAACTATTTATCGAAGTATTTTAATACTCATATTCGTATGTCTTTTGTGGATTTTTTAAATGAAACGAGAATAAACTATGCTTGTTATCTATTAATCTATACAGAGAAAAATATTACAGAGATTGCTTATCTTTGTGGTTATGAAAGCATACGGTCCTTTAATCGCAACTTTGTAAAGATAAAATTATGTGCACCAAAGGAATACCGACATTCAATATCTTAAAGAACCTTAAGCTCCCTGAAGTAGAGTTCCTTCTCCATGTCTAGAGGGAAGTAGTCGTTTATATAAAGATGCCGCAAATTATTAATGCGGCATTTTTTGTGCTAGGTTATGTTTTTTCTGATAATATAAAAATTAATCGAAATCGTAAGTGGTGAATTTTGAAAGGGGATACATAATTTTGAATTCAAAATATCTAGATGTACTTGTTCAAAAGTATGATTGTGAAGAAAAAGTGGTAACTGAAATTATTAACCTGGAAGCCATTCTTAATTTACCAAAGGGGACAGAACATTTTGTCAGTGATTTACATGGAGAGTATCAAGCTTTTCAACATGTGTTGAGAAATGGTTCAGGGAATGTAAAAGAGAAAATCAGAGATTTGTTTCAAGATGTTTTATTTGAAAAAGAAATAAATGAATTTGCGACATTAGTGTATTATCCTGAAGAAAAATTAAAATTAATTAAAAATTATTTTGGCGATGAACAAGAATTAAACCAATGGTATATAGTAATCATCGAGCGGATGATAAAACTTATTTCTCATGCTTCCTCCAAATATACACGGTCAAAACTACGAAAAGCATTGCCGAGTCAGTTTGTGTTTATTGTAGAAGAGCTGCTTTACAAAACGAATATATCTACAAATAAGGAGCAGTATTATAAAGAAATTGTCGAACAAATCATCTCCTTAGGGCAGGCTGATAAGCTTATAACAGGGCTAGCATATACAACTCAGAGATTAGTAGTTGATCATCTTCACGTAGTTGGAGATATTTATGATCGAGGTCCAGAACCTGATAAAATTATGGATACTCTAATCAAATATCATTCTGTAGATATTCAGTGGGGAAACCATGATGTCCTATGGCTAGGTGCTTTTGCTGGTTCAAAGGTTTGTCTCGCTAATATCATTCGTATTTGTGCAAGGTATAATAATCTGGATATTATTGAAGATGTATATGGAATCAATCTTAGACCCTTGCTGAATCTGGCGGAGAAATACTATCAGGACAATCCTGCTTTCAGACCTAAGGCACATTCAGAGAAGAATCAATCGGATCATGAAAAATTACAAATTACGAAAATTCATCAAGCCATTGCGATGATTCAGTTTAAACTCGAAATGCCTATTATAAAGAGACGCCCGTATTTTAACATGTCAGAAAGGCTTTTGCTTGAGAAAGTTGACTATGATAAGAATGAGATATCCATTTATGGAAAAACATACCCTTTAGAAAATACTTGCTTTGCAACGGTAAATCCCGAGCAGCCTGATCAATTTTTAGAAGAAGAAAAGCAGGTTATGGAAAGATTATTATTTTCAGTCCAGCATTCAGAAAAACTGGCTAGACATATGAATTTCCTTATGAAGAAAGGGAATCTTTATTTAAAATATAACGGGAACCTTTTAATTCATGGTTGTATTCCTTTAGATGAGGAAGGGAATATGGAAAAAATGGTTATTGAAAATAACACCTATTCGGGTCGTGAGTTACTTGATGTTTTTGAACAATATTTACGGCATGCTTTTGCACATCCTGAAG
This sequence comes from Bacillus sp. MRMR6, assembly GCF_001940785.1. Taxonomy (GTDB): domain Bacteria; phylum Bacillota; class Bacilli; order Bacillales; family Cytobacillaceae; genus Neobacillus. The sequence goes on from NZ_MSLS01000012.1 coordinate 15,435, forward strand.
AGACAGAGGATCTTGCGACAGATATGGTCTGGTATTTATGGACTGGAGAATATTCATCACTCTTTGGAAAAAGAGAAATGACCACTTTTGAGAGGTACTTTATTAAGGACAAGGCAACCCACAGAGAGAAAAAAAACCCATATTACCATTTACGCGAAAATGAAGAAATTTGTGGTAAAATTTTAGCTGAATTTGATCTGAATCCTGACCAGGGTCATATTATAAATGGCCATACACCAGTTAAAGAAATTGAGGGAGAAAATCCAATTAAAGCAAATGGTAAGATGATCGTGATCGATGGAGGGTTTTCCAAAGCCTATCAATCAACAACGGGTATAGCAGGATATACGTTACTATATAATTCCTTCGGTATGCAGCTGGTCGCCCATAAGCATTTTAATTCAAAAGAAGAGGTTCTACTTAATGGGACAGATGTTTTATCAATAAAAAGAGTGGTAGATAAGGAGTTAAAGAGAAAAAAGGTTAGAGAAACGAATGTTGGAGAAAAATTATTACAGGAAATCTCTATATTGAATAGTCTAAGAGAATATCGCTATATGAATTGAAATCATTTAGGAGATTGAGCAGGCATACTTTTTATAAACAGTAAATTTAGGAGCACCATATAAAATGAAGAGGACGAAGACTCTCAACCAAAAGGTTGAGAGTCTTCGTTGTTTTTTTGAAGAATAGCTATGGTACATGCTACTTGATGATATTCAATTCATTTGTTTATTTTCTGTACATGAATTTCTTTCAATGATTTCGGTATCAATAAGTAATTTTATTTTATCTTCATCGTTGGTCTCAATCTGTCTTATTAGCTTCTCAACCGCTAGTGATGCAATCTTATCCTTTTTCACATGGATGGTAGTCAATTCAGGAGTAATTACTCTTGATTCAAAGATATTATCAAATCCAATGATAGAAATATCAACTGGCACTTTAATCCCTAATTCAGTAAAGGATTTGATGACGCTAATGGCCATATAGTCAGTTTCACAAAATAAAGCTGTTGGCAGATTGTCCAAACTTTTTTTAATCTTATCTGTAAAGGCCTCTTGTGGTGAAATGGTTGTCGGCGATATGGAAAAATAATGATTGTTTTTGATTGTTAGATTTCTTTCTGTTAGTGCTTGGACAAACCCTTTTTTTCTCATATTAAAGTTATACATTCTGATATTCGACTCAACATACCCAATCTCTCTATGTCCTAAATCCATTAGATATTGTCCAGCTTGATAAGCTCCAAAGGCATTGTTCATTACTACAAAGTTTGCATCTAACGTTTCAAAACAGGTATCCAAAACAACTAAATTTGGTTGGATGCCAGCAATAATATTAATTTGATCTGCTGTTAGGTTGGTACCCAATAACAATATTCCTGCAGATTTCTGCTCATTTTCGAGTCTCGTAATTTCCTCTTCAAGGCTCTCTATATTTATAGGTGAGACCATTAAGGAATATCCGCTAGAGCCAGTTTGATTATCAATATTTTTTATTAATTCCATAAAGAAAGGAAGAGATTCGAATTGTTCAGTAACAATCCCCGCATTTGTGACTGCAATAAATCTTAATATTTTTGTATTTGTTTGAAAATACTGTTCTGCTTTGATTATGGGCCGAGGTATGTAACCGTGTTCCTCTGCAATCTTTAATATTTTATCACGCGTCTTCTGACTAACCCCGTTTTTTCCGTTTAATGCTAAAGAAACCGCTGATTTTGAAACATTAGCTAATTTAGCTATGTCATCTATTTTCATAAAATAGTACACCTTCCTAAATATACACATTGTAATGATATATAAACCGAATTATACCACATTATGATTGTGTTTAGTTGATTTTTAGTTATTTGTTTAGTTTAGTTCATGATAATGATTTGCCTTACTAGCAATTCTAACAGTATTCAAGCTTGTTTTTTGGAATTAGTTATAAAATTTTAGTAGTTTAGTTAATTTATAACTAAATTTTTTTATGAATTTATTGACTATAAGTCTACTTGTTGGTAAAATTTCATCAACAACTAAATTATTTTATGTGTTTTAGATGGTTTTTAGATGATTGTAACTAAATGTTTAGTTTATTACTAAAAAATGTACTTTGGAGGCGTAAAGTGATGCAAAAGGTTAAATTAGGTTTTGCTCCAACGAGAAGATTTGTATTTAGTAAAGAAGATGCTCTAAAATTTAAAAATTTAATTAGAGAAAAGATAGAAAGCTTTGGACTAGAACTGGAAATTGTCGATCTTGAGGGGATTAATGAGGAAGGGTTATTATATGATCGCTCTGAAGAATCAACCATTATAAAAAAATTTAGAGATGCCGAAGTAGATGCTCTATTTTTCCCTCATTGTAACTTTGGAACAGAAGACATTGTTGCACGTGTGGCTAAAGCAATTGGTAAACCCGTTCTACTTTGGGGTCCAAGAGATGAAGCTCCGTTACAAAATGGAATGCGACTTCGTGATACACAATGCGGTCTGTTTGCAACTGGCAAAGTTCTGAGAAGGTTTAATGTTCAGTTTACATACATTACGAATTGTAGCGTTGATAGCCCTGTTTTTGAACGCGGATTTAAGAATTTCATAGCTGCTGCCAATGTTGTTAAGCATTTTACTAATCTTCGAATCTTGCAAATCTCAACAAGACCAACTGATTTCTGGTCGGTGATTTGCAACGAGGGTGAATTATTAGAAACCTTTGGCATTCAAATTCACCCGATTACGCTCGATGAATTGAAAAAAGTAACGCTAAAAATTGAAAAGACAGATAGACCAGAATTAGATGAAGCGATCGGTTATATCAAAGAAAAGCTTGACTGGAGCGGTGTAACAGACCAAGATGTTCGACGAATTGCTTCGTTAAAAGTAGCGATGAAACAACTGGCTGCCGATACAGGAAGTACTGCGATTGCCATTCAATGCTGGTCCACCTTACAAGACATAATTGGCATCATGCCGTGTCTAGCCAATGCGATTCTGACAGACGAACAAATTCCAGTAACATGTGAAACCGACATCCATGGTGCCATTACTTCGATTATGGTTCAGGCTGCCACATTGAATAAGAAACCAACGTTTTTTGCAGACATTACCGTTCGTCACCCGGAAAATCCAAATGGGGAGTTATTATTCCATTGTGGAAATTTCCCTGTTTCGTTAAGTGTAGAAGAGAAGCCCAAGCTAAACAAGCATTTCTTATTTGATGATCATGCGCCAGGAACCCATGAAGGGGAAATTAAGGGTGGAGAGATGACACTTGCTCGTTTTGATGGAGACCATGGGGAATACTCCATTTTCCTTGGTAAAGCAAAAGGCATTGAAGGTCCGTTCACTAGAGGTTCCTATGTTTGGGTGGAAGTAAATGATTGGCCATTATGGGAAGAGAAATTGGTCAAAGGTCCATATATTCACCACTCAGTTGGTGTCCATGAGGACGTTATTCCGGCTTTGTTTGAAGCGTGCGAGTATATTCCTGGGTTGAAGCCTGATCCGGTAGATCCAACTGAAAGTGAAATTAGAGCATGGCTTCGCGGCAGCGACCTTAATAAATAGACTGGGGGTATAAAGATGAACAAAATCGAGTATCTAAAACGAAAAGCAACCGAAATTCGTATGGAACTGCTGACCATGATATATGAAGCGGGTACTGGTCATACAGGTGGTTCATTATCCAATACGGATATCTTAACTGTTCTTTACTATCATATCCTGAATGTCGACCCCAACAATCCTAAATGGGAAGAACGTGACCGTTATGTACAAAGTAAAGGACATGCGGTTGAGTCGTACTGGGCGATCTTAGCGGATAAGGGATTCTTTCCAAAAGAAGAATTAAAAACGTTTTCTCAATTTAATACAAGATTAATCGGTCACCCTAACAATAAGGTACCTGGTGTCGAAATGAATACAGGTGCGTTAGGACATGGTTTGCCAATTTCAGTAGGTATGGCCTTGGCTGCGAAAATGGATGGGAAATCGTTTCGGGTCTATACATTAATGGGGGATGGCGAGCAGGCAGAAGGGTCCGTTTGGGAAGGGGCTATGGCAGCTTCACACTACCAGCTTGATAATTTAGTCGCGATCATTGACCGGAACGGATTGCAAATCACAGGAAGTACGGAAGATGTTATGAGTCTCGAACCATTTGGAGCTAAATGGAGAGCGTTTGGTTGGGAAGTGGTTGAGGTAGATGGAAATGACATCGAACAATTGGTAGATGTTTTGGAAAATACACCTAAAACTAGTGGGAAACCAACTCTCATCGTTGCCAATACAGTCAAAGGCAAGGGAATCTCATTTGCAGAAAATGTAGCTAAGTGGCACCATCATGTACCAAGTAAAGAGGAATATCAATTAGCAATGGAAGAACTTTCAAAACAACTGGAGGTGCTACAATGAGTAATATTGCTCTACAAGGTGCAAAAGGAAATAAGATCGCCAATCGTCAAGCAATCAGTGAGACTTTATTAGATTTAGCAAAGAAAAATAAAGATATTTTAGTAGTAACCAGTGATTCAAGAGGATCAGCTTCTCTAGTGGAATTTGGTAAGCAGTTACCTGATCAAATCGTCGAGGTCGGAATTGCAGAGCAAAATCTCGTCGGAATTGCTTCAGGCTTGGCGGCTTCTGGAAAAAAGCCATTTGTTGCATCGCCAGCTTGTTTTTTGAGCATGAGAAGTATTGAACAAATCAAGGTAGATGTTGCCTACTCCAATACAAATGTTAAGTTGATTGGCATAAGTGGTGGCATAAGTTATGGTGCGCTTGGTATGTCCCATCATTCTTTACAGGATCTTGCAGTGACCCGCGCCATTCCTGGTCTGGATGTGATGATGCCTGCAGATCGTCATGAGGCGAAGAAAATGATCGAAGCATTAGTTGAGTATGATCGACCAGTCTATCTTCGAATTGGCCGTAATCCGGTAGATGATTCATATGTATCAGAAGATTACGAGTTTCAAATTGGTAAAGCCGTGACGATGAAAGAAGGTATAGACATCACGATTATTGCAACAGGGGAGACAGTCAGAATTGCATTAGATTCCGCAGAAGCTCTGAAGCAGGATGGCATAGATTGCAGAGTGATCAATATGCATACGATTAAGCCACTAGATAAGGAAACGATCATAAAAGCAGCCGAAGAAACAGGAAGAATTATTACGATCGAAGAACATAGCATTTATGGTGGATTAGGTTCAGCGGTTGCTGAAGTTGTGTCACAAAGTCACCCCGTTCCTGTCAAAATTCTTGGTTTGCCAGACGAACCAGCCATTGCTGGAAAAACCGCAGAAGTTTTTGAATACTACGGATTGAGTATTGAAAATGTAAGGAAGCTCGCCATTCAAATGGTTGGTAAATGATGAGGTGATCTTATGGGAATAGAGAAATATATCCTCGCGATTGACCAAAGTACCTCTGGAACAAAAGTATTGCTTGTGAATACGAGCGGGCGAATAACTCATAAATGTTCTAGAAGTCATACGCAATACTATCCGCAAACCGGATGGGTAGAGCATGATCCGGATGAAATCTATGAAAATGTTAAGAAAATGTTAAAGGAATTGCTGCAAACTTCTGGGGTTTCCAAGGATGAGTTAGCTGTTTTAGCCATTACCAATCAAAGAGAGACGGTTGTCGTTTGGGATAAAGAAACAGGAATGCCGATTTATAATGCGATTGTTTGGCAAGACAGAAGAACTTCTGATTTTTGTAAAGAGCTAAAAGAACAGGGATATGAAGAAATGATCCAATCTAAAACCGGCTTAAAAGCAGACCCTTACTTTTCTGCCTCTAAGATAAAGTGGATTTTAGATCATGTCGATGGAGCCAGAGACAGAGCAAGAGAAGGCCAGCTTTTGGTAGGAACAATTGACAGTTGGCTCATTTGGAAATTAACACAAGGGAAGGTTCATGCAACAGATTATTCGAATGCAAGCCGGACACTTCTCTTTAATATTGAAACACTTTTGTGGGATGATGAGTTATTGGACTTATTTGAAATACCAAGAACAATGCTCCCTGTTGTAAAAAGTTCCAATGAAATATTTGGTGTAGTGGAAGATCCTAATCTCCCGTTCACCTCCCTCCCTATCTCCGGTGTAATCGGAGATTCTCAAGGTGCTTTATTTGGCCAAAAATGTTTTGAACCGGGGATGGCAAAAGCCACTTATGGAACAGGGACTTCTGTCATGATGCACACGCGAGAGTTGGTGAAAGGTACCAATGGTTTAGTAACTTCTATTGCCTGGGGCCTAAATGGTAAAATAGAATATGCACTCGAAGGGATTATTAATAGTACCGGTGATGTGGTCAAATGGTTAATAGAACAGTTAGAATTGATTGATCAGATTGATGAGGCTGAAGCATTGGCAAGCTCTTTACCAGATAATCAAGGGGTCTACCTTGTTCCTGCATTTGTCGGCTTAGGAGCTCCGTACTGGAATCCGTATACTCGCGCTGCGATTTTGGGAATGAGTCGAAATACAGGTAAAGCACATATTGTGCGGGCAGCATTAGAAAGCATTGCTTACCAAGTTAAAGATGTAGTTGAATTAATGCAAGCCGAATCCAATATTCATATAAAGAATTTAAACGTGGATGGGGGAGCAACTAGTAACCGATTCCTAATGCAGTATCAAGCGGACATGTTGGATACAGAAGTAACCGCTTCCCGAGTAGCAGAATTATCTTCGATGGGAGCTGTGTATTTAGCTGGTTTAGGAGTAGGAATCTGGAAATCTACCGATGAAATCTATCATCTAAATTCCGAACACGAATTATATCATCCGTTAATGGATCGTGATCTAAGAAATAAGTTTTATCAAGGATGGAAGGATTCAGTACTTGGGATATTAGTTAAATAATAAGATTAAAACTTAAAGATAAGTCTCTAGCGAACACAGAAACGTTAAAGGGATAGCTGGAGTTTTAACAATCTAATCACTAAGTAATTTCTTTCTAAGGAGGAAAAAATGGAAAGGTTAAAAATCTCAGAGAATGGAAGATATTTTACGCATCAGGATGGTACGCCATTTGTCTGGTTAGCAGATACTGATTGGACTATTGTCCAGAGATTAAAATGGGACGATGCAGAATACTTAATGCAAAAAAGAAAATCACAAGGGTTTACAGTACTACAAATTGTTGCACTGGATCCAGAACAAGATAGGGAAATGAGAAATCCAGCTGGAGATAAGGCTTTATTAAATGATAATTTGAACACTCCAAATGAAAAGTATTTTCAGTACTTAGACTGGATATTAGACAAAGCGGAGGAATATGGATTTTATGTTCTCTTACTACCTGTATGGGGAGAACTTGTTGTTGGTCATAATTGGATGGGGGAGTTTTCTGAGAAAATTGTTACGAAGGAAAATGCTTTTCAATATGGACAATGGATTGGTAATCGCTATAAAGACAGAACCAATATCCTTTGGTGTATAGGTGGAGACAGGCAGCCTATTCATCTTGGTGTGGATTATAAGGATGTTTGGCGGAATATGGCCGAAGGTATTGCAAAAGGGGTTTTACAAAAGGATATTAAACATAACGAAAAAGATCCTGATTGGCAAAAGCTTTTAATGACTTATCATGCATGCCATGAAGCCGAGACCGGGGAATGTTCAACCATGTCTTATTGGACGGATGAGGAAGCCTGGATATCATTTATCATGATTCAATCCGGACATGGGTTAACACCGAAAAATTATGAACTAGTGAGAAATGATTATAATCGAAAAAACCCAATGCCTGTTTTTGATGGAGAACCAGCTTATGAAGACATGCCAACAACCTGGCCAATTAAGTCTGATTTCCATGGGGGATGGATGGTGAGGAAACGGGCCTATTGGAGTTTGTTTGCAGGGTCCTTTGGTCATACTTATGGGCATCCATCCGTGTGTTGGATGATTTCAGAAAGAGAAAGGGACAGCTTCAGGAGATATTCTTGGTTTGATGCATTGGACCAAGAGGGTGCATGGCAAATGAAGATACTGCGAGATTTTCTTGAATCAAGGGATTTAAGTCAGTGTATTCCATGTCAAGAAATACTGACAGAACAGAGTGAAAAAAGTCAAGACATTCTCGATGAACATACTCAGGCATGCGTAGAAAGGAATGGGGAATTCACTTGTATTTATTTCCCGTCAGGGGGAAAAGAAACCATTGATTTAAGCTGGTTAAATGGCCATAATCTCCAAATGTGGTGGTTTAATCCCAGAGATGGGCAATGCTATTCACAAGACAACAGGGCTTCAGAAGAAGCTATTATTCTTTCAGAAATAGCTCGATATGAAAAAGGTACCTTCATTAGGGTAGTAACCCCCACTAGCGGAAAAGGTCAGGATTGGATATGTGTAATTGAGCGTAGAGACAATAGTGCAACAAAACCCGGAAAAGCACAGGTTTATGGGGAAATGCCTATACCTCCTGAGGTAAAAAAAGCTTTTCCTGCATGGTGATTTTTAATTTTCAAGATTTAAGCAAGGAGTTTTCCAAAGCATGCTGGCTTATAAGAATGAAATAGTCTTCTGAAGGGGGAAGCAAGAGGCATAAACTCTTGCTTTTTTTTGTAGTGTAGATGGCTTTTCCTGTTTATCAATCATTCAGGAGGAAGTTCGGGACAGAGAAACTGTCCTCAATCCAGGCTTTTAAGTAAGGTAACCACTATCCGCATAGATAGTATGCGTCGAGAAAGTGCATACTTGTTTGCAAATTCATACCCACTATATAATGATTTAAAATCCAAATATGTATAGGGGGAGATTTTTTGGAGGAAATTGCGATTTGGGTGGCATTCGCAGGAGGATTAATAGCATTTTTTTCTCCACGTTGCCTGCCTTTATATCCATCATTTATCTCTTATATTACGGGGGTAACGGTGGTGAATTAAAAAATCAGCAGGGTCATTCTACTATTAGGAAAATAGTTCTATTACATTCAATTTATTTTTCAATCGGATTTACAATCGTTTACTTTGCATTAGGTTTCTCAGCGAGTTTCATTGGGAAGATTTTTTTCAACTACAATGATGTAATAAGAATGTTTGGCGGCATATTTCTCGTAGTAATGGGAACGTTTATGTTGGATATTTTCAAACCAATTTTTTTAATGAAAGAACATCGCTTTCAATATACAAAAAAGAAAGTGGGATTTTTTAAATACAGTACTATTTTGAGGAAAAGCTCAGCAAATAAATATATAAAATTCCCAACAGATTAACAGTATCTCCAGCACTCGATATACTACGTGAGCACATTAAAGAGTACTGATTTTGAAAAAAGTGCATGACTAGAATGTAGGGATACTGTATCGTTTTGGTTCGAGTTTGATATTGTGAGACAAGCAGTAGTAAACTGAAGATATACCGTTGGATTAAAAGTCCATCATCAGAAAAAATGGGAGCTGTTTTATGAACAACTCCCATTGATATTTCAATATTTATTAATAAAGTTTGTGTTAGCTTTGTTGTAAGAAATCCTCAGTTGAAATTACATTGCAATACATGCTTTGAAGAGCGCTTATAAACGCATAATGAACCTGTTCCGCTGGTACAACCTGATCTTGGTAAGATAACTCTCTTGTCGCACATGCATCCTCAATTAGTGTAGTTTCAAAACCTAGATCGACTGCAGCTCTAACGGTTGCATCAATACACATATGTGTCATCATACCCACAACCACTACCTTGGTTACACCTTGTTCTCTTAATTTGCTTTCTAACTCAGTCTTTAAAAAGCTGTTAGGGAAATTCTTTTCAATAATGGTTTCGTGTTCTAATGGCAAAACCGTTTCATGGATATCAGCTCCCTCTGTATTTGGAAGAAAGAAGCCTAACTCTGGGCTGCTTGCGAAATGCTGAACATGAAAAATATTATCTTTGTTATTTTGTCTAAACCAATCAAGAACTTTAGCAGCATTAGCGGCTGCTTTATCAGGATTGCTTAACTCCATCTTTCCGTTTGGAAAATAGTCGTTTTGTATATCAACAATGATTAATGCTGTATTCATTTTTATCCACCTCATCAAATAATTTTTATTACAAGTATTATGATATAAAATATCTTGATTTTGTTCGATACTTTGATGAAACACTTTTAGCTCAAAGCATTTCATGGTGAAAGGAATTTAGTATGGAACTTGATAATATTGATTTTCAGATTCTTCGGATACTATCCGAAAATTCACGTATTCAATGGAAAGACTTAGGGGAACAAATTCATATGACGGGCCAAGCAGTAGGAAATCGTATTAAAAAACTTGAGGAAAGTGGGGTCATTAAAGCTTACTCCTTAATCGTCGATGAAATGAAAGTAGGACTCATCTTTACAGCGTTTGTCATTATCTATATGAAAACAGCAAATCATGATTCGTTTATACGTTTTTTAAATGATCGAAATGAGGTAGTTGAAGCTCACCGAGTATCGGGAGAAGGCTGTTACCATTTAAAAATAAAAGTTGATTCTCAAGAAACATTAAATCTATTTATTAATAAGATTCTCGATTATGGGAATTACACTTTGTATCTATCCATACAAGAGACTAAACATGCTACTTTCAATACCTAGTTATTTAAAATCTGAATTATTGCTTAGCTCAAAATATACGGGGATCATTATGCTCTCACTTTCCATATTTTTTTCTTTAAAAATATAGGCTTAAAAAAAATGAAAGAATATAAAAACTAATAGCATAGAATAGCAAAAAAGGTATAATTCTCTCGAATATTGAGTATTATACCTTTTTTCTTTTATTTATTTTGATTATGCTCTCCCCATTGGCACATTTCTTGGACAATAGGCCAAAGCGTGTGTCCTTTTTCAGTAAGACTATATTCAACCTTTGGAGGAATTTGTGGATATTCCTTTCGATGAATTAAGCCATCATCCTGCATTTCCTTTAATGTGCTACTGAGAGTTTTATAGGTTATTTTCCCGATCATTCGCTGAAGTTCATTATAGCGTACTGTTCCGTTTTTTATTAAATGGTAAATAATTAGCAGTTTCCATTTGCCGCTGATAATGGAGAGCGTGTAGCCAAAAAAGGGCTCTTGGCTATCAGTAACATTAACCTGGGATTTTTCCATTTTACACTATCCTCCTAGATAGTATGCGTCAAAAAAGTGCATACTTGTTTACAAAACTATATCAACTATATAATACATTCGAACCCAAGTAAAGAAGGGTTTGAACTGAAGATTTATACACACCTCTGAGTCAACTATTGTTTTGAGCGAGGTGTTATATAAGTGAATGTATTTCAACTTTGAAATCAATCATTAGGAGGGCAAAAAATATGTTATCACAACAATATCAAGAAAATATAGAAACAATACTGCAAAAAATTGAAGAAGCTGACGCGATTGTAGTTGGCGGTGCCGCTGGCATGTCTGCGGCAGCCGGATATAACTGGTATCAAGATGATGCAAACTTTCGTAAATATTTTAACGTATTCGCAGAAAAATACGGGATTGACAGTATCTTTGGAGGCTTTTACTATCGATTCCGTACTGAAGAAGAACGGTGGGCATACCTTGCCACTTTAATTAACTTTGTAGCGGAGGTCCCCATCGGCCAGCCTTATAAGAACCTAAATCAAATTTTAAGCAATAAAAACTATTATATTCTTACAACCAATCAAGATACTCAATTTTTACAAGTATTCCCGGAAGAAAAAGTCAGTGCCATTCAGGGTAACTGGACATATTTACAGTGTAGTGGTCGCTGTCACGACGGTATTTATCCTTATGCGGAACAAGCAAAGGAACTGTGTGCCCACATCGAAGGAACGAAGATTCCATCCAGCATGGTTCCAAAGTGCCCGGAGTGCGGCGGCCCTATGGAACTGTGGGTACGTTCCTTTGTATTTTTGGAAGGAACCAAATATAGAGACGAGCATAAAAAATATCGTGAATTTCTTTTGGAAAATCAACATAAGAAAGTCCTCTTTTTAGAGTTGGGCGTCGGTCTAATGACTCCAATGTTCATCAAAGAACCCTTCTGGAACATGACTCACAGTTGGCCGGATGCATACTACATTACCATCAATCCAAATCCGGAGCATAACTTGCTGCCGAGCGAACTGAAGGATAAGGGACTCGCTGTTAATGAAGATATAGCGCAAGTACTACGAGATGTTCTGGAGAAACAGCAAAAAGAAACGAAACAAGACGTGGTTTGAACGGATCAACACGCCTTTTCCATATGAAATTGCTAAAAAAAGGCTTTAATTCTTAATAGGAAAATTCAATTTTAGTTGAGAGTAACTCATCAATATCTTATAAAGGTGGAGGATCACATGAAAGAGAAATATCGTAAGGTTTTAACAAAAATAGAAGAAGCTGACGCCATTCTAATCGGCGCTAGTAACGGCCTTTCCATTTCGGAAGGCATTCATATCTTTGCGGATGATTCATCTTTTCAGGAAAATTTTGGCAATTTCCGTGAAAAGTATGGTTTTCGCAGCATCATACAGGGATGCTTCTTTCCATTTCCATCAGAGGAAGAAAAGTGGGCTTTCTTCAGCCGTATGTTTGAATATTTTTTAATTAATAGAGAAGCTAGCCAGGTTATGAAGAACCTTTATGAACTGGTGAAAGATAAAAATTATTTTGTGGTTACCTCTAATATAGATGCTCATTTTCCACTGGCAGGATTTCCAAAGGAGCGCCTTTTTGAAATAGAAGGCAATTGCCGGAATTTACAATGCTCACATGGTTGCCATAATCGAATTTATCCAGGCGATGATGTCTTAAGCAAAATGGCTCAAAATCAGGAGAACGGAAGAGTCCCTTCGGTGCTTATTCCTAAATGTCCTGAATGTGAAGGCCCAATGCAAGTTCATATCGAAGTCGACAGAAATTTTCTAAGGGATGAGTCTTGGCAAGCAAGCTTGGAGGCTTATCAGGATTTTATCGGGAAAGCCCAGGGTAAAAAATTAGTCCTGCTTGAATTAGGTGTCGGTGCCAGAAATCAAATGATTAAAGCCCCATTTATAAATGTAACCAATCATGAGGAATACGCTACCTACATTACGTTTAATAAAGGCAGCGAGCTATATGTTCCAGATATAATTGCTGCTAAATCCATCGGGATCGACGGCAATATTGCGGAAGTGTTACAGCAATTGGTTCAGATGAAATGAACAGATTCAGCGTATTTGAAAACAGGGGAGGGTATAAAAAGGTGTTTCTAAATAATATTGTGAATGATCCTGCCTATCAACCAATCAAAAAGTCTTATGAACGAATGGTTACATTCATGGAGGAAAAAGTAGAGTTTTGGCTGCCAGACAGTGAGTGGCATACGAAGACCCATTGCGCTCGCGTGCTGCTCTTGGCACTCCTCATCGGACAACAAAAAGGCTTGAGTGATGAGGAGATGGATGCACTGGGAATGGCGGCTATTTTCCATGATTCCCGCCGCCTCGATGATGGGATTGATAGGGGACATGGCAAGCGTGCGGCAGAGTATTACAAAGATTATTGCCGTGAGCACGATTTGTCGTATGATGTGAAAACCTACTACATCACCTATTACCATGACCAGGATGATTCCCTTGGTTTGTCAGAAATTGAAAAATCCCCTAGTTTAAATGAACAGGCCGTGCTGCTGTATCAAATTTTCAAGGATGCTGACGCACTGGATCGTTTCCGTCTGGGCCCTAATGCCTTAAATGTAAATTTTCTTCGGACAGAAGAAGCACGTCGACTTGTTGACTTTGCAAAATATCTCCTAAAGAAAAGTAGTGAAACTAATTTGTGAAACTATAGAGAGAAAGAGCTTACTTATTGTGAGCAAGTCCGAGCATATTTTGTAAGCTTAGGAGGAAAGTGTTATGAACAAGTATATTGATGATAGTTTTGCCCTGCACACGGACTTGTATCAAATCAATATGGCAGAATCCTATTGGGAAGACAAAATTCATACCAAAAAAGCCGTATTCGAATTGTATTTTCGAAAAGTGCCATTTGGAAACGGTTATGCAATCTTTGCGGGGTTGGAACGTATCATTCATTATCTTCAAACGCTTCATTTTACTGAAAGTGACTTGAATTATCTAAAAGAACTTGGCTATCAAGAAGACTATATAGATTTTTTACGAACAATACGTTTTACAGGAACTGTTCGTTCCATGAAGGAAGGGGAAGTTGTTTTTGGCAACGAACCCATTCTTCAGGTTGAGGCACCGCTCGCTGAAGCACAACTCATCGAGACGGCCTTGTTAAATATAGTAAACTATCAAACACTTATCGCAACTAAAGCTTCTCGAATCAAACATGCCGCGGGTGACCAACCCGTCTTAGAGTTTGGAACAAGACGTGCACATGAATTCGATGCAGCATTGTGGGGGACAAGGGCTGCTTATATTGGCGGGTTCTCAGGCACAAGTAATGTCCGGGCAGGAAAACGATTTGGCCTTCCTGTTTCAGGAACACATGCTCATTCCTTTGTTCAAGCGTATCGAGATGAATACACCGCTTTTCATAAATATGCAAAACGTCATAACAATTGTGTCTTTTTAGTGGACACCTATGACACCCTAAAATCAGGTGTTCCTACGGCGATCAAAGTAGCGAAGGAACTGGGCAGCAATATAAATTTTACAGGTATTCGGTTAGATAGTGGAGATTTAGCTTACCTATCTAAAGAAGCAAGAAAGTTATTAGATCAAGCAGGATTTATTGACACTAAAATATTTGCTTCGAATGATTTGGATGAACATACCATTATGAGCTTAAACGCACAAGGAGCGAAAATCGATGCATGGGGAGTTGGTACAAAAGCTATAACTGCCTATGATCAACCGGCTTTAGGTGCTGTGTACAAGCTGGTCTCCATTGAAGATGAAAACGGTCAGATGAGAGATACCATCAAAATATCTGCATGCCCTGAAAAAGTCACGACACCAGGATTAAAAAAAGTATACCGTATTATCAATAATTTAACGAAAAAGTCAGAAGGCGATTATATCGCCTTAAGCTTTGAACAACCAGAAAAAGAATCCAAGCTCTATATGTTTCATCCTGTGCATACGTACATTGGGAAATTCGTCACAAATTTTACGGTCAAAGACTTGCACGTTGATATTTTCGATCAAGGTACACTTGTGTATGAATGCCCGCAGGTCCAAGAGATTCAATCCTATGCTCGGCAACAGTTAAACCTTTTATGGGAAGAGTACAAACGATCTTTAAATCCGGCCGAATATCCTCTAGTTCTAAGTCAAGCATGCTGGGACAACAAAATGAAGAACATAGAGGAAGCAAAAGAACACAACCGACAATCAGTACCCTTATTAGGCATACTTCCCGTTTAAACAAAGATTCCGATTTTAAAATATTACTTTTGGAGTTGATCTAAAATGGCAAAAGAAGCCTTATTAATTGTTGATATGAGTAATGATTTTGTAGCTGACCATGGAAAGTTAACTGTTGGTAAACCAGCGCAAGAAGTAGTGCCGTATATTAAGGAATTGGCTACTAGATTTTTAGCAGAGGGAAATGTAGTTGTGGTAACAATGGATGCACACCAACCAAATGACCTACACTTTGACTTATGGACACCACATAATATAGTAGGAACAGCAGGGCAACAATTGTATGGAGAATTATTTGATTGGTTTCAAAAAAATAAAGACAATGAGAATGTAATATATACACCCAAAACGAACTATAATGCATTCTTTAAAACAGATTTGGCTGAAACTTTAAGAAGTTTCGGAGTAAATAAGGTTCATACTGTTGGGGTATGTACGGATATTTGTGACTTTTTAACAGTTGCAGGAGCGGATGCAGAGGGATTCAAAACAGTCATTCATAAACGAGGTGTAGCAACATTCACTGACCTTGGAGAAACAATGGTAAACCATATGAAACTTTGCTTCCATACTGAAATTATTGAATAAAAGAACCCCCGTTAGGTCGGTGAAATACATGATTGATTTTTTACAATGAATTAATGAACTAGCGAACAAGCAGCGTGAAGAAGGTTTAACCAATGCTGAGAAAGTCGAGCAACAGGTGCTACGAGAAGATTATTTGCGTGCAATCCGTGGACAAGTGCTCCATACTTTTTCAAAGATGAAGGTACTGGATCCACTTGGAAATGATGTAACACCCGAAAAAGTCCAAAATTTAAATACAAAAGTATAAAAGCATATATCAAGAATGGAGATTAAAGTGAAAGATTATTTAATAAAAGCCATTGCTCACAATAAACAAGTACGTGCATATGCCGCTATTACAACTGAAACGATCGAAGAAGCAAGACGCCGCCATGATACGCTCGCGGTTGCTTCTGTGGTATTGGGACGTTCAATGACAGCAGGAGTCATTCTTGGTGCCATGCTAAAGGGCGAAGAAAAACTAACTATTAAAATGAATGGCGGTGGACCAATTGGGACTATCCTTGTTGATGCAAATGCCAAGGGTGAAGTGAGAGGGTATGTTTCAAATCCGCATGCCTACTCAGTGGAGAATCAGCAGGGTTTACTTGATATTAAATCAGCTGTGGGCACAAATGGAGTCCTTTCCGTTACCAAAGATATCGGCTTGTATCACCCATTCATTGGCCAAGTTCCCATAGCGTCGGGTGAAATCGGTGAGGATTTCGCCTCATATTTACTGCATTCAGAACAAGTTACTTCCTCTGTAGGCGTAGGTGTCCTTGTGAACCCGGACTTTACCATTCAAGCAGCTGGAGGTTTTATTATTCAGCTGATGCCAAATACAGAAGAAGAAACCATTCGTTTCATTGAAGAGCGTTTACGAACGATGCCTTCCATTTCTTCGATGATTGGGCAAGGTATAACACCGAAACAAATACTTCAACAAATACTTGGTGAAGAAAATGTCAGCGTTCTTGAAACAATGACAGTTGGATTTCAATGTGAATGCTCTAGAGAGAGAATTTCGAACGCGATTTTAAGTATAGGAAGCAAAGAGATCCAAGATATGATTGATACTGATGGGAAGGCTGAAGCACAATGCCATTTCTGTAATGAAAGCTACTATTATAGTAAAGAGGATTTAGAAAGATTATTAAAAGTGAGCATTTAATAATCTTTTCCTTCCACTACCAGTTGGGATTACTTCCTATGATAGAAAGATAATAGAAAGGTGGGAGACAAATGGAGAAATCACCAAAAGACACACGTGTAGTTGTAGGAATGTCAGGCGGGGTCGATTCTTCCGTTGCGGCACTGCTCCTAAAAGAGCAAGGCTATGACGTAATCGGAATATTCATGAAGAACTGGGACGATACGGACGAATTTGGTGTTTGTACGGCTACAGAAGATTACGAGGACGTGATCCGCGTTTGTAATCAACTGAATATTCCCTATTATTCCGTGAATTTTGAAAAGCAGTATTGGGACAAGGTATTCACCTACTTCTTAGAGGAATATAAATCAGGAAGAACGCCGAATCCTGATGTAATATGCAATAAGGAAATCAAATTCAAAGCATTTTTAGATTATGCCATGAGCCTTGGAGCTGATTATGTGGCTACAGGGCATTATGCACGAGTGGTCAGAGAAAACGGAAAAGTTCACATGTTAAGAGGGAAAGATGAAAATAAGGATCAAACTTATTTTCTAAATCAATTAACAGAGGAGCAGTTAAGTAAGGTTTTATTTCCGATAGGCGATATGGAAAAACCAAAAGTAAGACAAATAGCTGCCAATGCTAATTTGGCGACAGCAGCCAAAAAAGACAGTACAGGCATTTGTTTTATTGGTGAACGAAATTTCAAAGAGTTCTTAAGTGGTTATTTGCCTGCCCAAAAGGGGAATATGGAAACATTCGACGGCAGAGTTGTCGGACATCATGATGGATTAATGTACTATACAATCGGACAGAGGCATGGACTGGGGATTGGAGGAAACGGCGATCCTTGGTTTGTGATTGGAAAGGATATTGAAAGGAATGTACTATATGTTGGACAAGGCTTCCACCATGAAATGCTATATTCAGACAGCATTATTGCTGATCATGTAAGCTGGATTTCAAAGGGTGCTATATCTGATACATTTGAATGTACGGCAAAATTTCGTTATCGCCAACAAGACAATAAAGTAATGGTAGAACGGTTGGATGATTCTAAAGTTAGAGTGACTTTCCACGAACCAATTCGTGCCATAACGCCTGGACAAGCAGTTGTTTTTTATCAAGGAGAAGCATGCATGGGTGGAGGAATTATTAACCAAGTGTATCGTGACGACAAACAATTAACGTATGTAGGGTAAAGAGAAACTAAATTGTCTCCTGTAGGAGGTCCCATTTTGAAGTATTTAAGAGAGAGTGGCATGAATCAACTCGAAACGAATAAGACACTTTCTGAGAAAGAAAGGAAACAAATTTTATCCCTACTAGATAAATATTCAATAGAAGAAATAGAAATGGCAGTACGTCGAATTAACACGAGCAAGAATAATAATTAAATAGATATTCGGGTGAAGCCTTCGTGTAATGACGAAACATGTAGAAGAAATCAGAGTTGAAGTTAGCTTTGTTCCGACAGGCATTTACACCGGAATTAGAATTCTATTATTCTGAATAGAAAAAGCCTTGAAAAAATCAAGGCTTTTTTGACGTCCCGAAGAGGATTCGAACCTCCGACCTACAGTTTAGGAAACTGTTCGATATGGTCCGGTGAGCTACTCGTTATGTAATTCGCTTATGTCATCGCATTGTCAGCGGATTGATTGACCGATAGTGTCGACGTTAGTCCTACGGCTTTTTATTTTGTAACCTACATACGCTATTTTGCCGAATAGTCAGCGGATTGTCAATATACGGCGTTTAATGACGTTTTTATTTTTGCATACATATCGAACATAAGTTTGCATATAATGGTATTTTTACGTTAAAGGAGATGACCGTTATGGCAATTCGTGATCGCGGTAAAATTAAATGGCAAGGGGCGTTCTTTATGCCGGAGCAAGTGAAAATGCAGCGTGACTTGTGGCAGGATATAAAGCGTGAATCTAAGCCGATTTTAGACGACTATCAGACGGAGGAGTTCGATTTGCGCATTAAGTACGCAATGGAATATAAACACGCTGTCAGGCTAACGGTGTGGAATGACGGCTTCACTACGGACTATACTGGGCGAATACAGCGCGTTGATCCTATTACGCATGAGCTTGCGCATTGAAGTAAAGCCAGGCGAATATGAGCGGATACAGTTCGGAGACGTGACCGCAGTAAAGGTCGTAGATTGAGCGAAATAAAAAAGAGGAGAACCCGCGCAGGGTAATCCTCGAATCGATTAAAGACAACCAATAAAGGTCAAGTCAGGTTTGAGATATGCAATTCTAACGAGATCAACAAAACCCGTAATAGAAAATCTAATGATTTGATCGGCTGCTGGATCTGGGTTGTTTCGGAATGCAATTATAAATTGCCTTGGAGTTGTTTCACCAGATACTAAGCCCATACCTGCTAGCCGGACTATACATGTTCCATTGTCTTGGGTGCAGGAAACAACCTGAATGCTTGTCGAACTAAACGAGAAACTCCTATTCGGGTTCCTGCCATTTTGATCAACAAATGTTGCTGAAACTGAAGATAATGCAAGTCTACTTGCACAAGCATCAACAGTAATAGTTAAAGGTCCGTTCCTTCGGCAATCACTTGTTTTTAGAGAAACATTAACAACTGTTTTTGAGTCAACTCCGCATAAACATCTTAATCCCATCGTTTCACCTCCGTTACACTGTCGTTACTTCTATCGTATTTTTTATTAGCTAAGCCCGTTTGTGCTTACGTCATTACCTGCGTCGATACTCTTGCGTGTGGTCTTCCGAACACTTCCGCTTACTTCCGGTACTATTACCGTTGCCAATTCCGTGTTTGTAACATGACTAGTCCGATTAGTATAATCGGATATATAATAGAAGGAATGCGGATTTATCGCGAAAGTGCTGCGTTACAATAGTTTACAATAGTACGGATATTCATGGTAACAACGCGTAACGCACCTGAAGAAAACCAGCCGAGGCGAAGCTGGGCGTTACCTTGTCGAAAACTCAGGGGGTAAGACCGGAAATAATCGCGGGAAATAGGCGCCAGTTTATGCACTGCGGTCGTCATTCGGAAGCTGATCGAGCGCTTCAAACCGCGTCAGACCAACGATGCATAAGAACATGCATAACTGGGAATAACGCGTAAGTTTACAAACGTTAATATAGCGCGGTTTATGCAGCAGCTGTATTTCCGAGTATCTTTATTATGTAAACCTAAAATACATATACAATACATCTATATGCATTGATTCTTGCATAAAATAAGCATAAAAATACACTGTGAATTGTGCTGAAAAAAAGAACAATTCAGAAAGTAATCCCCGGGGTACCTCCAGGTCGGCCAGGAGCCGCCTGACCAGCGAACATTGCTACCAGAAATGAAAAACCGAACCCTAAAAATTTTCTAGCAAAATTTTAAAACTCGAGGTAACAAATACGAAAGGTGATGATTGAATGACAAATCCACGATTTAAGTTCGACGAGCGGTTATTGAAAGATAGGCAGCGATTGGCAGCTTTGTTGCTTGTAGAAAATGCTTTTGCCCCGAAAAAGGAACGGAAGAAGAAAGAAAAAATAGCTGAGGAGGTAGGGGTTACCAGGATGCAATTACACCGCTGGGATACGGAAGATACGAACTTTATTGCATATAAAAACTTCTTAGCTTCTAGAGTCGTAGATTCCAAGCTTCCATTGGTTTACGCCAAATTGATAGAGAGTATCGAAAACGGGTCCATAAAAGGCATTGAGTTATTCTTAAAGAGGATGGGAGAGCTGAGCGACAAACATGAGGTCACGATCAACGATACCAGAGACAACCAGACCTTCGAAGAGAGAAGGGCGGCGCTCTTACAGCGGTTGGGAGAGAAGAGGTCATTTATGAAGGGCTATGTAACAAGAGAAGCGATTGAAGCCACTCTGCATAACTGGCTGATTAAGACTAAACCTATCGATGAGTCAGGAGTCGGATACGATAACCCTATAAGGGATGACGGGGTAAGCGGTAGGAGGATTAACAAGATGATGATCGCGGAGGCAATGAAGTCGATTCCAGATAAAAACATTAACTATTGCTTGGCGGCTAGGTTTATCCATGACCAGCCGGTTAGGAAAATTACAACACATCTAGGTATCTCGAGACCGACTTTTTACAAACTTTGCGAAAACGGGTATCATGCTATGACAAGAATGACTTTATGTGAAGGATTTTAGGGATTGGAGCACCTTCATGTTTAAGGAAGGTGCTTTTAAAATTTGCTCCCCATTATCGGCAAATATAAATATGAGAAGAGGATATAAAGAAGAAACGTTGTTATACCAACGTTTCTCGTACGTCCCGAAGAGGATTCGAACCTCCGACCTACAGTTTAGGAAACTGTTGCTCTATCCTGCTGAGCTATCGGGACACAATAAAAATAAAATCAACACACAACTTGAAAATCCCGTCCTGACCTCAGAAAGAGTATTCAAGATGCAACTCGGTCAGTACGCTGTAGCAATTTCAAGGAAGCATATTCAACGTACAGAGCTATCGGGACACGGTTTAAAAATACAATTTTGTGTTTCTTGAAACAATTCCGGTTAATACCCCGTCCTGACCTCAGAAAGAAAAATCAAGATGAAGCTCGGTCAGTACGCTGTAGCAAACTCGGGAAGCATATTCAGCCGTGCTGAGCTATCGGACACCACTAGAAATTCCCGTCCTGACCTATAAAGTCATTTTAGGAACAAATTTAATTATAAGGAGATAATGGAAAAAGGTCAACTAATAAATGTCCTAGCCTTAATTCTAAACCTGATTTTTTTTGCGAAAGATGATCCAAATGACAAGGCTGAGTACGATTAACAAGCCTTCCATTGAAAAAATATAAATTGGATAGGGTCCTAGGAAATCCAATAAACTTCCTGTTTTTGGTTTATGATTTAGAAACATATAGTTGCCGGTAACGAGCTTATTGATGGCCATAATGATCGGCAGTAGGATATTAAGAAAAATTAGTAGCTTAAGTACGGACCATATGGTTGGTCTATATCCTTTAACCCAAGTAAAATATAGGGCTACCCAAATCATCATCAGATGGGTATAAAAGAAATGCACAAACCGAAAATGGGGAAAATCAAAGTGCAGCAATGGAGTGAAAATCGCTTGTGATGCTCCCAATAAAGCAGTGAATAACAATAATTCATAAATGAAGACTTTTCGGGTCCACAGTAATAGAATAGCTAAGATAAGGCTTATGCTGCATAATTCCAACGGCAGTGCATGACTGATATGCCAAATCCCTATTTTTATCATCCACAAATGATAAACTACCTCGATGATTAGAAGCGATAGTGCTACTCCTATTTCAATTCGTCGCCAATCTTTGCATTTTAATCGTTCTTTTAACAAAAAAAGGAATAATGAACCAATGAAAAGTAAGGCAATCATTATAAAATGGCTTACTGAAAACATCACAAAAGTATAATTCTGACTGCTGCCGCTAAACCATTCCACATTAATCACCTCACCTTGTCTCTACTATAAATATGCTGAAATCTACATATTTACTATTATACTAAAGATTTTATTTGATTTTCCGTAATTGCTTCATAAAAGCAGACTTTTACAAGAATAGGTTTTTTCTACCTAATATAAGCCCTGTTTTTTATGATATAATAGTTTGTCGAAGATACTCGAAATGATGAACATGGAGGTCATTATGGCTGCTTATACGCCGATGATACAGCAATACTTAACCGTAAAGGCAGATTATCAAGATGCTTTTTTATTTTTTCGCCTTGGCGATTTCTATGAAATGTTTTTTGACGATGCCATCAAAGCTTCACAAGAATTAGAGATTACCTTAACGAGCCGTGAAGGTGGAACCGAAGAACGAATTCCGATGTGCGGTGTACCCCACCATTCAGCTCCTAATTATATTGAACAGCTGATTTCAAAAGGCTACAAAGTGGCGATATGCGAGCAAATGGAAGACGCCAAATTGACAAAAGGAATGGTTAGACGGGAAGTTGTTCAGTTGATTACCCCTGGAACTGTAATGGAAGGAAAAGGGTTATCAGAAAAAGAGAATAATTATATAGCCTCGATTACACAATTTGATGATGAGACCTATGGTTTTGCTTATAACGACATTTCTACTGGTGAAAGTCAGGTAACATTACTATCTAGTAATGTTGAAGAAGTGCTGAATGAGCTTGCGGTCCTCGGTGCGAAGGAAGTAGTTGTCGCTGGCAGCTTTGACACTAGCTTGCAAAAGAAGATGAAGGAACGCGATGTTCTCGCGATTTCGATTGAAGATAATAGTTCGGTAGAAAGTAATTTTTCACATCTATTAGCAGATCTAAACCAGGATAAATTGAAGCAGACGGCAGCAAGGCTATTAAATTATTTATACAGATCTCAAAAAAGAAGCCTTGACCATCTTCAACCGGTGACCACCTATCAAATACACCAGTTTATGAAGATTGATTATTATTCAAAACGCAACCTGGAATTAACTGAAACGATCCGCTCAAAGGGGAAAAAAGGTTCATTACTATGGCTGCTTGATGAAACGATGACGGCAATGGGCGGCAGAATGCTAAAGCATTGGATTGACCGTCCGCTGATTACACGTGAAATTATTGAGTCCCGCCATAAGCTGGTCGAGATTTTAATGAGCCATTATTTTGAGCGTCAGGAGCTCCGTGAAAAATTAAGGGAAGTCTACGATTTAGAACGGTTAGCCGGCCGGGTGGCTTTCGGTAACGTGAACGCTCGTGACTTAGTTCAATTAAAGCGCTCCTTAATTCAAATTCCTTTTTTAAAACAAATTCTTGAAAACATGCAAAACGAAGAGATCAATAAAATGGCTGAGCTTCTTGATCCTTGTGAAGAAATTACCGATTTGCTTGAGCAGGCAATTGTGGACAATCCTCCGCTTTCATTAAAAGATGGAAATATGATCCGTGACAGCTATAATGCTCAATTGGATCAATATCGCGATGCAAGCCGCAACGGTAAAACGTGGATTGCCCAGCTTGAGCGTGAGGAACGGGAGAAAACAGGAATTAAATCGTTAAAGATCGGCTATAACCGTGTGTTTGGTTATTATATAGAAGTAACTCGTGCGAATCTGCATCTGTTAACAGAAGGGCAGTATGAAAGAAAGCAAACCTTAACGAATGCTGAACGTTTTGTCACTCCGGAGTTAAAGGAAAAAGAAGCGTTAATTTTACAAGCAGAAGAAAAATGCGGTGAGCTCGAATATGAGTTATTTACTGAAATTCGTGAAATCGTGAAGGAACAAATTCCGCGACTACAAGCGTTAGCGAAAACCGTTAGTGAGCTTGATGTCCTTCAATGCTTTGCACAAGTGAGTGAAGACCGTCGTTATGTAAAACCGCAGTTTTCTGATGAGCGACGAGTGGTCATCAAGGATGGCAGACATCCTGTAGTTGAAAAGGTCCTCAACACGCAGGAATATGTCCCAAATGACTGTTATATGGATAGCGACCGAGAAGTGTTGCTGATTACGGGTCCAAACATGTCGGGTAAAAGTACGTATATGCGCCAAATTGCCCTAACAGCGATACTTGCGCAAATCGGCTGTTATGTACCGGCAAAAGAAGCGGTTCTGCCGATTTTTGATCAGGTGTTTACTCGGATTGGTGCTGCCGATGATCTGATTTCAGGTCAAAGTACGTTCATGGTGGAAATGCTCGAAGCAAATAACGCCATTACCAATGCCACTCAAAACAGCTTAATCCTTTTTGATGAAATAGGCCGTGGAACTTCTACCTATGATGGAATGGCACTTGCACAGGCGATTATTGAATACATTCATACTCGTATTGGTGCGAAAACACTTTTCTCTACACATTATCATGAACTAACTGTTCTTGAGGCTGACTTGTTAAAGCTGAAAAACATTCACGTAAGTGCGATTGAGCATAATGGAAATGTGGTTTTTCTTCATAAAATTAAAGAAGGTCCGGCAGATAAGAGCTACGGAATTCATGTTGCCCAGCTCGCTGAATTGCCAAGTGACTTGATTCAACGTGCGAAAGAAATATTGTCCGCACTTGAGCAGACGGATGTTCAGAGTGTACCAGTTAACGCTGAGGTTGTTCAGGAATCTGTGGAACCTGAAGCAGAGAAACCAGCCCAGCTGTCTTTCTTTGATGAACCCCAGGATACAAAAAAACCTGACCTGTCCTCTAAGGAAAAGCGTGTAATAGATAAAATGAAGCAGCTTGATATTTTGGATTTAACACCGCTTCAGGCGATTAATATCTTGTATGAGCTACAGAAGAAGTTAAAAAACTAGGTGGTGAACGCGAATGGGGAAGATTATCCAATTAGATGATGCGCTCTCAAATAAAATTGCTGCCGGAGAGGTAGTCGAACGGCCAGCATCTGTCGTGAAAGAGATAGTAGAAAACGCGATTGATGCTGGCAGTACGGTCATTGAAATTGAGGTTGAAGAAGCGGGACTTGCTAAAATCCGGATAACCGATAATGGAAATGGGATTGAGGAAGAGGATGTGCTCATCGCTTTTCAGAGACATGCAACCTCGAAAATCAAGGATGAAAATGACTTGTTCCGCATTCGAACTCTAGGTTTCCGTGGCGAGGCTTTACCTAGTATCGCGTCTGTTTCCAGACTGGAAATGAAAACCTCAACCGGAGATGGTGCCGGTAATCGGGTGGTCATTGAAGGCGGTAAGGTTATTGTATTTGAAAAAGCTTCGAGCAGAAGAGGAACGGATATTACGATTACAGACCTTTTCTTTAACACGCCAGCACGCTTAAAATATATGAAAACCATTCATACGGAGCTTGGAAATATTACCGATGTCGTGAACCGGCTTGCCCTTTCTCATCCAGAAGTCGCCTTTCGTCTGATTCATAATGAGCGAAAGCTGCTTCAAACCAATGGGAATGGCGATGTCCGCCAGGTGCTTGCCTCGATTTATGGAATGAGCATTGCGAAACAGCTTGTACCGATTTCGGGAAGCTCACTAGATTATAAAATAAGCGGATATGCCTCAATGCCTGAAGTGACTCGTGCATCGAGAAATTATATTTCAACTATGATTAATGGTAGGTTTATTAAAAATTATGCACTGGCTAAAGCGATTCAGGAAGGGTACCATACCTTGCTGCCGATTGGCAGATTTCCGCTTGTGCTTCTAAATATTGAAATGGACCCGTTATTGGTTGATGTTAATGTGCATCCATCGAAAATGGAGGTTCGGATTAGTAAAGAGGCAGAGCTGAACGATCTTGTAACTAGGATTTTGAAAGAGGCTTTTAAATCGAAGGTACTGATTCCAACTGCTTATAATGTTGAGAAGAAAGAGGCTCAAAAGTCAGAGCAGACCAGATTGGTTCTTGACGAGTCTAACAACAGTAAGCCTGTTAAGAACGAGTTTCATTGGGAACCGCCAGTTACAGCTACACATGTGAGAGAAGAGCGCACGATTGTACAAACTTCCCATAAAGAAGAAAGTGTGGAACAAGAACCTGTATGGGAATTTACACCTCCTGTGGTTAAGAAGGAGGAGCCATCATTTGAGGACACCTCTACCAGTGGTGTGACCGAAGAACAAAATGACAGCCGTGTTCCTCGAATGTATCCGATTGGTCAAATGCACGGAACCTATATTTTTGCACAAAATGAAAATGGGTTATATATCATTGATCAGCATGCTGCACAAGAGCGTTTAAAGTATGAGTATTTTAGGGAAAAAGTCGGCGAGGTGTATTCTGAGCTTCAGGAAATGCTTGTGCCGCTAACCTTTGAATACTCAACTGACGAATTTTTAAAAATTAATGAGCACCGAAGTGAATTGGAGAAGGTTGGGGTTTTCTTAGAGGAGTTTGGGATGAATAGCTTCATTGTCCGCTCACATCCGCAATGGTTCCCAAAAGGCGAGGAGACACAAATTATTGAGGAAATGATAGAGCAGCTTCTCTTGATGAAAAAGGTTGATATTAAGAAGCTTCGTGAAGAAGCAGCGATAATGATGAGCTGTAAAGCATCGATCAAAGCCAACCGTCATCTCCGGAACGACGAGATCCAAGCGTTGTTAGATGATTTGCGAAACGCATCTGATCCGTTTACCTGTCCGCATGGCAGGCCCATCATCGCCCACTACAGCTCCTATGACATGGAAAAAATGTTCAAAAGAGTGATGTAAAACATTAGATACAGATTTTTAGAGACCTAAATCGGGTCTCTATTTTTATTTGAAGTTGATTACTGACTAAAACCCCTTCAGGGTAAGAGTTAGAGATTACTTATGAGGGTGATAAGTGATCAGAACACCAGTAAAATAGGGAAAAGGGGTAACTTAGAAGGTATATAAAATGACCTGTCTAACAACACTGTATATTTTTGAAAAATAGGTAACTAATAAGATTTTTTTTCGTCTAAATAATAAAGAATAGCGAAAAATATATTTTCTCATCGCTGTTGTTACATGTTGGCATTAAAAGGTAAACGTGAAATAATATAGATGAGGATTAGGTACAAAGGTCTGTGAAAAAAGGAGGTGTCTCTATGGTGGTATTTGGCATCTTAAGTTCTTTTTTACCAATAGTTATTATTATTTTTGTGATTGTTTATGCAGTGAAGAATAAAGAAATGGGGGATGAAGCAGTGATACGCCATCTTTATACCTATTTAGTACTGTTTGCCACGTTGATGATGGTAATCGGCGGAGGGATATCTATTTTTATGGCGAGTGCCGATTTAATTAGTCCGCCAAGTTATTACCAAAGTTATGAAGATTATAAACAGATTCGGATAGACGGAAAGATAAGGAATGAGACAGATGCTGATCTCACAGAAGAGGAACTTCGTTCGGGCTACGAACAAGCGATGAAAGATCATAAGAATCGCGAAAGAGAATCAGCAAAGAACCAACTGATTAAGAGTCTTGGCTTTATTGTTATCCCGCTGCCGATCTTCCTATATTTTAATAACATGAGAAAGCGCCAGAGTGACATTTAGCGTGAAAAGAAAAAGAGTGCAACCAAGCACTCTTTTTCTATTGAGATTATTTTGTTGCTACTTGAAGTTTTTTGATATATTTAAGTGCTTGTCCAGTTCCAAAGGCAACGGATTCCAATGGGCTAGATGCCAGTTGGACAGGTACAAAGATTTCTTTGCTGATCCATTCTTCCATACCATTCATTAGTGCACCGCCGCCTGTAAGTATGACACCACGGTCAACGATATCACCGCTAAGCTCTGCCGGACAATCCTCAAGAGTGGCACGAATCGCTTCCAAAATATGAAGCAGCGATTCTTTCATGGCCTTTCTAATTTCGTAAGATGAAAGACTAATAGTTTTTGGCAAACCTGTTACAAGGTCGCGGCCGCGTACTTCCATAAACATCTCTTCATGGTCTATTAAAGCATAGCCGATTTCCATTTTAACCTTTTCCGCTGTGCGCTCACCAATTAAAACATTGTATTCTTTCCGTACATGTTGAATAATTTCCTCATCAAACCGGTCGCCGCCAATTTTGATTGAATGGCAGGCAACAACACCGCCAAAGGAAATAATCGCAACCTCTGTGTTTCCCCCGCCAATATCAACGACAACATTCGCGACAGGCTCATCTACTGGCAGCCCAGCACCAATCGCGGCAGCAACGGGCTCTTCGATTAACTGTATTTTCTTTGCTCCGGCATTTCTAACCGCATCATGGATGGCTCTTCGTTCAACGCTAGTAGAGCCAGATGGAGTACAGATGACCACATTCGGTTTGCGAATGGCAAAGCCAAGTTTTTTAGAAGCCTTTCGCATGATATGCTTGAGTAATTCCGTTGTAAGGTCATAGTCTGCGATTACTCCTTCTTTTAGAGGGCGAACCGCCACAATTTTTTCAGGAGTTTTCCCAATCATTTCTTTTGCCTCGGTCCCTATGGCCACAACGTTTTTTGTGACGGTGTCAATGGCGACAACAGAAGGCTCATTTAGAGCAATTCCTTTATTTTTACTATATACCAATGTATTTGAAGTTCCTAAATCAATACCGATATCAAAAGTAGATAACATTTTTTCACCTTTTTCTCCTATTTTTCAACAAAATAAGCTACGATTTAGAGTACCACGAATATGGGGTATAGGGGTGAATGTAAATGAAACGTTATGGTAATGTAATAGTTTACTATAAATTTTTTGTGGTTGTTACGGGAACGTTATCAAAATGTAACCTTTCAAGAAATATTTCTCGGAAATAACAAAAAACTTCCATCAGTGGGGATCTTACTGCCCGTTAATGCGGGATAAATATAATTTTCCTATTCTATATGCATAGAATAGAATTTTTTTGTTAATACTTGTTTGATGTTCAACTGCTTTTTAAAATTGTGTTACGATAACGGTGTGAACGGTGATCCAAGTATCACCAGAAACTGAATTTGCAAATAAGGCAGTGTGAAAATATTGGAATCAAAACAGAAATTATTAGTTATAATCGGCCCAACAGCAGTAGGAAAAACAAAGCTAAGCATCGAGCTGGCGAAGAAGTATAATGGTGAAATTATTAGTGGTGATTCGATGCAAATTTACCGCGAAATGGATATAGGTACTGCCAAAATAAAGATTGAAGAAATGGAAGGAGTACCACATCACTTAATAGACATTAAAGACCCTGACGAGAGTTTTTCCGTTGCAGAATTTCAACAGCTTGTCCGAGCAAAAATAAACGAAATTGCCTTAAAAGGTAAATTGCCCATTATTGTTGGCGGTACGGGGCTTTATATTCAATCAGTCATTTATGATTATCATTTTTCCGAGGCAACTGCCGATGATACTTTTCGGATCGAGTTAGAAGCGCGTGCGAAAGTGATTGGCAATGAGGCATTACATAAGGAATTAACAAGGCTAGACCCAGTCAGTGCAGCGCAAATTCACCCCAATAATGTAAGGAGGGTCATAAGAGCACTTGAAATTTTTCACTGTACTGGTAAGATGATGAGTGAATATCAAAAAGAGCAAGAGCCTGATTTACTTTATCAAACAGCTCTCATTGGATTAACCATGGAGAGGGAAAAATTGTACGAACGAATCAACCTCCGCGTTAAGTTGATGATGGACGAAGGACTTCTAGATGAGGTACGCCGATTGTACGATCGCGGCTTGCGTGATTGTCAAAGTATCCAAGCGATCGGATATAAAGAAGTGTATGAATTCTTTGAAGGCAAGGTCAGCCTTGAAGATGCCGTAGAAAACTTAAAACAGAATTCACGGCGTTATGCAAAGAGGCAATTAACTTGGTTCAGAAACAAAATGGATGTACAATGGTTTGATATGGCAGATGTGCCAAATTTGTCAAAAAAAATAACGGAAATTTCTCAATATGTTGAAGGAAAGCTCCAAGTAAAATCGAATACATATTAGTAGAGATAAAAGAGGAGGATATACAATGAAAACCACCATCAATATTCAAGACCAATTCTTAAACCAATGTCGCAAGGATAACACGCATGTAACGGTATTTTTGTTAAATGGATTCCAGTTGAGAGGCCAAATTAAGGGCTTTGATAACTTTACTGTTCTTTTTGAATCTGAAGGGAAGCAGCAGTTAGTATACAAGCATGCCATTTCGACGTTTGCGCCGCAAAGAAATGTTCAGCTTGATCTAGATGCTAATAACTAATCCATAAAATAAATTCGAGCTCCTTTTAGGGGCTCTTTTTTATTTTTATAATGAAATACAGACTGGGTGAATACATATATAGAATGAAGGGTGTTTGTTTGGAATGCTGTAAAGTTGGACACGAGCATATGGGAGTAAGTGTCCTAATTGATGTTTAAACTGCGTAAAAACCTAGAGTTCTAGGTAGCCATAATCAGGCTTCAACACGAATATCGCTGGCAGAATGAGAGGTGAAAGCTTTGGATCAACCGATTCGTATGAAAAGTAACGGCCAAATAAGCGTCGTCCTCAACTCGCAAAAAAAGAAGTCGTTAGCTAAGGACTTGCCCAAACCACAAGTTGTTCCAAAGGATATTCCCCCTGAGCACTCGGCTCTAAAGGAAATCGAAGAAGAGCTTGGGGCACTAGTTGGAATGGAAGAAATGAAACGAATGATAAAAGAAATTTACGCATGGATTTTTGTAAATAAAAAAAGAGAAGAAATGGGGTTAAAAACGAGAAAACAAGCACTTCATATGATGTTTAAAGGCAATCCGGGAACAGGGAAAACAACGGTAGCCAGATTGATCGGGAAGCTTTTCTTAAAAATGAATGTTTTATCAAAAGGGCATTTAATTGAAGCGGAACGAGCGGATCTTGTTGGAGAATATATTGGCCACACTGCGCAAAAGACGAGAGACTTAATTAAAAAGGCACAAGGGGGAATCCTCTTCGTTGACGAAGCTTACTCACTAGGACGAGGGGGAGAAAAGGATTTTGGCAAGGAGGCAATTGATACGCTGGTCAAGCATATGGAGGATAAACAGCATGAGTTCATTTTAATTCTTGCTGGATATTCTCGAGAAATGGACTATTTTCTCACTTTAAACCCTGGGCTCCACTCCCGATTTCCTCTAGTGATCGACTTTCCAGATTACGATATTGAACAGTTGATGGATATTGCGGGTAGGATGCTGGTGGAAAGAGAATATGCCTTGAGTCATGAGGCGGAGAAAAAACTAAAGGATCATTTGATTTGGGTTAAAGCAGTCCTAAGTCCAACCAGCTTTTCAAATGGCCGTTATGTCCGAAATATCATTGAGAAAACAATTCGCTCTCAAGCGATGCGTCTGTTAATGCTGAATAGTTATGACCGTCACGAACTGATGACCCTCAGGAGCAATGATTTAGTTTTTGAGGAGGATTAAATAAAAAATCGGCGAGCCTTCTCGAATCGCCGATTTTTTCATGAAATTTAATGTGCGCCTAATCTCCTGGAGGGCAATTTCCATTTGAAGGTATAGGAAAGGACGCGAAGGAGCGTAACTAATGCGAACAATGTATATAGCTCCCAAGGGGTAACTACTACTTTTAAACCAATCATAAGACCTGCAAAGATTGCCCAAACGGCATAAATTTCTGCTCTCAACACGGTAGGTTTTCTGCCCGCAAGCAAGTCGCGGATGATACCGCCCCCGATACCAGTTAGAACTGCAGCGACGATGACGGCACTTAATGGATGATTCATGTTGACTGCATAAATCGCACCCTGTATCGCAAAAGCAGATAGTCCAATCGCATCAAAAAAGTTTCCCCATTTTTGCCAGTGCTTTAAAAGGTTATTTGGAAATAAGTATACGGCTGTAATCGATAGCAAGGCAATTTGAAAAAATACTCCTTGTTCCCATAAAGCAGAGACAGGAACGCCGATTAACAAATTTCTAATTGCTCCCCCACCAAAAGCGGTAACGATTCCTAAAATATATACCCCTAAAATATCATACTCTTCTTCCATCGCAATAATGGCACCACTGATCGCAAATGCAATCGTGCCAATCATACTTAAAACATCCCACGTCATCCTCTGTATTTCCCCTCATTGTAATCTAACTATTTATAATATATATATATATATGACCAAATAATTGAATGTTCAATGGCAAACAATATGATTTTAACACGATGGGGTGAATAATCAACAACTTTTTCCTCAACACAATAAATTCTTTTGGTAAATTAGAGTATTCATTTATTTTTTGGTATGATTAGGAAAGAAAATTAGGAAAGCAGGGTGTTGTTTTGGAGCAAGAAGTTATCTTAGAGAAAGCCATCTTAGTTGGCTGCCAAACGCAAA
This sequence comes from Bacillus sp. MRMR6, assembly GCF_001940785.1. Taxonomy (GTDB): domain Bacteria; phylum Bacillota; class Bacilli; order Bacillales; family Cytobacillaceae; genus Neobacillus. The sequence goes on from NZ_MSLS01000012.1 coordinate 48,237, forward strand.
CACACGATGACATAAGATTTCAATATTCTATGGAGGAACTAGCATCCCTTACGGAAACTGCGAAAGGGAAGGTTTTGACCACCCTTATCCAGAAGCGGGATCGAATTCACTCAGCTTTATATATAGGAAAAGGAAAAGTAGAAGAACTGAAGGCGCTAGTCGAAGAGCTTGAAGTGGATCTTGTGATTTTTAATGATGAACTGTCACCAAGTCAAAAGCGAAATCTTGGTGCTGAATTAGATGCTCGAATTATTGACCGGACCCAACTGATCTTAGATATCTTCGCACAAAGAGCCCGGTCAAAGGAAGGGAAGCTGCAGGTCGAACTAGCCCAGCTGCAATACCTGCTCCCGCGGTTAGCAGGGCAGGGGATTGCACTGTCTAGGCTTGGAGCGGGTATTGGGACAAGAGGTCCTGGTGAAACAAAGCTAGAATCCGACCGCCGTCATATCCGCCGGAGAATTGATGATATTAAAACTCAGTTATCGGTTATCGTTCAGCATCGTGACCGCTACAGAGAAAGACGGAAGAAGAATAAAGCCTTCCAGGTTGCGATTGTTGGTTATACAAATGCCGGGAAATCTACACTGTTCAACAGATTGTCAGAGGCAGACTCCTACGAGGAAAATCAATTGTTTGCGACACTTGATCCGATGACGAGGAAATTAATTTTACCAAGTGGATTTTTAACATTAATTACAGATACCGTTGGGTTCATTCAAGACTTGCCAACAGCGCTAATCGCTGCTTTCCGTTCGACATTAGAAGAGGTTAAAGAGGCTGATCTGTTGCTGCATGTCGTCGATATGTCGAGCGAAGATTACTTTCAGCATGAAAAAACAGTAAACAAGCTATTAGAGAATCTTGATATCAAGGAGATTCCACAGCTTACGGTTTATAATAAAAAAGATATTAAGCATCCAAACTTCGTGCCCACCTCCAATTCGTCATCTGTATTCATAAGTGCGTTTGATGAGGAAGATCGAAATGAATTAAAGAAAAAGCTGCAGGGTATGATTATCGAATTAATGGAGCCATACGAGGTAAGGGTCCCGTCGGATGAAGGGAAACTCCTTTCGCAATTAAAGAATGAGACGATTTTAAGAGAACTAACCTTTAATGAAGAAAGCGAGTTATATCAATGCAAAGGATACTCGCTGCCTGACCATCAAATTAGCGGGCAATTACAGAAATATAAAAAGTAGATTGGAGTAACATCATGTTTCAACAGTTAAACAACGGGGAAAAGCTGAAGAAAATTGTAGAAGACGTTGAGCGTAAAATAGCTGACGTACATAAGCGTATCGATGAAAAAATTGAAACCAATCAGTTTCAAGTATTGAGAAGCTACCAAAAGCATAGAGTAAGTGATTCTCACTTTATTCCGTCCACAGGATACGGATATGATGATATTGGCCGAGATACACTTGAAGTGATTTATGCGGATGTTTTTGGAGGAGAGGCGGGCTTAGTCCGGCCGCAAATTATCTCAGGGACACATGCTATTTCCATCGCTTTGTTTGGGGTACTTCGTCCTGGGGATGAACTGCTGTATATTACCGGTAAACCTTATGATACACTCGAAGAAATCGTCGGGATCCGCGGCAATGGAGTCGGCTCATTAAGGGAATTTGGGATCACATACGATAGTGTAGCACTCACAGCTGAAGGGGCGATTGACTATACGACTGTCGCTGAGAAAATTAAACCAAATACAAAAATGGTTGGGATCCAGCGTTCGAAAGGATATGCCAATCGGCCATCCTTTACGATTGCTGAACTAGAAGAAATGATCTCGTTTGTTAAGGAGATAAAAGAAGATGTAGTAGTGTTTGTAGATAACTGTTATGGAGAGTTTGTTGAAGAACTTGAACCATGCCATGTTGGAGCAGACCTTATGGCTGGTTCACTTATAAAAAATCCCGGCGGCGGGATTGCCAAAACAGGAGGCTATATTGTCGGTAAAAAGAAGTGGGTAGAAGCTTGCTCGTACCGAATGACATCGCCTGGAATTGGAGCGGAAGCAGGGGCTTCCCTATATAGTCTTCAGGAAATGTACCAAGGCTTTTTCTTAGCTCCGCATGTTGTCGGTCAAGCCTTAAAGGGAGCAGTATTTACTGCAGCTCTTCTTGAAAAACTTGGAATGAATTCTTCGCCTAAATGGGATGCCAAAAGAACCGATTTAATTCAATCGGTACAATTTGATGACAAAGATAAAATGGTGGCCTTCTGTCAGGCGATTCAATTTGCGTCACCGATTAATTCACATGTGACTGCCTACCCAGCCTATATGCCGGGTTATGAGGATGATGTGATTATGGCGGCGGGTACTTTTATTCAAGGTGCAAGTATCGAGCTGACTGCCGACGGACCGATAAGACCTCCATTTGTAGCCTATGTACAAGGCGGGCTTACCTATGCCCATGTAAAAATGGCTGTTTGTTTAGCAGTGGACCGTCTTGTGGATAAACAATTGATTTCATTGAATTTGTGAAGAAACCTAGGGGCAACCTAAAACCATAAATGTTGCCCCTTTCATAGATTTTAAATTTTTCAGAAAAAACCATGTAAGAAAACCTTACATATCATTGACATCTTTTCTTACACGAAATATAATAGCAATATAAATTAGCAAAAGGAGAGGAGAAATTTAAGTGAGTGGAAAAGAAATTCGCCGCTCGATGCCATTGTTTCCGATCGGAACGGTCATGCAGTTAACAGACTTAACCGCAAGACAAATCCGCTATTACGAAGAGCACCAGTTGATTTCTCCAGCTAGAACAGAAGGAAACAGACGCTTATATAGTTTAATAGATATTGATAAACTATTAGAAATTAAAGATTTAATTGATCAAGGCGTTAACATGGCTGGAATTAAACAGCTTCTATTGGTTAAAGAGCAGCAATCTAACTTAATAGAACAACACGCCGCCAAGGGAAAGCAAGTGCTTACCGATGACCAACTGCGAAATCTCCTTCGCCAAGAATTACAGCAGGCAGGAAGATTTAACCGCTCGTCACTGAGACAAGGTGATATGTCACGTTTTTTCCATTAATACTATTTTTAAATAACCTTAGGGGGAATAATAATGGCAAAGTTTACTAGAGAAGATATTAAACGTTTAGCGCAAGAGGAAAATGTTAAGTTTATTCGTTTACAATTTACTGATATCCTTGGAACTATTAAAAATGTTGAAATTCCTATCAGCCAGTTAGAAAAAGCACTCGATAACAAAATGATGTTTGATGGTTCTTCTATTGAAGGGTTTGTAAGAATTGAAGAGTCTGATATGTATTTATTTCCAGATTTGAATACATGGGTAGTATTCCCTTGGACAGCTGAGAAAGGTACAGTAGCTCGTTTGATCTGTGATATCTATACCGCAGAAGGAGCTCCATTTGATGGCGATCCTCGTAACAACTTAAAGAGAGTATTAAAAGAAATGGAAGAACTAGGATTTACTGAATTTAACCTAGGACCTGAGCCAGAATTCTTCTTATTCAAACTAGATCAACAAGGTGAGCCAACTTTAGAATTAAACGACCAAGGCGGTTACTTTGACTTTGCTCCAACAGATTTAGGTGAAAACTGCCGTCGTGATATCGTGCTAGAATTAGAAGAAATGGGCTTTGAAATTGAAGCATCTCACCATGAAGTGGCTCCAGGCCAACATGAGATTGACTTTAAATATGCAGATGCTTTAACGGCTTGTGACCAAATTCAAACCTTCAAGCTTGTTGTTAAAACAATTGCCCGTAAGCACGGTTTACACGCAACGTTCATGCCAAAACCTTTATACGGTGTAAACGGCTCTGGAATGCACATGAACCTTTCATTATTTAAAAATGGTCAAAATGCATTCTTTGAACCAACTGGTGACCTTCAAATGAGTGATACAGCGCGTCAATTTATAGCGGGTATTTTGAAGAACGCTACTGGTTTCACAGCGGTAACCAACCCAACTGTAAACTCTTATAAGCGTTTAGTACCAGGCTATGAGGCACCTTGTTATGTAGCGTGGTCTGCTAGAAACCGTTCACCATTGATTCGTATTCCTGCTTCCCGCGGTTTAAGTACTCGCGTAGAAGTTCGTAGCGTTGACCCAGCTGCTAACCCATACCTAGCAATGGCTGTTCTTCTAAAAGCTGGCTTAGATGGAATTAAGAATAAATTAACTCCTCCTGCTCCAGTTGACCGTAACATCTATGTTATGAGCAAAGAAGAAAGAATTGAAGAAGGTATTATCGACCTTCCAGCGACACTTGCTCAAGCATTAGACGAATTGAAGTCGAATGAAGTAATTGTAGCAGGTCTTGGCGAACACATCTTCGAACATTTTGTAGAAGCCAAAGAGATCGAATGGGATATGTTCCGTACAGTGGTACACCCTTGGGAAAGAGAGCAGTACCTAAGCATGTATTAATTCATGGAAAGCCTTGACGTTCTAAGCGTTAGGGCTTTTTTTCTTTTGTGGGCAGTTCTTTTTGCCAGCTGGTTTGGTTGAATCTGCCCCGAAAATACCCACATTTATTCGAAATCTAGTAAACATTTTTAGTGTATTCTTCATACTTATCAATTGCTGTAATCTCCATTTTCTTTGAAACATGTGAGTATACATCGGCGGTTACTTGATAACTGCCATGTCCTAAGCGTTCCTGTAATGTTTTCATATCAACACCTGCTTCAAGTGCTAAAACAGCGTGAGTATGTCGTAACGAGTGAATAGGTAGCGATGATAGTCCTGCCCTTTTTAATATTCTGGAAAATGCATTGAACAAAGTTGATTTCGGCAAGTAGTTTCCATCATTCCGACAAAACACTAGATTAAGATCATGATGATATATCTCATTTAACGTCAATTTGTTTTGATTTTGATACTTGATTTGAAAATGAAAGTCATTCGCTAATGATTGGCTGATTTTAATCGTTCGTACAGAATGATAGGTTTTCGTATCCCCAAACATCAAATTCTTATCCTTGCTTGCTTTCTGGAAGTCGAAGGACTTTGTGATCGAGATAGTTCTCTCTTTTAAATCGATATCTGTCCATTGTAAAGCAGCAGCTTCTCCTTTTCTCATACCAGTGTCAATGAGAGCCTTAAAAAAGATCCAATAGTTGTATTCATATTTATAGGCCTCTTGAAGGAAGCGCCCCACATCATTAGAATCGATAAATTGCAAATCCTTTTCGTTTACTTTCCCTTTAATCGTTGCACCTTCACAAGGATTATATTCAATTTTCCTATCGATAATAGCTCTTTTAAACATCTCATACATAATTGTATGATTAATTTCTACTAAGCTTTTGCTGTAGCCTTGGCTTGCTAAATGATTAATAAACTTTTGATACATCATCGGTTTTACATCCTTTAATTGGACGTTTTTAAAGTAAGGGAGGATATGCAACCGAATATTTTGTTCTTTGTTTTCATAGGTACTTCGGCGAATGGTGTCTTTTTTGTGTTCGTTCAGCCAATAATCCAAATAATCTTTTAAGGAAATTGAACTAATCTCAAATCCTTCCATGATTCTTTTTTCTTCCTCGGCTGCGGCCAGCTGTGCTTCTTTACTGGAAAGGAATCCTTTCTTTGACTTCTCCCTAAACTTTTGAGTGATTGGATCCTTATATCGAATCCGGTATTCATAGTAGACTTTTTTATCATTTTTCTTCATATATTTGTGGATGCTTGCCACGTTTATTCACTCCTCTCATTTACATTTTAAATGACAATCTCCTTTTCATATCGTGTTATATCTTTCCAAATCGATTCGTGAAACTGAAATCCAATCACCTGACGTTCAAAATGTATGAGTTTTTTTTGAGCGGAATTTTGAGTCACATTAAATGTTTCCATGATAAAAAGCACAGCTTCATTCCAGGTGGGTGGCAGTCCCGAGTCGATGAGCATGAAGGTAGGTACACAAAACTGCAGAGCGAAATTGTTCGCTTTAACCTCTTGGAATTCCGAAAAGGTCTCAGTCATTTCAAGCTGATTGCCACTGTGATATAGGATATGTGCTAATTCATGGCCGAAATCATCCCATTGTTCAGGTTCTGATTTATAAATATCGAGGACTATGCTAAATAAACCTTCTTCTCTTTCGATAGCCTGGCTTTCATAATCTGCAATATGAATCCAGATATCCAATTTTTCAGCAATTTTATACAATTCAATCTGATCTGGCCGGCGGATGCCGAAGGATAAATACATTGTTTTAATTTCTTCCTCTAATGGTGTTAGGACATAATTCATATACTTCTCCTTAAAATAGAATGTATGTTCGGTTTATTTGTAAAAATAAAAAGCCAATCGGCTAATTATTGTTTATCCCCAGGTTTACGGTCTTTTTCCTGTTCTTCTAAATACTTTAAAAAGTCTAATGCTTTTTGTCTGTTAGCAGCAGACGACCTTTTTCCTTCTTTAAACCATAACCCCAGCTGCGGATCTTCAATTAATTCTTCAGCAGACTTTTCTTTTCCTTGGTCATTGGTTTCTCTCCCCAGAAGGTCATCGGTAGTTGTATTGAAATAATCAGCAAGTTTTTGAAGAGTTTCGTAATCCGGTTGGCGAGTACCACGCTCATAGGCTGTGTAAGCTGGTCTAGTGATTTTCAAATAATCAGCAACTTGTTTTTGAGTTTTATTATTTTCATTTCTAAGTTTAGAAAGTCTTTCTGAAAGCAATGGTATCACCCCTTTTTATCTATAATACTGTAACAGATAGTTACTTTAAACAATTTGTAACAAATTGAAACTTTTTTTGTTGATATGTATTGACTTGGTAACGAAGTGATACTATACTAAGAGTAACGAAACGTTACAAGGTGGTGATACAATTTGAGAACATGGCTGAAAGAATTACGAGTACAAAGAGGTTTAACGCATAATTCAGTCGCTGAAAAATGTGAAATCGAACGCGCTTACTACACTATGATTGAATCAGGAGATAGAACTCCTAGTGTAAAGGTTGCTAAGTCTATCGGTGATGCAATTGGCTTTGATTGGACTATTTTTTTTGAAAACCAAGGTAACGAAATGAAACATCCCAGCGGTAATGAAGCCACCACATCCTAGTTTGTCCATTGTCTATTCAACTCATGAGAGGAGGTATCAACATGCTGCAAGTCAACGTTGACGAGCAAGAAGTAAAGCAACTCTGTTTAGAAAAAATTGAAGAAATGCTCAAGGATGTTGAAAAAGATTTAGTCTTTTGGAGTCGGAAGGAACTTATCAGAAGAACTTGCCTCAGTTGGAACACCATCTTGGATACATTCTTTTATGATCCAAGATTTCCAAAACACAAAGTCGGCAATAAATGGCTGTTTCCAGCCGATGCAACAAAGAAGTTTTTGCTTCAGTGGTTGAGTGAACAAACAAGTAGATAGGGGGAAAGAAAATGAAGGTCGTTTTAACTAAGGAGCAGGCAGAAGCCATTGAATATTGGCTGAATACTTACACAGGTGGCAAAGAGGAATTGATTAAAATTCAGATTACTGATGCTGAGTGGGTGGATGAATGCGAATCATTAAACGCTATAACACTTGATACGCTTATCCGTGCATTGTATGTGGGTTTCGAAATTGAACCTAGTCCAGAGGAAAAAATGGTGCAGATATACAAAGATGCACAGAGATTTTACAAAAAATATATTGCTGAGGCCAGCGGTACTTTTCATGCGGGTCAATTGGAAGGCATTCAGATTACGCTTGATTTATTCAATATTAAAATCAAAGGAGTGAACTGTTAATGGGACTCGAAAACCGGCTGGTCCTCGATGGTCAGTGGAGGCACCTGGAACAATGCGGTTTAGAAGGTGTACTGGAACAACATGAATGTTGTGGGATTGATTTTTATGGATTTGAAGTGATCGAAGGTGATGAAATTGTCATCGATAAAGCTAATTTTGAGGAATTAATCTTAAAGGAGCATTTAAAGCGGTACTTAGTGGAACGATGTGATTTTAAATTCTTCAATCTCCACGGAATGGGGGTGGTGTTGGATCAGTTCCAATTAAAAGTATTCGCGGAGCAGGATTTAGAAAAGGTACTGCATGAAGAATATGGATTTCAGTTTATGCAAGCCAATTAAAAATTCCGTGCTAAGAACACGGAATCGAGAGCGTGTCATATAGAATCAACGCCAAACCAAAACTTACTTTTATTTTATATGATGCCCTCCAATTAATCAAATAACAATTTGAGGAGGAATAACAATGAGAAAAGAAATGAGTATTGATGAAAAACTAGTAATCATCCGTGAGGCAATGGAAAAAGGAGCAGAAGTACACGTTTCTTTCCACGGTGTAATTAGTCAATCTGCTGGTAAGGAAATCATTGAACGAATGGCTGAACTAACTGGTGCAAAAATTAGACATTCAGAAAAAAATCAAAGTTATGGATTTGAAGTATTAACAGGGCCTAGTGGTTTTGATGCAGCCGTTTTTTACGAACCAAGTAAAGAAGATTATAAATCAAAACTGTTAAAACAATTAGCAGAATTGGAAGAGGAGGTGACCACTCTATGAATCGATTAACCCTCACTCGTCTTTCATTGCGAAATTTCAAGGGTGTTCGTGAATTAGTCATTGAAATGAATAGTCAAAATGTCCGGATTTTCGGTGATAATGCTACGGGCAAAACTACGATTTTCGATAGCTTTATTTGGTTGCTATTCGATAAAGACAGCCAGAACAAAAAGGATTTCGCCATTAAAACACTAGCTGGTGGTAAGGAGCTTCACGGACTGGAACATGAAGTAGAAGCAACGTTCAACTACAACGGACGTGATTTAACTCTTCGGAAGCTGTATACCGAGAAATGGACCAAGAAGCGTGGTTCTGCAACATCTGAGTTTTCAGGTCATACCACCGATTACTTTGTGGATGGGGTCCCTTCTAAGAAAGGAGAATACACTGCGAAAGTAGATTCCATCATCAAAGAGGATATTTTCAAATTACTCACTTCGCCATCTTATTTTAATGATCAAGTGAAGTGGCAGGACCGTCGGAAAACGTTGCTTGAAATTTGCGGAGACATAACAACAGATGAAGTGATTGCTTCCAATCATCAGCTCTCTCGACTTGATGAAATACTTAACGGTCGCAGTATTGAGGACCAAAGAAAAATTATTGCAGCTCGTCGTGCTGAAATCAACAAAGAATTGGATAAAATCCCTGTCCGTATTGATGAAATTAAACGATCTTTACCTCAATTGGATGTAATCGAAAAGCAATCACTGGAAGCTGAAATAACTCAGTTAAACAACGATATTGATGAAAAAATGACACTCATTAATAACATTCGCAACGGCAGTGCTATTTCGGCGAAGCAAAAAGAAATTCAAGAAATTGAAATCGCTATGTTGCAAATTAAACAGGAGCACCAGGCGACTTCGAACGATAAGGTTTATTCGTTAAAAGCACGGATTCAAGAAGAAAGTTCAAACGCTACCATTCTTCAATCTAAGGTTGATTCAATCAAGCAACGAAAGCAGATGAATCAGTACGCGGCCAAAGATCTGAACGACGGTATGGAGAAGCTTAGGTCTGAATGGCACGAGGTGAACGAACAAGTTTTCACTCATGAATCGGACTGCAGTTGTCCAACTTGCGGACAGTCACTACCAGAGGAACAAGTTCAGGCGGCTAGAGATAAAGCCTTGGCACAGTTTAATAAGACTAAATCTGAACGTCTGGAATCAATCAACAAGAAAGGCAAACAATCAAAAGAAAAGTTCAATGAATTAAAAAATGCCAATGACCAATTTGACAAAGAAATTGAAAAAATTGAAGGTCAACTCCTAGAAAAAAAGGAGTTAGTTACGAAACAAAAGGATGATTTATCCACATTAGAAAGTTCTGTTGTGGATATCTTAGAGAATCCATTCTACTCAACAAAAATAACAGATAAACAACAACTCGAAAGTGATATTCGCAATTTAAGGGAAGCCGCAGACCAATCCATCCTGTCAATACAAACGGAAGATTCCGAATTAAGGATGAAAAGAGATCTTCTTCAAGGTGAGTTAGGGAAGTTCTCAGTAGCGGCTCAATCTCAAGCCAGAATACTTGAACTTGAAAACCATGAAAGAACCCTTGCTGCTGAGTTTGAAAAGCTGGAAGAGGAGCTATACCTCACAGAAGAATTTATCCGAACCAAGGTAAATCTACTGGAAGATCGCATCAACAGCAAGTTCAAATACGTAACATTCCAATTGTTTGACCAGCAAATAAACGGCGGATTAACAGAAACCTGTCAGACTTTATACAACGGAGTGCCATATGACAAAGGATTGAACAATGCAGCTCGCATTAATTCCGGCTTGGATATCATAAACACTCTTTCAGAGCATTACGGATTCTCAGCTCCTATCTTCGTTGATAATGCAGAAGCCGTTACGAAATTGATTGACACAAAGGCGCAGGTAGTTAGCCTGGTCGTTTCAGAACATGATAAGACACTTAGGGTTGAGCAAATAGAAAGTAGCTTAGAGGAGGCAATTTAATGAGTAATCAATTAGCACTAATCAAGAAAGATACGGTTGATGTAGTTGCGGCAAAGGTAAAAGAGTTTCAAGAAAAAAACGAACTTCATTTCCCTGCTAATTATAGCCCGGAGAATGCTATGAAATCAGCATGGCTGTTGTTACAAACCATTAAGGATAGAAATGGGAAACCTGCTTTGGAAGTATGTACGAAAGATAGTGTAGCCAATTCACTTTTAGATATGGTGGTTCAAGGTTTAAATCCAGCGAAGAAACAAGGTTATTTTATCGTATACGGAAACTCGCTAGTTTTTCAACGGTCCTATTTTGGTACCATGGCCGTTACCAAACGTGTAGCCAAAGCAAAGAGCATTGATGCAGCTGTCATTTATGAAGGTGACGATGTTGACTACGAAATGGTAAACGGCCGTATCACCAATCTTACCCATAAACAGAAATTCGGAAACATCAACAAAGACAAAGTGATTGGAGCTTATGCAACCATCGTTATGGATGACGGAAGCGTTTATCACGAATTAATGACGATTGATGAAATCAGAAAAGCCTGGAGCAAAGCGCAATTTTGGGCGAAGGGTCAGGCAGTAGAAAAAGATGGAAGTACGCATGATGAATTCAAAGGTGAAATGGCAAAGAAAACCGTCATTAATCGTGCATGTAAAAAGTTCATGAATTCCTCTGATGATAGCAGCTTAGTCATGCAACACGTTAATCGAGCTGATGAAGCAGCAGAAGAAGCAGAACTAGAAGAAGAAATTCGAAGTAACGCTAATGGTGAAGTCATTGATATTGAGTTTGAAGAAAGACCAAATCAGCAGGAGTTACTGGATGATAGGGAGCTTGAGAAGGAACCTGTAAGTGCCGGCGGTCCTGACTGGTGATTGAAAAGAGGGGATTTTCCCCCTCTGATAAGGAGGTAGCAAATGACTAAAACTCATTGCCAATCAGGAACGAAATTGCATTATATCTGGATTGAAATGCGTCAAAGGTGTCAAAATCCGAATCATCCAAGGTATGAACTATATGGCGATCGTGGAATTAAAGTTTGTGAGGAATGGCAATCTTTTGAACCGTTTTATTCTTGGGCTATTGAAAATGGATACAACGAAGGCTTGAGTATAGACAGAATGAACAATGATGGGAATTATGAATCAAATAACTGTAGGTGGGCAAATCAATCTACTCAAATGGGTAATACTCGAAGAACTAAAAAAATTGAATATAAAGGCAGGATACAAAGCCTTGCGGAGTGGGCAAGAGAATTAGGTCTCAATTATTACACACTAAGAAGCAGGCTTAGAAATGGCTGGGATGCAAAACGAATGTTTGAAACTCCAATGGAGGGTCGTAAATACTATGCTCGACATAAATGCAATAGCAACCGGTAGTAAAGGGAATGCCTATTTAATTGATGACGGTGTAACTAAGCTTCTTCTAGAATGCGGTATAGCATGGAAAGAGATTCAAAAAAAACTGAATTTTAGAACTTCGGAGATTAAAGGGTGCTTAGTCTCTCATAATCACAATGACCACAGCAAATCCATAAATGACGTTATGAAGGCTGGAATTGACGTATACGCTTCGAAAGGCACCTTTGAGACTCTTAGGATTAACAACCATCGAGTGAAGCCTGTTAAAGCCCGTGAGCAATTCCAGATAGGTACATGGACGATACTCCCTTTTGAAGTGGAGCATGATGTTTCTGAACCAATTGGATTTCTTTTAGCGAACAAACAAGGTGAGAAGGTGCTTTTCGCTACAGACACATACTTTATTCGGTATAAATTCCAGGGACTTACTCACGTTCTTGTAGAGTGCAACTATAGCAAAGAAATCCTTAATCAAAATGTAGCTGCTGGAATTATTGATAAGGGTAGGAAAAAACGGTTAATGCGGTCACATTTCAGTTTGGAGAACGTGAAGGAATTTTTAAAAGTAAATGATTTATCCAAGGTACAGGAAATTTGGTTGTTGCATCTTTCAGATACAAATTCAGATGCGGATCTATTTAAACGAGAAATACAGGAACTAACCGGGAAAGTGGTTTTTGTTCCTTAGAAACCAAGAGTAACGATAATAATAGAGGAGGTATTTAAAATGAAATGGGTTCAAATTAATGATTTAGCCTATGAACATGTATTTGAATTAGAAGGCGATGAAAGTACTACTATTCATTTGGTCGGTGATATTGAAAAAGCTAAAAGTAAATTAAAGATTATTTTCGGTTCTAGTGTGGAAATTGAAACATTTGAAGATGAAGAATAGCCACTATTCGAACAAATACGAGGTTATAAACCTCTTTTCTTTTAACCTAATTGCGAAATTTGATGAACGAAACAAAGTATAGAAAATAATTTGTTGCATAGGAGAGGGCGAAATGAACCAATTAGTATTTATTGAGAGCAATCAAGCAGTTACAGACTCACTAATTGTCGCAGAGGTTTTTGGAAAACGGCACGACAGAGTGCTTCAAGATATTCGAGATTTAGGTTGTAGTGAGGAATTTAGAGTCCACAATTTCGTGGAGTCCTCTTACATTAATTCTCAAAATAAGGAACTGCCAAAATACTACATGAACCAAAAAGGCTTCACACTTTTAGCCATGGGTTACACCGGGAAAGAGGCTATGAAATTTAAAGAGGCTTACATCAATGAATTTGAACGAATGGAACACGAATTAAAGAAGCCTAGAATTCTCTCGGATAAAGAACAACTTATGGCATCGATGAAATTATCTTTAGAAGCTGCAGAAGAAATTGCTGTTGTCAAAGAAGAAGTGAAAGAGGTTCGAGGCATGGTGGAAAATCAAATTACCTTAGATCACGGGGAACAGCGTCGCATTCAAAGGGCAGTTAATTGCAGGGTTTACGAATTGGAAACTGATAAAGAGTTTAGAAAAAAGCTATTTAGCGAGCTTCATAGAGAGATTAAGGATCGTTTTGCAGTAACCAGCTATAAAGACATCAAGAGGAAGGATATGCAGACAGCTATCCGGTACATAGAGGGCTGGGTGCCAAGGAGGGTGTCATGATATTAGGTATATTCTTTCTAATTTTGTTCGCATTCGTTATGGGTATGATAATCGGGGATTTTACTGCAGAAAAATAAAAAACCTCTGCGCCAACAGAGGTCCTTACAAAATAACACATTATTAATATATCACGATGTACAAGAATTATACCAAGAATTTAGGGGTGATGGGCTTGGCGGACGTTCAACTAGAACATGGATACACCAGGATTGCTAACGACATTTTAGAACATATTGCTAGAATCAAGCTAAGCCCCACTCAATATAGAATCCTTTTCCTTGTATGGCGGTGCACTTACGGTTTTCAGAAAAAAGAACATGATATGTCATTATCATTTATTAGCGAAGGAACAGGATTAGATAAAAGAAATATTCGAAGAGAGCTAAAGGTGCTTGAGGATAAGAAAATCATTCATCAAAACATCAAAAATGGCAGTTACAGAAAATTATCATTTAACAAAAATTATGATCAATGGTTGGTTGAAATCGAACCATGGGTGAAATCGACCATGGGCGAAACTGACAATGCTACCATGGGCGAAACTGACAATGCCACCATGGGCGAAACTGACAACCAAAAAAGAAATAATAAAGAAAATATAAAGAAAAAAGATGTAGTAGTAAAAGGGGATATAGCTGTGAATCGTATTTTAGATATTTTGGAAAAAAGCAAAATCCTCGGTGAAAAGGAAATTACAGAATTTCTTCGTGACGATATTGCGGACGTCATCGATAACTTTGGATTTGATCAACCAGAAGAAATGATTATAGCGGCAATTAAAGAAACGGCAAGAGGAAACGGTAAAACTTGGCTTTATGTCTATAAAAAATTAGTAGCTTGGAAGAAACAAGGAGTAAAGAGTATTGCAGATTTAGAGAATCTTCAAGGCGAGGAGGTCCAAAACAATGGCAAGAAGTATCGCAGAGGTACTGGCAGAACTGCAGGAGAGAGTAAAAAAGAACCATTCAACTTCTTCGGTGATAAAGTCGGCAGATACTGAGCATTACAACTGCTCAAATTGTAAGGATAAAGGTTTCCTTCTGGAAATGGTTCCAGACCTCCTTCCTGACGGAGAACAAAAGAAATGGCCCAATGGTTCATTAAAGTTCTATGAAGTCTTAAAGGACTGTGTGTGTGCTCCTAAAAGGCAAGCTACTCACCTTATGAAGTTTAGCGAGATTACGGATGAGTTTAAGAAGATGACATTTGGCAACTTTACCTTGGAGGGAAAGCCTGAAGCCATTCAGAAAGCTCACCAGTGTGCCGTAGATTACTATAAATCGTTTGACCATATTAAAGACCAAAGATGTAACTCTATTAGTCTATTGGGGCAGCCAGGAGCTGGCAAAACACATTTACTGACAGCACTTGCTAATAACCTAATCATGAAAAAACAAATCAGTGTTTTATACTTCCCGTTTGTGGAAGGCTTCAATGACTTGAAGGATGATTTCAATTTACTGGAGGAAAAACTCACGAAAATGAAACGTGTCGGAATCCTGTTCATTGATGATTTATTCAAAGGGAGAAAGGATCCTACAGACTTTCAAATTGAGCAAATGTTCGCTGTTATTAACTATCGATACCTTAACCATAAGCCAATCATGATTTCGTCAGAAAAGACGGTGGACGAGCTGTGCGATATCGATGAGGCATTAGGCACTCGGATTTATCAAATGAGCAAAAATTATACGGTTGTGATTAAAGGAGATCGAAAGCTTTTAAATCATAGATTGGTGGGTGTAGAGGAATGAAACTAGGTGACAAAGTTACCACCTTTAAAATCTTAGTTAAATCTAATGAATACCTTCCAGACAATCCAGACTTGATGACACCTGAACAAAAACAAAAATGGGAAGACGGTGACCCAATTTGGGTAAAAAAACGCGTGATAAAAAAATTTGAAAAGGCAAAAGAAGGCATCGTTGTTGGAAAAAGAAAAATCAGCGTTGCGAACCTCTTGGATTGGGTAGAAGGAGATTTTTATTTAGGTGAATATGCCCCAGACGGTCGATATCGTTCGATAGAGACTACCTTTGAAAATGTATACTTAGTGGCTTGTAATTTGAAAGGTCTTTATTATGTCAGGCCTGAGGATGTAGAAGGGAGCGAAAATCATGTTTAAAAGCGGCGACTGGATTATTGATAACAATAGCGGCACGTTTGGTACGGTTTCCAATGTATTTGTTGATGGTGTGACGGCACACTTTGGCAGGAGGGTAGTCATTCGAACCTTCGACCAAATTTCTTTAGCCCCAGTAGAAATCCCTCAGGAGGATTTACTAGCCATGCAGCATCTAGCTGTAGAAACAGGCGATCTTGAGTGGTTCTGTGAACTAGGCAAACGGTTAGGAGTGGATGTTCATGGATAAAAACTCGCAAAAATTAATTGATCAGCAACAGGTGGAAATCAATTACTATGATGCGCAGCTTTTAAGAGCAAGAAATGAAATTGCTGAATTAAAGAAGAAATCCCGTTTTGCTACTTACGAAAAAATGCTGAAAGAAAACACTGCCCTTGCACAAGAGGTTGCCAGGCTGAAAGGAGTAATCAATGAATATCAAAACAGTACCCAATTGTCCAGAGTGTAAAACGGTTGGCACGGTGGTGAAACATAAACAGTTGATCGTTACCTTAGAATGTCCCAATTGCGATAAAACGTGGAATACCTTATCTAAAACTTGTAAAAAGTGTGGCAAGCCTAACGGGTTTGCGGTGGAAGGTACTTGTGGTTCATGTTATTCGGAAATGTATCGTTGAACCAAAAAGTGAAGGAGGGAAAACATTGAAAAAGGTTTGTTGTGACAAAGTTGTTGAAACGAATTCGGTGTATTGGAATCCTTACAACGAAGTGGTTCAATGTCATAATTGCGGTCATGTTTATACACCATCAAGCAAATTAAAATATTTCTTAAACCGCCTATTTAAGTGGTGGGTTTGATACGCATTTCGAAGTATGACGCTTGTTAAAGGTTTTAAATGACTTTGACACATTGGTACTCACAACAAAGAAAAACGTCTCAGAATCCAAAATTGAAAGGCTGAGGTGGATGTATTGGGTGTACTCTTAAAAGCTATGAATCTAAAAAAGAATATGAAGCAGCAGATTGTACTGGAACGGTTAAAAGAATTAGGTGTCACTCATTCACAGCAAGGGAAAGTCATCGAAGAACTAGATTACAACGAATTAAAATTCGAATTGGTCATCGCGGAAATGAACCAAGTGGATATCGAGCATCCTGACCATAAATGGTTTCGATAAGAAAGGGGAGAGTTAAGTGGATTTAGAAAAAATGTTAGAAATGCAGAAAGCATTGGATGAACGGATTATTAAAGAAAAAGGACTGGAAGGACAAGAGTTATTTCCAAATACAGTCTTAGCTTTACAGGTTGAGCTTGGTGAGTTTGCAAATGAAGGTCGTTGGTTTAAACATTGGAGTGATAACAAAGTGCCAAAACATGGCGTTAATGCTCTTATAGATTGTCCGAAGTGTTCAGGAAATGGGTTCTGGTTCGCTGGAAATCGAGTTTGGTGTAGTAACTGTAAACATACTGGCAAGATATTTAATCCCCTTCTTGTGGAATTCGTTGATGGTGTTCACTTTTTCTTATCCATTGCCATTCAAAAAGGTTGGGAAGATGCTCTATGGGTTTATGAAGAACAATTAGATCCGGAAGAGTTTGATAATAATTTAACCGATTATTATCTCGAAATGGTATACCATCTAAACACTTGTTATATGCACAAATATTCAAAGGATGCCAAGATAGCGGGTTATCAGGCTAACCAATACTGGTTCAGAATGGCTTGGATATTGTTTCTGAACATTGGAATTAACGGCTTTGACTTTACACAAGAGCAAATCGAGGGAGCTTACTTTGCTAAAAATGCAGTGAATCATAAGAGGCAGGAGGACGGCTATTAATGATATGTCCGGTCTGTAATCGTCCGTTAAGGAGCAAGAAAAGTGTTGCCAAGGGTATCGGTCCTGTGTGTGAAAAGAAATTGGAAAAATTAAAAGATAATCATGATGAAAACCAGTTAATGGCCGATTTGAAGGTGGAGTAATGGGAAGTAAATATGGTTCAAAAAAAGTAGAGTTTGAGGGTCATATTTTTGACTCTCAGCTTGAGGCTAGGTATTTCAAACAATTGAAATGGCTTGAAGCAAATAAACAGATTTTATTTTTCCGTATACAACCTCGCTATTTACTGCAAGAAGCCTTTGAAAAGAACGGCAAGAAATATCGACGAATCGATTATCTGGCTGATTTTGAAATACACCATTTAGACGGAAGCATTGAAGTAGTCGATTGCAAAGGAGTTGAGACTACCGACTTCAAGCTGAAGAAAAAGCTTTTTGAATACAGATTTCCTCATACACTTTCACTGGTTACATACTCCAAGATAGATGGGGGCTGGATCACGCTAGAACAGCTGGCAAAAAATCGAAAGTTGAGAAAGGCTGTGAAGGAATCTGGAAGTAATGGTGGTAATCGCAGACGACAGAACAGCATGGATGAAACAAGAGGATAAATGGGCTGCTTGTTTTTATCGCTGCCCTCTATTTAAAAATTGCTCTAGTCGATTCGGAATGGATTGTAAGAGATTAGGCGGTACCAAAATAGCGAAGGTGAGGGATGGTAATGCCAAAAAAAGTAAAGCGGAAAAGAAGGCTTAAAAAGGCAATCACTAAGCGCCAGAAAGAAATTGAAAAAAACAGCTTTCAAATTAGCGTGGCGAAATTATTGGGTGAAAGCAGGTATCCTTAATGGGTAGCTTATCCAGAAAAATAAAAAGGGAAATACGACCCAATGTGTCTCATGTAAATCTGAAGTTATTGGAGCAGTTAGCAGAAGATCGCGGTTTTAATAAAGGGGCAGCTGAACAGCGAAAGAAAGATATTGAAAGTGTGGTAAATCTACTGGCTGACCTTGAAGAAGTGTCTGGAATAGGCGAAAAGACAGCTGATAAAATCCGATTCCATGTTATGAGCAAGTTTGGAAAATAAAAAAACTCTTGCTGTTATGAAAAACAGCAAGAGTGTACTACAAGTTGGCCCATCTACAAGACTAGCAATCTAATATACGTTTGTAAACGTTTTACAAAATATGACACAAAAAATACATGATTAGGGAGGACTAGGAGTGCAAAACCATATTATTTTTTTCTCCGGTGGTAAGAGTAGTTTCTCAGTAGCTGATTATGCGAAAACCAAATATCCAAACGACAATATCGTTTTGTACTTCACTGATACCCTTTGGGAAGACGAAGATCTTTATCGTTTCATTCACGAGGCAAGCGACAAATTGACGCTACCCTTACTGATTCATAGCCGGGGCATTACACCACCACAGCTCATGGTCCAGCAAAGGTTTATGGCTAACAATCGAGTAGGCACATGCAGCAAAGAACTGAAGATGAAAGTTTCATCCAATTACCTAAAGAAAGGCATCGTACCTGAGATTGAGAAGTGGCACAACAAAGAGTACTTAAAGTCAGAGGAATTTATCCAGGGCGCAACCCTATATTTTGGAATAGGCTTTGAGGAAATGCACAGAGAAGGACCTATAAGGGCGAACTGGAAACCGTTTAAGGTAGAGATGCCTCTCATAGAAAACGTGATTAATAATGATGAAGTTTTGAAGAAATATAGAATTCGGCAGCCGAGACTCTATGACATGCAATTTACTCACAACAACTGCAAAGGTCGATGCGTGAAGGCTGGACAAGGGCATTTTAAAAACTTGCTCATGAAAGACGAAAAGACATTTATTGAGCTAATGGAACAAGAAATCATTATCAGCGAGTATATACGGTATTGCAAACAACCGGCAATCAAAAGCGGAAAGTCAAAAGATTATCTCTATAACGATGTTTGGGAATTTGTAAGCTATGGGAAAAAGTCCGAAAAGATAAAGCATTTCTTAGAAACCAGTGAATACGGCAGACGGTGGAACTTTGGTGAAGACAGCAAAGGTAATCCAATTAAAAAACCATATACATTCATGAAAACCAAGTCATTAGAAGAATTGGAGAAAGAACCGGTTCAGTGTGATATTTGGGATATTGGTGGTTGTGGTTGCTTTGTCGATTATGAAGGAGAGGATGATTGAATTATGAGATACATTAGCTGCAGTCACTGCATGCAACTAGTTAAAGGTAGTCAAACAAAAATAGTGGACGGGGTAAGAATTTGTCATCCTTGTAAAACGAAAAGGGATAAAGAGCTGGAAAAAGCATTTGCTATGTATTCCAAAACTAGTAAGTAAATCGACTCAAAGGAGGTTAACCACATTGAAAGAATATGCAGTATATAAAGGCGAAGAATTATTATGCGTTGGCGATGTGGTTGAATGTGCGGAAACCTTAGGAGTGAAGATTACCACGATCTACACATATGCAGCCAAAGACAGGAGAAAGAGAGCAGAAAAAAGCAAGAATCCAGATCGCTGGACATTGGCTTACGCTATTGATAACGAAGAGTAAGAAGGGAAGTCTTGAAACAAAAAGTGAAGAAAAGGAAGAGGTGAAAATCGAATGAATGATATCTCTAAAGAAGAATTAGAGCGTATTGCTACAAAGCAGAGTGCTGTTATTAAACAGCTTCACAACTATATTTTTATGAACGAAAACATCAAAGAAGAAGAAAGAGAGTTTCTGATTGCAGTTTTAGCAACTGTTATTCGTCTGTATTAGTTTTAGTTCACAATCCGAAGTAAGATGGACGAAAAAGGAGGGATCAAGTGGGCAGTTGGAAAGATGGTAGACCCAAACAATTAAAAAAGGTTGTTTATGCCTTGAATGATACCAAACTTAAACAGGTAGTAGAAGCTCATGAAGACCGCGGCTGGTCAAGAGCGAGTGATAATAAAGAGTACGGTTATGGATTGGGGTGTCTGATGGTTTGGAACAAACAGTAGCTTATAATAAGTATGATATTTATGAGATGATTGATAACTATAAAGATATGATTAATATTATTCGTCATTACGAGGATAACTTAGAGGGTGTAGACTTTAAAGGAGTCGCGCAATACGGTGTAGAAGCATCCTTGCCAAGCGGAAAGGGTTTAGTATCCAAAGCACTTGAAAATGAAGTTGTGCGCAGAAATGAACGTTTTAAGCGTATCTCTGATTATACGAATAAAGTAAACTACATCAATACTAAACGTAAAAAGCTAACTGATCATAAAGAGATTGAAATATTGGATTGCTTGCTGGATGGTTTAAGCTTATCGGCCATTAGCAGGGCCATGAGATTGAGTCGGCAACAGATTGATAAAATACGGTCTGATATTGTAGACAAACTAGTAACTGACAACACATTTTGACATATAC
The DNA here is from genome assembly GCF_001940785.1 of Bacillus sp. MRMR6. GTDB lineage: Bacteria > Bacillota > Bacilli > Bacillales > Cytobacillaceae > Neobacillus. The sequence goes on from NZ_MSLS01000012.1 coordinate 69,110, forward strand.
CTAAAATTATGCAAAGCTTAATTTATCAGAGATTTCTAAACACGGCGGTACTGTTAATCAGTGCCGTCTTTTTTTGTGCCTCTTTAGTGTAATGGACAGCACAACATGCTTCTATCTTGTTAGTCCGGGTTCGAATCCTGGAAGGGGCTTAACTATAAAGGGTGGGTGATGTTTATATGAAAAAAGATAAACAACAGCAAGAGAAGTCACCTATGAATAAGGAGAAGTTAAGCAGGAAAGATGTAGAGGAATTAATGGGTACCAGGCGTGAAACTTATAAAAGAGTCCATGGTGCAGTGAGAAGGAAATAAGATTTAAGTGAAATATAATCCTTTTATCTCAGACATATATTTATCTGAGGAGGGGATCTTATGTTAGGAGTTAATATTATTAATGTTGTTTTAAGTAATAGAGAAAAACCACTCGTAATAAAAACAAAGAATGATATCGAAGAGTATTTGTCTACTTTTTTTAACGAAGAAGGGACTGAGTTATTAAATTCGCTAATTGAGATTGAACCAAACACATGGATTAATCCGAGTCATATTGTTTTTATTAAAGCGGAATCTAAATTATTGGATTGGTAAAAAAATTGCAAGCATCCTTATGGGTGCTTTTTTATTTGGAGGCGGTGAGGATGTAGTTGACGGGGCATTCAGAAGGCTGGCGTGCGAGGTCAGGTACTGGAAAGAAGCGATTGAGTTGGAGAGTTTGATTAGCATGACGGACAAGAAGGAATATTTCTCCTTTTATCGAATAACATATAGAACGATAAAAAAGGAGAATGAACATAGATGAGAGAAGAAAAAACTTTATTGGAATTTGAAACCTATTTATTCGGTCTCAAAGGGAACAAAGAAGGATTTTTAAAGATTCCAACCGAACGATACGAATTAACGAATGAACGATTAAAGATCGCGAAGCAAGGACTTATGACAGCAACCAAAAACGATATCGAACTGTATAGGATTAAAGATATCACGGTTATGCAAAAGTTAAAGGACAAAATCATCGACGTGGGCGATATTGAAATTATTAGCACCGATGCTTCAAGTCCGAAGTTAGTCCTAAAAAGAATTAAAAACCCCAATGACGTGAGAGAAAAAATCAGAAGCGCCGCAAGAGATGCGAGAGAAGCTGCGGGCGTTTCATATAGAGTTGATTTATAAGAGCCTAACCAGGGCTCTTTTATTTTGTCTGAAAGCGAGGTGGTGATATGCCATGAGTAAATTAACACTTAAACAACAACGCTTTGCTGATGAGTATATCATCACTGGAAACATTTATCAGTCAGCTATTAAAGCCGGTTATAGCAAGGCTTATGCAAAAGGTAACGCTAGCAAATTAATGGAAAATGTGAGTATAAAAACTTATATAGATAAACGCCTCGAAGAAATTAAATCTGAGAAGGTTGCAGATCAACAGGAGATCATGGAATATCTAACGTCCATTCTACGAGGAGAGCAACAAGAAGAAATACTTCGGGGTATTGGCGAAGGGGCCCAAACCATTGATGACATCGCAGTTAGTGCCAAAGACAGAATCAAGGCCGCAGAAATGCTAGGTAAACGCTACGCAATGTGGACCGATAAAATAGACCAGACAAACACGAACCTCGAAATAAATGTAGGTGAGTGGGATGACGAGTAGCATTGTTTTAAACTTTCCAAAGCCCAGCAAAGTGTTTAACAAACAGATTTACGACCAATTAGAGGATTACGACACTTTCACCGAAGTTCATTACGGAGGTGCCTCTAGTGGTAAGAGTCACGGTGTCGTACAGAAGGTTATTTTAAAGGCGTTGAAACCTTGGACTAAACCGAGGCGGATTCTTTTCTTGCGTAAAGTAGCAGCAACTGTCAAGGATTCCATTTTCGAGGACGTACAGGCGTGTTTAAGCAGTTATGGGGTACTTGGTAAGTGTAAGGTCAACATGAGTGATTATCGCATTGTACTGCCTAACAGAGCGACGCTAATCTTCAAAGGGATGGATAACCCGGAAAAGATTAAATCCATTAAGGGTTTATCTGATATTGTCATGGAGGAAGCTACCGAGTTTACCCTAGATGATTACACGCAGCTGACATTACGTTTGCGTGACCAGGGCCACAAACAAAGGCAAATATATTTAATGTTTAACCCAGTGTCCAAAGTGAACTGGGTTTATTCGTATTTTTTTATCAATAATCACTCGAATACCAAAATCATTCAATCGACGTATAAAGATAATCGATTCCTGGATGATTCTACTCGAGCGAATATTGAAGACCTGGCAAACAGAAACCCCGCATACTACAAGATTTATGCGTTGGGGGAGTTTGCTACACTCGATAAGCTAGTCTTCCCTAAATACGAGAAAAGACTTCTAAATCGTCAAGAACTGGCTCAGCTGCCTTCTTATTTTGGTCTCGACTTCGGGTACATTAACGACCCCTCAGCTTTTATCCATTTGAAAGTGGATGAGGTGAATAAGCGTATTTATTTTTTAGAGGAATACGTGAGAAAGGGATTGCTTAACGATCACCTAGCAAAAGCCATTATCGATTTAGGGTATCAAAAGGAAGTGATCACAGCTGATTCAGCAGAAAAGAAATCCATCGAGGAAATAAGACGCTCGGGTGTTAGTCGAATACGATCAGCCAAGAAAGCACCTGACAGCGTTATTCAGGGTATACAGTTCTTATCTCAGTATGAGTTTATTGTTGATGAGCGCTGCGTGAAGCTGATTGAGGAGCTTGAGAACTACACCTGGAAGAAAGATAAAAATACAAACGAATACACGAACATACCGGTAGATAGCTACAACCACGTACTAGATGCGAGCAGGTATGCTGTTGAAAATATCCATAACCAGGTCAAGATTAAGACTTTCAAAGGAGGCTTGTAAATGCCTTTATTTACCTATCCAGCAGAGGAAGAAATTACTTCCGAGGTTGTAGATAAATTTATTAAGCAACACCAGGCAGAAGTACCCCGCTATAACCGGTTGAAAAATCTATATGAGAGCAAGGCGCCTATCTTAGATCGAGAAGCAAAAGATAGTTATAAGCCGGATAATCGTTTGGTCGTTAACTATGCTAAATACATTACAGACACCTTTAACGGCTATTTCATTGGAATTCCAGTAAAGATTGCTCACGATGACGAGGGGATAAATGAACGAACGGATACATTTCTAAAATTAAACGATATGGATGATAACCTGGCGGAATTAAGCAAGATTTCATCCATTTATGGTCATGGATTTGAGTTGCTTTATCAAAACGAGCTATCAGAAACCTGCTGCACCTATAACAATCCCCTAGATATGTTTATTGTTTATGATGATACGATCGCACAAAAGCCTTTATTTGGGGTCAGATATAGAAACACGGATGATGGCATCAAAGGTCAATTATTTACAGCAACAAAGGAAATAACGATTACTGAGGGTAAAGATGGATTGATTTTATCAGACAACAAACCTCACTATTATGGAGATGTGCCTATCATCGAATATATCGAGAATGAGGAAAGGCAATCCATATTTGAATCGGTTGAATCTCTAATTAACGCCTATGACAAAGCAATTTCCGAAAAAGCAAATGATGTGGATTATTTTGCGGATGCCTATTTGAAAATCTTAGGTGTAGAGCTAGAAGAATCTAGTCTACAAAGTATCCGGGATAATCGAATTATTAATTTATTCGGATCAGATAACATCAAAGACATTATTGCGGAGTTTATGGAAAAGCCGAATGGGGATGCGAGCCAGGAGCATTTACTGGATAGGCTAGAGCGATTGATATATCAAATTAGCATGGTGGCCAACATTAACGATGAATCATTTGGGCAAGCGTCCGGAGTGGCACTTGAATTCAAGCTGCAGCCGATGAAAAACATGGCCGCGATGAAGGAAAGAAAGTTTACTAGTGGGCAGAATAGACGCTTTAAAATGGTGTTCAACCTTCCCACCAACATGGAAGCATCTAAGAAAGACGAGTGGAGAAACCTTGATTTTACGTTTACTCGCAATATCCCACGGAATACCGCAGATGAGGCCGAGACAGCAAGCAAACTAGCAGGCGTGGTAAGCAAAGAAACACAGTTGAGAGTCTTATCTATTGTGGATAACGTAAAAGACGAAATGGCCCGTATTGAAGCTGAGTCTGGTGACAGTGGATTTAATACGGATCTTAATGGGGATTTTGTTCCTGGAGGTGAAGAGTGATGAATGACTCTTACGTAATGGCACTTGAGGAATTATTAGAGAAGTGTGTGGCAGCAATGAGGACCGTAGGTGAAGCACTAAAGATTATTTGGGAAAATGCAAGTGAGGTATTGGAGGGCATAAAGGCATTTTTCAAGAAGAAGCAAACAGAACAAGAAACCAAAGCAGGATGGTACGTGCCCAATAAGATTATTTTAACTAGCCAAGTACTAAACCGTAAACCACGAATGGCGGTCGCCAGGAGTAGATTATAATGGCAAACGAAAGAAAAACTTACTGGGAAAAACGTATGGAGCAATTATTCGATGCTCAGGATAAACGCAACAACATGTTTGACAAGAAGATGCGTAAGGAATACCTTCGCACTGAGGAAAGCATAAAAAAAGAGATTGCTAGTTATTATGCCAGGTACGGCAAGGATGATGTCATCGAATACCGAAAATTGGTACTCGGGCTATCCAAGGCTCAACGTGATCTGCTCTACAAGGATTATGAGTCCTTTGCCAAAAGATTTCCTCAGTATGCAGAGTTAATGCCTATCCGTGAGAGTATCTACAAACTCAACCGGCTGGAAGGATTGCAGCTATCTGTTAGACAACAACTACTCGAGCTCGGAGCCTTTGAGCAAAAGGGAATGGAAAAACTTTTAAAAGAGGCATACGAAAGCGGATATCTATCCACAATGGGAGGACTGCAAAACGCACCTTCCTTTTTTGCTGTAAACAGTATTGTCATGCAACAGACGCTAAACGAGGCGTGGGTAAATGGCGGTAACTTCTCCAGCCGAATATGGGGCAATAAAGAAAAACTGATTAACACCTTAAATAACGAGATTCGAGACGGGATTATCAGAGGGGATAGTTATCAGCAGATGGCAAAAGTGCTGGAACGTCGTATGGGTGTAGGTGCTAAAGAAGCTTTAAGGTTAGCGGTTACCGAAAGCTCGTTTGTAACCAATCAGGCCAATAAACATGCGTTTATGGATGCAGGGATTGAACGCTATGAATACAGCTCAGTGTTGGATCATAGAACGAGCACGGTATGCAAAAGTCTAAATGGTCAGCAGTTTAATATTAAAGATGCAAAAGCAGGGATAAACTTTCCTACTATGCATGTCTGGTGCCGAGCAACAACGATTCCGATTGAAAATGATTAGAGGTGAGAAGATGATCGTTATAACGCTTGGAGATATAGTCAATGTTATTTGGTGCTTAACCTTGTTAGCTATGGCAACCTATTTTATTTACTCCTTTACAGTTGAGCGAAAGAGAAAGAAATTACTTGTTGAATTAGAAAACAATGTTAAAAAAGAGAACTGGAAGATTAAAGAGAGGTGAAAATAAATTGAAAGTGATTTGTGATGAGTGTAAAAAAGAGTTTGAAATTGATCTGCAGACTGAAATCGCTAAGGACAACATCGAGAAAAACTTTTTTGTGTGTCCTAATTGTGATAAGGAATACATTGCTTTTTGCACCAATCAGAGTGTTAGAAAGAATCAAGCATCTATCAGAATGCTATACCGTGATTTACGAGTTGCAAAAACAAAGAAACAGAATGATAAAATAAAATCAAAAATTAAAGAGTTAGAAATAGTAATTAAAAATGAGATGGATAATTTAAAGGGTTTAATAATTACTAGTACCGACTAGAGGTGAAATATGATTCCAAGTAAAGTGAAGATAGGCGGAATTGAATACAGTGTGGAAGAAAAAGAAGTTGTTATTATAGATGGCAATACCAACTATGCAGGGAAAATAGACTACCATCAAGCTACTATTGAAATTTTAAAAGGTTCACCGGAACAGAGGAAAGAAGAAACATTAATACACGAAATACTTCATGGAGTTTTTTATGAATCCGGCTGTGTGATTGAAAATGAAGAAGAGATAGTGAGCAGAGCATCGAGAGTACTTTACCAGGTGTTAAAAGATAACAAACTATCATTTGGAAAGCAGGAATAGAAAATGAATTTTGGACAAGCAATAGAAAATGCAAAACAGGGTGAAAAGATATTTCGTTTAGGCTGGAATGGTAAAGGAATGTTTGTTGTTTATCAAAAAGGTTATCCGCAAGGGATCCCATCCAATAAACAAACAGCAGAAGCGTGGGGACATAATGAGGGTGATTTATTCAAAGTGGAACCTTACCTTCAAATTAAAAATGCACAAGGTTCACATTCAATGTGGGTTCCCTCTATTGGCGATATTCTAGCAGAAGATTGGGAAGTCATTAAATAAATAAGCCTTGCCTTACAGATAGTGCTTTTTTGGAGGAAATCAAATGACTAAAATTGAAGTGACCGTTGGTGAGGATGGATATATGAAGATTGAAGCTGCCGGACATACGAAGAGCATTGTTTGTGCCTCAGTTTCCACCTTGTTGCAATCATCAGTCCGCTTTTTACAAGAATTATCCGAGCAATATCCCGATGATTTACAAATAACCATTAAAAGTCCTGAATAGGGCTATTTTTATTGCCCAAACCGTATTGAAGGCATAAAAAGCTATATGCGTTAAATAAGAGCCCACCAAGGCTATAAAGAGTGAGGAGAATGTATATGAAATTAAACAACTATATGAGCGATGAGTATTTATCAAAAAAGTTTTTATTGCCGTTAAATATTAAATTATTCGCTGATCCAGATCCAGAACCTAATCCGGAACCGTCACCTGAGCCAGAACCAGCACCCAATCCGGAACCGGCACCTGAACCAGAACCACCTGCCAAGACCTACACTCAGGAAGAGTTTGAAGCTGAAATTAAGCGCCGTGTTGCTCGTGAAAAGAAAGCAGCAGAAAAGGCAATTGCTGAAGCTGAGAAGCTCGCTAAGATGAATGAAGAGCAGAAAAGACAGTACGCGTTTGAAAAACTTCAAAATGAATTAGAAGAATACAAACGAAAAGATGCTTATAACACCATGTCAAAGGAAGCGGCTAAAATGCTTGCAGAACATGAGATTGTTGCAGATGAGCAAGTACTTTCTTTTGTCGTGAAGGAAACGGCAGATGAGACTACAGAAACGGTGAATGCTTTTGTAGAGCTGATCAAAACGAAGGTGCAAGAAGGTATCAAAAAATCATTAGCAGGCACGCCACCTAAAAAAGGGAATACGCCTGCGGGTAAGATCGCTTCGAAAGAAGAGATCATGAAAGAGAAAGACTCAATTAAACGACAAAAATTAATTCAAGAGAACATTCATTTGTTCACAAACTAAGGAGGAATAATCCATGAAAAATCAGTCTAAGAAATTCTTAATGCCATTAAACATCCAGCAATTTGCAGAAACAAACTTAACTAAAACCGGTGATCTAGCAATCGTACAATCTATCGACTTTGTAGAGCGATTCCAGGATAACTTAACAAAATTAGTAGAGGCGCTTGGAATTACTCGCAAAATGCCGGTTGCAAACGGTATGACCATTAAAACGTACACTTCACAGGTGACAATGGCATCGGACCTTGCGGTCGGAGAAGGTGAAACCATTCCACTTTCTAAAGTAACGACAGAACCTGGACCATCTATCGAGCTTTCTTTCAAGAAATTCCGTAAAGCTGCCTCTGTTGAATCCATTCAAAAGCATGGATATGATCAAGCGATTATCGAAACAGACGATAAGCTTTTAAAAGAAATTCAAAAGGGTATTCGTACGGATCTGTTCAATTTCTTAGCTACAGGTACTGGGACTGCAACTGCGGAAACATTACAAGGTGCTTTTGCTCAAGCCTGGGGTAAAGTGCAAGTGTTATTCGAAGATGATGCTGCACAAACGGTAACATTCGTTAACCCTATGGACATCGCAGATCACTTAGCAAAGGCTGATTTATCTGTCCAAACTGCGTTCGGCTTACAATACGTTCAGAACTTCGCTGGTGTAGATTTAGTAATCATTAACTCATCTGTACCAAAAGGGACGGTTTATGCCACGGCTCCAGAAAACATCGTACTAGCATACGTTCAAATCACAGGTGGAGAAATCAATAAGGCATTCGACTTTACGACTGACCAACTTGGATATATCGGTGTTACGCACGACATCCAAAAGCAAAACTTAACGGCTGAAACAGTAGCCTTATCGGGGGTTAAATTGTTTGCTGAACGCCTTGACGGGGTTGTTAAAGTATCAATTGCACAGACTGTCTAAGGATAGAAAGGGAGATAAATAATGTCTTATGAAGTTATCGAGAATTTCTTTGATATTGAAGATAACAGACGACTTTACGAGGTAGGCCAGTCCTACCCTCGTGAAGGGTTTAAGCCGAGTGAGGAACGAGTGGTGGCCTTATCTTCTCGAAATAATAAAGGGAAACAGCCTTTTATTAAACTAGTAGAAGACAAAGAAGCTCCAAAAGATGATGAACCAGGTATAGACTTGGAAGATTTAAAAAAAGATGAGCTGCTTTCTTTCATCAAAGAAAACCTAAACGGAGAAGATGCTCCGACTAAAGGAAAATCAGAAAAGGTTGCTGATTATGAAGCAAGATTACGAGGTTTTATTGAAGAAGGGCTTGTCGCATTAGAAAGTGGTGAGTAGCAATGGCCATACAGGATAGGGTTTTTGTCCGAAAGCCTGATATTAAACCTGAATTGCTGGACGAGTTGGAAACGACTGCAACGGACCGCATTAAATTGCGCCTGGGCGTATCAACGTTTCCAGAAGAGCTAGAATCAATCGCGGTAGAAGTGATTTGCGCAATGCACAACAAGTTATATCACGAGGGTATCAAAACAGAGAATGTAGACACGTTCAGTGTTGCCTTTGTCGATGATATTTTAAAAGAATATGAGACGGATTTTGCTAGATATCTAGCCTTGAAGGAAAAAGCAGATAATCGTAATAGAGGGGTGTTGAGGTTCTTATGATCTTCACACCTCTTTTTTTATATGTGAATCAGCAAACAGGCGTAGACGATCTTAACAATCCAATTAACACGCTTGTGCTATTAGGAGAATCGACAGGCATGTTTTCTAGCTGGACCAACAAGGAGCTATCGGCTGACAATATCACTTTAGCAGCCAATAAGCGTAGCGTTACAGTGGAAAATAGAAAGATTATTACGAAGGCCTCGAAAACGGACCTCTTACTCGCTGACAAAATTAAGTTCGACGGCAAGTACCACGACATATCTGAAATCAAAGGCGATGACACTTCCCGTTGGCGGATTTTAATCGTGAATCGATACGGAAGTGAAAGCTTATGAGATTTGAGTGGATAGGTGCTGACGAGTTGGGGAGAAAGCTACTCGAAAAGAGTGCTGCTGATTTTGAAGCTGTCAGTAAAAAGAATGTGCGTGATATATTCACCAGGTCTCAAAGAGCTGGAGGTACACCAGTAGGGGATTATACTGGTGGCGGGCAATTGAGAAAGTCCGCTAGATATAATGGAGACGAAATGGGATATGGGGTACACTATGCCCCTCACGTTGAATATGGGCATCGAACAAGAAGTGGTGGATATGTACCAGGGCAGTATTATCTAAAGCAAAATGTAGACACACAACGCCCCATTTATAAGCAAGATCTAAGAGATAAGTTAAAGGAGTAACCCAATGTATCTATTGATACTAATGTTTGCCCATTTATTAGCAGATTACCCGTTGCAAGGTGAATTTTTAGCTAATATGAAAGGGAAAAATCTAATTGTTTTAATTAGTCATGCAGGGATATGGACAGGATGCATTGCAATTGCTGGGTATCTAATTGGTTTTGATATTAGTTACTTAGATATCGCATTATTATTTGTAGTTCATGCTGTCGCGGATTATTTAAAAGCAACAAATAAACTTTGGTACAAAAATTTGGACAGCTTAAAAGGTGGTCTTTTAATAGACCAATTAATTCATCTTGGACAATTGTTTTTATTTATCGGAATGAATGTTTAAAGGAGTAATGCAGGATGATTAAAAAACTATCATTTACAACGGTACTTGCTGCCGTTATTAAAAAGGTGCAGGACAATACGGGCTTACGTTGTTATGATAGCGTACCATCCAACGCTCCTATGCCTTTTTATTATGCCGAGATTGTGGGACAAGTACCTGACCCTAGCAAGACTATGTGGAAGGAAAGGTATCAAATTTTTATCCACGTATTTGCAGACGGACAGAACGGATCTGTTCCTATCTTTGACGCCATCCAGAAACTAGAAGAAGCTTTGTCAGAAGAAATCGAGTTGCCTGAAGAGTATGAGGTGATTATGCAGACTCCTACAGGGGTGCAACAGATTATGGACGAAGCAGACGGCACGAAACACGCCATCATGGGCTATGATTTTACTATTTTTTACGGATACAAAATGAAAATCTAGGAGGAATTTAGATGACTCAAGCATTATATACAGAATTAACTGGCAAGATTAACAAGGCTATCGCTGGTAAAGATATCTTGCTATCCATTTGGGATACAACAGGCACTACCCTACTGGCCATTGCTGGCCAGCAAGGTCTTACGATCAATCGTGATAAAGATACCATTGAGGTTACTTCAAAGGACACTCAAGGTGGCTGGAAAGAGAACGTAGTCGGCTTTAAAGAGTGGTCAATCGATAACGACGGCGTTTATGTACGTGACCATGACTCTCATCAATTATTAAAAACTATTTTTGACGGTGATGATCCTGTCTTAATTAAAGTCACTAACCAAAAAGCGAAGACAGAAATGTTTGCAGGTTTGGCGCTATTAACAAGCTACCCGATTGAAGCTCCATATGATGATGCTGTCACTTATTCTATCTCGCTCCAGGGCACTGGGGCATTAGTGGATCTTGAAGATGCAGCAATCGTACCGGAAGTTTAATTAGGGGAGGAATTGAAAAATGTTTGAAGTTGAAGGAACCGTATACACGCTGAAATATAATACGAAAAAAGTTAAAACCATTGAATTAGTAGCAAAGACAAGCATTGTAGGAGAAGTAACCAAGAATAACGGTATCATGCCTTATGCCACCTTAGAAACATTGTTTTCAATGGCTCTAGTAGAAGAATCCACCAATGAAGTGGTGAAGCAAAAAGTAGCTGCTGAGATGTTTGAAAAAGTAGTAGAAGAAAACGGGTTAATTACCGTCAATATGGCGATTGTGGAGAAACTACAAGATGATATGGGTTTTATGTTCCGTTAGAGCTGATCGAAAGTGATCTGCCTAACGATTACGTGCCTACCCCTCAGGATATTAGAATGGCAGAATTGGCTAGAGACTTTTCGTATGAAAGGGATCTAGCTTTTTTTGTTGTTCAAATCGGCCTGTCTCGTGCTGAATTTGACATGTTAACCGAAAAAGAAAAAATGTTTATCCGGAAAGAACATGAAAACAAGTTTATGAAAGATACCACTTGGACCCGTAACGCTGTATTAAACGCAGAAGCGAACATAAACCGCAAAAAAGGGAAAAAGTTTATTGAGCTGTTTCCGAAAAAGAACCTGGCGGACAAGGAATACAACGAAAATGCAGTTAAGAACATTTTAGAGATGGAAGCAACCAAAGGCAAAGGCTGGGTTGATTTGGTCTATAAGGCAAATGGAATGAAAAAGCCTATCCCTAAGGGAAAGGGGTAAATAGATGGCGGATTATACATTAAGCGCCAAGATAACAGGAGATGCCAGTGGATTTACAAGGGCATTTCGTAGCGCAGCTGATACTGTAAATCAGTTATCTGAAAAGACAAAAGCAGCCGGTGAAAAGATTAGTGAGTTTGGTAAAAAGACTGCTACTGCTGGTGCTATTGTTACTGCAGCTACTTTACCAATTCTTGCTTTGGGTAAATCAGCAATACAAACTGGTATGGATTTTGAATCAAGTATGTCTAATGTTGCGGCCATATCAGGTGCAACAGGGGCAGATTTGAAAGAATTAGAGAAAAAAGCTCGAGAGATGGGTGCGTCAACAAGTAAAAGTGCAAGTGAAGCGGCAGACGCCTTATCATATATGGCACTTGCAGGCTGGGACAATACTCAGATGATGGCGGGACTTGAACCAATCCTCAGATTATCCGAAGCAGGAAGTATTGATTTGGCTAGAGCATCTGACTTGGTAACTGATTCGATGTCAGCTTTAGGTGTAGAGGTTAAAGACCTGCCTAACTATTTAGATAAAGTTGCTAAGACATCTCAAAAGGCAAACACGGACATTGACACACTTATGACTGCTTTTTTAGCAGTTGGGGGAACGCTAAAAAACCTTAGAACTCCTATCGCTGAATCAAGTGCCTTACTCGGTATAATGGCAAACCGTGGTTTAAAAGGTGCTGAGGCAGGGAACGCGTTAAACTCAATCCTTGTAAACTTAACTAGTGGTGCGGGTCAAGCAGGGAAAGCGATGGAAACTCTAGGAGTCTCTGCTTTTGATAGCCAGGGTAATTTTAAAGGCGTAGAAGCCACTTTGCTTGAAGTCAAACAAGCAATGGCAGGACTCAACGAAGAACAAAGAACCCAAATGATTAGCATGATTGCAGGTAAGGAACAAATGAAAGGTTTTAACTTTTTGTTAGACGGTTTAGGTATGGAGTATGGAGATTTAAAGGCCGAGATTGAAGCCTCTGATGGCGCTTTAAGTAACATGGCTAAAACGATGCAAGATAACTTAAAAGGGGATTTATCCTCTCTTTCATCAGCGCTATCCGAATTAGGTCTTGTGCTGTATGACAAGATCGGCCCTTACCTAAGGCAAGCTACACAATATTTAACCGAATTAGCTACAAAAATCGGCGCATTATCTCCTAAGACGCAAACGATGATTGCTATAATGGCTGGTCTAGCTGTTTCGATTGGACCCGTACTAATGATATTAGGATTCATGATAATGGGCATAGGCGCTCTTGTATCGGCTCTAGGATTTTTGATTAGCCCTATTGGATTAGTGATAGGCGCTATTGTCGCTTTAGGTGCTTCGTTTGCTTATCAAATGGCCAAGAATGAAGCCTTTAGGAATAACGTAATATCCGTCTTTAATTCCATAAAGGATAAAGTAATGAGTGTTGTTCAGTTTCTCACTCCTATATTTCAAAATATATGGGCAACCTTACAGCCCATACTAGTTAACATTGGAAACGCCTTAAGTAATGCTTTTCAAAACTCAGGCCCAGCAATCATGGAAGCTCTCGGTACAATTGGCACAAAAATAGCAGCCGTGTTTAAAACGGTTTGGGGAATTATTCAAACGATTATCCCTATTTTCACAACTTTCTTTTCAAGTCTAATCGGTGGGTTTCAATCTGCTAGCGGAGTCGGTAGTGGGTTTATCGTTCAGCTAATTTCTATTCTTACCGGCCTAAATCCAATCGTTAAAATAGTCATTATGTTGTTTCAAAATTTTGGTCCGCAAATAACAGCAGCCTTTTCCGAAGTAGCCGCAATGCTTATTCCGGTAGTAGCAACCATAGGTACAGCTATTGGGCAGTTAGCAAGCGCGGTCATCCCTATTTTAATGCAAGCAATATCCACGCTAATCCCTATCTTTATGCAAGTAGGTATGACGATCATGGGAATTGTTAGCACCGTGTTACCCGTTTTAATTTCTCTATTTAATCAGCTGGTACCCATCATCATGGACGTAGTGATGATTTTTGCGGGGATTATTGCCCAGGTCGTACCTTTAGTCGGGGTATTAATCAGTGCTCTCTTACCGGTCATACAGAGTGTTATAGCTGCGTTTATGAATATTGTACAAACAGTAGCTCCAGCACTTATCGCCATCATAGGTGTGATTATGGCGGTTATTAAGGTGCTTGTCCCGATTATTATGAGCATTGTTACTGTGGTCGTACAGATCGTCGCAGGCATTATATCCGTAATCAGTCCTCTTGTGGCATTTGTAGCCGGAATCATAAACGCAATTATGGCGGTTATCGCCCCAATTATTGTTTTTGTGGCAGGTGTTATCGCGGCTATTATCGATGTAATCCGTCCGATTGTCATCACGGTTACAGGGATATTTAATACAGTTTTTACTGTGATCAGTGGCGTGTTTCGAAACGTATCCACTTTTATCGGTACTGCCATTAATCAAATAGGATCAGTTATCAGTGGACTAACATCCAAGGTGTCCGATGTATTTAACAAAATTAGAAGCACTATATCCGGAATCATGGATAGCGTATCTAATAAAATCACTGGAGTTTTTAATGCCATTCAAGGCGCCTGGAGCGGGCTAACCTCGTTTGTAAGTGGGATTTTTAGTGGTATTTCAGGAAATGTCGCTAAGCTTGTTGGACAAGTAAAAGGCTTTGTTAATGGAGTAATCGGAGGCATTAACAGCGCGATTAGCCTAATTAATAAAATACCTGGCGTCAGCATTGGAAAAATCCCTTATCTTGCTCGCGGTACAGATGATTTTGCTGGTGGTTTTGCTCGAATGAATGAAGGGGGCAGAGGCGAGCTCGTTAATTTGCCAAACGGAGCCCAGGTGATACCTCACGATGTATCTATGAGGTATGCGAGGGAGGCAGCTAAAACTAATAGCAGCAATGTGGATAGACAGGACCGTACAAAAGAATCGGGATCATCAGGAGTTACTGGGCCGATTGAACTGGTAGTCAATCTCGACAGTATTGAAGTGGCCAGGGCTACTTATCCACACATCGATGATATGCAGAATAGCAAATTCACCTCTAAGTTGATTTTTGGAGGGATGAAAACATGAATTTAGTCATTGAAAGAAAAAATGGGGAACAAATCGATTTTGAAGAATCAGGGATTAAAACTCTTGATTTTGTGATTGATGCCCCGGAACCTATACACGAAACAGAGGTAATCGAAGGAGCTGACGGCTTAATCGATCTAGGGACAACCTACGGACCTAGAAAGATGCGCGGCTCTTTTTATTATGAAGCTGAGAGCATATCCGAATACGCTTTAAAACGGAATGAAGCTTTTAGGTTGTTTTTAACGAGAGAATCCGTGTATTTGATTGATAGCAGAGAACCTGAAAAACGCTGGCTCGTAAAATCGAGCGGTTTTTCACCGAAACAGGTCAACAAATACGGATTTTTTGAAGTGGAATTTGGCTCTTTTTTGCCTTGGGCAGAATCAATCGAAACTACCTTGGAAATGTCAGTTGCTCAAATTAGCGGCAATAAGATACAAAAATACAAACATGCGACCAGTACATTTGAAATTTTTAATGCGGGCAGTCAAGCAGTAAATCCTAGAAGGATGCTTCTTTTAATCACGTATAAAGGTACATCCACTAACTTAGCAATTAAAAACCTAACAACAAGCGATGAGTGGAATTTTACTGGCACGACTACTACAAACGACACGATCATACTCGATGGCATCCGGGCCACGAAAAACGGATTATCTATCTTTAGAGATAGCAACCGTAAACTGATAAACATTGCACCAGGGTGGAATGAATTTCAACTAGTAGGTGCAGCTGGAACGTTTGAAATATCATTTGAGTTTAGATTTTATACCTTATAAAAAGGAGTTGACGAAAAAGATGCCGCATAATACAAAAGCGCAAAAAAGAGACGCTAATTATTCGAAAGTTGAACAATTTTTTAATCCTACTACCGATCAGTACGAGGTTCAGGAGGGCTCGAACGGAGCTGCTCATGTCAAACTAACTGGGAGTAACATTCCACAAGGGCAGGAAATACCAGTTAAGATTGCTGGAGCCGACAGCAGCGGCGGTGCGGTTAATACGAGTATCAAAGAAGCACAGGCAATTATTCCAGTAGACATCCAAGCAAGATTAAGCCAAACCATTCAAACGCATAGTGGGGCGATTATCGCACCAAGTAATGCAAATAGTGGGGCATGGATTGATGTAGACGGGTTTGATAAAGTTGGGGTTACAATGATTTCTGATTTAGCAAATAATAACCAAGTTGTACAAATTCATTGGTCAAATGACAATACAAACCAGCACGGAACGGAAGTTTTTCCTAGTATTGCATTAAAAGAAAAACCTTATATTACAGATATAAAAGCACGTTATTGTCGTTTACAATTGCAAAATGGGGACACAGCACCACACACAATGAGTGCATGGTTATATTTAAAATCCTAAAAGGAGGAATGACAAATGCCATTTAACGGGCCGATTGACGGAGATTGGACAAACGTTGACTTTAAAAAACCAGGGTGGGTTAGCGGTGTAATGGAATTAACCCACGAAGAAGTTTTATATGTACAAGAGCAAACACAAGTCATTATTGATGCGTTTATAGTTGAAAACGGATATGAGCCACCATCTAATGAATACGTATTACCCGAATACAATAAACAAGATTGGGAAAAGTGCATCAACGGTGACACCTATGCGGTCATCAAGTCCTATGATTCCTTAGTTCATACGCTAGGTATTGATGCAAACGGAATTGTGCAACCTGAATCAACAGAAGAATTGGACACGGAGAGCGTGGAATAACGCTCCCTGTACGTGAAAGGCGGTGAACGTATGAGTTTAAACCTTTGGAAGTTGGCGGGATTATCTACTAGTTTCAATCCTTTGCCGACAGGTTTGACAGCTAACAATAGAGTATCTTTAAATGTACTTCAACCTTATGTAGTAACACTCAAAGCTAAATCAATGTCGGGCGGTAGGTTGGAATTAATAAATAATCTAGTAAATAAAGGTAGATTTACGTTAGATGGTAACTTCAAAACATATACCTTTGAGATTACACCTACACCAAATTCAACGGGTTTTCATTACTTGTATGACGTGGATTCTAAAGGCGACATAATAATCGAGGACATTCAACTAGTTCAAAAGCCTTTGCCGAAATTAACGATTAATGGGATAGACGGGTTTTTGAGTGGGAAGTGGAATATAAGTCCTGACGCAACAGTGATTGATGATGAGACCCTTGAATTGAACGCTACAGGGACTTATCGAGCGAGTTTATTGGATATTGATGTGAAACCTTTAAGTACTTATACTGTAAGTTTTGACGGTGATGGGCAGTTAGTTATACAAGACCGAAGTGACAATTCCTATTACACGCCAGGAATGTCAAAGGGGAGGTTATTGTTTACTACAAAAGGCGGCACTAACCGTATAAGAATTTGGTTTCAGAACACGAATGTACTAGGCAAATTCACCTTCAAACGCCCAATGTTAAATCTAGGAACCACCCCCTCCCCATACGAGAAAAAACGTGGGGAACGTATGGTGTTGCCTGTTGCGAAGAAGAATTTGTTTAACTTTAAAAATTATGTAAATGCTGGGTTTACACATATCTCTAATGGGTACAAGGCAACAGGATATTCAAATGGCGTTTCTTCAATCAATCCGTTTTTAAAACCTAATACAACTTATACATTAACTTGTAATGTTGAAAGTACATCAGGTAGTGCTTCTGGTGCGTATGGTAGGATTACCTTGCAAAATGGCGTTTCATTTTTCCACTTAAATGCAGGTGCTTCTGTAGGCTTTAAACAAAACACCTTTACGACACCTTCTGATATTGCTTTGTATAATACGCTTATAATTTACGGTTCAGCTACAGCTAATGAAATAGTTGAAATAACTGACATTATGCTAGTAGAAGGCACAACCGCCACACCATACGAGCCGTATGCGGTACAAGTGAACAAGAAACCGTTGAAGTACGTGCCGAAGAAGAATTTGTTACCTACTTTTAACTGGGTAAAGGCAGATATTTATTGTAGGTATGATGTTTTGATAGTCAACAAATACACATACGCTTTACAAGCGGGAAGTGGGTATGCAATTGGAGTAGATGAATTTACTTCAAGTGGTTCACTTGTCAAATGGAACCCTTACGCTAGTTCATTGGTTATAACACCGCAACCAACTACAAGCGTCTTTAGAGTTTGGTTAAGACGTATAGATAATACAAACATGCAACTTTCAGAAATTGAAAGTGCAAGACCACAGTTAGAACATAGTTCACAATCCACACCATACGAACCGTACCAACTCGTCCTACCACGTGCCAAAACAGGGTTAGCGTTTAACGGCACATCGGATTACTTGCAATTACCGAGCATGACCATGGATAGCATTGAGATTGATTGTTTGATTGATTCGAAAGTTTCAAGTAAATCACAATATATTTTTGATGCTAGGGGTGGTTTAGCGGATGGGTATTTGTATTTTAGGACTATCGGGACAATTGATAAAGGTACAAGTTTTTCATATTTAGTTGATGGAATCACAAATGGAAATATACCAGAAAAACAGCGTACAAAAATTAAAGCTATTTTCACAAACCCTTTCACCGATGATGTTTCTATTTTTAGTAGATTTGAGATAGCTTCGGGGTCAAGAGAAACCTTGAAAGGCACACTCTACAAAGTAACGTGTTATTTAAACGGTGCAGTTGTCGCAACATACGACTTTGAAAACCCTAGCAATATTGTAGGCGATAAAGTCATACCAAACGCGAAAAACCTTATTCCTAGCTTTGAGGATAGCCGTTGGAATTTACACCCTAATTTCAAAGTGTTGGGGAAAGATGTTGGGCGGTTGGACGGAATTGGAGATTTTTTAGATAGTACAATTGTTTTAAATGTTTCGCCAAACACTAGCTATCTTGCAAGCAGTTTAAATGGTGGTGAATTTTCTGTTAGACAAGGCATAGGAGTAATAGGTACATCGTTATTTTATATTGATAACGGATTATCTTTGAAACAAACTAACGGGATATTTACAGTGCCTTCAAACGTTAATCAAGTAACAATAAGACTTTCAAACAGGGCGGCAAGAGGTTCATTCGACTTCATCAAACCGCAATTGTACGAATTAACAGGCAAGGAAGGTACGATTGTGGGCAGACCACAGCCATTGAGGCGAGCTGCTAAACGGTTGTTGTATGCGAAGAGGTAAAACCTATTTACAAGAAATCATCTTATCACACCCAAGTTTTGGTATACTTTTTAGAAAAGGACTGTGAGGTGTAATTATGATGGATTTCATAAAAGAGATTAAAACTTTTTTAAGCTATGTAGATGTTGATATCTTTTTAACCAAAATTGATGAATTTAAAAAAATTGATTTACAAAGCATAACAGATGCCGAATTGTTTGCTGCTATTAGTAATGTAATGATATTTAAAACTGAAAACGGCTCAGAATTTAGATTTCCTGTTTTAATGGGCTCCTATCCAAGCGGTACTAAATTTTATCGAGTTCGAAAACTCGAATCTGATGATACAATTATCCCTTTAAAAGGAATGAGAGTTGAACAGGATGCATGGAACCCTCCTGCTAATATAATTAAGGCAATGGGAAGGTTAAATAAGGTAAATGAGTCCTTATTATATACTGCACCTGGGGACCCTCTTGTAGCAATTAAGGAAGCAAAAGTAAAAGATGGTGAATTTTTTTCTTTAATAGTATATAAGGCAAGAGATGAGATTAAGGTTAATAGAATAGGTAATTTTGAAAGAATTGAGCAGCTAACAGAATTAGAAAATTTAAAATTGAGGTTATTAATTAAC
Organism: Bacillus sp. MRMR6; assembly: GCF_001940785.1. Taxonomy (GTDB): domain Bacteria; phylum Bacillota; class Bacilli; order Bacillales; family Cytobacillaceae; genus Neobacillus. The sequence goes on from NZ_MSLS01000012.1 coordinate 88,727, forward strand.
TTTTTAAGAGATGAATTTACCAAAGATGTTGGACAAGGTACTGAATATCTATATAGAGTTTCTGAAAGAATTGCAAAAGATTATTTTGATTTACCTCCGAAAGTTGCTCAAGATGCATGGCTTTATCCATCTGTTGCAAAGAAAGAATCTTTTAATGTTTGTTTTCGTCCTGAACTTGCAAAGGAATTATTGGATCTGCAAGGGGTAGTCATTTGTAGGTTAAGCGATAAGGGAATTGAATCCAAAGCTATAGCAAATGGGTTCGATGATGAAGGCATTTTCAAATACCATGCAATAGGAAGCCAGCTACAAAAACAAGTTTTTCCTGAAATTACTTAACTAACGAATGTCTTATGTGAGATAAGACCTTATCGGTGAGACCAACAAAAAGGTCATAAAAAATCCCGGCTGATTAACAGTCGGGATTTTAATTCACTATTTTCCAATTCCATAAAAGCCTGCAAAAATCTCGTCTTTAGCATTTTCTAAGTAAGCATTGTATGGTATTTCATTTTCTAAGCTATTTATACAGCGAATCATTTCGGTACTATTTGTTGCTTTCCACGCGCCTGCATCAAAAGTAATTTTTTTAAATTTGGTTAAATCTAATTTTATTTCGTGCCCTTGGTCAGTGTGAATCCAGCAGTTTTCAGAGCTGATTTCATAGAAGTCCAACTTAACATCATTTAAGGCTACTTGATCAACTACCAAAATATTATGCTTTAAATTGTTATTTTTCAGGTATTCCAACAGGGTTACTAAGGGCATTTATCTGTTCCTCCTTGTTTATGACTAATTAACTATATGTACCGAAATTCATAAACATGAAGGAAAAAATAGTTTGTGTAAAAAACAAGCACATAAAAGATATCACGTACAGTAGAGTCCTTTCAGGGCTCTTTTTATTTATAGAAGGGCGGTGAGAAATTGCTCATTATTACAGATATAAGCGGCAATACAGAAGCATTAACCGGCTATAAAGGGTTAAAGCGATTTAGAAACGTCAGCGGAGAGAAAACGCTGGCTTTTTTATTGCAGCCAACAGAACAAAATGCTCACTCCTTTAACCTAGTGCAAGAAGAATCAATTGTGGAATTTAAAGGTGAAGAGTACCGAATCAAACAAGTATCGGAAAAAAACAAAGGTAAAACATTTTATAAAGAGGTCGTGGCCATCCACACATTTTTTGATTTAATCGATGACCATATTTATACGTTGCACACGGGGTCTATGACCTTTCAAGCATTTCTTCAATTTGTTTTTGCTGGAACACCTTATACTTGGGATATTATAGACACTTTTTATGCTAAAGACTGGGAGAAATTTGGAGATGATAATCGAATAGCTTTATACCAAGCAGGGATAAAGCGCTACGGTGCGGAGTTCACTCGAAGTGGTACACACCTAACCTTTAAGCAAAAAATAGGCAATGCAACAGACTTCCAATTTCGGTATAGCTACAATATTAAAACCCTAACCAGAGATGTGAACACCAATAACCTATCCACCTATATCAAGGGGTATGGCAAACAAAATGAGGATGGTACGTATGTGATCCAATCAGAGTACACCTCACCTAATGCGGATTTATTTGGCATTAGACACGCTAAGCCAGTAAGAGACGAGCGCTACACGACACTAGATGGTTTAAACGAGCGCTTAGTGGCAGAGTTAATAGATAAACCAGAGCTATCCATCACCATTGATTTTGTGGACTTGAGACGTGCTGGTTATCCTTATGATGTGCCTAACGAGGGTGACGATGTATTTTTAATCTATGAGCCGATGGGATTAGACCTTGAAACTCGAATCATGGACATAACTGAGGAGTTTACAGAGTTTAATGATTATCCGATTAAAACGGATGTCACTCTAGCAAACTATCGTAACAACATGACGGATAAATTAGTTGAGTTTAGCCGTACACAAAAAGACATAAACGGTATTCTAGAGGGCACTAGAAAACTACCTTACAGTGTGTTAGATGATGCGGTTAAAAGGGCAACCGAGGCGATGCAGAGCGCCCAAACAGAGCTTGAGTTTAACAACGGTATTATTGCCCGTTCGAAAGATAATCCTAATCATCTTGTTCTGTTTAACTCAGCAGGTGTGGCTGTTAGTGTGGACGGTGGGTTTACGTTTCGTACAGCCATGACGGCTGATGGTTTTGTCGCTGATTTAATCACAGTTGGGACTATGCTTTTTGATAGGTTGCGAGGCGGTTCTCTAAGTCTTGGTGGGTTACTAAATGAGCACGGGGAATTAGTGATTTTAAAAGAAAATGGAGAAGATGCATTAGCAAACTTTAACTTTAATGGTGGATATATAGAGAAGTTGGCAGTTGATAATTTTATAAACGATCAAGTAGCATATCAACAAAAAGTTGCACTTAATTTTTATGTAGATCCTATAAATGGTAATGATTCAAATGATGGAAGGTCTTGGACAACTCCTAAAAAAACAATACAACCAATATTAGATTCATTACCAAAAATTATCAACGCCCAAGTAAGTATTTATGTTCATTATAGTAACGGTCGAAATGTTAATGAAAAAATTAAAATTACAGGTTTTTCCGGATCAGGAGGTCTTTTATTAGATTTTCAGACTACAGATAATAAAATTAATGGGAATTTACTTATTAAAAACTGCTCATTACCTATTGATGTACAAAACTTATCAATAAATTGTAATGAAAATGAACATAATGCAGTACTGAAAATAGACAGATGTATTGACGTATATGTGGCAAACACTGTTCTATATGGAAATGATATTGTATATGCAGCAATATTAATTGAATGTGGTAGTGGAGCACGTTTAAGTGGAGTACGTGGTTGGAAATCAAGTGACGTTATAAGGGCGGCATACAATAGCAAGGTTTTTCTTACAGGTTGTGACGGTTTAGGAACTGCTGGTTTAGTAGCCGTTGATGGAGCCATTATAACAGGTCATGGAAATGCACCTGCTGGGACAACCTTCAATAGTTATACTGCAAGGGGAGGAAAAATATTAGATACCTTCACTCATCCAAGTGCACCAACACCACCAACACCACCGCCACCGCCAGATACAACAGTTGAGTTTACGAATGAAGGTTATCATTGTTACAATGTGTCGTATGGTTATTGGAACGCAGATGCAAGGGAACCTCGTCAAGCAAGTTGGGGTTATGGTAGACAATCTGGATTTTGGTTTTTTGGAAATCAATTAGACGTATTAGTAGGTAAGAATATCAAGGGAATGAGTGTGTATGTTGAAAGAAAAAGTGGGGGTGTAAATAATCCAGCTCCTGTGCAAGTTAGGTGGCATGGCCATAAAACACAGCCCTCTTCACCAAGTCCCGCAACTCAGTCATCACAATATTCTGAAATTAGTTTAAGTGTAGGAGGCAACGGTTGGGTAAATGTTCCTTCTTCATTTTATAATAACTTTTCGTCTGGTGCAGCAAAAGGTATAGGGGTCTATATTTCAAATGACTTAAAAGAGGATTATGCGGTAATGACAGGAACGTGTAAGGTGAAAGTGACGTACGCTTAGGGGGAGATACTATGAAAATAGTATTATATAAAGATGCACAGGTTATAAGTATAGTAGATGAAGTCTATAATCCTATTGTGAATGGGAATAACATTACATGGGATGACGGGTCACTAACGGGGATAAAAACAGAGTTTCTTTTACTGGATGACTTAATAATTGTCTCAGGTGAGGTAACACCCGAAATTATTGCTCAAGATAAGAAACTATTATTTGGTAAAAAAGATGAGGTAGCCGGACTAAAAGCTCAACTGCAGGAAGCAAAAGAAGCAAATGAAATGAATGCAATGGCTATCATGGAACTCGCTGAAATGCTCTTAGGGGGAGGTGAGTAATATGTTAGCGATGCTATATGCTACTTACATTATTAAAGGTCAAAAACAGTATTCGGATGTACCTGATCTGTTAAAACCCCAGGTCAAACAAATATTGGAAAACGAAGGATTAGGGCACCTAGCAGCTTAGGTGCTCTTTATTTTGGAGGTGCTGTCTTGGAATTACAATGGGGAGTTTTAATATCGTTTGCATCGGTGGTCATTGCTTATCTTGCTTTCAGTCTTAACAAACAAAACACTACAAAATCAGAAACTCGTCAGGATGCAAAAATCCAGGCACAGCTCGATTATATCGGCAAAGGTGTGGATGATATCCGCATAGATTTAAAAGCTAATGAGCGGCAAATGGTGGCGTTAGGCGAACGTGTAACAAGGGTAGAAGAGTCAACCAAACAAGCGCATAAAAGGCTTGATACAGTTGAAAAGGATGGGTGCTCATAATGATTAACTGGAAAGTACGTTTTAAAAATTGGCCATGGGTGGCAGGTTTTGTCTCACAAATCATGATTATCGTGCAGCTAGTATTAGTTGCTCTAACTGGATTAGGCATTACAGACTATCAGTTAACAGAAGAGGTAAAAGGATGGGTGTTAGCACTAGCTAACGCTATTTTTATGCTATTAGCGATGTTGGGGTTAGTCCAGGATCCTACTACCTCAGGATATGGAGATAGCGAGAGAGCCAAAGGGTATGAAGAACCTAGATAAAGGAGAGGGTAAATAATGGCTGATTGGATTCAAGATGGCGGGCATGGTGGTACAGATCCAGGAGCGGTAGCAAAAGGTAACACAGAGAAAGTATATACATTAGAGGCGGCACTTTATGTTAATAAACGACTAGCAGAACACGGCATTGGTAGTGATGTTACTCGGACCGCTGATACTACATTGGCACAAGGCGCACGTACAAGTACTTGCAAAAAGTACCTGAAAGGTATTTCTCACCATTTCAACGCTGGTGGCGGTTCGGGTGTAGAAACTATCCACTCAATCTATGCAGATGGAAAATTTGAATATAGTATTATTAATGAGTTTATAGCTGCTGGATACCCGGTCCGACCGAAACCAGTGTACTTCAAAAAATACGGTACTGGTGACTATTACTATATGCACAGAGAGACAGGTGCTTGTCGAGTAACCATCATTGAGTATGACTTTGTGGATGGACCTCAATCAGAAAAGATTAAAGATAAGAAGTATCGCGAGGGTATGTATGAGTGCGTGGTCAGAGCGATCTGTAAAGAAGAAGGGGTACCGTATAAACCGATTGTGCAACCTAAGCCAGTGACAGCTCCGACAAGTGGATTATACAAAGTCCAGGTAGGTGCATTTTCACAAAAAGAAAATGCAGATCGTCTTGCAGCTGAGTTAAAAGCAAAAGGATACTCTACCTACATTGTACATGAGTAAGAAAAAAAGCCCTTACTCGATTTGAGTAGGGGCTAAATGTTATTAATTCAATTGAAGGGTACCAGCGTAATCATAAGATATTATTTCTCTGTCTTCTGTGTTTTTCCATCCTTCTTCTTCATGTGAGAAGTCACTTATTGCTCCTGATCCATAATTTTTAAAGTGTTCTTTAACTGATTGCATTATTTTAATTTCATCTCTTTCAAATAAGGTATCATCGAAATCCTGCTTGGATTTTATATTAATAAAGGTGTACTCGTTATAAAAATCATACTCTATTTCTATTAAGTCATTTTTAGCTATTGAAGATAATAATAAATCATGATCTTTAGGTACCGGTCCATAGGGTAAGCGTACATAGGGAGTTCCACTCATAGAAAGTAAATTTCGTTTATAATTTAAAAAGTCAGTATAAAATAACAACTTCATTAGTTTGGTTTTTGGGACACCATTTTGAGTGAAATATAAAATCATGTTTATTAATTTATTAAGGCTAAACTGACTATATCCTGAATCTATTGTTTTCTCATGTAATTTATAATTAATTTGAAGAGCTTCAACTAGTCCTTTTTCGACTTTTGCTTGGTCGTTATTATTAAGTTTCTCAGTAATCTTTGCTTGTTCCTTATCGTTAAATTTATGTTTATTAAGTGTAAAATACTCATCTAGAGATTCCGGGTTTTCTTTAAGCTTTTTAAGAACATGCATATGTGAAGAATCTGGAATGTATTTTCCGGTTTCGTACCGTACGATTGTTGATTTACTCCACCCCAAAATGCGCGAAAATAAATCCATTGATAACCCATATTGGTTACGGATAGATTTAATTTCTTCCAGAGACAAACCGATACGCATTTCATAAAGGTTAGTAAGTGATTTCATTGTCTCTGAATCCAAAATTTCATCATATAAATCTTCATCGCATTTCTTACATTGTAGAACACGTTCAGTTATTTCAAAGGTTTCGCCCTTAAAAGTATAGGTGGCATGACGTTCAATAATCGCAGCTTCAACATCTTGATGACAATTATCACAAAATTTAGCTACTATCATAGTGTCCTCCATTGTTTATTTCCCCCATCACTTTAATTTTTTATTTGATAAAGAATTGCTACCAGTCTTCGTGGAAAGATAAACATACACAACCACGGTGATCGATTTTCATTTTAATATAAGTCAAAAAACCATTAACTTCCTTTTTGAAAATCCATATGGTTTTGCCGTCATTAGGTCGATCATTATCAATGCATGGACCATCGATATAATCACTTGGGGTTAACTTTAGTACTTCATCCCATACCTGATTAGGTTGAGTTAAACCAATATGCAAAAGAGCTTCTTTCCATTTAACCTTACTACCAGAAGGATGGCTGTATGTTCTAGGTATGAAATCTTTCTTTCCGATAGAGATGAGTTGTTTAGCTTCACGTAGAAAGGCTATTGCATTAATATTAGACAAAAGTATTCCCCATTAAGTGCAAAAAATCATCTCCGTAAAAGTAGTATACCCAAAAACAGTACCAATTGATACCGAAATGTAATGGAATCGACAAAAGTTATCGTAATGTGACACGTTTCGACGATTTATATTATAGAGGAATAACAATGAAGGACTTTAATGATTATAACGGATATAGAAGATCTTTGGCGATTAATTTCCAAATTAAATTGTTTTTTTCTTTGAAAGGAAAAAAAGCCCTTATCATTCGAGAGGGGCTTAAACCATTTCTTTAATTACCTCAGTGACATCCTCGCCGTCAATTTTTAGTATCTCTAATTCGGCGCCGTAAGGCATTTCTCTTTTTATCTCTTTCCACCAGGATAGGGCTACCTGTTCTTTGCTTTTTCCTCTTAGCGGAAAGGAACCTCTCCTCATTATCTTACTTTCACTTGAAATGTAGTGAACCTCAATTAAGATACTCATAAATTCTCCTTGATTACATTTATGTTACAGTTTAAGCGAAACAGGCATTATTGCAATACCCCTGCATAAGCTTTAGCGTAGTGCTAGCGCGCTACAAGCGTCCCTAGCCCCATTGCATGCTTACATAAAAATGAACATTCCTAAGCCCTCCAGTACTGTCTGGCGGGCTATTTTTTATTCTTCGTACCAAATATCCTCAATTCTCTTTCCTAAAGTTTTCGCAATTCTAAAAGCCAACGGCAAAGCAGGTATACTCTTCTCATTAATAATGGAGCTTATTGTTGTCATACTTGCATTTACTTTTTCACTTAACCATCTTTGAGTCCTTCCTTCTTCCTTCATAATCTCCTTTAATCTACATTTCATTTTCAATTCTCCTTAAAATATTTTTTAAGTAGACTTGCATTATTTTGTAAAAAGCCCAATATACTTTAGCAACTGGTTAGTTAAGTAGTTCTAAACTGGTTGCAAAAAATCCTGCTAGTTGTAAACCAGTTAGTAAAGGAGGCCATAAGTCGTGGGCATAGAACGCGTTGTATTGTGTTTAAATACTGAAGACCCGGAACAGCGAAATCTTTATGAATTCGTTACAAAATTACCCAGCGGGAAGAAAAGAAATGCCAGCGGTTTTTTAAAAACGTTAGTGGATCGTGAGTATCAAAAGCAGAAAGCAGAGTATTTAGCGGAAAAAGCAAAAAAGACGCCTGAGGCGCCTCGTGTGGAAGTGATTAAAGCTAATAATGGTGGAATTCGTTATATAAAAAAGGATTAACCTACAAGCACATTAACTAAAATGCCTACAGCTGCACCTACTCCAGCACCGATAAGAAAGAACATTCTGTTCACCTCTTTATAAGGAATTAATTTTATTTTGCCCTGGTCATTTGAAATTATTCAAAAGGAGCGAAAAAATTTATGAGAACTCAAACATTAAATTTTAAGCAATTTGTAAGCAATGAGAAATTTCCAAAGGGTGATTTACTAAAAATGCTGGAAGATAAAAAATTGTTGAAATTGGTTAGTATTGGTGGAGGGCTAATGGCAGTAATGGTACCGAAATCAGCCTGGGCAGCGGCTGAGGTAACAGCTGACCAAACCTTCGATAAAATGTGGAAAGCAGTTATGAATTGTGTGGACTGGGTTGTGGTAGGCGTGTTTATTTTTGCAGGTGTTGCCTGGATGTTTGGGCATCGACCTAAAGCGCTTGAGCTAATAATAGGCGGGGCAGCTGGTTATATACTTGCGCGTCATGCAATTGATATTCGTGATTTTCTAAAAGGAATTTAAGGAGGTAGTTGTAGTGAGCAGGTCTATCGTATTCCTAGAACAACTTTTGAGGATAGCTACCGTACAAAAAACCGAGGAAGTGGAGTTCCTTGTCCAACTACTGTTTGAATTAAAAAGGGAGGGAGACATCGATGGGAACTAAAACGGTGATCATGCTGTGTTTTGTCGCCTATCGTTTATACGTCAAAAATAAACCGATCAAGTCGGTAAACTTTAATCAATTCCTTCAAAAAGGAGGGAAAGTTCATGAAATTCCAGTTATCTAGTGAATATGGCGAACTTTCGATGGTGCGTAACAATATTCCACATAAAGGGATTGATTTAGCAATGCCAGAAGGCACGGAGCTTCGGAGTATCATGGATGGAGTGGTCGAGAAAGTGGTGGATTTCGGCCCAAAGAATTTAGGTAAAGGGGTATTCGTTCGAAATGAGGACGGTACACTTTCCATCTATGGCCATATGTCAGATATAAAAGTTGTCGAGGGTGAGAAGCTCCAGGCAGGTGAGTTTATTGGCTTTTCAGGGAATACAGGAAACTCTACTGGAGCTCATCTTCATTATGGGATGAAAGATGCTGGTGGAGATTGGATAGACCCGACACCTTTAGCAGATCAAGTCTCAAACATGTCAGGCGAAAAAGTAAGTTTTGGTCAATTCTTAATGGATAAATACAATGCTTTTGCCGATAAGGTTATCGGGGCTGAGATGGATATGGTAGCAAAACCGGCAGCCAATACACTCCAGGAGTGGTTAACCTGGTTAGGTCATACCCTTACGGACCTAATGCCTGAGATCGGCACAGGAATCACAATAGCAGCTGGAATAGCCATTATGTTTTCAGGTAATTTTCCAAAGTATATAACCCGGTGGGGATTTGCGATGATAGGAGTGGTCTCATGGATTATCTTAGGAAAATAAAATCGATCAAACTATCTGAGTATTTTGCTTATCAAAACAATGCCATGGTCACTTATCGAATCATCCCTCATATGTCCGTGACCAATAATCAAAATTCGAAAATGTGGAGAGTCCTTCATAAGATGTACGAAATTTACGATAAGATGCCATCCAGAATAAGTCGAGAGGGGTTCAAATTTACTTATCGGGAGAAGGATCAGATTTGGTTTGACGTCATTTTTAAACAAGATAAAGGAGAAAAACGGGTTGAATTTTATGTAAGTACGTCTGAAATATGGGCGAAGAAGTTCAGAGAGATCCTCGAGAACTACATGAAAGTGACAGTTGAAGTGGTAGAAACCAAAGCTCTAGAAATCCCTGATAGTGATAAAACAGTCCTTCAGGAAATACGCCTATTACGACATGACATTTTTTCTCTCAGAGTCAATTCCACCGAACAAACTACACCGATTGCTTCAATCCTCACCGCATTAGATGACATATCCATGGACGGCGACTTTGCCAGACTATCAGTTTGTACTGAAACAACGGACCGTAAGAGATGGGCTCAGAATGGTCACTGGGCACAGGAAAAGTTAAGTAAGGGGCGAATTCCTGTGAGAGCAAGAATTACCCCTAGTAAGGCACAGAAAGCGTTAAAGAATGGAATCTCGGTTATCGCTAATGAAGTATATGACGTTTTAAATGACACCATGAACGCAATCGGCAATACGTTTTTTAAGAGTGATAAAGGCTTTGAAAAGAAGAAAATCGTTGATAAGAAAAGTGCATTGATTGATGAGTTAAATAGCAGTAGACCTAGTGCAAAATCATCTGAAAAACTCAATCACCCGGTTTGGAAAACCCGGATCAGAGTAGCTGCTGTCACGGAAAATAAGCTTCGTGCTGATTTAATTGCAAATACCATCAGTAGCTCTTTCTCGGAAATCGCTGGAGACAACGAGTTAGTTCCTTTTAAGATACGCTTTAAAAGGCGTAAACGTGAAGTCATTGAGGAATTAAATACGCTGCACTTATCCAAGACAACCAAAGCCGACGGAGATGTTTCTCTGTTATCGTGTGATGAGATATCAAAGGTAGCTATTCAAATGCCTACCTCAACTATTCAGCAGCGGTATGAAAACGAGCTGGCCGTAAACAAAAAGGTTGAAACGGACATTTCCTCTATATTTATACACAAAGAATCAAAAGAGTATGTGGATATCGATGGAATCAAGATTAGTGTAGGTAGCAATAACATTAAAATTAATGATCAGCAGCCTAAGAAAAAACAAGTAAAAAGCAACAGCATACTTTTCGGGCATTCGGAATTAAAAGGGAAAGAGAATCCAATGGGCATCCCTTTAGGCAACCCTGAGGAAACGTATAAGGGTTATGTAGCCATGGGTGGGATGGGGAGCGGGAAAGATACCTTTATCCAGAACTTTGTTACGGAGGCGTCTCTCAATCACGATATCAGTTTTATTGTCATTGACCAGGTGAATAAAGATGGATTGCAAGGCATGGCAAACGGTATCCGTGATACCCTTCCACCAGAAAGACTCATTGATATCGATTTATCAGACGAAAACTATTTGCCTCCTCTAGATCTAACAGAGGTAATGGAAAAGATAGGCCGAAAAGGTGCGGACCGTTTCGCCAATGAACTCATCGACTTTTTCGGAGATGTGGAGTCAATGGGGCAGAGCCGTAAAATCTTAAGAGCCTTTGCCCAGGCGTCCAACGGCAGCCTTTATAACATCAAACTCTTACTAGAGGACGAAGGTTTCCGGGAAGAGACGGCTAAAAGATTACGTCTTGAAGGTAAGCCGAGAATAGCAGAGGAAATCGAGAAGTACTTAAGCGTGTATGAATTGCATGAAAAGAAAAACAGTAAAGGGGAAATCACCTCATCCGAGATGAAATGTACAAAGGATGGGCAAAAGGCGCTGGACGGGAAAGCAAGTGCGATTCTGAACCGACTAGATGAGTTTATGGGCGACTCTACACTATTCGAGATATTTGCCCAGCCTCCTAAGAAAGAAATGAATTTGGAACAATGGATGAAAGAGGGGAAGGTTATTATCTTCCGAGTACCTGACCGTATCCTGTCAACGGTAGCCGTTCGTACATTAGTCCACTGGATCACGCTAAAAGTCTTAATGACTCGTATGCTTATGACCGTAGAAGACCAGGGCAATGGAGCGTTTATCGTCTTCAACGAGCCTCAGACCTACCTGTCTGAAAATGCGGGATTAGCTAAGTTATTATCAAGAATCGCTGTCCAGGGTAGGAAGGAGAGACTAGGATCCATATTTGCCTGTCATCACATGGGGCAGTTAAAAGAGATATCCGAGGACTTGATCGGGGGCGGAGTAAATTGGTTGCTGTTTAAAAATGATAACGAAAAAACCTTCTCGAAATTAGAATCTCAGCTACACCCTATTACGATAGATGAAGCTTTAAACATTCCAAACACAAAGACGACCAGGCACGCCATCTGCATCTTAAATTTTGGCGGAGAACGCAAGCCAGCCTTTATGGTCAGGACGCTTAAGCCGTCTTATGAGAGATATAAACCTTATGACAATTCATTCCTTACTAAGCGGCATTCGAGGATGTTTGGAAGGCACTTTGAAGAGATTGAGGCTTTGCTTGAAAGAGCAATAGTTGGTTCATAGTCGCACAGACTATGAACCTTTTCTGGTAAGAAGGGAGAGATGCACAATGCGTCCAGTTGTCATTGAAATGAGAAAAGGTAAGCCGGTTGTGATCAGTTGCCCTAAGAAGGTTCAGTTGATTATTAGAGAACCTAAAAAGAAATCTTTCAAGAAGGAGCTCAAGACCCTGGTATACCATATTAAAACGATTTTGGGTGTCCAATAGGACACTTTTTTTCTTTGTTTAGTCCAGAATAATCTGCCCACACAAATGCCCCCATCTTGCCCACATGGAGTTATAAAACAATACAAAGATATGAAAATATAAAATAAAAAAGACCCTATACCCTAGTAATTTAGAAACGTTATATAATATAGAAGGAACAGGGTATATAATCCGTACAGTGGTACACCCTTGGGAAAGAGAGCAGTACCTGAGCATGTATTAATTTATAAAAATTCCTTGCCGCAAAAAAGCGGCAAGGAATTTTTTGTTTATCCCGCATTAACGGGTAGTAAGACCACGCCTGATGGAAGGTTCACTTTATCTATAGTTTCCAATTTGGAAAGTGTTCTTCCTTTTGTTTTTGATACTCGGTCATTCTAGAGTAAGAGTTGCCAATGGCTGCCACAATTCCTCCTTGAGAACCGTTTGTTTCTACTTGATCGGTCAATTCTTGGAGTTTCAAATTTGCAAACATTTTTGCCGTTTTAGACAAACTTTCAATGGTGTCCATTAATTCTGGATGGTCCTGATAATGGCTTTTGGCAACAAAGGAAATCGTATCAAGCTTATTTCTAATCAATTTCAGCGTCTCGATATCAAAAGCTTCAATTTTCATAAGTTTCCTCTCCTTATACTCAGTATATGGAGATAAAGGGGAAATAGGTACGAAAGTGAAAAATGATTTGTTGGGTATGTTAATACGGTTATGAACACTGCACAAATAAAAAAACTAGCAGCCATGTGCTAGTTTTTTGGATTAATGGATATGACGATAAACTCCGATTACTTTACCTAAAATTGAAACGTTCTTTAAAATAATCGGTTCCATTGTGGAATTTTCAGGCTGTAAGCGAATGTAATCTTTCTCTTTGAAAAATCTCTTACAGGTTGCTTCGTCTTCCTCGGTCATGGCAACTACAATATCACCATTGTTAGCAGTTTGCTGTTGCTTCACAATCACATAATCCCCGTCAAGGATACCTGCTTCTATCATACTCTCACCCATGATTTCTAGCATAAATACTTGTTCGTCAGCGGGTGCTAATCTCTCAGGAAGCGGAAAATACTCCTCAACATTTTCAATAGCAGTTATAGGCATTCCAGCTGTTACCTTACCAACAACCGGAACATTGATAACATTATTTCTAGGGATGTGTATGTGCTCATCCATTTCTAGTATTTCAATTGCTCTTGGTTTGGTTGGATCTCGCCTGATAAGTCCTTTGCTCTCTAATCTAGCTAAATGTCCATGTACTGTGGAACTAGATGCTAGTCCAACTGCTTCACCAATTTCCCTAACAGATGGCGGATATCCTTTTTTCTTAACTTCCCCCTTGATGAAGTCGAGAATATCCTGTTGCCGCTTTGATATCTTTGTCATATAGATACACCTCGCACTATTTATGTATTGTCTTCATTATATCATGGCTATTAAAGATATACAAACATAAGTTCGAGAAAACGGTTGACAACAAACGAATGTTCGGATTATAATAAAATTAAATAAGGCGAACATATATTCTGGTGAGGGGATTTTAATAATGAAAAACCTTTTGAATCAATACTCTTATGCTATTTTTCTAATAATCTTAAGTTGCTCTCTAGCATTTCTTTTATCTTTACGAGGTAACGCTGTTGAAGACAACAAATACCTTTCGGTTACTATATCTGAAGGGGACTCTCTTTGGAAAATCTCTAGTGAATATGCTAATCAGCACTCTTTATCAAACAAGGAATTTGTCAGCTGGGTAAAAAAACATAATAATATTAGGGATATCATTTTGCCTGGTGAAGTCATCATCATTCCCGTTAACCATGAAGTCTTGTCTTCAAATGAGTTTGCAAGTGCAGCTGGGGAATAGAAAGAGGAAGTAATGCAAGCGATCATATACTGTAGGGTAAGTACAAATAAAGAAACTCAAGAAACCTCTTTAAAGCGTCAGGAGGAGGAACTTCTTAACCTCGCTAAACAATATCAATTTGAAGTATTAACGGTCATTAAGGAACAAGCTAGTGGGTATGATCTTGAAAGAGACGGGATTCTAGAGTTATTAGATTTCCTAAAAGAAAAGCAAGCACAGGCTGTTCTGATTCAAGATGAGACCAGGTTGGGAAGAGGAAATGCGAAAATCGCCTTGCTTCATTGTATTTTAAAAGAAAATGCCAAACTATATAGTATCTCTAATAATGGTGAGTTACAGCTGTCAGAATCCGATGCCATGGTCATGAAGATTGTCGGTATGGTTGAAGAATATCAAAGGAAACTACATAATATTAAAATTAAACGCGGGATGAAACGTGCGGTGAAACAAGGATATAAACCAGAGAAAAATCTTAAAAACCAAGGAGATCATTCTGGCAGGGAGAAAATAGAAGTCCCGCTTGAGGAAATTGTTAGACTACGCAAGAATGAATTAACTTTCTCAGAAATCGCAGCTACTCTAAGGGGTTTCGGATATAATATCTCAAAAGCCACCGTCCATAGAAGATACCAAGAGTATGTAGACTCACAAAAGCAGTAGACCATTTGCCTTGTCAGATGGTCTTTTTTTTAGTAGAATCATTCCTTATTAGAATGTTTAATACGTGAAAGGAGCTTTTTATAGATGCTCTCAAATGAAAAAATGGCAAGAATCAATGAATTAGCTAGAAAAGCAAAGACGTCTGGATTAACTGAAACGGAAGCAAAAGAACAATCAAGTTTAAGAAGTGAGTACTTAGCTACCTTCCGCAGTGCGATGTTAGATACATTAACCAATACAAAAATTATTGATCCAGAAGGAAACGACGTAACGCCTGCCAAAATTACAGAAAGAAAGAAAAATAACCTTCACTAAGGAAAACATCAATTGTTTTCCTTTTTTACATGGCATAGTAAAGGAATGGTGATTTTTTTAAAATCTGCGCGACTCCTCGTAAATGCTACGCATCTACGCATTTACGCATTTCCTTTGTGCGCTGTTCATTTGGAGAAGGTTGCTCAACGTCAACGTCCTGGGGGATAACGAAGCTGGTGAGATCCCATAGGGGGAACGGAGGGCACTGAACAAGTGCCAGCTTACCTCTCCCGAAGACGCGGGACAAAGTTTACCAAAACAAGTGCCAGATTGTCTCTCCCGAGCAAGTCGCGGTACAAAGTCTACTGAAACAAGTGCCAGATTGTCTCTCCCAAGCAAGTTGCGGGACACAGTCTACTGAAACAAGTGCCAGAATGTCTCTCCCGAGCAAGTCACGGGACAAAGTCCACTGAAACAAGTTCCAGAATGTCTCACCTGAGGAAGTTGCGGGACAAAGTCCACTGAAACAAGTGCTAGAATGTCTCACCTGAGGAAGTTGCGGGACAAAGTAAAGTGCCAGATTGTCTCCAATCAGCACCCAAGTTCATAACAGCCTAAATTTTAGCACTTTTTCAGTGGCCTCAAGGAACGACCGAGAAGGCTCGCCGGTGAGCCCGCAGAAAGGGAGCAAGCAGACTTCACAAAAAATCTACACTTAACACAATTAAACAGTTTTTACATAAAGCCTCATGTCTGTGGCAAAATAAAGAACAAAATGAGTTTTATTCTCCATTTTGATGTTATTTGTTGAATTACCAACAAGAGAACTATATTATTAAATTTGTTATTATCCTATTGAATCGGGAGTGATTTTGTACATGTTTGATACTATTGATGCATTGGCCGTAACGTCTATTCGTACACTTTCCATTGATGCCATTGAAAAAGCCAATTCTGGACATCCTGGGATGCCAATGGGCGCGGCACCAATGACTTATACACTATGGACTCGTTACATGAACCATAACCCTAAAAATCCACATTGGTTTAACCGTGACCGTTTTGTTTTATCAGCAGGACATGGTTCGGCACTATTGTATAGCATGCTGCACCTATCTGGTTACAACTTAACGATGGATGACTTAAAGCAATTCCGTCAATGGGGAAGTAAAACTCCAGGACATCCTGAGTATGGCCATACAGAAGGCGTTGAAGCAACAACGGGTCCACTTGGACAAGGGATTGCGATGGCAGTTGGAATGGCAATGGCAGAACGCCATGTAGCGAGTGTCTACAATAAAGATAATTATGAACTTGTGAACCATTTTACATACAGTATGTGTGGTGACGGTGACTTAATGGAAGGTGTGTCTGCTGAAGCAGCATCGCTGGCAGGACATTTGAAATTAGGCCGGTTAGTCGTCCTATATGATTCAAATGATATTTCACTTGATGGTGATTTAGATAAATCATTCTCTGAAAGTGTCAAGGAACGTTTCCAATCCTATGGCTGGCAGTATATCCGTGTTGAAGATGGCAACAACCTTGAAGAAATTTCTAATGCTTTAGAAGAAGCAAGAGGGGACCTTGATCACCCAACCATGATTGAAGTAAGAACGGTCATTGGTTATGGATCACCAAACCGTGCTGGAACTTCAGGGGTACACGGTTCACCGCTTGGGGCAGATGAGTTAAAGCTGACGAAGGAAGCGTATAAGTGGACTTTCGATGAAGACTTCCATGTACCGCAAGAGGTATACGAACACTTCCAAAAACTCATTGTTGAAAATGGTGAGAAAAAGGAAAAGGAATGGAACGAAACCTTTGCTCAATATAAGAAAGACTATCCTGAGCTTGGTGCTCAGCTAGAAGAAGCATTAAATCATAAACTTCCTGAAGGCTGGGACAAAGATATTCCTGTATACAGTGAAGGGAAAAGCCTTGCGAGCCGTGCATCTTCTGGTGAAGCGTTAAACAGTATCGCACAGAACCTGCCAATCCTAATCGGTGGATCTGCAGACTTAGCAGGCTCAAATAAGACCATGATTAAAGGATCTGGCGACTATATGCCTGGTGCCTATGAAGGCCGTAATATCTGGTTTGGTGTCCGTGAGTTTGCAATGGGCGCAGCGATGAACGGTATTGCACTACACGGCGGGGTAAAAGTATTTGGTGGTACATTCTTTGTATTCTCAGATTACCTTCGTCCGGCAATTCGTTTAGCGGCATTGATGGGACTACCTGTCACATACGTATTCACCCACGATAGTATTGCGGTTGGGGAAGACGGCCCGACACATGAACCGGTTGAACAGCTTGCAGCATTGCGCGCAATGCCAGGTCTTTCTATCATTCGTCCTGCAGACGGTAATGAAACCTCAGCTGCCTGGAAGCTTGCAATCGAGTCAACGAACAAGCCAACTGCGTTAGTGTTAACTCGTCAAGACCTACCAACTATCAAAGATACTGATAAGAACGCGTATGAAGGTGTTTCAAAAGGTGCTTATGTCATTTCACCTGCTGACAAAGAAACTCCAGATGCACTTTTACTGGCAACAGGTTCTGAAGTAGGCCTTGCGGTTGAAGCACAAAAAGCATTAGCGGGCGATGGGATTCATGCATCAGTTGTGAGCATGCCTTCTTGGGATCGCTTTGAGCAGCAATCACAGGAATACAAAGATTCTGTCTTACCGAAGAGTGTGAAAAAGCGTCTAGGCCTTGAAGTGGGTTCTTCATTAGGCTGGCACAAGTATACAGGTGATGAAGGTGATGTATTAGCCATTGATACATTCGGAGCATCAGCACCTGGTGAAAAAATAATGGAGGAATATGGATTCAGCGTAAACAACGTTGTCGCTCGTGTGAAAGCATTATTGCAAAAATAAAAACCGTCCTTATGGTGAGAACGGTTTTATAATGAGAAATGACTATCTAATGTTTAATCATTGGGTAGTCATTTTTTATTTGGAATTAAGTAATGCACTTGTTGTTTTTGTCTTAAAAGCGAAGCGTAGAGCTCGAACGATTCCCTTGTCAAAGACTTTACTGCCTTGAAGGAATCGTTCCATCCCCAAAAATATCACAATCCAATAATAATGAATAATAGTCAAAATTGAACGTTCAATGAATGTCCACGAACCTGAGTGACAATGCCTTTATTTGTAAGATATAATTAAATTTGTAAGAATCTTATGAATTCGACAATAAAAGTGAAAGTTTTTGCCACCGTAAGACAAAAGATTTAATAGTATTTCCTTATAATGATTAAAAGGGTAATCAACGAAGGGGAGATTTTGGTGAGAAAATATCAACTTTATTTAATAGAAGATGAATTTGCCTCTCATTACTTCGGAAGAGAACGGATGTTTTTTCATCTTTTTCAGGAACATGACAAAGCAGACGGCGAACTTAAATTTATTACCAAAAAACAAATTTCCTATATAACGAAAACGGTAGAGGTTTTAAAAATACATCAACTCATTCAAAAACAGCTAGGGAAGAAAAAGGAATTTCGTGCAGAACGAGGTACCTATTCATTTGAATTAAGTGGAAAACTAAGTAGGGCAAATTTACAAGTGTTCCAAGATTTAATTACAGTAGAAGCATCCGGTAGCTATGAAGCGGAAACAGTCTTTTTTGAAGTGTTAAGAAAGTGTGAATCTTCCTTTTTAGCGCTGGATATGGACCATAAACGTTTCGGATGGTTAAAGCCAATAAAAGAAAGAAAATATGTTTAGACAGCGAAAGTGATATTGAATATTCCCGTTTAATTTAGTACACTGTATGATAGACAACATGAAGGAGGAAGTTTAATGGGTACAGGTTTATGGATTCTAGTTGTTGTACTAGCGTTAGTAGCTGGTGTAGCTCTAGGATTTTTCATTGCTCGCAGATATATGATGAGCTATTTAAAGAAAAATCCGCCAATTAATGAACAAATGTTAAAAATGATGATGATGCAAATGGGTATGAAGCCTTCTCAAAAGAAGATCAACCAAATGATGTCAGCAATGAATAAACAGCAAGGCAAATAATATCGGACAAGCACTCATACTAATGGGTGCTTTTTTATTGTCTCAACACATATTTATAATCTTTATTATTTTGGGAATTTTTGATAAAATTAATCGTTAGTAAATCGAAATGATTTTTCTAAAATAATAATCATTACTAAACAGAATGGCACGTCGGGGGAGTTATCATGAAGGTATTTTTAGATTTAGGCTGGTTTTTTAAGCAGGAAAAAAAATCGTACATATCCGGAATTATCATCTTAATGTTTGTAGCATTGCTGCAGCTTGTTCCGCCAAAGGTGATTGGAATCATCGCCGACCATATCAATGACAAGACATTAACGAAACCAATTTTGTTCGAATGGATCGGTATTCTTGCATTGGCTGGGATCGGGATGTATGTCCTCAGATATTATTGGAGAATTAAAATTTTTGGTTCATCGGTTAAACTTAGTAAGCTCTTGAGAAATCGCTTATATCACCATTTCACTAACATGTCCCCAGCGTTTTATCAAAAACGCCGAGTGGGAGATTTGATGGCCCATGCGACGAACGACCTGCAGGCGATCCAGCAAACAGCCGGTGCTGGGGTATTAACCTTAGTTGATTCACTTTCGACCGGTGGGTTCGTCATATTAACGATGGCGTTTACAATCAGCTGGAAGTTAACGCTAATCTGCTTAATTCCGATGCCGTTTATGGCGCTATTAACGAGCTGGTTTGGCACGATGTTGCATCGCACCTTCCATAAGGCACAGGAAGCATTTTCATCATTAAATGATAAAACACAGGAAAGTATTTCGGGGATTAAGGTAATTAAAACCTTTGGACAGGAAAAGGAAGATATTGAGGATTTCCGCAAACAGTCAGAAGATGTGGTTCAAAAAAATATAGTCGTGGCCAAAATCGATTCCCTTTATGATCCCACGATTTCCATTATTGTTGGTATTTCATTTTTCCTAGCGATTGCATTTGGGTCCAAATTTGTTTTAGCAGGAGAGTTAACCATTGGAGAGTTAATTGCCTTCACTACCTATTTGGGTCTATTAATTTGGCCGATGCTAGCCTTCGGCTGGTTGTTTAACATTGTTGAGCGCGGCCGTGCTTCCTATGATCGTGTTGCAGCCTTGCTTAGGGAACCGGTTGAGGTGACTGATCACAAGGATTCCTTAGAGATAGTTCCTAGCGGTGATATCCAATACGAAATCTCAGAATTTACTTACCCAGGCGAAAAAGAACCAATGTTAAAGGATATTTCCTTCCTATTAAATAAAGGCGAAACGCTTGGAATTGTTGGTAAAACTGGTGCTGGTAAAACCACCTTTTTAAAATTACTTATTCGGGAATTTGAGGATTATCAAGGTGAAATCCTTTTTGGCGGCTACAAGATTAAAAACTATAAGCTGGAAAAATTAAGAGAGGCAATAGGGTATGTCCCACAAGACCATTTCTTGTTTTCTGCCACAGTGGCGGAAAATATTGCTTTTACAAATCCATATGCATCGTTAGAGGAGATTCATGAAGCCGCGAAATTGGCGAGTATCCATGAGGATATTCTTCAGTTTACTGATGGCTACCAAACCGTTGTTGGGGAACGTGGAGTTTCCTTATCCGGTGGGCAGAAACAGCGAATCTCCATTGCCCGAGCGCTTATGATGAAACCAGAGGTGTTAATTCTGGACGATTCCTTATCCGCTGTCGATGCGAAGACGGAGGAAGCAATCCTTTCTTCCTTGAGAGAAAATCGCGAAGGAAAAACGACGATTATAACTTCACACCGATTAAGTGCCATTCAACATGCCAATCTGATTCTAGTTCTTGACGATGGAAAGATTTCTGAAAGAGGGTCACATGATGAACTAATGGAAATAGGCGGATGGTACAGAGAGATGTATTTACGCCAGCAGCTAGAAGAACTAGTTGAACATGGAGGGCAGTAGGATGGAAAAATCAGTACAACTAACTGAAAAAGAGCAAAGAAAAGTTCTATTTCGTTTGCTTTCTTATACAAAACCACACAAAAAAACTATAACACTAGCATTTGCGCTCCTTTTGCTGACTACATTAGGAGAGTTAGTTGGTCCTATTTTAGTAAAAATTTTCATTGATGATCACTTGACAGCAGGTAATATGGCCTTCCAACCTCTTTTTATTCTTGGAGCAAGCTACCTAGCTATTCAAATTGTAAAAGCGGGTTTATTGTTCTTTCAGCTGGTGAAATTTCAGGAAATCGCGTTAAAAATTATTCAGCAGCTTCGAATTGATGTTTTCTCTAAGGTCCAGTCACTCGGATTAAAATACTTTGACCAAACACCTGCAGGAAGCATTGTCTCAAGGGTTACCAATGATACCGAAGCGATAAAGGATATGTTTGTCACCGTACTGGCAACGTTTATCCAAAGTGGGTTCTTACTTGGTGGTATTTTTATTACGATGTTTATTTTAGACGTGAAACTAGCATTTTTCTGTCTGATTTTTATCCCGCTCATTGTATTCGTTATGAGTCTCTATCGAAAGTTAAGTGCACGATTTTATTTAGATATGCGCGAAAGATTAAGCCAGCTGAATGCAAAACTAAGTGAATCGTTGCAGGGCATGAGCATTATCCAAGTTTTTCGCCAGGAAAGAAGACTTCGGAGAGAGTTCGAAGATATTAATGAGAAACACTATAATGCTGGAATGAGAAATATTAAGATTGATGGATTACTACTACGTCCCGCTGTTGATTTGATTTCAATCTTAGGTTTAATCATCGTGATCAATTATTTTGGGTTAGCATCTTTTGAAACCTCAGTCGAAATCGGGGTGCTTTATGCATTTGTTAACTATCTGGATCGCTTTTTTGAACCAGTAAACAACATGATGATGAGGCTGTCACTGTATCAACAAGCCATTGTTGCGGGCTCTCGAGTATTTGGATTATTGGACCAGGAAGAGCTGGCTCCAGCTCAAAAGGAAGAAGAATCACTTTCGATTGCAAAAGGAAAAATCGAGATTAGGAATTTAACATTCTCCTATGATGGAAAACGGGATGTCTTAAAGGACATTACATTCACCGCCAACCCAGGGGAAACCGTTGCATTGGTCGGTCATACAGGAAGTGGAAAAAGCTCAATCATCAATCTATTAATGCGCTTTTACGAGTATGAGCGTGGAGATATATATATTGATGGTGTTTCGATTCGCAATTTCTCCAAGCAAGAATTAAGAGAGAAAATGGGCCTTGTCTTACAGGATCCGTTCTTGTTTTATGGTTCTGTGAAGGACAATATTCGTCTTCATAATACGATTTTAACCGATGAACAGGTTGAAGAGGCCGCAAAGTTTGTTCAGGCACATTCCTTTATTGAGAAATTAGAAGACACTTATGAGCATCGGGTTGTTGAGAGAGGTTCTACCTTTTCAAGTGGTCAGCGGCAGTTAATTGCCTTTGCTCGGACGATTGCAGCCAATCCGAAAATCCTTGTTCTCGATGAGGCAACCGCGAATATTGATACGGAAACAGAGGAAGCGATTCAAACAGCCCTTGCAAGAATGCGAAAAGGCCGGACGACGATCGCCATTGCACACCGTTTATCCACTATCCAGGACGCAGACCTAATTCTAGTTCTTCACCAGGGTGAAATAGTAGAAAGAGGATCCCATCAAGAGCTGCTAGCTTTAGGTGGACTCTACCATAAAATGTTCCTCTTGCAAAATGGAGCAGTTGAACGTTTAGAGGATGCTGTTAATTAGAAGGACATTCACGTAAGCCTCAATTGATTTTCGCGAAATCCGCGAGACTCCTGCAGGACAACGAGACAGATGAGACCCCGCAGGTCGGAACGACCGAGGAGGCTCAGCGGTGAGCCTGCGGAAAGGGAGCGGATTTCGCGAAAATCATGACGTCATCCAAAAAAGCCTGACAGAGATGTCAGGCTTTCGCTATGAAAATACCTATATATATTAGCTTGCGTTCGTAACCTTTTGAATGAACCTACGATTATATTCATTTAATAGATGGTCTAACTCCTGGCTGTAGCGGATGGCAACGGATGAAGTCAAACCGTTCGTCTTCGCTACTTTAATGAGTTCAGCACGCTTGTTTTCTATCATTGAGATTAGATCTTGTTTGATCACGGCCGAGATCCTTTCCGGAGAAACTCCCATAATTTTAGTAAAAAAATAGGCAACAAAATGACAATGTTTTACTAGTATAACCTATCTTGGGAATAAATTCAAAGAAATTTGTAAAAAAATAACCAAATATACGTTTGGTGTTTTTTGGAAGAAATGAACGCGATTTCTAGAGACACAAAATATTCATGTTAACCATTATCATTTAGTCTATTGTTTTGTTAAAATAAAGGAGTATCGACTATAGTGGGAGTGTTAATATGTCTGATGTAAATATTATTTTGGCTTTAGGTGCTGGATTTTTGAGTTTTATTTCACCATGCTGTTTGCCGCTTTACCCAGCGTTTTTATCCTATATCACCGGGATGTCTGTCGGGGAGTTAAAAGCTGAGAATGCTCTTCTCCAAAGAAGAAGCCTACTACATACTATTTTTTTCTTAATTGGATTCTCAGCCATCTTTATTGCAATTGGCTTTGGTACTTCGTTTATTGGCCGCTTTTTCTTAGAGTACAAAGATCTAATCCGTCAACTAGGTGCAATCTTTATCATCCTTTTTGGATTAATGATTGTTGGGGTATTCAATCCTGATTTCCTAATGAAGGATCGTAGAATTGAATTCAAGCATAGACCTTCTGGTTATATTGGTTCAGTATTGATTGGGATGGCATTTGCTGCAGGCTGGACACCTTGTACCGGTCCAATTCTAACTTCAGTTATTTTACTTGCTGCCTCAAACCCTGGTTCAGGTGTATTATATATGACCGCTTATTCCCTAGGTTTCGCTATTCCATTCCTGATTCTTTCTTTCTTCGTTGGAAGAATGAAGTGGATTCGCCAAAACAGTGGTAAGATTGTAAAAATCGGCGGTTGGATTATGATTGCCATGGGGGTTGTCCTTTTCTTCGACTGGATGACGAAAATTATTATTATCTTTAGCGGCATGTTTGGCGGATTTACAGGGTTTTAAAAGCTTGCATGTTCTGTTCAGGACAGTATAATAAGTGGATATGATCGGTTAGGTAAAATGAACCTAAATACAGTAATCTCCTAATAGGAGTTGGAATTCCAGATGAACTTTGTTGTAATATCATCAATAGGCGCCGTCTTTATGGGCTTTTTCGCACTATTTGTCCGGATGAAAGCGGCTAAGAAACCTACAAATGCACTGAAAATTATCATGCCGCCCGTTTTTATGTCTAGTGGTGCACTCATGTATATCGTGCCAGATTTTAGATTAACTCCCCTAGAAATAGTGGAAGTCGTCACAGTAGGAATGTTATTTTCCATATTATTAATCAAGACATCTAAATTCGAGATTCGTGATAACGAAATCTATCTAAAAAGATCGAAGGCCTTTGCCGTTATTTTAATAGGTTTACTAGTTGTTAGATTAGGATTAAAAACAGTTCTGAGTTCTACCATTGATTTTGGAGAACTTAGCGGAATGTTCTTCCTCCTTGCTTTTAGTATGATTGTACCTTGGCGGATCGCCATGTACAGAGATTATAAAAATCTATATAAGCAGCTTAACCGTGTCAAACCCATTTAGTTTTAAGAACACTGTCTGTTAAGTAGACAGTGTTTTTTGCTACTTGGAAAAAATAAAAACCGCCCTGATAAGGACGGCTAGAACAAGTGCTCATAAGGAGCAACATCAATTCTGTTTTCAAAAAGTTTCTTACGTAGAAATTTATGGTCTCTTTTTGGAGTAGCCTGGATATAGCCACGAATGACTAGTTCCTCTGTAATAGAAGAAACTTTTTCCTTTAATGCCAGTTCGCCAATTCTTCCGGCAATTTTATGCCTTGCTACATCACGGAAAAGCTCAGGAACCGGGCTGACTAAATCTTCGAGAAGGATTTTCTCTGTTTCTCCCCATAAATGACGTGTCTTATTGACGTAATATTCTTCCCAGTCCATAACAGACTTCCCGTCTTCCTTTGGAAGCTTCTTCAAGAACTTTCGGAACATAAAATAGCCGCCAATCGCAAAAAGCGTGACCATAATTACGATCCAAAACATCATAAACCATAGAAACCATCCTGTTAGCTGCATTCTACTCACCTACAACATACTATTTTCATCCTCTTATCCCGCATTAACGGGCAGTAAGACCCCACCTCAATGTTATGAATGAATATAAGGAATCCTTAGTGGGGTTAACTGCCCGTAAAAGCCCGATAAGTTCAACTAACCATCAGTGGGGGATGAAAAAAAACCCCACTGATGGAAGTTTCACTTTATTATATTCTTAATTGGGAGTAGAAGACAAGTATTCTCTTGATAGGTGGAGTTTAATGCTAATTTTTGGCTGGATTGCCGGTAAAAACGTTGTCGAAAAAGTGACAGATTCGACAACTCACTTGATTATTACTATATTAAATTGTATTATATTGTTACAAATGAAAGAGCAGAGAACACTCTTTTATACAACCTACGGGGCTGAATGGGGTACTGGTGTCCTCCACAGTCTTCAAAACTGCTTGAGACCTGCGTGCCAGGTCTGGTGGGTTCGATTCCCACACAGTCCCGCCAAAAAACATTGATTTATTAACGTTTTTAGCATTTTGGAAAATCTTGAATAAAGTTCTTTTTTTACATATAGACTGTTGGTGCTATTGTCAAAAAGACTGTGTGACCTCCTTGCTATTGGGAAAATCCATTTAGTTAAGGAGGATTTTTTATGGCTGAGCAAACCAAAAGAAAAGGAAGAAAAACAGTTTCGGATCGTGTCTTTTTAGAAGAAGGTGCAAAGCAAAGTGTTTCGAACAAATTATTAGCTGAACGGTTTGAAATTTTTATGAGAGCAAAAGAATTAGAAGGACTTCGTGAACGGACATTAAGTGAGCACCGTAAACATTTTAATTACCTTTTATCGTTTCTGGAAAACAATCATCCCAAAATAAAATATGCGGATGAGGTTACTACAGAAATAAATCGTGATTATGTCTATTATATGAGTAAAGAAAAACGGCTGTGGGATGATCATACTAAAGCATCCTGCCAATTTAAAACCGATAAAAAGGGGTTATCACCTTTTACGGTGAACATTCGATTAAGAACATTGAAATGCTTTTTCAAGTTCTTGTTTGACGAGGGACACATTCCTAATAACCCAGCATCAAAGGTAAAACTATTAAAGACCGAGCAGGATACAATTCAAGCCTTTTCGAAAAAACAGATTATCGATTTACTTAATCAACCTAATCAGCGAACCTATGCAGGTTTTAGAGACTACGTGTTAATGCTATTATTTTTAGATACAGGGATTCGCAGTAACGAAGCCTTGGGTCTAAAAAAATGGATTTCGATTATGAACAAAAGATAATAAAAGTACCTGCCTATTTAGCCAAAAATACTAACGCTCGAATTCTGCCATTATCCAAAAAAATAGCAAAAGCGTTAAATATGCTTATAAAGGAAAACCGTGTTTTTGATGATATTGATTTTATTTTTCTCTCCAATTACGGTGGGAAAATTGACCCAAGTTGGGTAAGAACTAGAATTAAAGAATACGGTCAAAAAGCAAATATAAAGGATGTACGGGTATCACCTCATACGTTTCGACATACGTTTGCAAAATTTTACATTCTTAACGGCGGTGATGCTTTTACATTGCAGCGAATTCTTGACCATTCGACGATGAATATGGTTCGAAAGTATATTCAGATGAATGGTGAGGACATTAAAGAGCAACACCATCAATTTAGTCCAATTAATAATTTATAAACAGAAAAACGGCAGGTTTGTTTTTAGGAAACCTGCCGTTTTTCTTAAAGAATTTTTTTAATTGGTGAATATTTACGATGAAGCTCTTTATTCACTTTCTTTGATTTTTTGTTGTATCTTATGACTGACTTTACAGTTAACCATCCTCCAGTTTCCATAAGGAGGTCAAGATCTTCACAATCACTTAAAAAAAGATTAGCAAAGGTATGACGACCTTTATGAAAGTTCATGTGGATTCCAGAGTTCCTAGTATAGTTTTTTAAACTATCATAAGCCCCTGCGTAAGTTAATCTATCACCTTTGATTCCGGTAAATACTGCAGGACAGTTCAGGAATTTTTTTATTGTTTTCAATTAATGCTTTTAGAAGTGATGCTGTTTCCTCACTGATTGGTGCCATTCTGTCTTGCCCATTTTTAGGATCTTTAATAAGAATTTCGCAATTTTCAAAATCAATATCCCACTCATTTAATTTGAGTAGTTCACCAATTCTTATTCCGTTATCGAACATCATCCACAAAGAGACATACAGTCTAAAACCGACAAAGGTGGATGTATCGATTTCTCTGAGTAACACTCTCATTTCCTTTGGTTCTAAAGAACGGACCTCTGTTACAACATCCTTATTTAGAACTTTAAAGGAATCACCTGACCAAGGATTTTCTTGGATCAATTTTTGTTCTTTATAATGGTTAAATTGCGTTCTAATCGAACGGGATCTAGTGATTTTTGTTTGTTCAGCAAGTTTTTTGTTTTCCATGAACTCCCAATAGTCAACACATATTGAATGCGTGACTTCATGCACATATTTAATACCTAATGAATCTAGGAAATTTTTGAAATAATGATAACTTTCCTCATGCCATCCAATAGTTCGAGGCTTTAATTTTTTAACCAATTTTTTTCTTTCAGGTAATCCATAAATGCATCATCTAATAGAATCCCTTGCAAATCACCATTAATTACTTTACCATTTAATATGGTTGTGTGATTTTTCATTTTTTCACATCCAATCATGAATATTGGGTCACCTATGACCTCGGGAAAAGTGAATGGGTGATCCTATATAAAATTCCAATTTTAAGCCAAAGATTCTACCTCCCATTTCACCCCCATAAACTTTTATGTTTTTCCTTGATTAGTTCATCCTTCTTTAGCAAGATTCTCATCTTGTTTTTTAGGAAATTAGGATTCAATGAAACATCATAAGCCATTCTAATTCTACCTGAATACGGATTTACAGATTTGTGTTCAAAAAAATAACCTATTTCCTTGATACCATTTCCAGAAGGATCCTTTTTTAGAAGGTAGCAAATTTGCTGCTGATTCATGATGTTATTAGGAAACTCTTCTTTACTTTTGAAGAAACATAAGCTCTTTATTTCCTTTTTTCGATTGTATAGCTTAAGGTAGCGATTTATACTTCCCAATGCTAAATAGTAATACGCAGCGGGCTTTTCTTCACCCTTACTTGGGAAGCCAATAACCTCGCATTCATATTTACTTAACCAAAATTGACCCTCTGCATCAGACCAACCATTGTATCCTTACTTTATCCCCCTATATGGAAGATCACTCATTTTAACGACTAGGGAATCCTCAAATTCATTGTCAAAGTAGTATGACATCTAAACACGTCCTTTTTCTCCATTAACAATAATTTTGATGAAATATTGGTAGCTTAATTAACTATTCATTAGAAGTGCTGCACATAACAGGAAGATGTATTTCAACATCTATAAACGTAACAGTGTGGAAACTTCCTTTCCAATATTGCAAAGTTTTCCTTATGCTCCTCATTCACCCAATACATTTTACTCACCTCCGCTTTCATTACATAATGAAGAAATCAGATAGGTACTCCGTGCGTTCTTTCATCCCTTCCATTTAATACTTGACTCCTAAATCAGGTTTAGAAAGTTGATTCTGGAACAAGTCTAATGGAACATCTCTTCACAGGTAGTGCTTGCAATTAGTTTTTACCACTTTCCCCCTGCAAGAGTTAAGATGTGTCGTGTACTATCATACTATTCACCTACAAATACCAGAAAAAGTGAGGTTTATAATGCGAAGGAAAACAGTGAAAAACATTTTATTTTTCAATACAATGTATTGACTTTGCTGGAAATAGGTTGTGAGTTTTTTTAACAGCATAAACCTGCCCGTCAGACTTACGCATACCTCTCCAAACACAATCGTTATAACGCCTTCTAGCATTCCTTTCCTAAATTTGTTTTTCTTTTAACGTCATCGGTTTATTGACTTACTTTCTCTAAAACTTTCATTTTTTACACCTCTGACTTTGAATTTTTGTAATGAAAAGTATTATTGAATACTTTTCGAATAAAAATAATAGTTAGAATATTTTAAATTATCACAAACCAAAGAAATAAATATTGTAAACGTTTGAATCGTAGAGCGAATAAAGAAGACAGCAAAGAAATGTGTCTAACAAGATTGGAGTCAAAAAATATTCGAATGTCGGAATATTTAGTATATAATGTGAAAATCACAACTAATTGTTATACCGAAGGGGGATTTTATGAAATACAAGATTAGTGAATTAGCAACTGTACTTAACGTTACAACAAATACAATTAGAAGATATGAAAAGATGGGCTATATCACGTCCAAAAGATCTGAAAATAGCAATTATCGATACTACAATGAAAATGACCTATCAACGTTTTTGAATGTAAGACTATTACGAAAGTATGGTTTTACACATACCGAAATAGGAAATATGAAGAACAGTAATTTGGCAGACTTAATCTCTGAATACGAGAAGCGGATGCAGAAATTTGACGAACAAATTAACTATTTAACCAATTTAAGACATAGACTTAAAGATGATTTGGTATTAATGAAAAAAGCCGAGGAAACTAAACAACTATGCTACATAAGAGATTGCGTGGATCTTTCATATGTACTTTATCAAAGGAGGGATGAAATATTAACGGAACCCCAAAGGATAACGGCCATCCAGGATCACTTATATTTGTCGCCGGAAGTATTGCGGGTTTATCTAATTAGAAAAGAAGATGTAGAAAACGACCGTCTCATTCTAAATGCGGGTGTGGCTGTTAAAACGGCCCATGTGGATAGATATAATTTAAAACAAAATGAATATACGGAAAGATATGAAAAACGAAAATCCCTCATTAGTGTTGCAAAGCTCCCGGTAAATGGCGAAAAAAATGTAAAAGAAGATTTGCTGAAAGAGCCTTTCAAGTATATGCAGGAGCATAAATTAAAAATGAATGGGGACATTATTGGAATTGTAATTGCCAATGTGATAGAAGATCAACAGGAAATGCAGTATGTTTTAGTTGGTGTTCCCATAGCGGAAATGTAACCTTTGGATTATTTACTATGACATAGTGTCAACCTTCATAATTATATTCGTGGGTAACAGAAATGAATGGAGGGGGGAACTAACATATGCGAAAAAGAGAGAAAAAGCCACTATTTTTAACAACATTTTCATTCATGGATTTCTATTAGATAGAGCTATGCAACGGAGTAAGAAATTTACTATTTTAATGTCTTGGTAATCTAGTAATCTAAAGAAGCTTCCATAGTTGAGAGGGGTTCAAGAATGAAAATCAAGTCAAAGAAAGTGCTTAGCATATTACTGACCTTCATCATATTTTTCACCTCGGCATTTAACAACGTTGTTGCATTTGCCAGTGATACATCTAACGACAGGCAAATTGACATTTGGGATTTTGGAGGAATCCAAACCTCAGGAGATATATACAACAATATTATTACAGCGGATGTTCTTGACAGTAAAACGACAATTAAATCCGGTACGTATGTAACCACTTCATTTGGGGATTTAACCATAGCCAATCCGAGTACAACGGATAGGTCATACTATTATGAGTCAGATGGTTCTACCGTAGGTCTAAATTCCTCTGGTTTCTGGGGAAGTCAAAAGTATAGTTATGATGATGGTTATAATGCAAACGGAGTTTATTACGCAAATGGTACGGGAGGTCCCGGGAGGAGGTATTTGACTCTTGATAATGTTACAGCCGGGGATAAAATTACGGTTTATGGTGGAACGAGTAATGGAGATGAAACCCTTCACTTTGTTCACGCAGCAGTAAGTGTAAGCGGGACCACAGTTACAGTAAAACCGGATGCTTCACAGGTTCAGGATAGTACAGCTGATTTTACGACATCCGCACAAAAAGTTGAATTCACAGCACAATATTCCGGATCCTATCAAATTTATGTTTCAGCGGATAAAGGTGGAAAACCTTATTTCCAAAGAGTGACGAGGACTCCCGGAGTTAAGGTAAGTGGATCTGTGAACTTAAATGACAGTGATATTTCTGCCGGGTATGCACTTGATTTTACGAATCAGAAAACCGGCGATACTACAACTGTAAATGTTAATGCAGACAATACCTTTGATGCCGTTCTTGCAACGGGCTATGATTATATTGCTACGTTAAAGAATATAGCCAGTTACAGAATTTCCGATGAAACCAAGGTCTTACGTACATCGACTTCTGATATTACGGCAGGGAAAAGTGTTAGTTTTGATGTTGTAGCTAACAAGCTTGTCAACATAAGTGGAAATATTAAGGGCTTTGACAGCAGTTATGATGTAAGTAAATTAGAAATCAAATTTACTCCTCCAGAGGGAAGCCTTTCCTCACCGGTTGAAGCTATAGTAAATACAAATGATCAGACCTTTAAAGCTGATATTCAGGATGGAGTACCGTATACAGCCGTTATTTCGGGTGTCAATGATTATGAAATTGTGGATGGCGGTAGTATAAATCTAAGCGCTGACACCGTTCAGGATATTACAGTTGCTAAAAAAGCAGTACATACTGCAACAGGGTTATTCCAGGGATTACCATCAACAACTCAAATTTCAATTATTACATTTACAAATGTTGATGATGGATACACTTATGACGGGACCGTTTCAAATGGCGGATACACAGTAAGCCTTAGAGATGGTGCCTATAACGTTACAGCTGTTAGTTCGGAGAATTATAGTACGAGTTCTCACGTAGTTATTAATGGACAGGATACCACAAAAGATATTCTGTTTGTTAGCAACACTGCTATAGAGCCTCTTGCCTGGGTTCCGGATTTGTATGTTGGCGACAGCTCTAAGGCCAATAATTTCAGTACAGTTAAGGATGCTCTTGATACAGCAGCCCGAATGAACCCAACCGATGAAGCTCATAGAATAACCATTCATATCGCGCCGGGTGTATACAGGGCACAGCTTGTAATAAAAACTCCATTTATTACACTTGTAAATTCTAATCCGAATCCTACCAGTGATCCTAATACGCAGGTTAAAATTACTTGGTATTACGGGATTGGCTATAAATATTACAGCATGGGGTCTGACGGCTTCTATAATGCAGAAAATGCATTTGATAAGTATTCCAAGAATATTGCCAGTAAATGGGGTGGTACCGTTTATCTCACCAGTGCGGCTACCGACTTCAAAGCAGAAAACATCGTATTTGAAAATTCCTTCAACAAGTACATGACAGATGAGGAATTAGCAGATGGTGTGGAGCTTGCCAATATACCATCCGCAAGCCCGATCAATGTAGAAAGAAAGTCTTTTACAGATGTTACTTCAAAAGCAGCTACAGAAAGAGCTGCAGCTATGATTATCGAAGGAAACCGAGCTGAGTTTATTAATTGCAGTTTCCTTGGAAGCCAGGACACACTTTACACCGGTAACAGCAGTACGAATAGCAGTTATTTTAAAAACTCTTTTATAGAAGGTAACACAGACTATATATTTGGTGATGGAAATGTGGTATTTGATAATGCTACATTGAATTTCGCCGGTTACAGTGAGAAGGCTGTAGGTGGTTATATCACAGCAGCAAGGGATACAGCATCTTATGGCTACCTATTTAGGAACAGTGCTGTAACAGCCAGTAGTAAAAATATGCAGGCTTCAGGTTTCTTCGGAAGACCTTGGGGAGCAGGAGCAAGAGTAACCTTTTTGAATACCAAGCTTCAGAGTGATTCTATCATAGACCCCAAAGGCTGGACAGATATGAGTGGCCCGCCTGAAAATGCGCATTTTGCAGAATATAATACAACTTATAATCATTCAGCAGTCGATACATCGCAAAGAAGGTCACCAGTTTTATCGGAGGCACAAGCTGTCGCAATTAACGTTGCTGATTATTTTGGAGGTTGGACACCATCATCATATTCAGCTGACAGTGATACAGCACCAACATTTAAGGTTGATCCTTTCTTTACAACAGATGATGATATCAATATACCTTACGTCGGAAATACCGTTAGCTTAGGTTATGAATTTAAACATCCAAATGATAACGTAAATGACAGTTCTTTAATCCAGTGGTACAGAGTAAGTCCGGATGGAACTGAGACGTTGATCTATGCCACAACAGCGTATATTTCAAAAACTTACAAGATTACTAGTGACGATGCAGGCTATTATATCAAGGCTGTTGTTACGCCGGAAACCGTGAATGGTATGAAAGGCACACAGATGTCTATTAAGCTTGTTAACCTGGTTAGAGTTGGCTCATCCGGAGGCGGTGGAAATGAGATTCCGGATGGTAAGCGTGTGAATATTTATTTAGCAGGTGATTCAACGGTTAAGACATACGGGCCAACCTCAGATACTGGTGGCTGGGGAGAATATTTACAGAAATTTTTCAATTCCGATAAGGTAAATGTTGTTAATTACGCAAACGGAGGCCGAAGCTCAAGAAGCTTTATAAATGAGGGAAGTCTTGATAAAATTACTTCTACCATTAAAGCCGGTGACTATTTGCTGGTTCAATTTGGACATAATGACGAAGCAAATCAATTAGGTTATCTCTTAGACAGATTTGTTTCTATGGGAACACCGGATGCAAATGGTATTTATCCTTCCATTCCGGGTGTTAGAGAGGCAACACCGGCAAGTCTTTCACAACAGTATGGCGCAGAATTTTATCCACATACCAGCGGTACCTTCAAGTGGTATTTGCAGCAGTATATTGATGTAGCAAAAAATGCAGGTGCAACTCCTATTTTAGTTACTCCTGTTTCAAGACAGTATTTTAACGCGGATGGCACAATAAGAACTCATCATGATGCTACGGACACCACAACTGGAACGATTACAACTGGCAATAATGCTTATGTAAGAGCGGTTGAACAGTTAGGTGCAGAGCAGGGTGTTAAGGTTATTGATATGTTTGAATTAACAAAAGAGTCCTTTGAAAAAGCATACAAGAATGACCCTGCAGCCACGAATGGAAGTTCTCCTATAGCAAAGGCAGTAATGGTCCCTGCAGATTCAACTCACAATAATAAGATTGGCGGTTTTTATAACGGCGCTTTAATTGCTGATGAAATACAGGACCTTGGATATAACATCTCTAACTACGTTATTCCACCAGTAAGAGTAGGCGGTGTAGACGGTAAGAACAGCGTACAATTTGAAGTGGATTCACTTAGCAAAGTAAGTGTATATACTCCTGATACAAGCGGTGTTTATACAAGTCAGCTTAATCCTTATTGGACTGGGGAAGCACAGGCTCTACTTGATCGTCTTTCTGATGTACCTGTTACAACAGTTGCAGTCACACCAACCGAGCCGGACGGTCTGAACGGGTGGTATATCCATGAAGTAAAGTTGAGTCTTAACGTTTCTAACAAACTAGCGGGTACAGCTAAAACGGAGTATAGTTTCGATGGTGGAAACACTTGGAAAACATACAATGAGCCGATCACGATCAATATGGATGGAAAATATGATGTAAGCTATCGTTCAGTGGATAATGCCGGAAATATTGAAGAGAAGCAGAACATCTCTATTAATCTGGATTCCACTGCTCCTACTATTGATATGACTGGCGTTCGGAATGATATTTACAACGATTCCGTGGATATCAATCCGGTCATGGAGCTCAAAGATAATTTGTCCGGAATTGACAACACAAAAACAACAATAGCATTGGATGGAAACTCCGTAGAAAATGGGGAGATAATCCCACTTTATACTCTGCCACTTGGTCAGCACGAGTATAGCGTAACAGCATACGATTTGGCTGGGAATAAGGTAAACCAAGTTGTTAAGTTCCAAACTTCTACAAGCATCCAATCCTTACAGGAAATGATTACACGCTTTACGRARACCGGATGGATAGATAGTAACGGCATAGCTAAAAGCTTGATGAGCAAGTTGGACGCGGAAAATTTGGMTGCATTTTTGAATGAAGTTAGGGCTCAAAAAGGMAAGCATATTTCTGTACAATATGCAGATTATCTTATCCGAGACKCTGAATACTTGTTGTCCAATAAATAAATTATTATTGAAAAGTTTAGCTCCACAGAAATATAAAGCTCCCCCTTTTTTATGAAGGTGGAGCTTTTCGTTCCCAAGCAAAAATGAAAACGTTTTAATTGTTGACTATGACATAATGTCAACCTTCATAATAAAATACGTGGGTACCACAAAATGAATTGAAGGGAGAACTGAAACATGCGGAAGAAATGACGCAGCGATTACTATCAAAGCGTATCATTCGTGTATTTCTTTAAGAGAGTCATGCGTTGCATGTATAGGTGAACTAAAGAGAAGCTTCATTTGTTGAGAGGGGTTCAAGAATGAAAATTGAGTCAAAAATAGCGATTAGCAAGTTACTGACTTTCATAATGTTTTTCACCTTTGCATTTAACAACGTTGTTACATTTGCCAGAGAACCAGCTGACGACCGGACAATAACAGCAAAAACTACTGCCAGTACTCCAACAATTTGGATTGTTGGGGATTCGACCGTAAGCTCTTTTACCGATAATTACTATTATCCAAGGTATGGATGGGGTACTCAAATTGGAAATTATCTCGATGGCTCCTTCACCATAAAAAATCTTGCCTTGTCTGGAAGAAGTTCAAAAAGCTATACAACTGATCCTGAGTATCAAACGTTGCTCAGCGGCATGAAAAGCGGAGATTATTTATTAATCGGTTTCGGCCATAATGATGAAAAAACTGAGCCGGAAAGATATACAAATCCGAATGGAACTTATTTGGATCCAGGATCATTTGCGAATTCCTTATATGAAAATTATATTAAACCAGCTGAGGCGGCGGGAACTCAAGTTATCCTTTCTACTCCTATTGTCAGAAGATCGTCTACAGGTGTATGGAGCAATTCTAATCTTCATATTACAGACACTGTCGGAGAGTTTCCAGGCGGAGATTATCGACAAGCCATTAGGGATTTGGGGACAGCGCTTAATGTTCCGGTAGTTGATATGACTACCTTATCTAAAACTCTATATGACGAACTGAGCCCAAGTGAAACACTGTATCTCCATGCGTGGACCTCTTCAAAACAGCAAAGCGTGGATAATACACATACCAATATCTGGGGCGGAAGGTATAATGCGTACCTTCTAACAAAGGCAATTAAAGAATTAGGCGTAAGTGGACTTGCGGAACATGTGATTTATGCTGAAGCTCCAACGAAAGCAGATACGTTAGTTTCCAATCCAAATTACCAAGAAACGCCGTATACTGGTGAATTGCAGCAAAGTACATTATGGGCAGATTATGGTATTTGGAAAGGTACGGTACTTGGTGATGTTGGTGGTGATCCAAGCACTGCAAATCAAACTCTTGAAACAGATAGTGATGGAAATATGCATATTGCAGTAGCAAATAATAAAGGGAAAATAGCCAGTGCGACTGATGGATTTGCCATGTATTACTATAAAGTACCCGCAGAAAGCACATTTACGCTAACAGCTAAAGCGAAAATTAATAACTTTAGTTTTAATGATCAAGTATCCTTTGGCTTGATGGCCAGGGATGAAATGCATATCGATTCTTATATAAACACTACTATGGGTGAATATATTGCAGCAGCTCCTTTAAAGCTTACTAAGGCAGCGACAGGAGGATTTTGGAATAGTTTCGCTAGAAAGAGTGGAGTACTTACCCAAGGTGGAACAGCAGCAAACCGAATTTCTGTAGGAGACATCATAAATCTTTCTATTAAAAGCAATTCAGACGGTTATGCAACTAAAGTTGGAAATGAAGCAACTATCACTGGAGGGTTTGATTTTAAACTTACAAGCATCGATCCAGATTACGTTTACGTAGGTATGTTTGTAGCACGTAATGCGGATATAACCTTTAGCGATATAAAACTGGTAGTTGACGGTGTTGAAGTGACATCTGCTGATACAACAGCACCTGTTACAGAGGCTGCTGTCACACCACCTCAACCGGACGGACTGAACGGGTGGTATACACATGATGTAAAGTTGAGTCTTAATGTTTCTGACGTACTATCGGGTGGTGCGGCCAAAACGGAGTATAGCTTTGATGGTGGAAACACTTGGAAAACATACACTGAGCCGATCACAATCAATATGGATGGAAAATATGATGTAAGCTATCGTTCAGTGGATAATGCCGGAAATATTGAAGAGAAGCAAAACATCTCTATTAATCTAGATTCCACTGCTCCTACTATTGATATGACTGGCGTTCGGAATGATAGTTACAACGATTCCGTGGATATCAATCCGGTCATGGAGCTCAAAGATAATTTGTCCGGAATTGACAACACAAAAACAACAATAGCATTTGATGGAAACTCCGTAGAAAATGGGGAGATAATCCTACTTTATACTCTGCCACTTGGTCAGCACGAGTATAGCATAACAACATACGATTTGGCTGGGAATAAAGTAAACCAAGTTGTTAAGTTCCAAACTTCTACAAGCATCCAATCCTTACAGGAATTGATTACACGCTTTACGAAAACCGGATGGATAGATAGTAACGGCATAGCTAAAAGCTTGATGAGCAAGTTGGACGCGGAAAATTTGGATGCATTTTTGAATGAAGTTAGGGCTCAAAAAGGAAAGCATATTTCTGTACAATATGCAGATTATCTTATCCGAGACGCTGAATACTTGTTGTCCAATAAAT